>CAZGJF010000092.1:453-1560 GCA_964526595.1 uncultured Akkermansia sp. | reverse complement strand
TCTTGAATAGAGATAATGAGTTTTATTTCGCCCGTAATCAAATCCCACAATGTGAGCCTCCATCTCCTCACTGCCGATGATGGCTGTCGAAAAGGCGACCATTTCCTCACCCAAAAGATAAGCTGTAAAAATCATTTGGTCTTTCAATTCCTCCTTCATTTGAATCATGGAGGCGGCGGACAATTGTAGCCAACGATGAGGGGCGTGTTTGTATACCTGCTCATACAATGGATACCATTCCCCTTTACGCGCGCGCATCGTCTCGGTATCCCATTCTTGTTGCAACAATTGATTGGACCTCATCTTTGCGGTAAGTGCCTTGGATCTGAATTTGCTCGAAAGTGCCTGTAAGTAATCACCTAAATCACTCCATTCTTTCAACAAAGGCAAGACCATGATAGGATCCGCTTCCATCGTAGCAAAACCACAACTGTTCAAAGACTGTTGGAGTTCAGCACGCTGCGCGTGAAAATCCTTGATTAAACAAATATTGACCTTCCAACCATGGCTGCGCAAATCCAATACCCTTTTGTTCATGGCCAAACACAACATCTCCGCTTGCAAATCAGAGGAAATACCTGCTCTAAAAACAAATCCATGCTCACCCGAAACAAAAGGATTTCCCAATAATAATACCCATTGAGAGGACCCTTTTTGCTGCCATTTCTGTATCACCCATTGTCGAATACCAACACATTGACTGGCTTCCATCGGAAGGGCAGTTGTAGTAAAAGGGGAAAGAAAAAAAACAGCCCAACCCACAGCGATCGCTGTTTCTCGTAATCGGGGCAAGGGCGATCGCCTAAGCGAGTAACAATTTTACTAAAAACCAGAAGTATTGAAAAAAATGCATAAAGTTTGTCATGATTCTGTAAAAAATGCCGATTGTATAATTCTAACTTTAGGGTTATCAGAAGTTTGGTACGATAAAGAAACAGGTAATTCTGTTTGGCAATGGCCTGGTAAAGATAAAGCCAAACATCTTTCTTTTAAAGTTTTGACTGCTGAAGAAAATTCTCAAAATTTGCATAAAATAATTTCATTGATAAGATCTAAACATCAAAATTGTTCCATTGTAATATCGTTGTCTCCCATTCCTCTTAGGGC
>CAZGJF010000092.1:0-443 GCA_964526595.1 uncultured Akkermansia sp. | reverse complement strand
TATTTTTATTTCTAATTGCTCATCAAAAGCTAGATTAAGAGCAGGAATTGATCAATTTTTTGTTGAAAATTTAGACAAAAATGTTTATTATTGGCCGACTTATGAATTTTTAACTCATCCTCCATCAAGCGATAGATTTTGGGAAGAAGATGAAAGACACGTAAAATACGAAATAATCTACAAGATTGTTGAAACTTTCATTAAAAAAATTGGAATATAAAAATGTTAAAAATAATTTCAGAAATTGGAATTAACCACAATGGAGATTTTCGATTAATAGAAGAATTAATTAGACAATCTGCAGTTGGTGGTGCAGATTTTGCAAAGTTTCAATTATACAACTCTTTAAGAGTTTTTGGTGATGATTCAAGATCAAAAAATGAATTTACTTTTGAGCAAGTAAAAACAATCAAAAGCATATGTGAAGCATACGATATAGAATT
>CAZGJF010000091.1:0-1751 GCA_964526595.1 uncultured Akkermansia sp. | reverse complement strand
TTGTTCCTCATAAGTTGTATCATTAATCTTAAATGTTCTATTCTCAATTTTCATAAAACTTTCAGGGAGCCTTTTGCGCAATAAAATGTTTTCTAATTGCAGCGCTTTGTTATTTGTCTCTAAATTAAAATGTTTAACAACATTATTTCTTGCTGAAAGCAATGCGCCTGAAATTGAATTCGTAGTAGTTAAAAACTGGGATTTCGGGTATGCGACGTATGAGAAATAGCTGTAAAGGGCCATTACTTGCAAAACAACAAAAATTAAAAATACTCTGAATCGCCTAAAAAAGGCAAACAAATTGCGCATGTACAAAGATAGAAAAGTCCAAACAATTTATCGTTGGACTTTTCGCATTTTAATCACGTATTAAGAACTGGAACTTGTCGATATTTTTTAATGCGATACTTGTCCCCCTTGCCACGGCGCGCAACGGATCCTCAGCAATATGCACAGGTAATTTGGTTTTAGCAGAAATTCGTTTATCCAATCCGCGCAGCATGGATCCTCCACCAGCTAAATATATCCCTGTTTTGTAAATATCCGCAGAAAGTTCAGGAGGAGTCATTTCAAGGGCACTAAGAATTGCTTCTTCGATTTTTGAAATGGTTTTATCTAAAGCATGTGCTACCTCAGCATATGAGATGATTATTTCCTTTGGAATCCCCGTCATTAAATCACGACCTCGAACAGCAAAATCCTCTGGTGGATTGTCTAATTCAGGCAATGCCGCACCAACTTCAATTTTTATTTGTTCAGCTGTACGTTCCCCAACAAGTATGTTGTGTTGGCGACGCATATATTCTTCAATATCATTGGTAAAATCATCTCCTGCAATACGTATTGATTTATCACAAACAATTCCTCCAAGTGCGATAACTGCGATTTCTGAGGTCCCACCACCAATATCAATGATCATATTCCCCATAGGTTCCTCAACATCGATTCCAATTCCAATTGCTGCGGCCATAGGCTCATGAATCATGTAAACTTCTTTAGCCCCAGCGTGCTCAGCGGAATCACGAACAGCTCTTTTTTCTACCTCTGTTATTCCTGAAGGAATACAAATTACCATTCTCAAAGTTGGATTGAAAAGTGAACGACCTGGATTAATCATCTTGATCATTCCACGTATCATTTGTTCGGCGCTTTGAAAATCTGCAATTACCCCGTCTTTAAGTGGGCGAACTGTTTCAATCAATTTATGGGTTTTACCGTGCATTTGTTGTGCTTTTTTACCGATAGCCACAACTTTTCCAGATTGAATATCTTTGGCAACAATTGAAGGTTCGTCAACTACAACCTTATCATTTAAAATGATCAAAGTATTTGCTGTACCTAAATCAATCGCTATTTCCTGAGTCAAAAAACTAAATAATCCCATTTTTTGTAATGTCGTTCTTGCTTAATCACTTATGTGACCGCTTGTTAATCGTAAAATTCGACTTTTTGTTTCAAATATTAGTAAATTTTCTAATAATTAATGTTTAAAATGTCGTGTACCTGTAAAAACCATCGCTAAATTGTTATCATTACAATAATCGATGGATAATTCGTCCTTTATAGAGCCCCCTGGTTGAATGACAGCAGCAATGCCGGCTTTGTGGGCAATCTCCACACAATCAGGAAAGGGAAAAAATGCGTCAGAGGACATGCTTGCACCATTCAAATCGAAGCCAAATTGCTTTGCCTTATGAATTGCTTGATTCAATGCATCCACTCGCGAAGTTTGCCCGGTACCACATGCCAAC
>CAZGJF010000090.1:0-1992 GCA_964526595.1 uncultured Akkermansia sp. | reverse complement strand
GTAATAAACAACATAAATGGGAAGCCTCGGGTAATACGAGAGTTACTGGTGTTGGTTGTCCTGTATGTAGTAATCAGAAATTGCTTGTTGGTTACAACGATTTAGCCACAACTCATCCAGAATTAGCGAAACAGGCAGATGGTTGGGATCCCAAAAAAGTAATTGCAGGGACTCACAAAAAATTGCAGTGGAAATGTAAAAAAAATCATATTTGGATTGCACCTGGTTCAGGGCGAAAAAAAGGAGAAGGTTGTCCCGTTTGTGATAACAAAAAAATTTTGGTTGGTTACAACGATTTAGCCACTACTCATCCAGAATTCGCAAAAGAGGCAGATGGTTGGGATCCCAAAAACGTTATTACAGGAACCCACAAAAGACTTAACTGGAAATGTAAAAGTGGACACACTTGGGTTGCCACGGCTCACAGTAGACAAAATTGTCCTATATGTAGCAATCAAAAATTGCTTGTTGGTTACAACGATTTAGCGACAACTCATCCAGAGATTGCAAAAGAGGCAGATGGTTGGGATCCAAAAACTGTAATTGCTGGAACAGCAAAAAAACTGAGATGGAAGTGTTCGGAAGGTCATAAATGGCAAACTGCTGGTTCAGTAAGAACTAATGGAAGCAATTGTCCCACTTGTGCAACTTCGGGCTTTAATCCAAATCAAAATGCATTTGTATATTTTTTGATTCAACCTAGTTGGGAACTCTACCAAATCGGAATTACAAATGATTTTAAAGAAAGATTCAAAAGACATAAGAAAAACAAATTCGAATTACTTGAGTTACGTGGACCGATGGATGGACATACTGCACAAGAATTAGAAAAAGCAATTCTTAGATATTTGAAAAGCAAAAAAGCCGATCTATCGCCTGAGCATGTAGCAGGAAAATTTGACGGGTATACAGAATCATGGACCATTGATTCTTATAAAGTTAATAATCTAAAAGAACTTATTGATAAAGCAAGTGAAGCAGGGCTCTAAATGTCAAATAATAAATGTGTAGAAGTATTGAGCAAATTACAATCCAAATTTGGATTCAAATGGATAGATGAACTTTCCGAGCAGTGGGAAGAAGCATATGATTTATTTGGCATCGATATTCAAGACTCAAAAGAGTTTAATGAAATTGTAAATTACTACGATGATTCTGAATTGGACATGATTTTTGAAGAATGGATTGAATTCAGAACTGCTTGGTATAAGGTTGTAAAGAAAATTAAATTTAAGAATCATAGTACAGACCTAGCCTGGGAAGATTTTCATACGACAGATCTTGGTGGACCAGAGTTTGCCTGTATCACCTGTGGAGTCATCTATTTTGATAATTATGCAATCTGTGGCGAAGATTATATTGGAACAGTAAATTACTACAAAGGGAACTGTAGCGAAAGATGTAAGAAAAGTATGGTGCAGATTTGCACTATTTGTGGTGGAGATTACAAACCATTTGCTCCTCTAAAGAAAAAAGACCAAAACCTAAAAATTGGTTGGTCGGGAACCTGCTCCTCGTTATGTTTTGAGATTTATGATCAGATTAGAAAGAAACGAAACTACGACAAACATTATTTTGATCAAGTTAAAAGAAGGATGCTCAAATACTCAAAAGACATAATGATTGATAATGCTGTTTCTAGAAGTTTAGTTTTTGAAAAATACCAAGGATTATGCCAGACTTGTGGTATTGAGACTGATATTAATTTTTCGACTTCTAATCGTCTAATTTTTGCAACAATTGATCATATAATTCCTATCAGTAAAGGCGGAAGCCATACATGGGAAAATGTTCAATTACTTTGCCAACATTGTAATAGCGTTAAGCATGATAATTTTATTTAATTCTTCATTTTAAGGCTATCTGAATTTTTTGGACTTATGATCGATTCAGCCTTTTTTTCATATTTCCATTAATAATTAGTGAGCCCTAATTTTAAAACATTAAGAATTTTTCAGGGGTAGTTTGATAACTCATTATCGTATTAAGACA
>CAZGJF010000089.1:263-2181 GCA_964526595.1 uncultured Akkermansia sp. | reverse complement strand
AACTTGTAAAAGCAGTGGAAGGATAATTGGAAGAATTAAATCCGTTGCCACTAAAATCTTGATTTAAAACCGTAATTTGAGAATTAATCTGACCTTGTGAAATATTAGGAAATGTTCCAATAGTCTGACCGCTATGTATAATATGGAAAATTATTGGAATAGTATAAATTGCGTCGGATTTGATTTGATTTTTGTGATTAGTTTTATATTCAGAAATCAAATTTTGAAACTCATTTTCCCATAGGTCAGTGGGAATTTCAGCGCCGCAATTTTGACTTTCTTGTTGAGCATAAATGGTCAGAACAAAAAGCAAAAAGTAAATTGAAATAAGTAGTCTTTTTATCAAATTTTATATTTTAGAGTTAGTTCATTTGTCCATGTGGTCAAACCAAAAATTATCATTCCTTAATTAATTTAAGATGGTGCTTACCTTTGTTTGTCTTTACCTCTACAAAGTAACACCCTTTTTCAAGTTTTTCAATTGAAAATTGTGGATTGTAGGTTTCAAATTGTAACTGACCATTGGCATTATAAACTGAAACTTTTAGCAGTTCATAGCTTTTGATTTTCAATTGAATGAAATCGCTTGATGGATTTGGATAAAGTTCAATTCCACCAAAATCAGTTATCTCGTCTAATTCAATAGTTGCACAAGTCAAATCATTCACATATTCCCAAATGGCATCATTTAGCAAAAATGGAACATTTGAGTTTCCAGGCTCATCGCCCATGCGCAACCAGATTAATTTTTGACTTGGAACGACATTAAGAAATTGTCCGCCGGATCCGATAGCCGAAATCATATCCGCTGGTGCATTAGGACTCATGAAACCAGGAAAAACAGTTTGCAAAGTTGGAACCATAAACGATTGTTTTCCATTTAACCACCACAAGTATCCATAAGATTTATTCAATGTTTGCGAGGTATTGACCATTTCATTGTAATAGTTGGTGTCGGTCATGATTTGGTTGCCATTCCAATTACCTTTGTTCAATATCAATAACCCAAAACGCGCCATACTACGTGCATTGCTAAAAAATGCGTTGTTGTATCCCACTGGGAAAAATGACCCTGTCATTCCAGTTGGATTCTTTAATTTTTGGGTAGTATAGCTGTTAAGTGTTTGTCCCGTTGCTACTTCTATAACACTATCGAGTAAGGTATATGGCCCATTGTGGTATGCCCATCGTGTTCCTGCATCGGCTTGGTAAATCAAACACGAATCAAGTGTGCAGTAGTGATCTGGTACATCGTCTTTCAACCCGGAGGTCATGGTGAGTTGATGCCGAATGGTTATTTTCTCTTCTTGTTGTGGAGTACATATTGTCCATCCTTGACCGAGATAATTAGATGTGGTATCTGAGATGGATAAATGTCCTTCTTGTTGCGCGATTCCTGTCATGAAGGAAGTAATTGTTTTACCGGCTGATGCCCATTGCCAAGGTGTTGTTGCTGTATGTGTACCAAAATACTTCTCCAAAACAATCTTCCCATCTTTTAAGAGAATAAATGCTTTGGTATTATTGGTTTCCAAGAAATTATATAAACTGTCAATTTTAGGTTGGCAATAATTCAATGATTGAGGGGCAATAGTATCCCACACGGTTCCCGTTAACGGAGGAAAATAAAGCGATTGAGCTGTGATTTCCGAAAGGAAGATAATAGAAAATAAAATGATAAGAAGTTGTTTCATAAATACAAAAATAAACTCGTCAAACAAATTACAAAAATAATCAACCACTACAAAGCGGTTGATTATTAAAATATTAGAACTATTTATTACTGAATAATCCGTCTTGTATCCAGATCAATCTGGACCGTTTTATTTCTGCGCTTCGTAGTAGCTTCTGCAATGTTATCGCAAGTTCCAACACCGAAGTTAATAATTACACCGCGTGTTGAACTCCCTATGTCTAT
>CAZGJF010000089.1:0-253 GCA_964526595.1 uncultured Akkermansia sp. | reverse complement strand
AATGGGTATTTGCAAGTTCCTGGTTTTAAAACAATTTTTTCAGTAATGTTTATTGGAATGTCGATTCCTCGTCTACCTGTTGCTGTTCCCGATCCGGTGATGTGAAATTCATCATCCGCGATTTCACAAGTCGAAATTCCTGAAATCCATTCTCTGTATCGCGTAAAATTTATACTTCTTGAATGTTCAGAGTTTGTTGCAGTAATATTTCCTGTTATTTTTACTACTATATTTCCTGAAGAATTTGGACCCG
>CAZGJF010000088.1:0-2342 GCA_964526595.1 uncultured Akkermansia sp. | reverse complement strand
AACTCCGTGCACCTGAAATAATTATCAGCGAGATGTCATCCTCTGCAGCTGCTTTTTGCATTTTGAGGAACGCCTCATAAACCTGTGTTCTCAGATAAGTCGGTTTGCTTGTAAATCTGCTGTCAACCAGCACAAATCCCTTATCTTGTGAAAAATCTATCTTGCCGACCAAATAGTTTTTGATATCAGAACTAATGTTGTATTCGCCAACGGAATTTCTGGCTTGGTTAACTTTTTTATCTTCAATCAAAAAGCCTTTACTCTCCTGATGTTCACCAGAGTGCTTTTTTTCTTCAGCATTGTATTTTTCAATCTGGTTTGAGTTAGTACATCCGTAAAAAACTTTTAGTAAACAGGTGACTATTATCCACTTCTTCATGATTGGACATAATTAAGAAACTTCGAAAAAACCCAGCCTGATTTACCATTACTCCTTTTTACTTTGTACCATTTGTCACCTGAAATAATCTCTAAATCGTCACTGTAAATTTTTGCGTACAAAACCCCGTATTGTGTATGCTTGAACGATACCTCGTAGTAACCATCGGAAGTGCTTATTATTTGGACGGCTTTTCCTTTCGGTAGTGTGTAAAGGCTATTGCCCGCAGCGTTGTACAACCTGACCGGTTTGGCCGTAATCGCCTCGTTAAGATTTATTGGACGATATTCATCAATGACCAGAACTTTTTCGTTGTTACTGAAATTACCCAATACCCTAGCTGTTGTTGAGTGATTTTCTCTAAAAATAACGTTGTGTCCGATGATTGTTGCATTGCCAAATCCTTCAGTTGGATTCACAGAAAGGGTATTTTGTGTCGTTGGTTGATCGGTTGCTTTTTGATCAAATACACTCTGACCTGATTTCTGTATTGGATTTGTCCTCGTGGCCGTTTCTCCGTCTATTATTAATTCATCTTTATCCGTCAGCACAGCCTTTATTTCCTGTCCCTTGTTATCAATTTTCATCATGCTCTTGTCCCTGATTCCACTCAATTTCAGGTTGTTGATCTCGACGATATAATTTTCATTGGCTTTGGAGATGCAAATTTTATTATTGATGAGGTCTGTTCTGTTGATATACCAGCAACCAAGAAATTTATCATTTTTTTCCCAGCAAGAAATGATCATCAAAAAAGATATAATAAATAGAGTTATTTTCATAAGTGTCAGAAAAAGAGTTGGTTAATAATAATTATCACAAATTAATTTCTTGTTTTTTTTGCATGAATTTGAATTTCCATGCTTGTTGAGTACAATGTTTTCAACGTTGTTTTTGATGCGCTCACAAGTTCCTTCTCGTGTTGTTGGCAATAGATGAGAGCGCCCGAAACTGCTCTGCCAAAAACCTTGATCCAACGATAATTAGAAAACCCAAAATGGGCATGAGGCCAATGAAAATAAAGCCCGTTTTAAGAAATGGAATGCCAATCTGGTATGACAAATAGGAGGCATCATCTCCTAAAATTATTGTTGCAAAGAGGGCTACGAAGAAACCTACTATGCCAATCCAGGTCCCCAGCCATTCTCCCAATGTCTGGATTAAATGCGAGAATACTGGTGTTGCTACGAATTCATCTCCTTGCAGAGAAGTTGCTGTTACCTTTGTTTTTCTATCCCACCACAACTGAAAACTCATCCAGGATGCAAATGCAATGACCAGCCAGATTAGTAAAAATACAATAACAAATTTTGCAGGTGCGTCAAAAAAATCACTGTCTACTGCTCCGTACAGTATGTAAAGAGGAACGAGCAGATTTGAAGCTCCAATTACTGCATACAGCCAGCTGAAGGGTTTGCGGTAAAGATGACCGTGATCAATAAAAGACAGGTACGGTGAAATGAATGTAAAAAATGCGTTGTCCATTTTGTCGTGTTTAAGTTTATTTATCAATTGTTTGTTCGATTTTGTAATATGGTCAAGTAAATGATTCATTTCTCCGTTCAAACATATCGCAATCAATATTTTTTGCAGAGAAAATGGTCAAGTGTGGTCTTGTTGTCAAATAAATCTTTTGAAAATATATTGTGATTCAAAATAACAATGTAAAGGTACGAATCAAAACTCCACAGGAAAGTTCAAGTTAGGTCAAGTTTGAATTGTCCCTATTTAATGGCGGTAAGAGGCTGGATATCAGGCTGTTAATTTCAATTTCCATAAAAATAGCGCAGCGAATTGGATCCATTTTGCTGCGCTATTTATTGGTTTTTTATCAATTGAGCAATTAACCGGATTTTCGGATTTGCTTCAGTAGTTCGCAATTGGCATCGTTACAGAGGAGGGAAGTTCTTCAATGGCGGTGCAAGCAAAGGTCTAGTTTTATGGTTTTACATTAGCCGGTTTC
>CAZGJF010000087.1:0-2583 GCA_964526595.1 uncultured Akkermansia sp. | reverse complement strand
CTGCGATAGTTATCAAAACAATTTCACAAAACACAACTAATCCTTCAGGGAATTTATTAATAACAGCAATTTGTGTAACTGATAACTCAAAGGTATTGACATTAGGAGCGGGTTATGTCGGAACGATTCAATGGCAAGTCTCTACTTCATCTTCTACGAGCGGATTCACTGATATTGCAGGTGCTACGACCCCAAGTTATACCGTCAACAACCCTTCATCGGGACCAAATTATTTTAGAGTAAAATTGTCGAGTGGGGCATGTGTTCCCGGATATACATCAAGTGTAGTTGTTTACTACAAAACATGTCAGGCAATAAAATCGGTTGAAAATGAAGAGAAAATTGATGATTTCGAAGCATTAATTTATCCAAATCCATTTGAGGATTTTTTCAACTTGAGTTTAAGTTGCGACAAGAACCAACCTGTTTCCATTAAATTAATGGACGCAGCAAGTAAAGTAATAATGGAAACAATGATTAACCCGTATGAAAATAATTGTTTGTTTAAATTAGGGCATGGTTTGACAGAAGGTTTGTATTATTTGGAATTAGTTCAAGATGGTAAGCGTAAAATGTTGCGTATTGTTAAAGACTAATGGAATTATAGATGGAAATTTATGGCTAAAGTAAAGTCAGCTTTTTTTTGTCAGAATTGTGGCTACGAAGCCCCTAAATGGTTGGGAAAATGTCCCTCTTGCTCGGAGTGGAATACATTTGTTGAGGAAGTAAAAGAAAAGAATATTCCTTCAGTTGTTGCTTTTTCAACTTCTTCGAGAGAATCAAAACCTCATCTAATTCATACCATTCAAAATCAGGAACACAACCGATTTATTTTATCAGATGCTGAATTGAATCGAGTACTTGGGGGAGGGTTAGTTTCAGGATCTTTAATACTGTTTGGTGGAGAACCGGGCATCGGTAAATCAACGTTAATGTTGCAATTGGCGATCGCTGAAAAATCTTTAAAAGTACTTTATGTCTCCGGAGAAGAAAGTGAACAGCAAGTCAAAATGCGCGCTGAACGAATAGGTCCACAAAATCAGTATTGTTATATTTTGACAGAAACACACCTTCAACATATTTTCAAACAAGCAGAAGAATTACAACCTCAACTTTTAATCATCGATTCCATTCAAACGTTGTATTCTTCTCAAATTGAGAGTTCACCTGGAAGCATATCACAAGTCAAGGAATGCACAGCACAGTTGCTTCGTTACGCCAAACAGACCAATGTACCCGTATTTTTAATCGGTCACATCACGAAAGATGGTTCATTGGCAGGACCTAAAGTTTTGGAGCACATGGTAGATGCCGTATTGCAATTTGAGGGAGACAGAAATCATGTCTATCGCTTATTACGTTCTATAAAGAACAGATTCGGAAGCACGAATGAATTGGGTATTTATGAGATGCTTGGAGATGGCTTAAGGCAAGTTGAAAATCCCTCCGAGGTGTTAATTACCAATACTGATAATCAATTGAGTGGTGTTTCGATTGCAGCTACTATGGAAGGGATGAGATCTATGTTGATTGAAGTTCAAGCACTTGTAAGTTCGGCAGCGTATGGTACGCCTCAACGTACATCAACCGGTTTTGATGGAAAAAGATTGAATATGTTGTTAGCAGTTATGGAAAAACGATGCGGGTTTAAGCTTGCAGCCAAAGATGTTTTTTTGAATATTGCAGGAGGGATTAAAGTTGATGATCCGGCCATTGATTTGGCAGTCGTAGCGGCTGTTTTGTCTTCTAATGCTGATTTGCCGATTGAAAAGACCATTGCATTTTCTGCTGAGGTAGGCTTATCCGGTGAAATCAGGCCGGTAAATCGGATAGAGCAACGAATTACGGAAGCTGAAAAGTTGGGTTTCCAAAAAATGATAGTTTCAAAGTATAACAAAGGAATTGAGCCATCTAAGTTTAAGATTCAGCTCCATCTCTGTGGACGAATAGACGAGGTTATTAAGGTTCTTTTTGCTTAAAACACGAAGAAACTTTATGTTAAAATCTAATTTTCCTATTAGTTTTTCAAAAAATATTATAATAATGTGTAAAAGATAGATCTTATATTTTGCAAATTCAAGCCACAAATGCAACTTCTGAGTTAAACAATAATTTATCCATAACAATTATAGGATTTTCAAAGTTAAAACGTTTACGCGGTCTCTGATTGAGTTTGTTTTGTATTTCTAGGATTGTCTCATCTGTAATAGTTGAAAAATCTGAACTTTTAGGGATGTACTGCCGAATCAGGCCGTTTATATTTTCATTTGATCCCCTTTCCCATGGGCTATATGGATTAGCGAAATAAAAGTTACAATACTCGTCAGTTATAAATTGATGTTCTGAAAATTCTTTACCGTTATCCCCTGTTATAGATTTGATAAAAGGTCTTATCTCATCAAGCATTTGACTTAGTTTAATTCTGACAGTTTCTGCATCTCTACAATGAACTTTGCTCATCCAAACCATCCCGGAAGTGCGATCATTTAAAGTTAACGTGAGTTCGGGATAAGGATTGTTAGTAAAAATGTTATTAACTAAATGATAATCAAAAATATAAAAGCATTGTTTTTCTTATTTTTA
>CAZGJF010000086.1:2174-2985 GCA_964526595.1 uncultured Akkermansia sp. | reverse complement strand
GAACCATTGCTATCGATGAGCCAACTATGAGTATGTTGTTCACAATTAATGATTCTCCCTTCTTTGGCAAAGAAGGAAAGTTTGTAACTTCAAGACACATCAAAGACAGACTGGCAAAAGAACTCGAAAAAAACCTCGCACTTCGTGTTGCTGATACTGATTCAGCTGATAAATTCATGGTGTTTGGACGTGGCGTTCTTCACTTGTCGGTTTTGATTGAAACGATGAGAAGAGAAGGATACGAAATGCAAATCGGACAACCACAGGTAATCATAAAAGAAATTGACAGCGTAAAATGCGAACCCATCGAGGAATTAACCATCGATTTACCGGAAAACGTTTCGGGTAAAGCAGTCGAATTCGTTTCAGTCCGTAAAGGCGAAATGCTTTCTATGGAAGGAAAAGGGGAGCGTATGATTATCAAATTTAACATTCCGTCACGTGGCATCATCGGATTGAGAAATCAATTGCTTACCGCTACTGCCGGAGAAGCCATCATGGCACACCGATTCATTGGTTATGAACCATTCAAAGGAGAAATAGCCGGTCGTATCAACGGTTCGTTAATTTCTATGGAAAATGGTAAAGCTATTCCGTATTCTATCAATAAATTGCAGGAAAGAGGCAAGTTTTTTGTCGATCCAAATGAAGATATATACGAAGGACAAGTAGTTGGAGAGAACTCCCGTGGAGATGATATGACCGTGAATATCACTAAAACTAAACAGCTGACCAACTTCCGTTCAGCCGGTGCCGATGAAAAGAATAAAATTGTTCCGGCTATAAAATTCACCCTCGAGGAAGCGTTGGA
>CAZGJF010000086.1:0-2164 GCA_964526595.1 uncultured Akkermansia sp. | reverse complement strand
TGTTCTGTTTGCCCTCAAACTTTTCGCCGCTGGCCTCGAGGAAGCGTTGGAATACATTCAAAAAGATGAGTATGTAGAGGTAACACCAAAGTCACTTCGACTGCGCAAAATCTATTTGAATGAAAATGATAGAAAACGTTTCAAAATATAATTTTTTAAATAAAAATACCAAATGCCAATTCGAGAGTTTGGTTTTTTTTGAAGCTGTTTCCGGCTGTCCACTATATCTTTTTTGTTTTGTCAACCTGAGCGTAGTTGAAGGGCTTTTATTAAAACAAAAAAGGATGCCGTTACCATCCGGGCTAGGGCTATTCCTTCAACAAGAACTCTAACGGAATAGACAAATGTTCTGCCCAGGATTTCTCTGAATGGTCTTTTCCAGGAAAGAATTTGGTTATCCAGTTTTTATTGGTAAATCCTTTTTCGGTCATGATGATATCTACTTGTTTCTGCAATGTTGGATAAAGTGAATCCAGTGTTTGGTCGCCATAATCAAAATAAATCCGATGTGTTCTTGGGTCAGGTAAATAGGTTTTCATATAATCAAAAAAAGCAGCTGGAACCGGATTGTCCTCTAGTTGAAAAATCCCAGTCCAATGTGTCGAAAGACAGGCCGCCGATCCAAAAACATCAGGATACTCACAAATGGCATATAACGAAATCAAACCACCCATACTAGAACCGGCAATAAACGTATTGTCTTTATCTTTAAGTGTTGAAAAATGAATGTCGATAAAAGGCTTTAATTCAGTAACAATAAATTTGAGATAACTATCTGAAATAGGATTAAAAGTATCATTTATTCTTTCTTTTAATTTTAAACTTTTGGAGACAAACTCTTTTTCTTCTGCAGAAAGTTTTCTGAAAGCTTTTTGAGGGAAATACTCAAAATGGCGTTTTTGGCCATTATTCCAAATGCCAACCACTATAAATTTTTTAGTTTTACCTTCAGCATTCAACTTCCCTGCAGTTTCGTCCACTTCCCATGCTTGCTTATTCCAAGTGATGTTGTCATCAAAAAGCATCTGCCCATCATGCATATAAATTACAGCATGTTTTTCTTCTTCAGAATAGCCATTGGGTAGCCAAACATCAATATTTCTCGCATCAACAAAACTTGATTTGAAATTATCAAAATGTTCTATTTTGCCACTAGTCACTTTAGGCATCTGGCAATAAATTAAACCAGAAAAAAGTAGTGTGACTACTAAACTAATTTTCATTGTGATTAACGTTTTAAAGTAAAATGCCCTTTAGCACTTCTTCCATCTTCAAATTTAATATTGTACCAATAATCATCAGCAGGCATTTGATATCCATTAAATGTTCCGTCCCAACCCAAACCGGTAGTGCCAATTTGTTTTAATAATTTTCCAAAACGGTCAAAAATGTATATAGTCGATAGATAATTAAATTGAGCACTTACGCCTTTAACATTCCAATAATCGTTGTAGCCATCTCCGTTTGGTGTAAAATAATTAGGAATTCCAAGTACAGCAACAGTAACTGGTCCAAGCGAACCACAACCATTTTTGTCACGAACATAAATATCATGAAGACCCATAGGAACATTTTCAAAGAAATTGCTGTCGCGATATGGTCCGTTGACATCATCAAGAGCAAATTCATAATCGCCTAGACCTGTAACGTTAATAGTTATTGAATTTACATCAGCTAAATCGACTACATCAATGGATTGAATCGTGGCAATTTCTGAACCGGTAACTGTAATTACTCTTGTTTTTGTACAACCAAAAGCATTAGTAACGTCAACACTATAAGTTCCGGGAGTCGTTACGGTAAATGTTGGAGTTGTTACACCATTAAGTACATTATTGGTAAACCACTGAAATGTATAATCTGAAGTTGGTGTACCATCAAGAATTCCGGCATCGATCAAAGCTTGCGTGGCCGGTAAACAGATAATTATGTTTTCTTCTAAATCTATTTTTGGTGTAGGATTAACAACAAATGGAATAGTTAATTGTGCCTTACAGTTTGTATTGATTGGATTTTCAATAACCACTCTAACATCTTGTGTTCCTGTTGTGAAAGGATTTGCAAGTGGACTTGACAACGGATTATTATTTTGGTCAAAATAATACACATTTACTCCAGTTTGGCCTCCAAGTAGGGTGGATTGAAATGTTGAAGTATCAAAACA
>CAZGJF010000085.1:0-3040 GCA_964526595.1 uncultured Akkermansia sp. | reverse complement strand
ATTTTATTGAATTTCCGAGTTAAATTCTTTCATTATCAAAATAGAACCCCTTGAACAATTATAGGTGGGGGTTTGTCTTGTTTTTCAAACGGATAATCTAGCCATTCTTTCAAGTCAATTTTTGTAAAAAGGTTGAGTCTTATAAACGCTACTAAGTTTGATAGATACCAAGGATATTTAGACTGCGCTTTTAATGCTTTTAAGATTAGGATTGTAATTAACGCCGTCCATATCTGTATCATTACGGCATTTTTACTTGTTCCGATAAACGATTTAATATGTAGCAGCTGTTTGACATCGCGAAAGAAAATTTCAACCTGCCATCTGCTTTTATAGAGGTCACCAATGGTGTTTGGTGACCAGTTGAATTGATTTGTAATGATTTCTATAACTTGTTCATTTTTTTCGTCCCACACAGAAACTCTACGCAATTTACCTGGATATTTTTCTTTTGACAATTCATTTTTAAGCTCAATAATTTCATCTTTTAGGATGTGTTGATGCTTGTTCTCTGGAAGCTCATTTTCTTTTAAAGAAACAAATTGGAGGTTGTCTTTATGGCGAATAACAAAAAATACCCCTTTGCTGTCCCAAATGTTTAGAAGTGAAAAATCATTATAGAATCGATCTGCAACAATCACACTTCCTTTTAATAATGGTACTTCATAAGCTCCTTTATTGTCGGCTGTTTTACCATTAGTTATGTTTACATAAGCAGGTAGATTCCCGTCAAAATCAAGGAGCGTATGCATTTTCACAGCACCTTTCGCTGTTTTGTATTTTGCCCAATCAAATAAGCTTAGACAGAGGCTTATCGTTGTAGCATCCAAAAGAAAGATTTTCGACTTAATACGAAACTTAGTTTGTTTAAACGATGGGTGCTGTCCTAAACTTTGGAGTAGCTTATAATAGTAATCTCTAAAAACTTCCCAATTGCGATTTTTGTTTTGATAACTGATGGTTGATTTTGAAGGAGCTTTATCAATACCCAAGTGATTTAAGTTCCCAGTAGCTGAACGAAGTCCATTACTAATATCTCTAACAGATTGACTTTTTGCGAACTGACAAAAAAGCATTGACACTAGATGCGTCCAGCTAGTATATCCTTTGTTATGCTTGTCGGTTTGCTTTTCATCGACCAATTTCTTGAATTTTGATCGGTCTAATTTTGAAATAATCTGAGAAAACAACGTTATATTTGCCATAAGAGGGGGTTTTTTGTTGTGCAACTCAAAGATAATTTGAGATACGAAATATTCCCTCTTATTTTTTAAACGTTTAGGACGCTATTGTTACTAAACCATTTTTTAAGACTTGTCGGATGAACATTTGAAATAGGTGAAGTAAGAAAACGCCTAATTTAAAAAATCTAACAGAACCCAATCACCTGCCAAAGTTGGAAACTCTCCTTATATTTGTCTAAAAAAAGGAACTTTATGTACAGAACTCATACATGTGGCGAATTGCGCATTTCTCATGTTGGAAAAACAGTCGTACTTTCAGGGTGGGTTCAGCGTTCCCGTGACTTGGGCGGTATGACTTTTGTCGATTTACGTGACAGATATGGCATAACGCAATTAGCTTTCAACATGGAAGATAATTCTAATCTATGTGAGCAAGCAAGAAAACTGGGTCGTGAATTCGTGATTCAAGTGGAGGGTAACGTTATTGAAAGATCCAACAAAAACAAAGCGATATCAACCGGAGATATTGAAATAGTTGTCAGGCAATTAACTCTTTTGAATGCATCCAAGTTGCCACCATTCACCATTGAAGATGAGACCGATGGTGGAGATGAACTTCGCTTACAATATCGTTATTTGGATCTTCGAAGAAACCCGGTTCAGGAAAAATTACGATTGAGAAATCAGGTGGCTCTTGAAACACGAGTTTACCTTAACTCTCTTGGATTTTTGGATGTTGAAACACCGGTACTCATCAAATCTACTCCTGAAGGTGCACGTGATTTTGTAGTTCCAAGCAGAATGAACAAAGGTCAGTTTTACGCCTTGCCACAATCACCTCAAACATTCAAACAATTGCTAATGGTTTCCGGATTTGATCGCTATTATCAAATTGTCAAATGTTTCCGTGATGAAGATTTACGTGCCGACAGACAGCCTGAATTTACTCAAATAGATTGTGAAATGGCGTTTGTTGAACAGGAAGATATTTTAAATACGTTTGAAGGTTTAGTGAAACATTTGTTTCAAGAGGTAAGAGGGGTTCAATTTGACGAAGATTTTCCAAGAATGACCTACGCTGAGGCGATGGAAAAATACGGTTCTGACAAGCCAGACATTCGTTTTGGGATGGAATTTGTTTATTTAACAGATCTTGTTCAAAACAAGGGTTTTGCGGTGTTTGACAATGCTGAATCAGTAATTGCTATAAACGCACAAGATTGTTCTGAATATACACGTAAACAATTAGATGCTTTAACGGATTGGGTGAAAAGACCTCAAATTGGTGCAACTGGATTGATTTACTTGAAATATAACTCTGATGGTTCATTAAAGTCATCAGTAGATAAATTCTATGGTCCTGAAGAATTAAAATTATGGGCAGAAAGAGCAAACATGCAACCAGGCGATTTACTTTTAGTTTTGTGCGGAGGTTTGGATAAAACACGCAAACAAATGAACGAGTTACGATTGCATTTAGGAAATGAATTGGGATTGCGTAATCCTAACGTTTTCAAACCATTATGGGTAGTTGATTTCCCATTATTGGAATGGGACGAAGAAAGTGACAGATATCATGCAATGCACCATCCATTCACATCACCTAAACCAGAAGATTTTGCTTTATTGGATTCTGACCCAGGAAAAGTGAGAGCAAATGCGTATGACCTTGCAATGAATGGAGTTGAATTAGGCGGGGGTTCAATTCGTATCCACGACCGAGCAATTCAAGAACGTATGTTTCAATTACTTGGTTTTACTCCTGAGGAAGCACAAAAACAATTTGGCTTTTTATTGAAAGCATTTGAATTTGGTGCAATGTTGCTACTTATGGTAGTAGCAATATTTTGTAATTC
>CAZGJF010000084.1:0-3637 GCA_964526595.1 uncultured Akkermansia sp. | reverse complement strand
TTAACCATTGCAGGTTATCAACAAAGTTATTAAGGTTTTTAGACAGTTTGACGTTTTGCGCCTAGGCGATCGGCACAACTCTTTCTAAAAATTATTGTTCCGAAGTTATTATTAATTTCTTTTAAGTTTATCGTTGTTTCGAAGTGAGATCTTGTGCTGACGCTTAGGCGCTGTTAGGGTACGTTTTTAATTAGAAAGGCAGTTCATTGTCCTCATCAATTAATTTTTCATCAGATTTATCCTCAATACCGTACCAACCTGACAACTGCAAATAGCATCTTTCACTCATGTCTGAATTTTCGGGTTTCCACCAACGTGCCAATGACATTCGCATTAATGTTCCCTGAGGTATTTTTTCTACAGTTGGTGCAAAACCGACATAAGGAAATCGTTTGGGTGTAGCCAAAATATTATCATGAGAATAGATATAATGTTTTTCGTCTTCATCCAAAATTAGATCCTTATCTGAAATCCAAAATCCTACGCTGTTATCGGGAAGATTATTTTTGTTTCCAATATAACCACCACCATTTTGTGTCCATCCTAAAAGCCCGTTGAATATTTGAGAAGGACCTCCTTGAAAAATCGTTACACCACATTCTTTAATATATTTAGTTATATCTCCAATATCCCTAATATAATTTTCTGATTGAATAATAATATCTTCTATGTGTGGAGGTTCCATTTCCTCTCTGTCATAAAACTCAATATCCCAGACATCGCCAACATCAAAATTTGTATCAGAATACTGATCCCAATTACCAGGGTTTAAAAGGCGTACAAGTCTATTGTTACTAAGAA
Organism: uncultured Akkermansia sp.; assembly: GCA_964526595.1. Taxonomy (GTDB): domain Bacteria; phylum Bacteroidota; class Bacteroidia; order Flavobacteriales_D; family Crocinitomicaceae; genus M0103. The sequence goes on along the minus strand of CAZGJF010000084.1, from coordinate 2,836 downwards.
GAATTCCACCGACGCATGCTGCATTTCCTTTATGCGTTTTTGAGGTAATTAAAATTTCCATTATAGATGAGTTATTTTATATCCTAATTTTTCCAATTTCTCTGTTACAATAGACCTATGACATGCTTCAGGTTTTTCTTCAACACAAAATAAAACAACTTTATTTGCACCAACCTCTTCTAACTTTTCAATAAAAAAATCGAAGTCAAACTTACTTAATATGCGATCCTTATAGGCAATCGTAAAAACCTGACCTAATTTATTTCTGTCCCGTTTCAACTCACCTTTTTGATTATCAGCATCTTTTTGAAGTTCACGAATTTCACTAGTTGGAGCCAGATCAATTACATGACCATATTTTATATCAAGTTCATTTAGTCGTTCTTGAAGTCTGTTGCTATTGACGAAAGAATATTGAGAACCTCGCACTCCCCTTCGTTGTCGAATATCACAAAATGTATCTATATTATTTTCTGTTAATTTCTTAAAGTACTGTTGTTCAGTCGAGTTGTAAACTCCTATTGTAAAAAATTCCATTTTAATAAGATTTTCTAGATGTAAAGTCAGTTTCATTTCCAAATAGATCAATTGTACCTTTGCCTTTTGTTAATTCCATCATAACCAGTTCTTGGGATTTAATCTGTTTCGCAGACATTATATGTTTTAGTGAAATATGTTGTTTAAGTAATTCTTGACCTATTAGTTTACTTCTATGACATTCTTCTGGTTTTGATTCACTGCACATTATTGCAAGTTTTATTTGTTTTTCGTTTGCAGTGGTTAATCTTTCAAGTCCATCTTTAAAAAAACCTTTTTCTTTTATTAAATCATAAACTACTTTCCCATTACGATCATAACAACTTCTATCTTCCGGTAAGCCACCTAGTGAATCGCCAACAAAAACGTATTTAATTCCATATTCCTCAACTTTAAATTTTAGTTCATTCTGATTAAATTGAGGATTCCATTTTGAATAAGGTTTTGACCTAATATCAAGAAGGAATTGAATTTCAAAAGACTTTAATTCATTAATGAAGTCTTCGATACTTTTATTTCCATGTCCAATTGAATAAATTGTCGTTTCTGTCATATTACAAATTTACGATTTTTGTCCTCTACTTCAAATGCACCCTAACGTCCCCCGCACAGGCGCAGGCCCGGTTAGGGAGCGATTAATTTCAAAAGTAAAAGAATTTCCTTATCGACCGAAATTTTAATTTGAACAAGCAATAAAGGGCTTGTGCTTGTGCGGTGTTAGCTGTAGCGACATAAATGCAATTTATTCCTCAAAAATATTTTGAGAGTTGTACGTCGTCAAACTAAAGTGAACTTTTCACTAGTTGGAGTTTCGTGTTGATTCAAAACTATTGATTTTTATTTGATTGTCAAAACTTTGACACAAAATTGATCTCTGATACGCTTTTCTTCTTTCGAGCAAGGTCTTCTTTTTAATGCGCTCTCTTTCTTGTAAAATGGCTTCTCCGCGACCCAAATAGACATCGGCTGGCGTTAAATTATTCAAGGATTCATGATACCGTTCATTATTGTAGTAGTGAACGAACTTTTCAAGAGCTTTTTCAAGTTCTTCTGGAGCATAGTAATAATCTAATTTGACGACATTTTTCATGCTTTTATGATACCGCTCTATTTTCCCTTGTGTTTGTGGATGTCCAGGCCTCCCATGGATCTGATTCATTCCAACATTTTCTTTGAGGTAGTCTTTCAAGTCTTTTGCAATGTAACATGAGCCATTGTCAGAGAGTAGTTTAGGCCGTTGTTTAGTGACTAATTTCGCCTTTTTAAGTGCTCTGTCTATTGTTCTTTTAACATCGTCAGACTTCATATTTGCACAAAGCTCCCAGTGCACGATATATCGACTAAAATCATCAAGCACTGTACTCAGGTAATACCAACCCCAGCCAATGATCTTGAAGTACGTAAAATCGGTTTGCCACATTTGATGAACGAACTTGGTTTTATCTGTAAATTCATCGCCTGCAGAGATAAAAACATGTGCAGGTGGGGAAATCAATCCACGACTTTTTAGTATCCGGTAAACGCTTGATTCAGAAATGAATATCTGCTGATTATCAGTAAGATGATAAGCCAGTTCCCGAGACGATAGTTCAGGTCGTTCTAAAGCAAACTCCACAACTAAATTCTTTTGCTCTTGTGGTATGCTATTCCATTGCCTCCTAGAGCCTCTTTTGCTTGATTCTAAGCCCTCAACACCGTGATCTGAATAGGATTTATACCACTTGTAAAAAGTGCTCTTATTCAAGCCTAATTCACGAAGTGTGCGATTCACACCTAATTCCGATTCCACTACCATTTTGATTAATTCTTGCTTTTCTGATACTGTAAAACGCATGTATTTTTTGAATTTATCATTCAACCCAAAATTTCCGATGTTTTTTTTACAATGTCGTAGCGCAGAACCAAATCGGCTACAATCTCTTTTAAGCGTTGATTTTCCTTGCGTAACTCTGCAACTTCATCACTCGTTGCCTCACGTGTTAAATCGCCAGCTAGACGCTTTTTACCTGCCTCCAGAAACTCTTTATTCCACTTGTAGAATTGAGCGTCAGAAATCGAATATTTTCGACAAATCTCAGAAACAGAAAGTTCTGCTCTCATGGCTTCCATGACTATTTGAATCTTTTGTTCTGAACTAAAGATTCTTCTTGTCTTTCTTCTTACATCTTTGATGAAGTTTTCTGTTGTTTGTTTTTTTCTTCTTGGTGTTTCCATAATTAATTAAATTTAAACATTAATAATTGAAAACTCCTTCTAGCAATATACCTTCTATCGGTACACTTTATGCTGACGATTTACA
>CAZGJF010000083.1:0-3698 GCA_964526595.1 uncultured Akkermansia sp. | reverse complement strand
GGTTACTCTGGTTCCAGCACTGACACAACTGCAACCATCAAGGCGGCAGTGGATGCTGCTGTGAGCAGAGACTCTATCATCGTTCTCGAAGGAACTTTCAAGGAAAAATTTGCCATCACAGGGGGTAAAGAGAAGATTGTAATGGGATCCTTGTTCCTTTTGGATGGGGATACATCTCATATTCGTAAAACAATCATTTCCGGTAGCGGAGTTACCCAAAACAGCAAAAATGATGTTTTAGCTGGATTTTATACCAATTCTTGGGATACAGTAGCCTTTAAATTCATAGGCTTTACTATCGACAGCGCAGCAAAATGGGCCATGGATGCACGTGGAGGGTTGGTATCTGATTGTATTTTCAGAAACTCTGGGTCTCTTCAAACCATTCCTTTCTACTTTCAAGCGACCAGGTTGAGGAATATAAGGGTTCATAATAATTTGGGTGGAGCTATCATATACTTTCAGGGTTATGGTTTGAACAATGCAGGAGCTGCAAATTCTTACAGCAATATCGAAAACTCGATTTTCTACAGAAACAGGGCAGTAGCGCAAACGAACATCGACTACCAGGCTGCAATCTGGCCAGGATGGGGAGCAGTAGTTGCATATAATGCAGATACTAAAGGAAAAGTTGTAAACTCTATTTTCTATAATAACAGTGGTGACAACCTATTTAATTATGGGGGCCATAATATCACCGACACGCTTGATTTTTTAAATAACGTCATTTATAAAAACAATACCCGTACAGCAACATTTAGATCTTGGGAAGGGGATAATGGAAGAGAAAATGTAATATCACGCTGGTATAATAATATCATCGATAATAATTATAAGCTTGCCACAGAGTCCAATAATTCTGAATTCAGATGGGGGGGCGACAGACCTCGCGTTTATGAATTAAGAAACAATATTCTGGCGGAGGCAATCAATACTGGCAATCAAACAGGATTCAGAAATACATTTACGTGGGATCATGCTGATTCGATCATTGCATCTGTGACTTTTGTTGACACTGCAAACTTAAATTTTACTTTAACTGAAAATAGTCTAGGTCACGGAGGTGGTAAGTCATCGAGCATTGTTCCGACAAAAGATTTTTATGGGAACGTTAGACCTAATCCGGCAGGAACCAATGTTGATATTGGTGCTATGGAGACAAGCTTGTTTGCGCCTTTACCTTCTTTAGTGTCTTTGCAGAATGCCATCATCAGCAGTAAAAAAGCAATAAAAGTCAATTATCAAGTTGTGAACTTTCCCGCAATTGATTCTATTATAATTTATAGAAATACTGCGAGCGATACTGCAACAATCTTAGGAACTCCAATTGATACAATTAAATATAACAAGGCTGATCAAGCAACTTTTGTTGATACAAATGCACTGGCAAATAACACTAGATATTATTACGTAGTTAAAGCATTATATGCTAATAAATTGAAATCAACGGCCAGTTCTGCTTTGTCTGTTACTACCCCATCAACTCAGAGCACCGTTAGTATCCCTACTAGTGTTTCACTGGCATCAGTTCCTAGATCTTATGTATCCATCACATGGACATCAGCAAATAGGGTAGGCACCTCAACAAGTACAACACCATATATTGATATATATCGTGGACCAAGCATCGCAGAAGCTACTTTACTTGCATCTATCAGAGATACATCAGATACTTACACAGACAAAACAACATCACCAGAGACCAAGTATTATTATTACCTAGTGAATAGAGACATCAACGGTGTAGTATCTGATACAAGTGCAAATAAATCATTCACAACTTCAGCTGCAACTGCAACTAAATTTTATGTTGATGTTGTAAATGGTAATGATAACAATGCTGGAACTGCTGCAAGTCCTTACAAAACGCTCGTATATACATTTTCTCAGGCTATCAAAGGCGACACAATCATTGCATTGCCAGGTACCTATAACGAGAAGTTTAAGGTTGTGCCTGGTGTGATATTTGGTTCCAAATATTTACTAGATAATGCAGATACTGCCGCCCGAAGATTGACAATATTAAGCGCTGCGGGCATTACGGGCAATATGATGACTTACAGCAATAACCAGAGCAATGGTCAGTGGGTTAGAACCAGGTTTGTTGGATTGCACTTTAAAAATGCAGCCGGATTAGGCAAACAATTGTTTAACATAGATGGATTCTGGCAGTTCACACAGACGTTTGATAATTGTTGGTTCAGCTACAATGGTCCTGCGGCTATCACTCAAACTGATAATAGAGATCCAAACCAAGATGTTGTATATGCAAGATTCGGGGATAGCACCATAATCTCAGGTTCAATTTTTGAATACAACTATGGCCGTTTTGAAATAAATGGACAGGGTAATTCAATAACAAACAATATATTCCGTTACAACAATACTGATTATACAAGACCCAATTGTTGCTGGATCAATCACTACCTCTTCACTGGCTGGGGTAATGGTAAGACTGTAATCTCTGATAACATTTTCATGAAGAATGGCAAAACTTACAGTGATAAGAATCAGCTGGCATTGATGAATTTTTATACAAATGATTCTTTGTTTTATACAAACAATACATTCTTTGGAAACAATGTACCGGGTATCAAATTAGGTAATAATGGTGGCGGTTCAGATGCAAAAACGTTCATTACAAATAATATTTTCTTCAGGAATGATGTTGGTGATATCGTTAATGCAGATATTTATTCTCAGAATTCTAGAGGTAAGTTTATTTTAAAGAATAACTTCTTCACAAAAGATCCTAAAACCGATAAGTATATTTCTCTACTTGACGCTGAATTTGCAAATAATTTAATTGCAGCCGATCCAGTATTTTCAGACACGGTACTCCTGACCTTGGACCCATCTAGTCCTTTGATCAATAGCGGTACCAATAAATTTGGAACGAGTAATTCACAGAATGTTTCTTCAAAAGATATTTATGGATCTACCAGGCCAAGTGTTTCTGGAAAGAATACTGACATTGGAGCTGTAGAGTCTTCATTTTCATTCCCATCCCCAGTCTTGGTATCATTGGATGGCGGCGATAAATCAGTTTCTGTTAAATGGAGAAAGCCTGTAAATGGAACTATCTCCGGTTATGAGGTTTTCAGATCAACATCTTCTATACCTTCAAACACGAATAGTGGAGCAGTCTTTACTATCAATGCTGCTGATAGTTTGAATGTAACCGATACCGCAAAGGTTAATTTGACAAAGTATTTTTACCGCATCAGAGCATTCAGCGGAACTACCACAAAAATATACAGTGGGTTGTCCAATGAGCTTTCAGTTCGTCCAAACGTTCCTCCAACAGGTGTTGACACAGTTGTGGCATTTGCTGGACCAAGAAATGTTGCCATAAGATGGAAAGACACTTCTAGCGTAAAGAGAAAATACAATGTCTATCGTGGAGTTTCATCGAGCAGTCTTGATAAAATTGCAAGTGCAGTTGATACAACATTTTTTGTTGATAAAACAGTAACTGTAAACACTAAATATTTTTATGCAGTCAGTGTAGTAGATAGTGTTGGCGCAAGCAGCATTCTCTCAAAAGCTGCATTTGCAACTCCTACAAATATTTGGGCAGTTGATACATCTGGAAAATCTTTGAACAATGGCTCTGCTGGACTTCCATTCAGGTCTATTCAGTATGCAATTGACAATTCATTATCAGGAGATACCATCATGTTGAATGATGGTCTTTA
>CAZGJF010000082.1:0-4265 GCA_964526595.1 uncultured Akkermansia sp. | reverse complement strand
AGGCATTACCATCACCTCTGCTGCGACAACCGTCAGTTGGAATTACCGCGGACAGAAATACCATATTAATATCATTGATACTCCGGGACACGTTGATTTCACAGTAGAAGTGAATCGTTCGTTGCGTGTATTGGATGGCTTGGTATTTTTATTTTCTGCAGTTGACGGTGTAGAGCCTCAATCGGAAACTAACTGGCGATTAGCAAATAATTACAATGTGCCTCGAATTGGTTTTGTGAATAAAATGGATCGTCAGGGCGCTGATTTCTTAGCTGTTTGTAAGCAAGTTAAAGAAATGTTGGGTAGTCATGCGCTCCCACTTCAAATTAACATTGGAGAGGAAGATAATTTTAAAGGTGTTGTTGACTTGATCAATTGGAGAGGTATCGTTTGGAATGACAGTGATATGGGTATGACCTTCAAAGAAGTTGAAATACCTGCTGATATTATTGACGATGCTAGACAGCTTAGAAGTGAACTATTAGAAGCTGTTGCTGAATTTGATGAGACTTTGATGGAGAAATTCTTTGAAGATGAAAATTCACTGACAGAGCGCGAAATTTTGAACGCACTTCGAGAAGCGACTATTTCTGGTAAAGTTGTTCCTATGATGTGTGGATCTTCGTTCAAAAATAAAGGTGTTCAAGCAATGTTGGATATGGTTATGGAAATTCTTCCCTCACCATTGGATATTGAAGCAATTAAAGGAACTGATCCTAAAACAGATGAGGAAATATCTCGTCAACCATCTTACAGCGAGCCATTTGCAGGGTTAGCTTTCAAAATTGCAACAGACCCATTTGTTGGTCGTCTATGTTTTACGCGTGCTTATTCAGGAAAATTACCTGCCGGTTCTTATGTATTGAATACACGAACTGGAAACAAAGAACGTATTTCAAGAATTTTCCAAATGCATGCTAACAAGCAAAATCAGATTGATGAACTTGGAGCAGGTGATATCGGTGCATTAGTCGGGTTTAAAGATATTCGGACGGGTGACACATTGTGTGCTGAAAATGCTCCAATTATTTTGGAATCTATGAAATTTCCTGAACCTGTTATCGGGATTGCTATTGAACCTAAAACTCAGGCAGATCAAGATAAATTGGGTGTAGGATTGTCAAAGCTTGCGGAAGAAGATCCAACATTCCGTGTTAATACTGATGAAGAAACCGGTCAGACGATTATTTCGGGAATGGGTGAATTACACCTCGAAATTATTGTAGATCGATTGAAGCGTGAATTTAAGGTTGAAGTAAATCAAGGAGCTCCTCAGGTTTCCTACCGAGAAAATATCACATCTTCAGTTGATCACAGGGAGGTTTACAAAAAACAAACAGGTGGTCGTGGGAAATTCGCTGATATTGTAGTTAAAATCTCTCCACAAGATGACGAAACGAAAACAGGATTGGAGTTCATAAACAGTATTAAAGGTGGTAATATTCCACGTGAATACATTCCTTCCGTAGAAAAAGGTTTCAAGGAATCGATGAAGAATGGTGTGTTAGCAGGTTACCAAATTGAAGCAATGAAAATTGAGTTGGTTGATGGTTCATTCCACGCAGTTGACTCTGATTCGCTTTCCTTCGAATTGTGTGCTACAATGGCTTACCGTTCTGCATTGAAGAATTGTCGTCCAATTTTGTTAGAACCAATTATGAAGATTGAAGTAGTAACTCCGGAAGAAAATATGGGTGATATCGTAGGAGACTTGAATCGTCGACGTGGGGTTATTAGAGGCATGGATGATCGTGCAGGATCTAAGGTTGTTAAGGCCGATGTTCCGCTTTCTGAAATGTTTGGTTATGTGACACAATTACGTACTCTCTCATCCGGACGAGCTAATTCATCGATGGAGTTTTCTCATTACGCAGAGGCTCCTAAAAATATCGCTGATGAGGTAGTCGCAAAAGCAAGTGGTAAAGTTTCAGCTTAAAGATATATACAATGAGTCAGAAAATTAGAATCAAATTAAAGTCGTATGATCACAATTTAGTTGATAAATCGGCTGAGAAAATAGTAAAAACTGTTAAATCTACAGGTGCAATCGTAAGTGGTCCAATTCCATTGCCTACTCACAAGCGGATTTATACGGTATTGAAGTCGCCGCACGTTAATAAAAAAGCACGTGAGCAGTTTGAATTATGCTCTTATAAGCGATTGATGGACATCTACAGCTCGTCATCAAAAACCGTTGATGCATTGATGCGTTTGGAATTGCCAAGTGGGGTTGATGTTGAAATAAAAGTTTAATAATTAATTGATAACAATATGCCAGGGATTATTGGTAGAAAAATCGGAATGACTAGCATCTACAGTGCCGAGGGTAAATCGATACCATGCACAGTGATAGAAGCAGGTCCTTGTGTTGTAACTCAGTTAAAGACACAAGACAGAGATGGTTACGAAGCTACTCAATTGGGTTTTGGGGAACGAAAAGAAAAAAACACTCCAAACGCATTGAAAGGACACTTTAAAAAAGCAAACTCAACGCCAAAAGCAAAGTTGGTTGAATTTAAAGGTTTCGAAAACGTAAATCTCGGTGACTCAATCAACGTAACACTATTTGAAGAAGGTGAATACGTTAGTGTTGTTGGAACTTCCAAAGGAAAGGGATTTCAGGGGGTAGTCAGAAGACACGGCTTCGGGGGTGTCGGACAATCAACACACGGTCAGCACAATCGTTTACGTGCTCCCGGTTCGATTGGAGCATGTTCCTATCCTGCACGTGTATTCAAAGGTATGCGCATGGCAGGTCAAATGGGTAACAAACGTGTTGTTATGGAAAATCTTGAGGTACTGAAGGTTTTTTCAGATAAGAATTTAATGGTAGTAAAAGGATCGATTCCCGGTTCTAAAGGTTCAACCGTAACAATTGTGAAGTAATGGAAGTAAAAGTATTTGACGCAGCGGGAAAAGCTACATCTAAAAAGATATCGCTTTCAGATTCAGTGTTTGGAATTGAGCCAAACGATCATGCAATTTACTTGGATGTAAAACAACATTTGGCTAACAGACGTCAGGGGACACACAAGGCTAAGGAAAGAGCAGAAATCGCAGGATCAACTAAAAAAATTAAAAAGCAAAAAGGTACCGGTGGTGCGCGCGCAGGAAATATCAAATCGGGTACACGAGTTGGTGGAGGCCGTATCTTTGGGCCAAGACCGAGAAACTACCATTTCAAATTAAATATCAAGTTGAAAAGATTGGCTAGAAAGTCTGCCTTCTCATATAAAGCTAAAAATGAGTCCATCTTGGTTCTGGAAGATTTGAAGTTTGATCAGGCGAAGACAAAAGATTTTAAATCTTTGTTGGTAGCATTAAATCTTGAAAATGAAAAGGTTCTAATGATATTGGGAGAAAAAAACGATAACGTTTATTTATCTTCACGCAACCTTGGAAGAGTTAAAGTCGTAACAGCAGATTCTGTGAATACTTTTGATGTATTGAATGCACGAAAAGTGGTATTGGCAGAGAGCTCAATTGATGTAATCGAAAAGATTTTAAACTAATTGATGATGAGAACAATTATCAAAAAGCCAATTATAACCGAAAAAGCTACAGCTACGAGTGAAAAATTGAATCGCTTCACTTTTGCTGTTGACAGAATGGCCAATAAATTGGAAATTAAGAAAGCGGTCGAGAAAATGTATGGTGTTGGTGTAACTGATGTTCGTACAATGAATTATGGCGGCGGTAAATCCTCTGTTAAGTATACTAACAAAGGTATCGTTGAGCAACCTAGCAAGCAGTGGAAGAAAGCTGTTGTAACAGTTGCAGATGGAGAAACGATTGAATTATTTAATAATTTTTAAGCAGTTGACTAATGAGTCTTAAGAAATTTAAGCCTATCACTCCAGGGCAGAGACATAAGATCAACAGTGATTATTCTGAAATCACATCAAGTACACCTGAAAAGAGTCTTGTTGCCAGTAAGAAGAAATCTGGAGGTCGTAATAATGACGGTAGAATGACCATGCGTTACATAGGTGGAGGTCACAAGCAAAAATACCGTATCGTTGATTTTAAGAGAGACAAGCACGATGTGCCGGCTACAGTTAAGTCAATTGAGTATGATCCTAATAGAACAGCGCACATTGCTTTGTTGTATTACGCAGATGGTGAGAAGCGATATATTATCGCGCCAAATGGATTAAAGGTTGGTGATACTGTTGTCGCAGGAAAAACAGCAGCACCGAATGTAGGAAACGCATTATATCTAAGTAGTATTCCATTGGGTACAGTAATTCACAATATTGAATTGA
>CAZGJF010000081.1:0-4396 GCA_964526595.1 uncultured Akkermansia sp. | reverse complement strand
GAGCAACTGCCTTCTAAGCAGTAGGTCTTTGGTTCGAATCCAAACGGGATCACTTCAGAAGCCCAGTAATACCAACGTGTTACTGGGTTTTTTTATGCCTTTTTGATTTTTGAAGAAATTGCCCAAAATGATGCTTTTTGGGGTGAATTTGTATCAAAACTATGCAAAAAACTTGCAAATTTTTATGTCAGTGAAGCCATAATAAATTACAATTATGGCAACTTTAAGGTTAACCCTAGACAAGCGTAGAGCTAAGAATGACGGGACTTACCTATTAGTATTCAGAATCAGTATTGGCTGTAAAATTGGACTGATAAAATCAGGATATCATGCTAGTGTGGAAAAAATGGCAAAATGCCATCAAAAGCATTTTGTCATTGGTTTCTTAAAATTGCACTTATGTGTTGAACTCAGCTGTTAAAATTTGTGACAATGCTAAAATTTACAAAAAATACTTTTGTCTTTTGTTAGTTATTTAACATATGTTTATTGAAGCTGCTTATCCCGTAACTCACGTTTTTTATTGCAAATAAATAGTATGATTGATTTGAATGATGTCTGTTCAAATTTTAACTAAAATGCGTATCTTTGTGTAACAAATTAAAATAGCTAAAATATGATTAAACATTTTGTAACGATGCCTCGATTTTTACTAATGATTTCATTGGTTTCTATGAATGTGTTCTCTCAAGAAGGAGATAAGAACGTAAAACAAAAAATTATCGATGAAAAAGGAAATGTAACGTTAATTATGTTCAACGACAAAAGTGATTACAAATCATCGGATTATGTTACGTTGTTTAGAGAGCAGTTAGGGTTGAATGCTGAATCAGAAATGCTTAAGATTTCTTCTGAAACAGATGACCTAGGAATAACACACGAACGATTTCAATTGCTTCATAAAGGTGTAAAAGTTGAATTTACTACATACAATGTTCATTCAAAAGAGGGGAGAGTGCTTTCAATGAATGGTGAGATCTATCCATTGAAGGGAGTAAATACTATTTCTCAGCTTACAAAAACGCAAGCATTTGATCTTGCCATACTCCAAATAGGCGCAAAAGAATATCTATGGGAAAACCCTAAAGAGGCAGCGTTATTCAATTATGTAAAACCCGAAGGTGAGTTAGTATTATTGCCTGTGACGGATGAATCAGATGTTAACTCGAAAGCAACCTTGAAATTAGCGTACAAATTTGATATGTATGCTACTAATCCGATAAGCAGAGGAGATATTTATGTTGATGCGGTAACCGGTTCAATTTTGTTTTATAATGCTACAATCAAGCATTTGGGGGAATATTCAAACGGTGGACATTCAGATCATGCGGAGAAACTTATTTCAAACACTCCTCCACCAACAATTTTGGCTACCGGTGCTGATACGCGTTACAGTGGTAACCAAGCTATTCAAACAAGTTTAAGTGGATCTTCCTATATTTTGTCTGATGCAACAAGAGGCGCAGGAATCATGACTTATAACTTGAAAAAAGGTACAAATTACTCTGCAGCGGTAAATTTTACAGACGTTGATAATAACTGGACTGCAGCTGAATTTAACAATACCAACAAAGATAACGGTGCTTTAGATGCGCATTGGGGAGCTGAGAAAACCTATGATTATTGGGCTACAGTTCACGGAAGAAACAGTTACAATAATGCCGGTGCAGCGATTAAAAGTTACGTTCACTATAGTACTGCTTATGACAATGCATTTTGGAACGGAAGTGTCATGACTTATGGAGATGGAAGTGATGTTTATTTTGATATCCTAACTTCGGTGGATGTTGCAGCACATGAAATCGGTCATGCTGTTTGTACCAATACATCGAACTTGGCTTATCAAAAAGAATCCGGCGCAATGAATGAAGGATTTTCTGATATCTGGGGAGCATGTGTGGAATACTATGCTGCGCCTAATAAACAAACATGGTTAATAGGTGAGGATATAGAACGAAGAACAGGACATGTTTCGCTACGTTCTATGAGTAATCCAAACGTTGAAGCTCAACCTGACACCTATGGAGGAACTTATTGGAAAACCGTTAATTGTACTCCGACATCTACAAACGATTATTGTGGTGTTCATACCAACAGTGGGGTATTGAACCATTGGTTTTATATACTAACCGTCGGTAAATCAGGAACCAATGACTTGGGTAATTCATTTAGTGTAACGGGCATAGGTATAGATAAAGCAGCAAAAATTGCATTCAGAACAGAAAGTGTTTACCTTACTTCAAATTCTACTTACGCTAATGCTAGAACATACGGTATTCAAGCAGCAACAGATTTGTATGGCGCTAATTCAGCAGAGGTAATTGCTACTACAAATGCATTTTATGCGGTAGGTCTTGGTACTGCTTATTCCGGACCAACTGACAATATCGCACCGACAGCTCCTACAAACTTAATAGCTTCAGGAACTACAGAAAATTCGACAAACTTATCTTGGTCTGCTTCAACAGATAACGTTGGTGTAACCTCATATCTTGTTTATCAAGGAAGTACGCAAATAGGTTCAACGTCAAGTACTTCGTTTGCTGTAAGTGGTTTGCTTGCTTCAACAACATACTCATTTACTGTAAAAGCGAAAGACGCGGCAGGAAATTTATCGTCAGTAAGTAACACAGCAATTATTACAACGTTAACACCTGCACCGGATACACTAGCTCCAACTGCACCAGTTCTGAGTGCTTCAGGTACAACTACATCAGCTACCGTTTTGTCATGGTCGGGTGCTACAGATAATGTTGGCATTGTTGCTTATGATGTTTATATGGGAACAACACTTTTGGGTTCAACAAGTGCAACAACCTACACATCTTCAGGATTGACAGCATCTACGACATACACCTATTACGTAATAGCAAAAGATGCTGCAGGAAATTCATCTGTGGCGAGTAATGTTGTGTCTGTTACAACACTAACTCCAGTTGTTTATTGCAATTCTACAGCAACAAACGCTACGCGTGAAAAAATCAGTAAAGTAACATTTGGAACCATAAACAACACATCTACAGGGGCTAGCGGATATGAAAATTTCACCAATATTTCGACTTACGCTGTACCTGGAACATCTTATGCAATTACAATTCAACCAGCATGGGCCACTACTAAATATAAAGAAGGGTATGCTGTATTCATTGATTTTAATGGTAATGGATTATTTTCAGATGCAGGGGAAACTGTTTTAACGAAAGCACCCACAAATACTGCTTCCGTAAGCGGTACAATTACTATTCCTGCAACAGCTACTTTGGGAGCAACTAGAATGCGTGTATCTATGAAAAACAATGCGATACCTACCGCCTGTGAAACGTTTACTTATGGTCAAGTTGAAGATTATACTGTTACTATTGCTTTGACAAGTAATGGATTAGATACAATGAGTGCACAAGGATTTACAATGAATACGTTAAGTAATTCAAGTGAGTTTGATGTTGCTATTTTCCCAAATCCGGTTGAAAATAATTTACATATTAAAACTTCGGATCAAAATGTTTCATATCACGTTATGAATTACCTTGGTCAAGAGGTCAAAAATGGAGTTCTTGAAGATGATAGTATTGATGTATCCGTATTGGAAGCCGGAATTTACTTCTTAAATATCTACTCAAACGAACAGATCATTTCTAAAAAATTCATTAAAAAATAAGACTTACTTAATTCGTTAGTTAAAGCGGAATTTCCAATTGGATTTTCCGCTTTTTTTCAGAAAAAAACCTTGTCAAGTTTAAATGTAAATTAGTTCTCAACATCATATCATTACTACAATGAAACAGCAGGATATTCAATCGGAACTTTTTAAAATCATCCGAACGAAATTAATTGGAGTATCCTCACTTGGGAATGCATTATCTAAAATTTTGCACATAAGTCCAGATGCAGTGTATCGTAGATATCGTGGAGAAACGAGTCTTACGATTCAGGAAACAAAAAAATTATGTAAACATTTCGATATTTCATTTGATGCTTTGACGCATTTAGAGCAGGGGAAAGTCATTTTTCAATACGCTTCATCAGACGCCTATGATTTTAGTTTGGAATCTTATCTGTATGGAATTGCTGAGTCATTCAATAAAATCAGGAAATTGACTCATCCTCAACCTCAACTTATTTTAACAATTAATAATACGTATTTTGATTCTCCACAATTTTACCACTAATTACCGATAGTAGCAATTACAAGTCTATCAAATAGTCGTTTACCGAAGAATCGTCTGTTGAGTTTATAGCAGAACTCATCCAGATATGCTTGCAGGTATTTCCCTTTGATCATATGATAAACTCCTAAAAGATTGCGCTTTGCGTTACTTATGGTAATATGAACCCATTTGAGTGTTGATTTGGTCGAATCTTTTGTCGATTTCTAGGTGATGTGCATTTCAACTAA
>CAZGJF010000080.1:0-4521 GCA_964526595.1 uncultured Akkermansia sp. | reverse complement strand
ATTATGTTAAAGGTGCAAACATAGCCGGATTTGTTAAAGTTGCTGATTCCATGATAGATCAAGGATTGGTGTAATATCATTCTTTACAAAATCAATAAAAAGGGCTGATCATTGATTAGCCTTTTTTGTTGATTTAATCTCTAACAAACAAATTGAATTAGTTTTGTATGTCAAATGAACGAAAAATGGAAGCTCTAAAAAAAAGATACATTGAATATGATCGTGCTGGATTTGAAAATAGCGAATTATTAGAAATCTACAAAAATCTTCTGACCCCTCGTTTGATTGAGGAAAAAATGCTGATTCTGCTTCGTCAGGGAAAAATTAGCAAGTGGTTTTCAGGATGGGGACAAGAAGGAGTTTCTGTCGGTTGTGCCTATGCCATGAACCGAGATGAATACATTTTACCAATGCATCGTAATCTGGGTGTCTTCACAACTCGAGATATTCCCCTAAATCGTTTATTTGCACAATTCCAAGGGAAAATGTCAGGATTCACTAAAGGACGTGACCGATCCTTTCACTTCGGAACACAGGAATATAAAGTTATTGGAATGATTTCACATCTGGGACCACAAATGGGAATCGCAGACGGTATCGCACTTGCAGCAAAATTAAAAAAGGAAAAAAAATCGACCATTGTATTTACCGGAGATGGGGGGGCTTCAGAAGGAGACTTCCACGAATCAATCAATGTTGCTGCTGTATGGGATTTACCTGTCATTTTTGCCATTGAGAACAACTGTTGGGGACTTTCGACTCCTTCTTCAGAACAATTCAGATGCAAACAATTCATTGATAAAGGGATTGGTTATGGTATTGAAGCAATACAGGTCAATGGAAACAATGTACTGGATGTAATTCGAACTGTCAGAAAAATTAACGATACGATTCGTGAAAATCCAAGACCTTTTATACTGGAACTGATGACTTTCCGAATGAGAGGGCACGAAGAAGCTTCAGGAACGAAATATTATCCGGAAGGACTTCAGGACGAATGGTCTAAGCAAGATCCGGTCATGAATTACGAGTTGTATTTGAAGGAAATCAATGTTCTGACAGAGGACGTTGAACTTTCAGTTAAAGCAGAATTAAAACTTGAAATACAAAATGCATTTGATCAAGCCAATAACGAAGCTCCGATAATTCCTTCAGTTGAAAACGAACTAGCAGATATTTATGCTCCGTTCAATCAACTTGTAATCCCGCCAAATACTGCAAAACATGAAAAGCGGTTTATCGATGCTATTCAAGAAGGATTGATTCAATCCATGGAAAAATACCCTGAATTGGTTATTATGGGGCAGGATATTGCAGAATATGGGGGTGCATTTAAAGTCACAGAAGGGTTTGTTGAAAGATTTGGAAAAGAACGTGTACGAAACACTCCGATTTGTGAGTCTGCCATTGTAGGTGCCGGACTGGGGTTATCGATCGCCGGGATGAAAGCAATTGTTGAAATGCAATTTGCCGATTTTGTGACATGTGGATTCAATCAAATCATTAACAATTTAGCAAAAATTCACTGGAGATGGTCTCAAAATGCAGACGTTGTGATTCGAATGCCAACGGGTGCCGGTACGGCTGCAGGACCATTTCATTCTCAAAGTAACGAGGCATGGTTTTTTCATACACCGGGTTTAAAAATTGTTTACCCTTCCACACCTTATGATGCCAAAGGATTAATGAATGCTGCTATTGAGGATCCAAATCCTGTCATGATTTTTGAACATAAATACTTGTACAGAAGTCTTAAAGAGGAAATCCCAACAGATTACTACACCGTTGAAATCGGAAAAGCACGCACTGTTTCTGAAGGAAACGATTTGACGATTATTACTTACGGACTTGGCGTTCATTGGTCTCAAGAAGCAATAAATTTATTTCCGGATATAAGCATTGAAATTGTTGATCTTAGAACATTACTCCCACTTGATAAAGAAGCGATATTCAAGGCTGTTAAAAAAACAGGAAAAGTAATCGTACTTCAAGAAGATTGTCTTACCGGAGGAATTGGAGGCGAGTTAGTTGCCTTAATAAACGAACATTGCTTTAAAGAACTTGACGCACCGGTAAAGCGAGTAGCAGCCATTGATACACCTGTTCCATTTGCTGTTTCTCTTGAAAACCAATTTCTTCCAAGGGAAAGGCTGATGGAAACTATTAAAGAAATATTGGCATATTAAAAATAATAGATTTAAAGATTAAAATTTAATCTTTAATAAGGGCATATCCGGGATATTTTTTGATATCAAAAACAAACTTTGAGTCATCAATTGGTGGATTAGACTGAAATTTTGTTAGCGTATATGACATAACGGTACCATCTTTTGCTTTCATGACGGCCTTATTCAATTCATTATCAATTTTTGAAATATACAAGACAATTGTATGATATTCAACTTTTGCAGGATTTTTAGGATATAAATTGATTACATGAACAATTTCGTCATTCAACCGATCCTCTTTTTCATATTTATTTTTAAATCCGGTCTCCCAAATGGTCATTAACTTTTTAGGATTCATCGATTCCTCGTCTTTGTCATCTGCATCAGATTCATAAACCGATTTTTCATCTTTAACAACCGTCCATGTTTTAATGCCATTGGAAATAATGGTATTTTCTCCGTAAGAAGCATAAAATTTATCCCCTTTAACCCATCCTTTGCCATTGTCACTGTCACTTCTGCCTGTTGCATTGTTTTTGATGGTCGCAGAAAACTCTACATAAAATGTTTTTTGAGATTTCATTTTAGAGGAAAGTTTATCAAGAACCCCTTGAGATTTAGGATCTTGAGCTACCGAAAATGCAGATATTAGAATTGAAAGAAAAAAAAGTAACCTCATTTTATGTTGACTGTTTTGGGTACAAATATTACAAATTGTGGCAAATTTAGAAATAAATGTTCATTGCCTGATAATTTATGAAGTTGATATCTGTCAACTAATAACAGAAGAAATAAAAAAAGTCTGTTTTCAGCATGGATGTGTGTGTTATCTTTGCTTTAATTAATAATTCAATTCATGGGGACACCAAAAACATACGATCCTAAAAAAGCTGAATCAAATTGGTATAATCATTGGTTAAAGAAAGGGTATTTCCACTCTGAACCTGATAGTCGCGAAGCATATACAGTTGTCATACCACCACCAAATGTTACTGGTGTATTGCACATGGGACACATGTTAAACAATACGATTCAAGATGTGTTGGTTCGTCGAGCTCGGATGTTGGGAAAGAATGCCTGTTGGGTTCCGGGTACAGATCATGCTTCAATTGCTACTGAAGCAAAAGTGGTTCAAAAACTTAGAAATGAAGGAATTAAAAAATCTGATTTAACTCGTGAAGAATTCCTGAGTCATGCCTTTGAATGGAAAGAAAAACACGGAGGAATTATTTTAGATCAGCTGAAAAAACTAGGTGCTTCTTGCGACTGGGAACGTACGCAATTTACGATGGACCCATCATACTCGGATTCAGTTATTGACGTATTTATTGACTTATACAAGAAAGGCAAGATATATCGAGGAGTTCGTATGGTCAATTGGGATCCGGAGGCTCTTACAGCCTTATCAGATGAGGAAGTGATTCACAAAGAAGTTAATTCAAAACTATTTTACGTTCGATATAAAATCGTGGGTAGTGATGATGAATGGCTGACTATTGCCACAACACGACCGGAAACTATTTTAGGAGATTCTGCTATTTGCATTAACCCCAACGATAATCGCTTTAAACACTTACATGGCAAGCAAGCCATCGTACCAATTGCAAACAGAACGATTCCAATCATTCTAGACGAATATGTTGATATAGAATTTGGGACAGGCTGTTTAAAAGTTACCCCGGCTCATGATACAAATGATTACGAATTGGGGAAAAAATACAATCTTGAAACAATCGATATTTTCAATGCTAACGGAACACTCAATCATTTTGGGTTACATTACGAAGGGGTTGATCGATTTGATGTTCGGAAATCTATTGAAAAAGAATTGTATGATAAAGGTTATCTTGTTAAAACAGAAGATCATATCAATAAAGTGGGTTACTCTGAACGTACAAATGCTGTAATAGAACCTAGACTATCTCTCCAATGGTTTGTTGATATGCAGGAGCTTTCCAAGCCTGCATTAGAAAATGTTATGAACGGCAATATAAAGTTTCATCCTGAAAAGTTTAAGAATACTTACAGGCACTGGATGGAAAATGTGAAGGATTGGTGTATTTCCAGACAATTATGGTGGGGGCATCAAATACCTGCATGGTACTATGGAAGCGGTTCAAATGATTATGTTGTTGCAAAAACACTAAATGAAGCAATCATCCTCTCCACCAAAAAAACAGGGAAAAATATAAGCGCCGATGAACTTAAACAAGATGAAGATGTCTTGGATACTTGGTTTTCAAGTTGGTTATGGCCAATTTCAGTATTTGACGGATTAACAGACCCCGGAAATAAAGACATCAAATATTACTATCCAACTAATGACTTAGTCACAGCTCCTGAAATTATGTTT
>CAZGJF010000079.1:0-4830 GCA_964526595.1 uncultured Akkermansia sp. | reverse complement strand
ATAATTCAATGATTGAGGGGCAATAGTATCCCATACGTTTTCCATTAATGGTGGAAAATAAAGTGATTGTGCTCTCATTTGCAAAAAGAGTATAAAAGAAAATAAAAAGATGATAAGTTGTTTCATAAGAACTAAAATAATCTAGTCACTCAAATTACAAAAATAATCAACCACTACAAGCGGTTGATTATTATAAAATAAAAATATTACTTTAGTAAAATAATTTAAAAAATAATAAAATGAGAAAAAGTACTTATCTATTGATTTTATTAGTCCTAGTGGCATTCAAATCAAATACACAAATTACTCAAAATGAAAGTTTTGACAATCCTTTGTTTCTACCTAGTGGTTGGGGTGAGGTGGGAGCAGCACCAAATTGGGGAAGAGCAACTAACTTGGGTCCGGGATTAGTGGGTACTACCCATTCAGGTGCTGGATTAGCTCGCTTTAGAGTTCAAGGTGGTCTTGGTGGTTCAGAATCGATTCGAACTCCCTTGTTTGATCTTTCAAACAGAGGAAGTAATGACGCAATTGTGAGTTTTTGGATATACAGAGATTCATTAAATCCTACAAATTTGGATAGTCTTAGCGTTTATGTGAATACTGATTCTTCATTGGTAGGTGCTTCGTTGTTGGGTTCAGTTGCTAGAAATAGAGCGATTAATTTACCAGATACATTTGAGACAAATGGTTGGTACCAATACAGCTATAATTTACCACTAACATTCAATGCCGCTACAAATTACATCATTTTTACGGGCACAGTTTTTGGGAACAGAAGAATTTCAATAGATGATATCAGTTGGCAAGAATATCCAGCTCCTTGTTCTGGTATGCCCGATGCAGGTTTTGCATCTGTAGGAGACACGCTTATTTGCGGAGGAAATGGAGGTACTACTTTAACTCTTTCTGGAGCTAGCATTGGAACAGATGTTACATATCAATGGTTTACCAGTTCTGATTTGAATGGAAATTATTCCCCAATCGGTACCAATCAAAATGATACTACTGGAAATATAACAACTACGATGTATTATTTCAATACAGTTACCTGTTTATCTTCAGGTGATTCAGCTAACAGTGATACAGTCTTAGTTCAAGTGAGTTCAAATCCAATTCCCATTGTTTCAATAGATTTATTGGGTAATGACACCATCTGTAGGGGAGATTCAATAACACTGATAGCATCAGGTGCCGACAATTTTGTATGGACAGCAGGGCCAATTACGAATTCTTTAAGTACAATTACAATTGCTCCGCTGAATAATGTTGCAATTTCATTGACAGGTTACGATTCTTTTGGATGTGCTTCTCAAACTGTTAGTCAAACTATTACGGTTGGTAAAAGACCAATTATTCAAGGAATTGACAATTCAAATCCATTAATATGTGGTAGTGGTGGTGCAATTTTAACTGTGAACGCAGTCTCTGGTGGAGGAGGTGGTGCAGTACCCCTAAGTTACTCATGGTCAGAAAACTTTGGCGATACAAATTCTGTTTATGTTACACCCAATGCTACTACGATATATACTGTAATAGTTTCAGGGCAGTATGGATGTTTCTCTGAAGCCTCAGACACTGTTGTTGTAAGTGCAAATCCAATGGCTAGTTTCACATGGGTTGAATCAACATTGAATACTATTAATTTTACCAATACATCATCTGGTTCAACAACTTACAGTTGGTATTTTGGAGATGGAACTAATAGTACTGTTTTAAATCCAACTCATACATACATAGATTCACTTGCCGGAGATTATCAAGTAACCTTAATTGCAACAAATGATGCAGGATGTATTGATTCCATCGCGAATACTATACATACTTCCGGTTTAGGGGTTGAAGAAAATTTCCAAGAATCGAAGTTAAAAGTTTACCCTAATCCGGCAAATTCAAAAATAAACATAGATTTTACAGGTGAAAATAGTAGTTTTTACACTGTTAAAATGACCAATTTGTTAGGAGAACGAGTAATTCAAAAGACTGTTCCTAAAGGAAATAAAGGATTTCAAAAAACAATTGACATCAGTAACCTCCCAACAGGAGTTTACATATTAGAAGTTGAATTCGATGATAATCATTATACTCAGCGTGTGATAAAAAATTAGTGCAAATATCCTATCTATTTCCAGGGGCTATCTCAAAAGGATAGCCCCTTTTTTATCAAATTCCACAATTTAAATTTCAAAAATTAGTTCAAAAATATTTATACATCTAGTTGAATCGAGACCGATTAGGGATAAAAAGTTAGTTGGTGTTTTCATCGATTTATATTTAAATTTGCTAAAGACTACATTGTAGTTTTAAGCCAAATAGTTATTAATTAGCACGATAATCCAATTTAAGAAAAGACCACTTTATATTGAAGATTTAAAATAAAAATTCATTTCTATCATGAAAAATATTCTTTGTGTTTCAATCATTTTTAAATTTAGTATTCTTAATGCTCAATACACTGGAACAGGTTCTGTCACACAGGGTATTGGTATGACAACTGTCCAAAACCTTTACACGTGTTCAGGAGGTCGAATACCTTCAATTGGAACTATCAATGCTTCTGATAATTCTGTTTGGACCTTACCTGCGACAGTAAATTATAACAACAGCACCTTTCCTTTTGCCGATGATCTATATAATTCATGTAACGGAGCAACACATGCTTCATCAGCTGAAGCTTTAAATGACTTGACAGATTCAAATATTGTCACGATTGATTCGTTGGGGGAAGTAATTACAGCATTCGTTTTTGCCGACAACTATTTTGAAATGTATATCAATGGAGTTCCTGTTGGAAAAGACAATGTTCCTTATACGCAGTTTAATTCAAACATTGTCCGATTCAAAGTTATCAGACCTTTTACGATTGTTATGCTTCTAGTTGATTGGGAAGAGAATCTAGGTATCGGAACAGAAAATAATAATGGAAGTCTACACCATATTGGTGATGGGGGTATGGTAGCTGTTTTTAAAGATGCCAACAATAATACGATAGCAATAACAGATACTAATTGGAAGGCACAAACTTTTTACACCTCTCCAATTAAAGATTTGACATGTCCTACTGAAATTGGAACACAAAGACTTTCTTCGAATTGTAGCATAACTGATTCCCAAGATGGTAGCAATTATTTCGGCCTACATTGGAACAAACCTATAGGTTGGATGAATGAGGGCTTTGACGATTCATCTTGGCCTAACGCTTCTTTATACTCAAATGCAGCAATTGGCGTTAACAATAAGCCGGCCTACATGAATTTCATAGATATCTTCGATAATCCATCAAAAGATGCACAATTCATTTGGAGTTCGAATGTTATTCTTGACAATGAAGTAGTCGTTCGATACACGGTTGATAAATCATCTGGAATAAATCAAAAAACACAATTAGACGGATCTTTTATAATTCATCCAAATCCAAGCCATGATTTTATTGATTTTGAAATAAACTCTCTCCCTGAGTCAAGCATGAACTTAACGATTATTAATAGCTATGGAAATATCATTTTGCACCCAACAACCTATACTGGTCCAATAAATGTTTCAGGATTTAAGAAAGGTTTATATTTTTTAGAATTAGAAATAAATGGTCAAAGCTCATTTCAACGTTTTATGATTGATTGACTGTATTGATTTTTAGCTGCCTTCTCACAATTGCTAAGCTTTTTGGGGCTAAAAAAACGCCACATGCATTTGTGATTTGGAAAAATCAAAATCATTATGAAATCAAATACAGTGGAGCGATTGACGATAATGGTATGCATCCAAAACAAGTTAAAAATGAGTTTATACGACTCGCTGTTGATGAATTATTGCAGGGTAAAGTGGTTACAATAAATGAAACAATGACTATCGGTTGCCAAATTTATTTTAGAAAATAGTCATAAATTATTTAGACACTCCTACAATTTTTCTGTTTACAGAAAACTACTATAAGACTCGTATTCACAAAAAGTTTCAAATCCTCTAAAAAGTTTGAACTAAGCCCAGCCGAGGTCACTCTAGCGGAAAATTGATCGAAATGGATTGGTTTTCCGCTTTTTTTATTCAATTAAAAATTTCTGACGTTGCACTATAGGATTGTCTCTGGACATGAGGGTAATCAAAATAAAATCCAAAATCACCTTAAAACGTTATTTGGACCAAACAGCTTTGTGTAAGGGTTGCATTATGCTCAATCGTTTGAAAAACCTGATGCACCTTCACACAATATATAAAACACCCACTTAAAAGATAGATAAGGGCGCTAAAAAAGGGTTTTTACACAATTTCCGCTTTTGGAGTAAGAATAAGGAAAGATCAAAAACTAAAAAATACCTGCTAAAAAGTTCATGATCAAGCAGCAAATAAAAGTAATTATTAATTTTATGACAAACTATTTAAAAAATGCATTATTTTTGATTTACAGAAAATAAAATACATCCTAAAAAATGAAAACAAATCTTATAATAGCATTGACAGTTCTGCTAAGTTCATTGAGCTTTGCTCAACCTGTCAAGATGATGACAATATATCAGAACGATGGGAAAGTGCTCTATGTGCCTTTAAGCAAAATTGATAGTGTGAAACATAACGAAAGCGGCTTCTCCAGTGTAACGTTCAATGGCTATACCTACCCAACCGTTATTTTGGACAATGGGCAAGAATGGTTTGCCGAAAACCTTCGCATAGCCAAGTATGCCAATGGGGATGACATTACAAACATTGAGGGCCAATCCAGTACATCTGAAGGTTGGGCGTGGTACAACAACGACAGCATCTATGAAAACCCCTATGGTAAATTGTACAATTGGTATGCTGTGCATGACACTCGCAATGTGTGCCCAACGGGTT
>CAZGJF010000078.1:0-5316 GCA_964526595.1 uncultured Akkermansia sp. | reverse complement strand
TGGGTCGCATAGCTGTGTCGAAACCAATGTAAACTGACTTTTTTGGTGATTTTTGTCTTGGATAAACTTTGTTTCAGTACATTTTCTAAGCTTTTCTCAGAATAAGGGGTATTTGGAAATTGTCCTTCAAACAACCAGGTTTTGGGTTTGTAAGTCTTGTAGTATTCTCTGAGCATATCAATGATTTTTTCACTAATGGGCACTACACGGTCTTTTTTTCCTTTCGATTGAGGTATGAAAAGCAGTTTACGATCAGATAAAATGTCTTTCAATGTTAAGTTTAGTAATTCACTTCTACGTAATCCACAGGCATAAATCAAACTAAGCATCGCACGATGTTTCAGATTTTTAGGTGCTTCTAAAATAGCTTTTACTTCTGCTTTACTCAACACATTCGGTAATCTCTTTTCTCTCTTAGGTCGATGTAAATTTTCTAATTCAATTTTCTTTGAAAATCGATTCCGATAAAAGAGTTTAATAGCATTTATAACTTGATTTTGATAACTTGATGACAACTTTTTAGCAAGAATATAATCGTTATTAAATTGAATGATATCTTCATTGTCTATTTCATCGACTTTTTTATGCTTCATAAATTTTAAAAAAGTATGCAATGCATCACAATATGTCTTGATAGTCCGATCGCTGTATCGCTTTGATCTTAAAAAACGTTGAAAATTTTCAATATGGTGATTAACTTTTTGCCATTCTTCATTCATCGCTTTTTGATGGCTGTTGTTATGCGTGAATTCAAGCTGAGCTATGTCTTTAAACACAAAACTTAGTTCTGATTTAGAAAATCCTTCTACCTTCCAATGCCGCTTTTCGGGATTCCAATGACTATGCGTTAATTCACTAAATTTTTGATAAACTAAGCGATTGAAATCAAACGACGCAAAAATGGTTAAATGAGTGGAATTCAAACAGACTTCACAGTGAATAATAGGTAGGGTCATAATTTCGTTTTACTCTAAGTTAGCTAATAAAACGAAATTATAAAACAACCTTATAAGCCTTTTTTAATCTGCCCCCAGGTTTCGTAAAGCTTTTCTTGAGAGGGTCTGTTTGGCTCTATTTCTCGAAGTGGCTCACATGCAATGAGTGTTTCGTGACATTGTTTGGGTAACGCTTGATACAAGGCTGTTCCTTGTGTTTTCCAGTGAAGCATTTCATCGGAAACTTCTTTGATGATCTTTGCAGGGTTACCGACTACCAAACTGCGTTTTGGAAGTTGCATTTTTGCGGGAACAAAGCACAAAGCACCAATAATACACTCATCTTCGATAAGAACTTCGTCCATGATTACACTGTTCATGCCAATCAAACAGTTTTTACCAATGGTTCCTCCATGAATGATTGCTCCGTGTCCAATGTGGGCTCCTTGTTTTAACGTGGTAACTGTTCCGGGAAACATGTGGATGGTACAATTTTCTTGGACGTTGCAACCATCTTCAATGACAATTTGTCCCCAGTCCCCACGTATGGCTGCACCGGGACCCACGTATACATTTTCGCCGATGATAACATTTCCAATCACTGATGCGAGGGGGTGAACGAAACTACTCGCTTTGATAACAGGTATAAAACCATTGAATGCATAAATTGCCATGAGTCTAAGCTTATTTGGGTTGTTTTTTGGAAGCAATCCTAAAATTACATCCAAATACGATGTTGTATTGCGAAAAGAAGAAATGCTGTTTGGCTCCATCTTCTATGTGCATCGTTGTTCGAATGTCCGGCATATTGATAAAACCACCTTTCCATTCGGATTGGATAAAGAAGTACTTGAATAACGTCAAATTGATTGCTCCTACAATGCCTGTTCCGTAACCTGCCAAATGAAATTCATCATAACGTGCATTATTCAGTAAGGTGGTATTTGTTCGGGGAATCAACACGCCAAATCCCAATCCTTCATTCACAGAGAGCGTAATGAATTTCTTTTGCAATAACACATCATACCGACGCAACTCAATGTTTTCGTAGTTCAGACCGTCTGTATGTTCGAAGAGCAGAAAACTATCAGCCAACACAATTTCTTTGTTGCTATACGTTCCATCATACGAAGTTCCGGAATTGTCAATGTGCCCGTTGATTTTTACTGTTTGCCAGTTTTGCATGACATATTTCATGTGATCGGCACCCATGGAAAGTTGGTACTTATCTTTGATAAAATATCCGATCCTAAAATTATATTGGGGAATGGTTAATCGGGTAGGAGAGAAGTAGAGTCTGGGGTCGAATTTGGACTGACGATCTTTGGCTATAACATTTGAAACCGTAAAGTCGTAATCTTTACCTGTAAAACGAATGTCTGATTTTGTATAACAATCGCGATTCCACCCCCAATAGACAGAAAACGTGCCTTTTTTATACGGTTTATTAGGCGTTTGGGCATATATACCATTTAAAATGAGTGCTATACACACCGTAAAAAGATGGTCTACGCGTAGTTTCATTACATTTACTTTTATTAAATGACAAACATATAAACAAGTTTTTGGAAAAAGTTGATTTGAGTCACGCTTTCGTGATTAAAAGGTGTTTTGTTGAAAAAAAAAGGAACCATCAGATTGATGATTCCTTAATTATTGAGTTGGAAATTATTTAATAATAGATTGCTCGTTGCACTTTTGTCACGTGCTTTGCTAAGCGAATCACTTGTTTGGTATATCCAAATTCATTGTCATACCAAGCGTATAGCACAACATTTTTGCCATCATTTGAGACAATCGTAGCGTGTGAGTCAAAAACCGAACAGCATGTGTTTCCGATGATGTCGCTTGAAACTAGTTCCGGATCGTATGAATAATAAATTTGATTTACCAATTCACCATTCAAAGCCGCATCACGAACCAATGCATTGATTTCCTCAATGGTTGTAGTGCCGTTTTTCAATTCAAGGCTAAGGATTGCCAAGGAACCATTTGGAGTAGGGACACGTACTGCGTTTGCAGTTAATTTATCCTTTAAGTCAGGAATTACTTTGGTAACCGCACTTCCTGCGCCTGTAGAGGTGATAACCATATTAATTGCTGCAGAACGACCTCTTCTCGGTTTCTTGTGCATGTTATCCAACAAATTTTGGTCGTTCGTATACGCATGAACTGTTTCAATGTGACCTTTAACAACTCCGTATTTATCGTTGACAACTTTCAAAATAGGAGAAATCGCATTGGTTGTACATGAAGCAGCGGAGAAAATATTTTCATTTTCAACATTCAATGTACCTTGGTTGATTCCATAAACTACATTTGGAATCTCTTTTCCGGGAGCTGTTAACAATACTTTGGAAACGCCTTTTGCTTGTAAATGCCTTGAAAGTGCTTCGCGGTTTGTGAAAACACCCGTATTGTCAATCACCAATGCATTTTTGATTCCGTAACTTGTATAATCAATATCTTCAGGGTTGTTGGCATCAATCATTTTGACGATTTGACCGTTGATGATTATTGACTTGTTTTCCAAATCTTCGGTTACTGTTCCTCTGAAAGCGCCATGAACCGAATCATTACGAAGTAGAGAAGCACGTTTGATGATGTCCGCATCTGAAGATCCGCGTGTAACAATGGCTCTTAAACGTAGTTGTTGTCCTTTTCCTGCCTGTTTGATTAGTTCACGAGCAGCCAGACGACCGATACGGCCAAAACCATATAATACAACATCTCGTGGTTCGATTCCGTTGGAAATTGAATTTTCGAAACCTGCCAGTTTAACTTTTAAGAAATCTGCTTTTGTTTCATAATTTGCTTGTTCGGCCAACCACTCACTTGATAATTTACCGATATCCAATTTTGAAGGAGCCAAATCCATGTTGTAGATTTCTTCGGCTAATTCAGAAGATGTAAACACGTCAATTGGTTTGTTGACCACATTACGCGCATATTCATGAAGATTTAGAATTTCGGATATCGTTACATCCGTCAAGTGGTTTCTGAAAAGAACCAGTTCAATTCCTTTGTCGTACATCAACTCCCCAACTTTACTTGAGAGTTTAACAGCAGCACGTTCTCTTTCAACATGCGATTTCAGTTCCTTTTCGTAACCTAAAGCAGCTTCCATTTGTTATGATATAAATTAATTAGAAATTACATATTTTGTAATACAAAAAAGGCTACCTACAAACGCAGGCAGCCTTCTCTATTATCCCAAATACGATTTGAGTAGTTTGTTTCTTGAGGCATGACGCAATCTCCGTATTGCTTTTTCTTTTATTTGGCGCACTCGCTCACGGGTCAGATTGAATTTGGCACCAATCTCTTCCAGTGTCAGTCCATGGTTCATACCAATTCCAAAAAAGAGTCGAATGATTTCACGTTCTTTGTCTGTGAGTGTGCTCAATGATCGTTCAATTTCTTTCTGAAGCGATTCAGCCATCAAAGCATGATCCGCTTTAGGTGCATCAGAATTAGCCATTACGTCCATCAATGTTCCACCATCTTCATTGGTAGAAAGTGGGGCATCCATAGATACGTGTCTGCCCGATACGTTTAAGCTTTCCTTGATTTTATCTTCTGTAACTTCCAATGCTTCTGCTAGTTCCTCCGCAGAAGGTGGACGTTCAAACTCTTGTTCTAAACGAGAAAATGCTTTATTTATTTTGTTTAATGAACCAACTTGATTCAAGGGTAATCTCACGATTCGTGCTTGTTCAGCCAATGCTTGTAAGATGGACTGACGAATCCACCATACAGCATATGAAATGAACTTAAATCCTCTTGTTTCATCAAATTTTTGAGCAGCTTTAATAAGTCCAAGGTTACCCTCATTGATTAAATCCGGCAATGTTAATCCTTGATTTTGGTATTGTTTGGCTACAGAAACAACGAAACGAAGATTCGCTCGGGTTAATTTCTCTAATGCACGTTGATCACCTTGTTTGATTCTACGTGCCAACTCTACCTCCTCCTCAGCGGTAATTAACTCCTCTTTACCAATGTCTTGAAGGTACTTATCCAAGGATTGGCTTTCGCGATTAGTTATTGATTTCGTGATTTTGAGCTGTCTCATTCTCTTTTAAATAAATTTAGGGCAATGCAGTCTGCAAAGATATGTTGAAAAAAAATAGAATTCAAAAAAAAATCTGATAATTTTCGTTAATTCAGAACACATATTACTTCACTTATTTTGTAATAATAGAATTGAAAAGAAGTATTGATTTTTTAAAAAGTGATAAGGTCCTTTGAGTCTCTTAATATGTTGATTTTTTAAGGATGATTGTTAATTCAATTTTTTCGTTGTATGTTTGCACTCAAAAATGGCCTCGTAGCTCAATTGAATAGAGCATCAGATTACGGCTCTGAAGGTTTCAGGTTT
>CAZGJF010000077.1:0-5626 GCA_964526595.1 uncultured Akkermansia sp. | reverse complement strand
AGATCAATGAATTTATAAAAACACATCAGACAGAAGTTAGTATGATTTCAGATCGTATTAATGATGTTAAAATAAAAGTTGAAGCATCAAATGAAGCTGCAGAGCATGCTTCAAAAGAATATGATAAACTTGATAGTGACTTAGTAGAACTTAGCATACCTAACGACGATGATGATTCAACCCAAGACGAATTAGAATCAGACGATGAAGTGATCGATCCTAATATTGAATTCCTGGATGAGCTAAAAAAAAAACTTACAGAAACTGTCGAATTATTTGCACCAGTTATGATGATGATTCAACAATCCGTGTACACACCTAATATTCCTGATTTTGAATATAATGAAGGCCCACCTCCATCAGCGAATTTGAAAGATGTTGTAATGAGTGTTATTGTCGAACCAATGGAAATGGTCAAAAGCGAATTTGAAAAATACATTACTGAAAAAATAATAAAGCAAAATGCCAATGTTAAAGATACTAAAAAGAAAGCATTACTCCTACAAAACCAAATCATTAATTGCGATGATCAATCAAGACAAGATAGTTTACATAATCGAATTGTAGATGAGATAGAAGAAATTACTCGCTGTATAGAAGAATCAAGGAAATTGAACATGAATAAGAGTATTGATTTAGATGACATTTTTGAGAAAATAACTGAAAAAGGAATTACAACAATATCAAATGAAATATCTGATGATACAAAGGACAAAATAAAAACGAGTTTTGATTCTATATACGATGGTTGTAAAGCTTATTTGGATTCTTTTAAAGATAAACGTGAAATAGATGATAAATTCAAAGATTGTGATGAACTATGCAACAAATTCAATACAGATACGATTCCGGAAATTGAAAATGAAATATTAGAATGTATTCGGGCCAGTATACGAACTAAACTTGCCGACGCAAAGACAAAATTTGATCCAATACAAGATAAACTAGCCGAACCAGGAGGTGAATTTGCAACCGGTATTACAAATGGTGATGGCCTAATACAACAAATAGACGATCTACTCCAATAATAAATAGTTTATGGCATTTAGGTCGTATGAAGTACTTATATTTATATCCGTGATAAATATAAGTAGATATGTCTGTAGCTCTAGCAGGATCAATAGAAGTTCCTGTATTTGATATTCAAAAGTATAAAAATGAAAGTCAACAATTATCTGAAGAACATCAAAAACTAAAAACTGAAGTTTTTGTAACGTTAAAAAACAGGAATGATGAATTGGGGAGCGCTCTTACAGAGTTAAATCGTGATCGTACAACATTAGATGAAGAAATAGCGCGGTTAATGAAAGTAAATGAATTCATAGCCGATCTAGGTGTGTTTGAAACAGAATATACACAAAATGAAACTAGTCTAAAAATGAATAATAGTTTGTTAGCTGAGTTGCTGAGCAAAATCAAATTAAAAAAGCAGGAGGTAGAAGAGAAAAAGAGACAAGCAGAGGCTGAGAAAAAAGCAGCAGAGGCTAAGGCTGCAGAAGATGCCAAACGAGAAGCTGAAGCAAGAGCTGCTGCTGCCGCTGCTGCTGCCGCTGCATTAGAAGCTGCAATAAAAGAGGTAGAAGAACGAATCAAGCTATTAAATGAAATAAAAGACGATCTTGAAACAAAAACGTTAGATACTTTGACACAAGGTGTATCTGATGCGGAATCTAGTATTACTACGATATTGAGTCGTATAAAAGCAACCCTTGATAATCCTGAAAATTCTTCTATTAAAGATCAATTTGGTAATATTGAGGAGGATACTAAAAAATTTACCGAAGAGGGTAAACGCAGTCTTGATGAAATAACAACTTCTTTTATTCAAGAAAAAAATAGAATAATTGGTGTTATCGGTAACGAAATAAGTAAACTACGAGGTTTGATCGATAAAAAAGGTGTACAATACGAAGAAATACAAACTGCAATGAATAGTGGTGTTATGGATATCAACCAAACTGCAATCAATGATGCGTTGGAAACGGGTAAAACGTTATTGAAATCGTTCAGTGATAAACAAAAAGAATTGAATGATCAAGAACGGTTACTCGATGAAAAAATCGATGAAATGAGTAAGAAAAAAGCGGAAACTAAACGAATACAAGCGGAAACCGAACGAATACAAGCACAGATTGATAAATATAATAAAGAATGTCAAGATGAAGTAGCAAAAATAAATGAAAAATATAATTTAGTAAAAGAGTCAAAAAAAAGATTGGATGATCCGAATCAACGTGAAGATGAAAAACATAAAGAAAAAACCCAAATAGGTATTGCAAAAGGATTAGCGAAAATAGCTTTGCAACACTTACAAACTTATACAGACAATTTATCCGAATTACAAAAAAAAATAACTAAAAATCCGGAAAATAGTAATATTAATAAGACCGAGTTATTCGACCTTATTTCTAAAAAAAAAGAACAACTTGATGATTGCAAAGTAAAATATAATGAAATCGATCAAATATACGAAGAAATAAATAATCCTTCAAAGCCTTCAAAGGATTCTGGTGCTTCAACTGCTAGCGAATCTGTTGAAGCGAAAGCAAATACACAAGTAGCAGTAGCAGATGCAGTGAGTAACCAGTATGATAGTAGTGACTCTGATTCACCTGAGGTTGAATTTTTAAAGAAAAGGTCAAAAGGAAGATATAGTGTAAGTGGCTTGTTCGAACCAGCTAATGAAGAAGGTAATGAAGTTGGATATGATTTACTTGTTGACGAAATAGATTCACAAGGCGGAGGTGCTTCCCAATTCAATAAGAACATGAAAATAAAGGCAACTCAATATGGCGGGGCTAAAACATTTATATTACAAGTTCGAAATTTAACTGATACATCAATCAAAGCAATTTCAATGTTAGAGACACCTGAACGCGCATTTACCGATGAGGTTATCCAAACGTTAATGACAGATGGTGCTACACAACTTGATTCTGCATTGGTTGATAGTTCAAAAATGTTAAAATTTGATTCTTTTGATAAGAAGATACCAGATAATTTAAAAATAGCATCCACAACAGTTAAAAGTAAAAAATCAATGCAACATCTAATGTTATTTATTGATGAAAAATTGAGTACAGGATCGGATGCACCGTTAAAAATCTATAGCGCTACAATTGATCAACGTATTAAAAGAGAGTATTCACCTATTGAAATTGAAAATGAAACTGAATTAAGAAAACCATTAGATTCATGTGTTCAAATATATAATGAATTACATAATTTATTGTCAAATACGACTACCAGTCAGAAAAACGCCAGACCAATTACAAAACGGTTTGACCGTTTACAGAGGTTGAATGTTAAAATGAATGTTTTGAATAACATCGAAAAAATAAGAACAATATTGGGTTGGACTAACAATCCAAAAAAAAATTTAACTTTTGATGAGTTTTTTAAAAACTTATTTCCTGAATTAAAAAACAGTATAGATGTACGAGAAAACAATTATGTCGATTATTTGAATTGGATGTTATTAGTTGCTTTCAATTGTAGTGATAAACTTGAAAATTTTAAAGATTTTATTACAACAATATATGATTCATTAATTGGATATGTTACTAGTGAACACATAGAACAATCCGTCTCCAGAACAAGAACTTTAATTTCTAATGAAATTTTTACAGACTCTATTAAAAACCGTATGTATTTTGGAGAAAATATACCTAATGGTATAGATGGTAGTATGATGTTATACAGACAAGTTATATTAAATAATATAGTTTCAATAGAAAATACTGAGTCAGATATGTTGACATGTATACGAAAAGTGCTTTGTGAAAATAGTGATAGTCCTAGGTCAACAATGTTTACGTTACCATCATCAGCGTTGTCATCATTAAAGTCAAAGTCTGTTTCTACATTACATAAATCACCGCGTGATATATCACAAGAAATATTAGCGAACGCAAGTAGAGCGTATGATAAACCATGGTTGACACCGCAACAACAAGAAGAAGAAGAGAGAAGAATACAGAGACGACAGATCGAAAAAAGTAGAACAAATGGTACTGGATCAGTTAGTCCTATACCTCCTCCCAGCCAAAGCAAATTAGATAGCGATTTATATAGTAGCGATGAGGACTCTGAAGTTGAACCGGATGAGCCTTTTTTTCAAAGACGAGCGATTGATAAAAGTCACACGAAACTTTTGAATCATATAAAACCAGAGTTAAAATCTCAGAAATTCGAATCTGTATCGCCACCAGTTTCACCAAGAGACGATTCCATTGCCCCTAGAAAACCGCAAATACAAAACCCATCATTAAATACAGGACATAATACGTTACTTCCTCAAAGTAAACCCCATACAGGTATTCGATTTGGTCCACATAATAAAGTTTTACCATTAAATGAAGATACACAAAATTCTTCAGTACCAAGTAAAGTTAAAAGGAATCAAGTTCAACCATTTAATACTACTACATTACCAAGTATATCTCCGGAAAGAGTAGATCAATCTTCAGTGAGTGCAAGTAACCCTTCGAATGTAAATCCAATATACATAAGTGAGCCACGTCCGGCAACTCAGATGACAGGGAGTGATAAACTACTTTCTAAAATTACTAGAGATGGCCGTAGGATTAATGATGACTTGGATCAACAAGGTATTACAGCTATTACAGCTTCTAAGGGTTTACTCGCTGAACGAGAACAACCTGTAATTCGCCCATTAACTCAACAATCTTCAGTTTTCACTCGAAAAGCAAAAAATGCAATCCAACCGTATAGAAAAGGTGGTTCTCATACTCGGAAGAAACCGCGAATGAAATCCAAGATCATAAATACCAGACGTAGATTTAGAAAAGAAAAACAACGTATGACAAGAAAGCGAAATAGCCGTAATAACAGCAAACACAAAATCAAAAAAGCACGACCAGCTTCCGCCCCTGCTTCGGTAGGTTCGAAATCTTCGAGTGATAATACTCCTCGATAATCTTACAATAGTCGAGTGTTATTGTCGCAGCGTGTGTATTCGTCTCATTGTCGCTGTCAAAACCTTCTGTTCCACTTTCGCCGTATTCTTCATTCGATGTTGTTATTACAAGTGCGGTTGATTGTAGAACGTGTCTCTTTATCACATAGAGTGTCATTTCTTTATGATTGTTCCATAAATCAATGACGCATGATACTTCACGCATTGTTTCGTATGTGCTATGACTTGAGTGTGGGATATAATAGCATTCATCCACGCGTGGAAAGAAGAGTGGTGCACTCGTGTTATAGTGATATTTGATCAAATGATTCGCAGAGACTGGAACTGGGTTCGGGTGTACTATATTGTTCTCAAGAAGGTTCCGAACCACTTCAATCACAATATTATTCTTAGCAAGGTTGTTCCGGATAATATCTGCAAGATACATTGAATTCGATGAAGCGACAATAGAAAGATCAGTGAATACAACCACAACTTTTGATTCCGGGCTTGGAAGAGGAACTGTCGTACGCCATATGTCAGTGGACCATTCACGTTCTGAACGATCTCGCGTATCATTTCGTGCAAGGATCGCAGGGTAAATTTGTGGTTCAAGTCCACGTGAGTTCATTTGATAGTATAAACTATGTGTATCTTTCGGAAAACATGTACCCCCAAAACCGCGACGCCCATCCGGGCCTGGAACTT
>CAZGJF010000076.1:0-5790 GCA_964526595.1 uncultured Akkermansia sp. | reverse complement strand
TTGGCGTATTGAATGATGTTTGTCTTAGTGTTCCATCCAAAAAATAATGGTTCACTATATTTTGCTGAATTTATTATGCGATGAATTGAATTTGGATCTGCGGCAAGAACATTTTGCAAATCTTGAAAATTATTATATCCATTTTTGTATGGTCTTGCGTAAAAATAGACTTGTACATGAATATCACTTTCAAGCGTATTAGGTGATATCATGTTCACGCCATTGTCATGACTAGCTGTGATTTTAATATCTCTTTTGTTGATTATATCTTGTTTTGTCTCATTGTTTGGAGGAGTTGATGATTTCACCTCAACTTTTATGCGACTATTTCCTACTTTAAAATCCCAACCTGGATCTGGATCCAGAAATCCATCTGTTCTTATCTCATCGTAATCAACTATTGGAGTAATGCAATTTAGTCTAAGATATTCCAGCAAAGAATTTTTAGCTATGTCTCCCATGAAAATATTATCAAGCAATTCTACTGGAGTTCTACCGTACATTAATGTTCTGTGTGTGTGCCCATATTTTCGAATTGTATTACTAGCTGTTTTATCTAATATTTCACGATTTACAGGCAATGTAATGATATCATTTTGTGTCATTGCGATTTTGTTGATTAAAGGTGTGAGATCTTATTTTCAATGTATTTAATTTCATCTTTTGATAGCTTGTATCTTTTATACAACTGCTTATCAATTTCGGGAATTGATTCTTCCCAATTAATATCAGATTCCTTTCCTAGAACTTCTAATGGGACAAATTTGTAAGTTTTACTGGGCGCTGATTGAGTAATCTTAATTGCAGAAACAATGGCGCGGAAAAATTTTGTCTTTATATATTTAATAAAATTTTCGGCCTCTCTTTTTGTATTAAATGCAGAGTATAAATAAGATTGAGAACAAACTGAATTTTTGGGAGCAAATTCTGGATAACCCATAACTTTTGAATCATTTCCAGAACCTCCAGAACCAGTAATAAATACCTTGTATTTATCAATTGCATCAATATTCTTTTTTATGTCACTTCGTTTTACAAACTCCACCTTTCTAACAAGTTTCTCAATATGAAATAGTAGTACATCATGATCTCGCGATGAATTAGCGTATACCCTAAACGGTGTTTTCTTACTTTCTTTTGGGTTCGATGGAATACCAAATGGAGTATCTGAAGAAATTATAGTATCAACAGTATCTAAATTTAAAGTCTTTCTTGTATTTTCTACTTTTGTTACTATACCAGCGAGAATCGGTTCTCTAATTAAAATATCAAATGCATTTAGCTGTATAATACTTTTTTGAATTTGACCAGATTGGTTTAATTCATATGAACATTGGTTGCTCTTATGATTTTTATTTTCCAGATAAATACAAACCCCGCCCTTTATTTCTACATCCGGGAACAATGTACTACTGTCGCTAAATACTTCTAATTTTTCAATAAAACCATTGTTAAGCATCTCTTTTCTAAAGTCTCCCAATAAATTTTCCCTTCCGGCTGCAAACCATCTTGCCGGAATAATTAAGGAGACATAATTTGATGATAACTTGGTAGCAATTCTACTGAAGTGTTGAAATATTGGGGCATCATTATTTCCGCCAGATCCTCCCTTATCTTGATAAGGAGGATTGCCTACAATTACATTGAACTTCATTTTGACATTGTTTATTTTGATAATTTCATTCTCGAGTATTTTATTTTCTCGTATTAAGTCATATGCTGTGTAATTCTCCTCAATA
This sequence comes from uncultured Akkermansia sp., assembly GCA_964526595.1. Lineage (GTDB taxonomy): Bacteria > Bacteroidota > Bacteroidia > Flavobacteriales_D > Crocinitomicaceae > M0103. The sequence goes on along the minus strand of CAZGJF010000076.1, from coordinate 4,051 downwards.
TGACTTATATCTAACTCTAAAAGTTTATATACTTTACGCGTAAACTCATAAGCAATTTTCGAAGTTGGAATTGAATATAATTTGTTTGCAATATGCTTCCCAAACTTTTTATATGTCGCATAGACAAATTCTCCCTGTTTGGATGCTATGTCCAATAGTAGTGTTGATTTAGCAAAAGTATGAATAGGTAAACCCTCAATTATTTTATCAGTTACAAATTCAGGTGTTACAACTTCTGAATCTGATAACCTGCTAAATTTTTTCATTGCATTGCTAGCGCGATCTATGGGAGAAATATTCGTATCATTTGCAAGTGTATTAATATTGTGTATTTTATAGTCTAATTCGCTTAAGACAAAAGGATTAATATGTTTTTCAAAGAGAATAAGAATTTTTCGACTCAATTTTAAATTCACTGATATTCGCAAATCGTCGGAGTTTTGACGAATAGAGTTGATGATTTCATGTAAAGACTTAACTTTCGAATCTGTCAAAAATGCAAAAAATAATATTCTTGCATAATACATCGCAAACTTCCCTTTATAATCTATTTCAGTTTCATTTTTTTTCTTTGCTGCCTTTGAGGTGCCAGTTTCTACATCTACATCGATGTCTGTATCTTCATCACTGTTTGGTTCATCAATTTCAAATTCGTCCCCGTCCCCTTCAAATCCCTTTATTTCTATTCCTTGTCTAGATCCTATTTCACCTTGTTTTTCAATTTCAGCTTTAAGTTCTTCAATGTCTAGCAATTTATAATCAATTGCAATAGAGGTTGCCTCGTCCAAAACACTTCTGTTGCTAGAATATTTTCTTACTGCATCTAAGATGTGCGAAGGCTCTACTTGTGTTATCTTATTTTTATTAAGGACGACAATCGGAGAAATTTCAAGTTCTTTTCGAATTCTTTCTTCTAATTTATTATTACCATTTTTTTCAGTGTTTACATTATAAATTTGGGATTTTTGTTCCTGAATTTGGAACATTCTATTAGGGTTAAAATCAACGAGTAGTGTTTGTGGCTTCATGTTAAATTTTACCACGTCACCTCCAGAATCTTTGAACACTTTAATATATTGATTTTGTAGGCGAAAAATTGCTTGATCGTACTCTTGAGGAGAAGCGGTGTCCTTAAAATAAAGCATAGTGTCCCATTCGTGTACAGTACTTCCTGTAAGCATCCTATTTACAGTAAGAGTAATTGTTTTTTTATCCTCTCTTTCACATTCACTAATTTTTGCTTTAACTGATTCGGTATCTTTAAAATGTTTTTCACTTTCTAAACCAGATATATTTATTATCTCGTAATTACTTAAGTGTTTGAAATTATTCTTATTAATAAGTTCTTCAAAAGCATCACAAGACGCACGATATGGTAAAACACAAACAACATGTCTGCACATTTTACCATCTTTAATTTTATCGTAGTCTAGAAAGCTTAAAATATTCTCATCAGTACTTGAACCATCAATAACCTTTAGTATATCTAAGATTTCCGTTTCGCAATTAAATTTTTTGTGAAGTTTTGTCTTTTTGTCAAGGACAACAGATTTTGGCCTAAAAAGCTCTGAAAAAGTGTAGGTAATACCATTCTTTTTCATTTCCTCCATTTTTTTTCTCGAAGATTCATTTGGATTGAAAGCAAAACGAATCATCTGAGGAAAGCCATAGTAGGGGTTATCCCATTCTTTTACCTCATCATTATTTAAATTTTCGGCATCCCACTTCTTTTGATCATCAGCAATATTTGAAAATTGATAAAAGGCTATTATATCTTCGCTAGTAAATTCACTGTTCATCAAAATTCTATAGGGAGTACCCGATAGGTGAATTCGGACTTTTGCATTAAATGCTTTTGTAGTGCTTTCTATATCATCAACATCGACATCATTGAGTTTTAATTCGTTTTTTATTTCTTTTTCACTTAAGTTTTCCTCTCTTAAAATCTTACCATATTCAGCAGCTCTTGCTCCAAAATGTGTTTCATCAATTAACAATAAATCAACTTGACTTTGAAATATTTTTTTATGTTTTGGTTTGATAATATCTCCTTGAAGATCCTGTAATGTGAGAAAGAGTACAATTTTTTCATTCAGTTTTTGTTTTTCTAAAATAATGTTATCATTTCTTAACAATAAATTAGTATCAATAAAATTGTAACCTTCAAATTTTATATGACTCTCGGTCGTTCGTTTCCACTCTTCTTTCACATCTGCCTTTGCAGATACTACTACAACAAGTTTTGCACCCATCTCAACAGCACAACACATGGATGTAAATGATTTACCAAAACGCATCACGGCGTACATTAAGAGGTTTTTTCTACCCTTCTGAATTGCCTTTTTAAAGTTATCGATTGTTTCTTTTTGGTTGGGACGGGGAGGATATTTTTCCGTTCTCTTATAAGTATGAGTTATAGGAATGGGACTTTCATCAAACTTGTAGTATTGGTATTTAGGATCATTATTTTTATGCCCTTTTTTTATATCCCTTATAGCATCTTCTATATCTTTTTTAGTTGCATGTTTAAAAAATTCATTTGAATAATGTGGAATATTCTTAAATGTTGTTCTGTCCAAACGGACTCTTTTCAAATCGTGCTCCAGGTAGAAATGAACTGCATAATCTCTGAAAAAAGTTTCATCATCAGCTTTGGCAATTTCTTCAAAAATCTTTTCAAGATTTGGGAAATGCCTTCTCCACTCATTCAACCTAACTTCAACAGGACGATAGGTGTCTCCAACTTTTAGGTAGTTAGGAATAGTGTGTGTTGTAAATGCATAAATTTGAGGCTCAACTCTCCCAACAATCAGATTATTGAGCTCATCAACATTAATTATGTTATTTTCTGCCATATGAAGAATTACTTATTTATTGAGAAGATCTATGAATCTTACTTTTATATTATTAGGATTGTTTTTCTTATCACTACAATCCCAATCCATTACAAAGCAATAAATTCCGTTGTGCGTTAGAATATTTCCACTTTTACAACCATTGCATTCTTGAATGTTCTCTAATTTATTTCCAAATAAATCTTCAGATATATGTAATGAGCCATTGCAACTATTAGGCACAACACCCTTCAATCCATCCATTTGCCAAACATTCCAAGAGATGATATTTGCAATCGACTGAAGGCTCCTAATGTTAGGTTCTTTATCAAATTGATGTTTAAAATTTTCAATAAATGTGCTAAGTAAGGATTCACGTGCAATAAGAAGACTATCTCCTTGCCATTCAAAAGCATATGTATTTTTAAATGCAATATGTGCCGCTATTAACCACTCAGATTCAGTATTAACGTTTTCGTTTATTACCCTTAATTTCCTATCTAATATGCCAATCCTATTTTCAACTGGAATGAACTCACCTGTTGTACTATCGTATCTACTTGTAATGTAGGGAGCTTCTCCACAGGATAGTTCTAGTCGTTTATCTTTTACATAGTCATTCCAGTTTTTACCTTTGGGGAACCGAATTTTATCAGTATTAACTTTCCATGATTTCTTGCCATTACCATGAATTACCTCTGAATTAAATACACACTCTTTACCAAACCAGGCGTTGTCAATCAGATTATTTTGGACGTTACATATCCATGACGGTGTAAAAACCTCTGCCATTTCCTTTGAGCGGTAAACTTGCAAAAGTTTGTCTTTATGAACTCTAGGCATAATAATACTACCAAAATCACCAGTAATTATTTCAGGCGATATGGGTGAGTGATAAAAGTATGACTCGCCAAGATGTTCGTAATTGTCAGTAGCCCAGAATATATTTTTTTTAGTTGTTTGATCAAACAGTAATATATCGAATACCTGAGGATACCTCTCAACTAATTCATTTTCTAGTATGTCAATTCCTGTCCTCACTATTTATTTTTTTTAAATACAGATATTGTATTAATCCTTTGTTGATGCTATTTCTTTTATTGTTTCTCTAAAAAATGGTTCATTACCAAACTCATCATTTATTTTTTGATTCAAATATTGAATTTGAATTTCCTTATAATCTAGTTTGAAAAGTTCTGCAAGAGGTTTAAGCATAT
>CAZGJF010000075.1:0-5901 GCA_964526595.1 uncultured Akkermansia sp. | reverse complement strand
TAATCAAAAACTGGATGAAGTAAACAACCCATTAGGATTCAGATGGTTCTCATTTGATGCAAATAATGGATTTTATCTAAATGGGAAACCACTCAAATTAATTGGCGCCAGCAGGCACCAAGACTTTAAAAATATGGGTAATGCCTTGAGCGATGACATGCACTTGAGTGATGTTAAACGCTTAAAAGAAATGGGTGGTAATTTCTTGCGTATCGCACATTATCCACAAGATCAAACTATTCTGGAGGCATGTGATCGAATGGGAATTCTGACATCTATAGAAAGTCCTATAATGAACAGGATAACAGAAACGGAGGAATTCACCAATAATTCTAAAATGATCCATTTGGAGATGATCAGGCAAAACTATAACCATCCGAGTCTTATTATCTGGACATACATGAATGAAATATTGCTGATGCCCAGACACAACAGAGGATCAGAAGAACAAGAAAACTATTTTAAGGCTGTGAATAAACTTGCAGTTGAATTAGAAGAGTTAACCAGAAAAGAAGATTCTATCAGATATACATTAATTCCTAACCATGGTGCGTGGGACCTTTATAATAAAGTGGGAATAACTAAAATACCAAAACTTGTAGGATGGAATCTTTACCTCGGTTGGTATAGTGGTACCTTAGAAGATTTTGGAAAGTATTTAGATAAACATCATAATGAACTCCCTGATAAGCCTTTGCTTATCACTGAATACGGATCGGATGCTGATTCCAGATTACACAGCTTCAGTCCTGTTCGATTTGATAAAACTATTGAGTATACAACTCTGTTTCATCAGAAATATTTAAAAGATATGTTGGATCGTCCTTTTGTTGCAGCAGCAATGATCTGGAATCTTGCAGAATTCAATGCAGAACAGCGTTCAGAAACAACTCCGCATATCAATGCAAAGGGAATCATGACTTGGGACAGAAAACCAAAAGATGCATACAGGTTTTATCAGTCGAACTTGCTTAAAAGACCATACATATCAATTGGTTCAAAAGAATGGAGCAATAGAACAGGATTTGCAGTTTCAGATGATACGCTTGCTTGCAGACAAACTGTTTATGTGTTCAGCAATCAAAAATCAGTGAATTTAAAACACAATGGAAAAGTCATAGGCAGTGCTGCAACTCAACTTGGAATTGCCAAATTTGAGGTACCATTCATCAATGGCATCAACTATATTTCAGTGAATGGCAATGATAATGGGGTTTATGTAACTGATGAGACAGTTATCAATTTTACCCTATTATCTCAAAACTTAAAAAACAAAGTTTTACCATTTGATGAGATGAATATTAGTTTAGGAGATAAACGATTCTACTTCAATGAGAAGACAGGCCAAACATGGATACCCGAGCAAGAATACAAAACAAGAAGCTGGGGTTATGTTGGAGGTCAAGTATATGTAATCAAGGGAAGTACCAGAACTGGATACGGTGCTACAAAAGATATACTAGGCACTGAAGATGAACCCATTTTTCAAACGCAACGAACAGGTATTCAACAGTTCAAATTTGATGTTCCAAGTGGTAGGTATGATATTATTTTCCATTTCTCAGAACTTGTATCCCCTGAAAGTGAAAGAAATCTTGCATACAATCTAGGAAACACTGCTGCAGCTGAAGAATTTAAAGAAAGAAGTTTCGATGTATTGGTCAATGGACAAGAAGTCATTTCAGGATTAAATAATTTAGAAACCCTTAAACCTCTTCATGCTGTATCCATAAAATATTCAATCAATATCAATGATCAAAATGGTTTAACGATTGATTTCAAACCGATAAAAGGTGAATCAATACTGAATGGTATTCAATTGAAAAAAATATATTAAATATCTGGTATTTTAAAATATGTCACGACCAAATATAAACGAATATGGCAGCTTTTACCAAACATACATCAACTATACAAATGGTAAAACCTATAACGATTTAGTCGATCAGTATCATCAACAATTAATTGACACATGGTGTTCAATAACCATTGAAAAAATAAATTATAAATATACTCCTGAAAAATGGTCCATTAAACAAATGTTTCAGCATGTGATTGATACAGAGAGAATTTTTGCATACCGTGCATTAGCAGTTTCCCGAAAAGAACCTTTCCCAATTGCAGGGTTTGATGAAAATGAATACGCGCGAAATGCAACAGCGGAAAATAGAAACTGGAAAGATATGTTGGATGAATGGAAGGTTGTTAGACAATCAACCAATCTGCTATTTAATTCTTTTACTGATGAGCAGATGCAAAATATGGGTACTGCCAGCAATTCCCCGATATCAGTTAATGCACTGGGATTTATAATTTTTGGTCATGCTCTACACCACATAAAAATTCTAAAGGAACGCTATGGAATTCAACTTTAAAAATTAGAAAGTTAAAATAGATTTAAACCCACTTTTGATAATTCTTTTACTCAATATTATATGACGCAAGAAAAAATAATCATCAACGCTTATATCTCAGCTGATAAAAAGAAAGCTTGGGATTACTTCACACTCCCAGAACATATTACAAAATGGAATTTTGCAGACCCCAGTTGGCATTGCCCTACTGCATCAAACAATATGATTGTTGGTGGCAGATACTTGGCAAGAATGGAAGCCAAAGACGGAAGTTTCGGTTTTGACTTTGATGCCACTTATACTGCAATCAATCCAGAAGAAAATTTTACATATGAATTTGGTGGACGTTTTGCTTCAGTTCAATTCAATGAGCAAAAAGAAGAAACAGAGATAATTATAACTTTTGACCCTGAAACAATCAATCCAATTGAATTGCAGCGAAATGGTTGGCAGGCGATACTAAATAATTTTAAGTATTATACGGAGAACAATTGATCAAAAAATAATATCTGGTATCTTCACCTCACTCAAATCTTAGTTAAATGAATAAACGATTAATTCTTCCAGAAGATTGGTCTATCGTAATAACCGGATTCCTGATAATTGCGCTTGTAATTTTAGGATTCCCGCTGATTTCTCCAAGCTACTCTTGGAGAAACATAAATGAATTAACTGAAAAAGTTTTTACCTACTATAACTGTAAAATCGCCTTGCACCTCTTTGTATGTCTTTACTCAATGGCAATTTTCCTTGCTTTCATCAGCAGTAAACCATTGAAACCAGTTCTCAAAAGCTTCCCTTTAGTATATCTGATCACAACATTCGCCATGATACTCGCAGGCAATACCTTTTTGAAAGACTGGAATCTTGAAGCAGTGATATTCAGTCTATCAATCGGTTTGGTTATTCGTAATTTTTTTAAAGTCCCTGAATGGTTAAAAGCATCACTTTCTACAGAGGCCTATGTGAAAATAGGACTGGTACTTCTTGGTACTACAGTGATTTTTGGAGATATTCTCAAAGCTGGATCTCTGGGTCTCATCCAAGCACTGATTGTTGTTATATCTGTCTGGTACTTTGCTTATTGGATTGCCAAAAAATTGGGAGTTGATGAAGAAATGTCAATTATGATTTCGAGTGCTGTTTCTATCTGCGGTGTTTCAGCTGCAATCGCAACAGCAGGAGCGATAAAGGGAGATTCAAAGAAACTAAGCTATGTAATCTCAATTGTGCTCATTACAGCTATCCCAATGATTGTATTCTTACCAATACTTGCTAATTTTCTAGGTTTAAATGAAACCGTAGCAGGTGCATGGATTGGTGGAACCATTGACACCAGCGGTGGTGTAATTGCATCAGGTACAATCTTAGGAGAAGAGGCACTGAAAATCAGCACCATAGTAAAATTTTCACAAAATGTTTTGCTTGGCCTTGCTGCTTTTGCAATAAGTATTTACTGGTCTTACAAAGGGAAATTGACGGAAACAGGAGAAAAAGCAAAACCGAATGTGAGTGTCATTTGGGAGAGATTTCCCAAATTTGTAATCGGATTTATAGCGGCTTCTTTCCTCTTCTCATTTTTCATTGATGCGGATACGAACAATGCAGTAAAAGGACACCTAAAAGCTATTCAAGGCATATGGTTTGCATTGGCATTCACAAGTATCGGATTAGAAACAGATTTCGGAGAACTGTTTAATGAACAGGGGAAAAAACCACTATATGCTTTTTTAACAGCACAATTATTTAATATAGTTGTAACATTACTTGTCGCTTACTTACTGTTTAATTAATCAAATATGTTATCGGTAATCTATCAAAAACATCGTTATTAGGAATGAATATCATTTAAATATTACAATTAAAAAATCCCTCATAATATATTTTATGAGGGATTTTTGAGTTTTTGTACACTATACAACTAATTCAACTTTGCAAATGCCTGTTCAAAATCTGCTTTGATATCTTCAATATGTTCAATTCCTACACTGATTCTTATTAAGTTGGGTAATACACCAGACCGAATTTGCTCTTCAGCAGAAAGTTGCTCATGTGTGGTTGATGCAGGATGAATTGCAAGCGTTTTAGCATCACCGACATTTGCCAAATGACTGACGAGCTGCAAAGCATTGATAAATTTCTTTCCATTCTCAGCACCTCCTTTTACACCAAATTGCAAGACCCCACCAAATCCATTTTTCAGATATTTTTTTGCAATGCTATTATAGGGACTTGATGCTAAACCCGGATAATATACAAAGTCAACTTGTGGGTGACGCTCGAGCCATGATGCAAGAGATAAAGCATTCTCTGCATGACGTTGTACCCTCAGTGATAATGTTTCTAACCCTTGCAAGAGTAGAAAAGAATTAAATGGACTTAATGAGGGACCAAAGTCTCGCAAACCTTCAACTCTTGCGCGTATGATAAATGCAATATTGGGAAGACCCAATGGATTCCCTTCACCAAAAACCTCCCAAAATTTCAAGCCATGATATCCTTCAGACGCTTCAGTAAATTGAGGAAACTTCCCATTACCCCAATTGTAATTCCCTCCATCTACAATTATACCACCAATACTTGTTCCATGTCCACCAATCCATTTGGTAGCAGATTCCACTACAATATTTGCACCATGTTTTATTGGTTGTGCAAGGTACCCACCAGCACCAAAAGTATTGTCAACCACCAACGGCAAGTCATATTTTTTTGCCAATGCAGAAAATTGCTCAAAATCTGGAACATTTAATCGGGGATTACCAATCGTTTCCAAATAAATCGCCTTGGTATTTTTATCAATCAGCGATTCGTATACACCTACTTGATCTCCCTCTGCAAAGCGAACCTCAATTCCCAATCTTTTGAAAGCAACTTTAAATTGATTGTATGTACCACCATATATAAAAGAACTGCTAATGAAATTATCCCCTGCCTGTAGAATATTATTCAATGCAAGAAATTGTGCTGCCTGTCCGGATGATGTAGCAAGTGCTGCAACACCTCCTTCCAGAGCAGCGATGCGCTTTTCAAAAACATCAGTTGTCGGATTCATAATCCGTGTATATATATTTCCGAACTCTTTTAGTCCAAATAAATTAGCGGCATGATCAGTATTCCTAAATACGTATGATGTTGTTTGATGAATTGGTACAGCCCTTGAACCTGTAACAGGATCGGCTTCTTGACCGGCATGAAGTTGTAAAGTCTCAAAATGCAATTGATTGCTCATATATTAATTGATTAGTCTACAAATTTAGTAGATTATTATAAACCAACCAAAAGATTTTGAGTAAAATATGTTCAGTACGTATGCCCATTATAATGAGACATAGGAATTTTAAATCCTGCCTTTACTTCTCGTTCCTCACTTGTCTTATAAGATGGATAAGTCGAACATGAAGATTTCAGGAAAGAGTAGAGATTAATACCCTAATTAGCTAGTTATTTTTTGAGTGTTTATATTCAGTGGGGGCGAGACCAACCTTTTGCTTGAAAAGTCTTGTAAAATGTTGAGGATACTTAAATCCTAACTCATATGCAACATCAC
>CAZGJF010000074.1:0-5956 GCA_964526595.1 uncultured Akkermansia sp. | reverse complement strand
AACTCAAACCCACAGACGAGCAGTTATCAGTTGCATCAGCATCCCACGCGGTTCCTTGATGCGTGTAAGTGCATTGATTCACGTCTGTCCGGACCGTTTGATCTTCATTAACGCCGCATGAAATCATATCAGGAAGCTGTTCATCAACGACCGTAACCAAAAACGAACATGTGGCATAGTTCCCACTCGTATCGGTTGCTGTCCATGTGACTTGTGTCATTCCGGGATTAAAGACTGTATTATTAAGGCTAACTAAATCAATTGCTGTAGTTGCACCGGATAGATCTGCCAAAATTGAAATAACGAAACAATTGTCTGTAGCAGTAGCATCCCAATCTGTTCCAATCTTGCGATAATTACATGCATCCAAATCACTTGATATACTTTGATTTTGCAAACAATAAATAATCGGGTTGATTGTATCTATTACAGTTGATACCATGATTGAATCTTTTTGAATACAGTGATTACTGTCTTTTACTTCAACAGCATATTTTCCTGCAAACAAACCTTGAATCGACTGGCTTGCCGATTCAAATGATGACGGTCCTGTCCAAGAAAAACCATAGGGAACAACTCCTCCTTGAACAGACACTGTTGCCAAACCATCACCGAATCCAATACAACTTACCTGATGAACCATTTGGGCATCTATCTTAAATTGACCCGGAATAGAAATGGTCTCAAATTCAGATTTACAATTTTTGTCATCCTTTGATTGGATTATGTATGAGTTTCCTATAGATAGTTGAACATTGGAAACGCCATAAGCCCCCCAAGATTCCCCTGAATCGGTTGAAACCGCATAAGAAGCCCCTGAGCCTCCTACTGTCGTTATTGAAACAGGAATACTTGTTGTTCCTGAAAGAACACAAGGATTAAAAGTCACTTCAAGAATCGTAACATTGGTGTCTATTGTTAGACTAATTGGATTTACAGTTATGCAACTGTTAGTATCTTTAGCCAACACTAAATAAACGGAATCTACCCTAAGTGTTTTTGAATAAACTCCAGGGAGCATAAAAGTAGAACCATTGTCAAACGAAATACTGTAATTCCCCCAAACACCGCCACTGATTGAATCGACCGTGACTGTCACACTTGATTCTCCGGGTATAGGACAAGGCACTTGAACATGTCTGATTTTAATTGTATCTGGTTCATTGATGTATATTTGTGTGTTGTTATACTCACAGGAATTTGCATCCGTTAAATCTAATTCATAAAGTCCTTTAGGCAGGTTCAATAGGTCTTCAGTAGTTTCTGTAAAACCTGTCGGACCTATCCAACTGAATCTGTATGGAAAAACACCACCTGAAGGACTGATGTCAATTCGTCCCAATGAATCACCATTGCATACATTATCAAAGTAATTGTAAGTCAATGTTAGTTGTGAAGGCTGAGTAATTTGTACTGAGTCACTTGTTGAACAGTTGTTTGCATCTTTTACAAACACTTTATAAAACCCTACTCCTAAATTTGCTAAATCTTCTTGATTCCCAAAAGGAATACCATTCTTGTACCACTCAAAATTATAAGGTGCGATTCCTCCTGAAACAGTTAATTCCACGGTACCATCAACCTTCCCATAACAAGTTATATCTGTTGGTGAACTACCTATTGAAAGCAAATCGGGTTGTGAAATAGTAAAAGTTTCGAATGTCGAGCACATTTTGGAATCTGTCACAAGCACATTGTAAGTCCCGGGCATCAATTCGTAAATACTTGATGAATCAATGACTCCTGTGGACCAAGTTATGGAATATGGAGCTGTGCCACTTGAAATAACCAAATAGGCACTGCCTGTTGGTTCTTCGTGACATTTTGCCCTGCTCGTATTCACATAGACATTCAAACTGTCACAAGGGGGCTGATTTATTTTAACACTATCATTTTTTAAGCAGAGGTTATTGTCATTAATCTTGACGTAATAAACAAGACCTGTCGCAGATGATGTCAAACCTGAAGCGGTGTTTGTCACTTGCCCACCGGGAGTCCAATAATACGAGTATCCCGGAGTACCTCCTGAGACATAAACTGTAGCACTACCATCATTTCCACCAAATACAGAAACATCAACATGAGTTATTACATCTGAAATTGGAGTAGGTTCATCTATCCTAATACTGACGACATCAATACAACCAACACTGTCTTTAACAGTTGTGGTATAAATTCCCCCGGATAACCCAACAGCACTCGAGTTGAATTGAGGAGGAACTGTATTCCAAACATAAGAGTATGGAGTTACACCACCACTTGCAACTACTTTTGCTGTTCCTGACCTATCGCCATAACAGACTAAATCCTTCCCACTCGCAACAACATTAAAAAGACTGCAACTTGGCTTGTTTACAACAACGCTCCCAGACATCGTGCAACCTGAAGTATCCGTTACATTTACTGTGTAAACTCCGTAACAAAGTGTGCTGGATGTGTTGAGCGTATTTTGACCATTGCTCCAAAGAACACTAAATGGAGACGTTCCCCCTGATATAACCAAAGATGCGCTTCCATCACATGCGACATCGGTCGAAGTGTTGTTACTAAACAAATTTAATTCGATTGATTCCGGTTCCGAAATATTAATAACCTTGCTGACAGAACACCCAATACTGTCAAAGACAGAAAGGCTGTAAGTACCGGAATAAACAAGTGTTGTCGGAGAGTGTTCACCTGTACTCCAAAAATAAGAATACGGAGAAATGCCACCGGTCAGCATTGTTTGGATCGTTGTAGATTGACTGTTACAATCGATCGGTTGAGCGAATAATATTAGTTTAAGAGTATCAGAAAAGCTAAAAGTGATAGAATCTATTTGTTCGGCACAACCTCCTGCTGCTCCAATTGTATGCATTTTAAGTGTTACAAATCCCTGCTCTATTTCTGAATTGCTTGGTGAGTAGTTGGTCAGAATTGCTTGGGGTAATGATGCAAATAAAGGCAAAAGAGTTGTATCATTCGGATAAAAAGCTCCCATTCCACCTGTCCAGTAAATACCTGAAACATATTGAACACTTGAAGAAATTGTAACCTGAGGATTACTAGCACATCGCTGTTGATCCAAGCCCGCATTGATGATTGGGGTATTTCCAACTTGTACATTGATTGACTTAGTAATACCCTGACATGTAGCAGTCGTTAATCCATCATTAACTTCCAAATAATAGTTACCTGCAATGGAAACAGTCAAGGAATCTGATGTTGACAATACTATTCCTGTACTATTTTTCCACTGATAGGTGTAGTTCCCGTCTCCACCAAGACCTATAGCTTTAAGTTTAACTCCTTCCGACCCTAAACAAAATTGAGGGTTATCAGGGGTAGTTTTCACATTTAATGGTTTAAATGTATAAAGTCTAACTGTATCGCATGAAGCGTAAGCGCCACAAACAGAAGCTTGTGGGTTACCGCAAATTTGATAATCTATCCATTTAGGAGTCAGACTGTCAGGACTAAAAACAGGTTTTGAACAATTCACACAATCAAGCAAATGATTATAAGCCCCATGGGTTGTATCACCGCTTGACGTATTGACAGATTGAATGGTGATATTATCCAAACCATAGATAGCTAATGGTAATGTGCACCCAATTCGCGTTGCTTGATCTGTTGGGAATATGGGTCTTGGAATTTGCTTGACATAATATTTGACCTTGTTGCTTCCCGGCTTATGATAAGTGATCTTATAGGGCCCCTCCCCAGTGACACAAGTGACATGACCTCCGGCGATGTTTACACCACATAAACCTGCGTTATTAATATCTCCGCCTGATATAACATTGTAAAAACCGGAACCTCCCGGATCTGCGTAGCCGGGAGCAATACCTATTTCAATCATAGCAACATCGGGATGTAATTTCACATAAAAAGATACATAATTCTGATTATTGTTGTCATTACAACACTGTCCTGAACGTATAATTTCAGGAGTAGTATATGTACTGTCCGGATTAGTGGATAAATCAAGCACGAAAAACGGAACATTACTCTGACATTCGGGCAGTTTTGTCTGACAGTAAAGTGATGTATTCCAGATAAAAATGGGTATGAATGCCCCCAATAAAGCTGTGATTGAATTTTTCATATGTATTTGATTGTGTCAATTGAAAAGTGATTTTGTTGCATTTAAAACAGACCACTAAATTATGCTCAGAACATAGCCAACAAAATGCTTATTCAGTCGGAGGAAATTCTAATTCAGTCAATCAGGATATAAGTTCAATTACAGACAAAAATGAAATCACCGATATTATTAAACATCTTATTTACAACTAAATAAAATTAAAAAGGGGGCAATTTATTGATTAGCAAACAATTGAAAGGGGATCTTGAATGAATCAAAATGAAAAAAATTCTCATTCAATTCTAATCAAATTATGTTTTACGGCATAAAGAGCTATTCCGACAACATTTTTAGACTTTGTCTTTAACATGATTCGTTCTCGATGACCTTCAACGGTTTTGGATGTAATGAACAATTCATCGGCAATTTCCTGAGTTGTTTTTTCCAAGCAAATAAGCTGAACTATTTGTATTTCACGGTCAGTTAAATGAGTTGTTTTAAAAACTGGTTTGATTACTTTTTTATCAAGCAGTCTTTTGATTTTATGTATCGAAAATCGATTATTAAAAAAATAACCTATTTCCACTACGGAATCGATTACATCATTAATTTGAAGAAATTCCTTGTTTTTTAACAACAATGCCCTCCCTCCTTTCGCAATAAATTGATCAGTGAAATCTTCATCTTCAGAGTCTGCTAAACCAATAATTTTACAGAGTGGGTAGTTTGTCGAGATATAATCCATTAAATATTTAGCATTTATATCTGAAATCTTTAAATCCATTAGGACAATGTTAACATCGTTGCTTTTAATCCACTCAATAAAGTCCATTCCATGTGAGAACTCTCCAACAATTTGAACTCGTTCATATTCATGCAAAATCCTTTTCAGTCCCTGCCGATACAATGTTTGATTTTCAATGATTGCCAATTTGATTTTAGACTTCATTAATACTGCGAGATGATTAATTTCAGTTATTTCAATTATAGATTTTAAACATTTATACCAATTATGTGAATCTTTCTGTAAAAGCTTAACATTTTTAATCTTAATAAATAAGATATTAATTTTGTATATGAATATAAACAACTATTAAATTAATATTTTAATTTATTATTTGTATTTTTTATATACGTTTTTGAAAACTATTATAGTTTAATGTTAATTCAAAAGATATCAATCTTTATAAATTCATTTTACATTCATGTCCAATAATTATCAGTTGTGTTGGTCAAATCCATAATTAATCACTCAGCTTTTGATCAATTTATTAGCAGATTTAACCTATATTTCTAATAAATAAGGGTCTTCTAAAAAAACGTAAAATAAACTAACGACGGGCATATAAATCAAATCCAAATTTGATTTGAAATTTTATTAATTTAATTTACAAGTAATTAGACAATTTAATAAGGGTGTTAACACGCTTTAAATAGGGTGTTTTAACCCCATGTATTTAATAGCGACATCGTAATGATAAAAAACGGTTTCTTTTTTAGTTATTATCGCAAATTAATGCTCGGTTGCATAATCAATTAAACGACTAATCTCATAGAGAATCTGAATGGGAAAATAGGAAATACATTAAAAACAAAAGGTCATTACCCACGGATGATGCCGTTTAAAGTCAGCTTTCCTGGCAATACAAGAAGCTACTAAAAAATGGAATATGCCAATACTGGATTGGGGAACCATCCTGAATCAATTTATGATTATTTTTGAAGATAGAATGATTTTATGAAACTTTCAGTTTACACACTTAGCGGGATAGTGTCGAAGATAGACTGATTTTATGAAACTTTCAGTTTACATACTTAATTTGATGGTGTCGAATAACATTATTACTAAATCCTCTCAACTTGCTTGAAATTTCAATTGCTTTGTCTAAT
>CAZGJF010000073.1:5793-6170 GCA_964526595.1 uncultured Akkermansia sp. | reverse complement strand
TTACTTCAGTCATTCCAAGATCGTTATCATCATTCAAACAACTGAAATCATAGTTTATTTTCTTGTTTTTCTTAATTTTTTCGGGTTGTTCCGTTTGATCGTTAGGTTTCTCTGGATCAACTACTGGCGGTTTGCCATCTCCTAATACATACTCATTAACAATAAATCCAAGCCCAATTAATACCGCAATTGCCAATAATGTAATTACAAAACCGATTTCTTTAGCAGCTAATTTACCGATCAACTGTGAGTACGAAATACCGTGCTGGCGTGCGCCGGCATTGATACGCTGAATCCATAATGCTCTGAATTCTCTTTTCTTGGTTTTACGGTCGCGGTAAGCATATTGCAAACCTTTTTCAACCGTGTTTTTAGCA
>CAZGJF010000073.1:0-5783 GCA_964526595.1 uncultured Akkermansia sp. | reverse complement strand
AATATTATTACTTGTTCCTTCTGCAGTTCTATTGTTGAATTTAATATCGTTAAATTGCTCTTCTGAATTGAAATTTCGCCAACGCAACGGAACATCCAAACCAGGTTTTACAATATCATTGGATTGAAGTAATACTGATTCAGTTATCCTTCGTCCATTTACAAACGTTCCATTTGCAGAATTTTTATCAGTGAGAAAAACATTTCCTTCCCCATCATAAAAGAATTCACAGTGATAACGGGAAACTGATGCATGAGTCAAGACAATATCGTTGTCTTTTGCACGACCAACTTTTACTATTTTAAAACTCATATAAATTGAATAATATCTGATTGAAAAGCTTCACAACTTGACTAGCGCTCTTTTTTATTTTTATTGGTCGCCTTTAGAAAAATACGATTGATTTCAATTTCATGCGCTTTATCCAACGAATTGTTGGCTTCAATAAAAGGCATTTTATTCAATTTTATGATCTTAAACAATTCTTCTCTAGATTCACAATTTTGAAATGGCAAGCGTCCTGTTAGTAGTTCATACATAGTTATCCCAGCAGAATATATATCAGTTTGAAAATCAATCTGGCCACCTTCAACTTGCTCAGGACTCATATAAGCAGGACTACCCATTGCTTTGTCATGGGTAATTGACTTTTTTTCTTGAGAAATACCAAAGTCTACTAATTTCACTGAATTTAATGACGACAACATGATGTTTGATGGCTTAATGTCCAGATGAATTAAATTTCGCTCATGTACATAATTCAAGGCACTTAATACTTCATTCAATAACAAGGCTACATTTTGAAGTGGTAGGGGACCTGTAACAGTATTCATGTAATCATACAAGTTCTTTCCATCAATGTATTCCATCACCAGATAATGATTGTCATTAGTTACGATGAAATCTTTTAATTGAACTATGTTTGGATGATCCATATAGAGGTATTGATTTGCCTCCTCAATGAACTTCTCACGGACAAAATCACTCTTGAACATAGAAGCTTTCAATTCTTTAACAGCAACTGGCTCTCCGGTAAACAAATCTACACCAAGGTAAACTGTTGCTGTACCGCCGCTATTTAAAACTTGAACTAGCTCTATGTTATTGATTTGTTTCATTAGTCACATGGAATTTCTAATTTCCAGCCTAAATCAATTTTCCCTTGTTCTAATTTTGCTTTATCCCCTTTAAATTTCGGTGAAATTTTATTATGTTCTATTAGTTTTTCAATGTTCAAACCAGGACAATTTTCCCTGTATTTCTTCACTATATTATTCAAGTTATCCCCATTTTTAACAGTATGAATCCTACTTACATTGGAAGAAGTAGAATTTATTTTATCAATCGATTTTACTTTCTTATTTTCTACCACGATTTTGAATCCATGCTTTTCAAACGTGCCAGTTTGGTCTGCTACGATAGTACCTACTTTAAGAGCGGAAATTTCTCGTTCAGTCATGTCTTCGACTTTTTTTGGAGCATCTATTCCTTGTTGTTTATCCGGACTTTCCTCCTCCCTGACTATAGGCTTATTAGTTTTTACTTTTTTGATCTCGACAATGACACTATCTTCTACAATGAAAATAGTCATATCACCACACTGCTTATTTGTGATTGTTCCCGAACTAAAGCCAACTTTCATGTCTTCTTTGATATCATTCAAATTCTTACACACATAGCTTGAAATATCCTCTTGCGTCAAAAGTTTGGTTGAGTTTTCCTCAATAACTTCATTTCTAAAAAACAACATCCAAATAGCCAAACAAACACCTATAAAAAGAACACTGCCTCCAATATAAAAAGGCAATCTATTTTTCTTAGGCCTATTGTTGTTTACCGCTCCGGCAAATTGTTGGGTTGAAGTCATGTCGTTAAACTTCGGTTTAGGGTTGAAATGTACAAATCGCGACTGCATATGCGCACTTTCTTCAATCAACACAAGTGTTGCCGTAACGTTGTCTAGGCCCCCTCCATTTAAAGCTGCGGTAATTAAATTTTCTGAGGCGACCATGAGATTGTTGACTTTCATGATATTTTCTATATCACGATCAGTTACCATCCCATTTAATCCGTCCGAGCACAATAGAAACATGTCACCCTCTTTGGGTAGAATTGGCGACTGGCAAACTGTACCTTTTACAGATGGCGCAATACCTAAGGCTTGTAAAATTTGATTTTTATTTGGGTGATTTTCTGCGTCTTCATCATGAATAACACCTGAATCAACCAATGTTTGAACAAATGAATGATCCTTGGTAATTCTATTTAATTTACCATCAGATCTCAAATAAATTCTAGAATCACCAACATGGCCAATAAAGCATTCTTCATTCCGGATTAATAAAACCACAGCAGTGGTACCCATTCCTTTTAAATCTGGGTTACTCAAGGCAGATGCATAAATTTGCTCATTAGCAAAGTTTAAAGCGCCATCTATTGCTAGAATAACATTATCGTATACTTCTTTTTGGAAATATTCAATCATACTGTTCACAGCAATTCTCGAAGCTTCTGCTCCTCCAACGTGTCCACCCATTCCATCACATACCACAAACAAGTGTCCGTTTGGCGTTTGTGCTTCTCCGAAATTATCTTCATTGGCACTTCTAACCTTACCTACATTGGTAATTGACTTACTGCTGTATTTCATACGCTTAAATTTTATATTAAATATGGAACGTCAAGGTGATTTCGCCAACTTGTATACAATCACCATGATTTAACTCTGCCTCCGAAACTTTCACGTCATTGACGAAAATTCCATTTGAACTATTCAAGTCGCGAATGGTATAGACATAATCATTAAAAATCAATTGAAAGTGGTTTCTTGAAACTGTTGGATGATTGATTGTCCAATCATTGTTTGCATCACGACCAACTGTTAAGCGTGGCGTTTGAATTTGAAAACTACCTGTTTCGTTGCCAAATCGAAATTCAAACCAAGGTAGGTTTCCTCTTTCTAACATTTTCTGCAACTGAGTCTCATCTTCTTGAGCTTGCTTTTGGGCTTGTTTTTCACGCATCAAAGCCTCTGCTTCAAGTCTTTCATCTTCTTTCATGCGTTGCAGCTCCATTTCTTGTTTAGCCAATTTTTGTTCTGCCTCGCGTTGGTTCAGCTCTATTTCAGCATATTCTTTTTTCCGTTGAATTTCTAATTCTTCTTTTTTGAGTTTGTTCTTTTTGAACATCATAAAAATGAGAATGACTAATCCAATAAAAAGAGTGAATATAATCACTGAAATGAGTAGGTTGTCTTGAATTAACTCAACAATATTTTTTGATGGAACTGGCAAACTAAAACCAGATTGCCCATCCTTGGAATCAATCTTTACCGTATGGTTTTTTCCGTCTTTTTCAAATGACGAAGTGTAGCTAAATGGATAATACAATCCAGCATGACGACGTTCAAAATCAGTTAAAAAAGTTGCAATGGCTTGCGAAACAACATTGACATCATTCGATGATTCGATGATATAGCCTCCGTATGTTTGAGCACATAATTCTTCAATATCATAAAACGTACTTTTCTTGAAAAAAGTAACTCCATAAATTGGAATGTCCATTCTTCTAGATCGGGGGCCTGGAAGTTCCCCTGTTAGTACGGGTGGCATGGAACGGTCGTCGGAAAGAACAAAAATACTCGCGGGTAAATCCAAGTTTTGTGCTTCTAATAAATTTAACGCTTCATTGATCGCAATATGCGTTTGAACGCGTCCGTTATATTCAATGCGTTTGTTCTCTTGGATTTTATCAACTCGAGCTAATAATTCTTGCACGTTGTCGGTAAAATTCCATTTTGAAGGAAATAAAATCTGTTTTTCAATAAGGCAACTGAAACCAACAATTTCAACTTTATCACCCTTTTTTATTGAACCATTTTCAAAGGCAGAAGATAATACATCTTTATACCATTGCATTTCAGCATCATTAGCTGAATTTCGAATAAGGAAAACAATTGTTTTGTTTGCAGCAATAGAGTCGGGCTTTTGAAAAGTTTCAAATTGAACATTGACGGGTTGATCATCTTCATAGAATTGAATACCTTCGGTTTTAACGCCCTCAGGATCCCGAACCCATAATTTTCCCTTCACTTCGGGAAAGTTATCGGTGTTTATTCCGCGCACATCAATTTCATTTTTTTGGGCTACCAAATTGAATACGCTAAATAGAAGAGCGCACCAAAAGAAAATGAAGCGCTTCATTCGAGCGCTTCGATTTAATTTTCTTTTCATAATTAAATCAATTAATGTTTTTCCAAAATTTCGCTGCATTTGAAAATAAAAGTTGTTTTGGCCAGACGAATAATATCCCCATCATTTATTGGATATGCTTTTTCAATTTCCAATTCCTCATCATTAACGAATGTTCCATTGGCTGCCATTTCATCTTTAATGTAGAATTTTCCTTTCTTATACAAGATATTGGCATGCTTCCCAGAAATGGTTGTGTCTTTTGTAATTGTTATTGAATTACCAGCATCTCTACCGATTGAATTATTTCCTTCATAAATTCGGTAATCAACACCCATTGGATCTAGTGTATAGGATAAAATCCAACCAACAATACGTCTTGTTGAACGAGGTGTTGCATCGTTGGATACACCTACCGGTGAACTTGCCGTTGTATCATCATCGGTTACCCCTGCTATATATGTTCTATTTAAATCTCTTTTGGGTTGTCCAGCGGGAGCAGCATTGCCGCTACCAAATACTTTTGTTTGATCGGTACCACTATTATTACCTTGACTGCCAAAAACTTGCGTTTTTGCGTTATCATTTCCTGCTGATGTATGATCTCCTCCCGCAACAATTGTTTTATTCAAATCACCACCCCCAGCGTTTGACGAACCTGATGAGCTACTTGGGCAATATGGACAAGCTGTTAAATCTTCTTTGAAAAAATGACCATTTTCACATTTTTTAAAACCATTCATTTTGCTTTTATTTATTGTTTAATACATCGGACAAAAAGTCCATAATTACTGTTTTTTGCTTCGATTGCTTTTTCAAGCAGAAATGGATCGTCATTGATCTCGGTAATTGCAAACAATTCGATTTTATTTGGCTCTTTGTTCTGACACCAGTAATAAATTTTATTCCCAGAATACCATTCTTTACTATCATCTAATCTGAAACCATATGGTTTGATATGCAAACCATAACGATCTGATCCTTTGATTTTCCATGTGAGGCTATACATGTTAGTCGTATCACTTGACTTCAATAAAGCCGCACTTTTTTCGTCTTCAGTTGCAATAAATTTCATCATTTCAGCAATATCCGATTGAGAAGGTATTTTCATTCCTAGGGGAGCTAACTTTCCCGTTTCTATTGCAAAATAATTATATATGTATCCATAGTTGCCCAATGGATCTTCTCTATGAAAACAATAGGCAGGTTCTCCGATACTGAAAAGTGAATCCCATTTGGAACGAGTATCTGCAAAGAAAATAGGAGTACCGTCGTTTAAAGTAGTGACTTTCAAATTGTCGCTATCCCATTTCTGATTACCTATTTTGATGAGTTTGCTCTCGTACTCATATATTGCTAATTCACGCTTCAAATTAGCGAGCTGCAACCTTAACTCAGTAGCCTCTGATTGAAGTATTTTGTTTGCTGCTAATAAAGAATCACTTTTTGCCGCACTGAGTTTTAATAAGGAATCTTTTTCCCGATAATCAGCATAAATTTCCTTACATTTTTTGTCGGATGTTGTTTGAGAAATAACAAATTGACTAATCAATATGCATGTAACAAAAAGGATATTTTTTTTCATTTTGTGTT
>CAZGJF010000072.1:0-6243 GCA_964526595.1 uncultured Akkermansia sp. | reverse complement strand
AAGCAGCAAGAAATCTCAAAACTTTCAGTGGAAGACGTTAAAAATCGTATATCTGATTTCTCTGAACAATTGGTAAAAATGAAATTGGCACACAAAGTTGCCCCAATGGAGAATCCGATGAAAATTCGTGTCGTCAGAAAAACGATCGCACGCTTAAAAACTGAATTAACTAAACGTGAGACACAGGCTTAGTTGCTTGTTTAAAAAATTAGCTTGAGAAAAGAAAGAGTTGGGGTAGTAACCAGCGACAAAATGCAGAAGTCAATTGTTGTCTCTGTAGAACGCAAAGTGAAGCACCCTAAATATGGAAAGTTCGTTAAAAAAACGACTAAATTTGTCGCCCACGATGAAAACAATGATTGTAATATCGGTGATACTGTAAAAATCATGGAGACACGCCCTTTGAGTAAATCAAAGAATTGGAGATTAGTAGAAATTGTGGAAAGAGCTAAATAATTTTAGTAATGATACAGACAGAATCAAGATTGGCAGTAGCAGACAACTCAGGAGCAAAAGAAGTTTTGTGTATCCGCGTACTTGGCGGAACGAAAAGACGTTATGCATCCGTTGGAGATAAGATTGTTGTTGCTGTAAAAAGTGCCATGCCGTCCGGTGCAGTAAAAAAAGGTTCGGTAGCTAAGGCTGTAGTTGTTAGAACAAAGAAAGAAGTACGTCGTGCAGATGGTTCTTACATACGTTTCGATGACAATGCTTGTGTGATTTTAAATCAAGCAGGTGAAATGAGAGGAACACGTATTTTTGGACCCGTTGCTCGCGAACTGCGAGAAAACAACTATATGAAGGTTGTCTCATTAGCTCCTGAGGTACTTTAAATAGGTAAATTATGCAACAGAAATTACACATTAAAGTAGGAGACACTGTGAAGGTTATTAGCGGTGAATCTAAAGGTCAGGAAGGTAAGATACTTTCAATAGACAGAAGTAAAATGCGTGCGATAGTTGGAGGGGTAAATCTTGTTAAAAGACACACTAAGCCAAGTGCCTCAGATCCACAAGGTGGAATTCTTGAGAAAGAAGCCGGAATACATGTATCAAATTTGATGCTCGTAATTAAAGGACAAGTAACACGCATAGGTCGTAAATTAAATGCCAAAGGAAAATTAGTTCGTTATTCTAAAAAAACAGGAGAGGAGATCAAGTAATGAGTTATACACCGCGACTTAAGGAAAAGTATAAAGCAGAAATAATGACTGCTTTACAAAGCGA
Source organism: uncultured Akkermansia sp. (assembly GCA_964526595.1). Lineage (GTDB taxonomy): Bacteria > Bacteroidota > Bacteroidia > Flavobacteriales_D > Crocinitomicaceae > M0103. The sequence goes on along the minus strand of CAZGJF010000072.1, from coordinate 5,017 downwards.
GTTCGGCTACAAGACAGTTATGAGAGTACCGAAACTTAAAAAAATTGTATTGAGCCAAGGAATGGGTGATGCAGTAGCTGATAAAAAACTTATAGATAGTGCTGTTGCTGATTTATCAAGAATAGCAGGTCAAAAGGCAGTAACAACAATTTCTAAAAAGGATATCTCTAATTTTAAATTGAGAAAGGGTATGCCAATTGGAACAAAAGTTACGTTAAGAGGTGAAAAAATGTATGAGTTTTTAGATCGCCTCTTAGCAGTTGCACTTCCGAGAACTCGAGATTTTCGAGGAATAAATCCAAAAGGGTTTGACGGAAGAGGTAATTTCAATTTAGGTGTTAAGGAACATATCATATTCCCTGAAATTGATATTGATAAAGTAAACCGTATACTAGGGATGGATATAACGTTTGTAACATCTGCTGAAACTGACGAAGAAGCGAGGGCGTTATTGGATGCATTTGGATTCCCATTCATTAAAAAGTAAGCAAAATGGCAAAAGAATCAATGAAAGCGCGTGAGCGCAAAAGAGAACGAATGGTTGCTAGACATTCCAAAAAGCGTGAGGAGTTGACTAAAATATTAAAGTCGACTGACGCTTCTGAGGAAATTCAGGCAGCAAAATGGGACGCTATGATGGCAATTCAAAAGATGCCTGCAAATTCTTCAAAGATTCGTGTACACAACCGATGTGGTTTGACCGGAAGACCGAGAGGTTACATGCGTCAGTTTGGAATATCAAGAGTAACATTCCGTGAGATGGCTTTAGCGGGAAAGATACCCGGAGTTAGAAAAGCAAGTTGGTAAATTTTATAGATAAATAGGAAAATATGAATACAGATCCTATCGCAGATTTTCTCACTAGAATTCGCAATGCAAGTGCGGCTGGTTTGAAAATGGTTGAAGTACCGGGTTCGAATGTAAAACGTGCAATGACACAAATTTTGTTCGATCAAGGTTATATTACAAATTACAAATTTGAAGATGACAGTAAGCAGGGAGTCATTAAAATTGCGTTGAAGTATAATCCTTCAACAAAGGTTCCTGCAATAACCAAAATTGAGCGTGCATCACGCCCAGGACTACGAAAGTATAGTAGTTCGTCCGATATGCCACGAGTTTTAAACGGTTTGGGTGTTGCAATTGTTTCAACTTCAAAAGGTGTAATCACTGATAAAGAAGCAAGAAGAGAAAACGTGGGGGGTGAAGTACTCTGTTACGTGTATTAATACTAAAGAATAAGTAAGAAATGTCAAGGATAGGAAAATCCCCAGTTAACATCCCGAGTGGAGTAGATGTAAAGTTAAGTGGTAATTTGGTTACCGTTAAGGGTCCTAAGGGTGAATTGTCTCAAGAAATTGATGCATGTGTAACCCTTTCTGTACAGGACAATACAATAACTTTCAGCCGCGAGTCAGATGCACCCACCCACCGATCAAAGCATGGACTTTATCGTGCTTTGTTGCAAAATATGGTGATTGGTGTATCAGAAGGGTACAAAAAGGAAATGGAAATCATAGGTGTAGGTTACCGTGCTAATGCTACGGGTCAGCTGTTGGAATTAGCATTGGGCTTTTCTCACGCTATTGTGATGGAACTTCCGAAAGAAGTAAAAGTTTCTGCCAATACCGAAAAAGGTAAAGCACCGGTTGTTACGCTTGAATCGTTTGATAAACAACTTTTGGGACAGGCAGCTGCTAAAATTCGTTCCCTGCGCAAACCTGAACCATATAAAGGAAAGGGTATTCGTTTCTTAGGCGAAGAAATCAGAAGAAAAGCTGGAAAATCTGCAGGTAAAAAATAATGGTTAATAGTTATGGCATTCAGTAAAATAAATAGAAGAACAAAAATTAAGAGAAGAATCAGAAAGAGAATTTCTGGTACTGCTAAAGTGCCTCGTCTTTCCGTTTTTAGAAGCAACAAGCAAATTTATGCTCAGTTGATAGATGATGTAAATGGAGTGACTTTGGCTTCTGCCGGTTCTTATAAAAATAAGGCAATTGGTAAAGTAAACAAAGTTGAACAAGCTGCTTTGGTTGGAAAAGAAGTGGCTGAGAAGGCAGTTAAGGCCGGTATAGAGACTGTGGTTTTTGATCGAAACGGTTATCTCTATCATGGCAGAGTTAAATCTTTAGCTGACTCGGCTCGGGAAGGCGGACTAAAATTTTAAGAAATGGCAGCACAAGTAGTAAATAGAGTGAAATCTGCAGATATCGAGTTGAAGGATAAACTCGTGGCTGTAAATCGTGTTACCAAGGTAACGAAAGGAGGTCGTACATTCAGTTTTTCAGCAATTGTTGTTGTGGGAGATGAAAATGGTGTTGTTGGTCAAGGCTTAGGAAAAGCAAAGGAAGTCACAGAAGCAATAACCAAAGGTATCGATGACGCAAAGAAAAATTTGATCAGAGTTCCAATCTTGAGGGGGACGGTTCCTCATTCTCAAAAAGGTAAGTTTGGTGGAGCAGAGGTCTTGTTAAAGCCTGCTACTAATGGTACGGGAGTAATTGCAGGGGGTGCGATGCGTGCAGTACTTGAAAGTGTAGGCGTACACAACGTATTGGCAAAGTCACAAGGATCATCCAATCCCCATAACGTAGTGAAAGCCACTATTGATGCCTTATCAAGAATGAGAGATGCTGCTTCAATTGCCAGACAACGTGGTATTTCAATGGACAAAGTATTTAACGGATAAATTAATCAAGATGGCAATAATAAAAATTAAGCAAGTGAGAAGCGCCATTAAACGTCCGGCTATTCAGAAAGCAACGATTAAAGCGTTAGGATTTAAAAAGTTGAATCAGGTTGTTGAACATGAAGCAACTCCTCAAATATTAGGAATGGTTAAAAAAATACAACATCTTATAGAAGTTGTAGAATAAAGTTAAAAAATCAAACTAAAATGAATTTACATAATTTAACACCTGCTGAAGGCTCTGTTAAACGTGAAAAGAGAATCGCACGTGGTCAAGGTTCAGGTCATGGTGGAACAGCAACACGAGGACATAAAGGAGCAAAATCCCGTTCAGGTTACAAAACGAAAATTGGATTTGAAGGTGGACAAATGCCTTTACAACGACGTGTCCCAAAATTTGGTTTTAAAAACATAAACCGTATTGAATACAAGGCAATCAATTTAGACATCATTCAGGCTTTAGTTGATCGAAAGAATGTAACAGAGATTACTCCGGAAGTTTTGATGGAAAATGGTTTAGTATCAAGAAATGAGTTAGTAAAAATTTTGGGAAGAGGTGAATTGAAAACAAAAATCAATGTTACCGCACACAAATTTTCGAATACAGCAAAAGCAGTTATCGAAGGTCAAGGTGGAAATTGTTCCGAAATCTGATTAACTTTGCCAACTTTTTCATAACATGAAACGCTTCATACAAAATATCAAGAACATCTGGAAAGTTGAAGAACTCAGAAAGCGAATAACGTTGACACTTACTCTGATTTTAGTTTACAGGGTTGGTTCGTTTGTTATTCTCCCTGGAGTTGACTACACAGCATTGATGAACGCTAAGGCATCGGGGACTCAAAATACCTTGGAAACTTTGTTGTCATTGTTTTCCGGTGGTGGATTTACGAATGCTTCTGTAATGGCTCTTGGCATCATGCCGTATATCAGTGCTTCGATTATTATGCAGTTGCTTGGTATGGCAGTTCCGGCTGTTCAGAAAATGCAAAATGAAGGTGAGTCTGGCAGAAAATTGATTAATAATTATACCCGTCTTCTCACAATTGTAATTTGTGCCCTACAAGCACCAAGTTATCTTTCACTTTATGTTCAATCAAAAGGCGCGATGCCTGCCGATGCTTCTACGTTTTGGTGGTTGCAGACAATTTTGGTATTAATCGCCGGTTCTATGTTTGCCGTTTGGCTAGGTGAGCGAATAACTGACAAAGGAATTGGAAATGGTATTTCATTGTTGATAACTGTAGGAATATTAGCCCGTCTCCCAGGAGCTTTTACAGCAGAATTTGGAATCGCCGTTGGATCCGGAAACTTGATCAAATTAGTTTTGGAAGTCGTGGCCTTTATGTTGGTTATCGCAGGAACGATTCTTATTGTACAAGGTGTTCGTAAGATCCCATTGAATACTGCTAAGCGAGTAGTTGGCTCCAGACAATTGGACGAGTTAAGTACTAGAAATTATTTGCCGATTAAAGTCAATGCTAGCGGAGTGATGCCAATAATTTTTGCTCAAGCTATTATGACAATTCCGGTGATGGTATTTGCCGGTTCAGCGGCTGAAGGAGGAAGCTTTATTCAACGAACGCTCGGAGATGTATATGGTGTGACATACAATGTGCTTTTGGCAGTTTTGATAGTCGTTTTTACATATTTCTATACAGCTATTATGATTAATCCTTCAAAGATAGCAGATGACTTGAAAAGAAGCGGGGGATTCATTCCTGGTGTTAGACCGGGTGAGGAAACCTCAGAATATATCGATGTGTTAGTTTCTCGTATAACATTGCCAGGATCCTTGTTTTTAGCAGTGATCGCCATTTTGCCTTCCATCGCAAAAATTATTGGGATTAACGATTCTTTTGCAATGTTTTTTGGTGGCACATCAATTTTGATTATGGTAGGTGTTGTACTTGATACGCTCCAACAGATAGAGTCTTATCTTTTAAACAGACACATGGATGGTTTGATGGAAGGAACACGTGTCAAGGGTAGAAGAACAGCAAATGAATTATCCGGATTTTAACTATGGCAAAACAATCGTCAATAGAACAAGATGGGGTAATTATTGAGGCACTTTCAAATGCAATGTTTAGAGTTGAACTTGAAAATGGTCACGTTATCACAGCACATATATCTGGTAAAATGAGAATGTTTTATATTAAAATTCTACCGGGTGACAGAGTAAAAGTGGAGATGTCTCCATATGATTTAACCAAAGGAAGAATATCATTTAGATATAAATAGGAAGGCCTAAAAAATAAAAAAAGATGAAAGTTAGAGCATCAGTAAAAAAACGAACTGCAGATTGCAAGATCGTTAAGA
>CAZGJF010000071.1:0-6453 GCA_964526595.1 uncultured Akkermansia sp. | reverse complement strand
GTTCACTGATAGACATGTTTTTGTGGATTACGCCAATACCACCTTGTTGAGCAATAGCAATAGCTAATTTTGATTCCGTTACAGTATCCATAGCAGCAGAGACAACGGGGGTATTAATCTCAATGTTTCTTGAAAATTTACTTTTTAAACTAACGTCACGTGGCAAAATTTCTGAATATGCTGGAATCAGAAGAACATCATCGTATGTTAAGCCTTCTTTGATTTCTTGAATATTCATGTGACCCATTGTTTTGATTTTTAGTAAAAACACCGCAAAATTAATAAAATAAACAAGATTATTATGGCATTAAATCCATTCTAAACCTTAATTTTGTAATATTATTAATGAGTAGAATGCAAGTTAAATTGACATGAATGGTTGCATGGAACGAATTCAAATTACTGATTCTACTTACATAGTAGAAAGAATCAATTAAAAATCAGATTCCTCTATGGTAAAATTACCAAAATTAAAATGTTCGAAAAAGATCAATGCTCTGTTGATTGCATTGCTTTTTTGTAGCTACGGAATCACTCAGGAACCAATATTTCACGTAGATGGCAGTGTAATTAACAGAAGCTCAAAAAAGGGTGAATCCAATGTTAAAGTTGAGCTAAGGCAAGAAAATTCAGTTGTTTTTTCAACGACAACCGGAACGGATGGAAAATACAATTTAAAGGGAGCAATTAACCTAAAGAAAATCTTTGATGTAGTTTTTGTGAAATCAGGATTTGTATCAAAAAAGATGTCCTTTGATTACACTTCACTAAACAATGACGATCTCCCAAGTGGTGAATTAAGTCCTTATACAAAAACTCCCATTGAGATTTTTACAGATGTTTATGGATCTGAATTTTCATTTTTAAATATCGAACCGGTCGCTAAATTTTATTGGAATGACATGAATTTCGTTACTGACTTCGACAAGAAGTACAACGAAAAAATGAATTTGAAAATTGAATCGGTTTTTACTAAAATTCAAGAAAAAGAAAAAAAAATACAAGGATTGATTAGTGAGGCAGATGGCTTGTTTAATCAAAAACGATACACTGAATCTTTACAAAAGTATGAAGACGCTTTGGTTCTCAAACCGGATCATGAACATGCCAATAGGCGTATTTTGGAACTGGATGCGCTAATTCAAGCTGATAAAAGTAAAGAATTGGAAAATAATCAGGCGAATTCTGAAATAAACAAAGAAAAATATACTGCATTAATCAAAGTGGCTGATGAACTGTTCATAGCTGAAAAATGGCTTGAAGCTAAATCGAAATATCAAGAGGCTCAAAAAATGGATACTAAAAACACCTATCCGTTAAATAAAATAAAATTGTGTGATGCAGCCTTGATAAAGGAACAAAACGATGTGAAAAATAAAACTTCTCAAATATCAAAGCTTTTGATGGAAGGATCCAATTTACTTCTTGCCAATAAATACAGTGAAGCCATTCAAAAATTCAACAATGTTCTTGCGCTTGATCCGAAAAACGCTGATGCACAACAAAAAATAAAGACTATTGATACCAAGTACAATCAATTGATGAGTAATGGGGAAGACTATATAGTTAAACAAAATTACTTAGCCGCCATTAAAGAATTTAATCAAGCTTTAGCTATTAAACCTGCAGAAAAGTTACCTGCAGAAAAGGCACAAGAAGCAGAAAATCTTGAAAAACAAAAAAGTGATGAAGAAGACAAAGCCTATGAAAAAATTCTGTCTTTCTCTCAAACGAAAATAGAAGAAAAAGACTACGTCAAAGCACGTGAATTAATAGACCGTGCCATCAAAATAAGACCAACTGATAACAGACCCAAGGAATTGCTGCAACAGTTGGAAAAACAAATGGGAATTGACAAAGAATTTCAACAAAAAATGCAAGAAGCTGATCTTGCATTTGCTGCCAAAGATTTCAAAAAAGCCATTGCTCTTTACCAGCAAGCCAAACTCATAAGTGCAAGTGAAACTTCTCCTCAGCTTCGGATTGAAGAAGCAAACAATTTGATAAAGGCAGCTGCTGATGAATCTAAAAAAGAAGCCTTGTATAAGGATTATATTAATAAAGGGAGCATTTTTTTTAATGCGAAAAATTACAGTCAATCACTCGAATTTTATCAAAAAGCTTTAACTGTCAAAGAAAATGATCAAGTTGCTACAGCTAAGATAGCTGAACTCACAAAGATCCTTAATCAACTTGAATTACAAAAGAATGAGCAACTGTCTTCCCAAAAACAGAAAGACAGTTTGATTCAGGCAGCGAATGTGAATTTTGAAAATAAACAGTACGATGATGCCAAAGTCATCTATCAAAAAATCCTCAATTCTGATAAAACAAATCAGTTCGTCATTAGTCGAATTGATGAATGTACTCGTAAGATCAAACAACGAGAATCCGACTCTTTGCAAATAAGCTATGGCAATAAAATTAAAATCGCAGATGATTTATTTAGTATCAAAAGTTACGATGAAGCAAAAACTGCCTACGGTGAAGCGCTCTTAATCAAGTCAAATGATTCGTATGCCCTGCAAAAAATCGAACAAATAAAAAAACTGCAATCTTCAAAGTCGCTTCCCTCCGAAAGGCAAAATACAAATCAATCGACAAATGACATCTCATTAATCGATGGTCTTTCAGCTTTGCAACAAGCAGATATCGAACGCAATAAACTAAAACAGAATGCACACAATGATCGATTGCTGGAAGTTTACGATTCAGAAACTAATCTTGCAAGTCAAAAACAGCTACAACTGGAAAACATCAATCACGAACTGAATAAAATTGCTCAGTCTGAATTAAACAGTAGTCAAAAAGACAGTTCAAGAGAAATTACCATTGATTACCTGAAAACAATATCTGACACTTTGGTTGTACTTGAACAGCATCAAATGAATCGTAACGATGTTGAGAATATACAAACCCTAACTTTTGTGACATCAGTTGTCGGTCATTTAGAAAAAAATCAGGCAAGGCTTCAAAATGCTAAAAAAACTGATTTCGAATTGATTGAATCTGAAAAAGAAAATTTGTCTGAAATGGACACCGAAAATGCAGAAATAAATCAATCCAAAGTTTATATCAACAAGAAAAACATTGTAGATGCTCAAATTGCTGATGACGAATCCAATTCTAAACTTAGTAACAGACCAACAGACAATCAAGAAATCATTCATGATGAACAAGATGCGATATTGGAAACTGAAATAAATGCAACTAAAAATGAAGCAATCAATGCATATTCTTCGATTCCAAAAATTAACGGGGTTTACGAATCAATTCTAAGCAATTCGCAAACAGATGCCTATGAAACATTTTATACCAAAAACGAGGTTTATTCGTTCGAGAAGAATTATTCAAATTACTATGCTGATTTATCGGTAAGAGAACAGATTGATGCCACCAATGTATTGGATGAATTAGAGTTAGTAAACAAAAAGCAAGTTAAAAATTCCGAAAAAGCTGATTTAACAGTTCAATTGAACAATGAGAATGTTACAGATCAAACAGTGGATATTGAGACAGCTAAGGATCAATTGACTGTTCATGATGGTGAACAAAATCGCTTCACGAGTGAACGTTTAGACATCGTAAGGGATGATTTTGAAACAAAATCAATCGAACAAAAATCAACACCGACTAACAATTTGAATACAATCAAGAGTATTGAACAAATCACTTCAACAGCAGATCAAAATAATTCGGATAACCACACAACCAAAACAACTCAAACTCAGCAAGAACTTGATGCCATTCACAATCATGATTCCAAAAAGAACGATGTCCAAATGAATGATCTTGGTCTTAAATATCCGGAAGGAGTCAGTCAGGAAACTGAATCTCAAAAAGATGATAAAGGTTTATTGATTGCAGTAATTACTAAGAGAATTGTAGTCATTAATGGTTTTGGAAATGAGTATCGCAGGGTGCAATCGTTGCAAGCAACTACCTATTTTAAAAATGGATCTCCGATTGCGGAGCATGTTTGGCAAACAGAAACACAAGGGCCTGATTTGATTAAGAATTATTAGATTATTTAGTTTTTATCAATTAAATAATATTTAAATGCTTGAAATTCAATTTTAAATCTATTTAATGAATGTTCATTTTATTGCAATAGGAGGCAGTGCCATGCACAATTTGGCGATTGCTTTGAGTAGGAAAGGGTATAAGGTTACCGGTTCTGATGACGAGATTTTTGAACCTTCCAAAACGCGTTTAGAAAAACAAGGTGTTCTACCCAATGAAATCGGTTGGAACCCGAACATCATTACAGAAGATTTAGATGCCGTTATCCTCGGAATGCATGCCCGTGAAGATAATCCTGAATTGTTGAAAGCCAAAGAACTTGGACTAAAGATCTATTCCTACCCGGAGTACTTGTATGAGCAAAGTAAAGACAAAGTTCGAATCGTAATCGGTGGCAGTCATGGAAAGACAAGCATTACTTCCATGTTGTTACATGCAATGAACAAACTCAAGATTGATGTAGATTACATGGTTGGTGCTCAATTGGAAGGGTATGATTGCATGGTTAGATTGAGTGAATCTGCAAAATACATGGTCTTGGAAGGCGATGAATACCTCAGTTCACCGATCGATCGCAGACCAAAATTCCATTTGTATCAACCCAACATTGCTTTATTAAGTGGCATTGCTTGGGATCACATTAACGTATTTCCGACCTTTGAGAATTATGTTCAGCAATTTGATATTTTTTGTTCTTTTATTCATCCCGGAGGATCTTTGATCTATAATTCGGAAGACGTAGAAGTGAATCAATTGGGAATAAAATATCAACACATTCTTACAACGGTTCCATATCAAACACCGAGTTATTCTACAGCACCCAATGGAACTGTTCTTCATTTCAATCAGACAACGTACAATCTTCAAATTTTTGGTGCCCACAACCTTCAAAATTTGATGGGAGCCATGTCTGTTGCAAAAGCCATGTCTGTTGACCCTGATGATTTTTTAACTGCCATTCAAGATTTTAGTGGTGCAGGAAAAAGACTTCAAAAGGTTGTAGAGAAAGATGATTTTGTGATGTTCAAAGATTTTGCCCACTCTCCATCCAAACTGGCAGCCACAACCAAAGCAGTTCGTGAACAGTTTCCTTCTAGAAGATTGATAGCCTGTATGGAACTGCATACCTTTTCTTCCTTAAAAAAAGAGTTTTTACCACATTATAAAGGATGTATGGATATGGCTGATATCGCTATCGTATATTTTAGTCCCGAGGTTGTCGAACATAAAAAATTGGAACCGATATCTAAAGAACTTGTGAAAGCTGCTTTTGGTGGAAAGGTACTAGTGTTGGATAAAACAAGTGAGGTACTTGATTCTATTTATGCACAAAATTGGAATAATGCTGTGCTATTAATGATGTCTTCAGGTAATTTTGATGGAGTTAATTACGATGAACTGGGGGCAACATTAACTACTACTGTTTAGACTAATTTTTAAAGACCAACTTGCGAAAGATAATCGTTACCAGTATTGAATAAAAAGTGCACAACAACAGCATGGAAAGTACCGCTAAGGTTGTCGAAAAACCGATTGATCCTCCTTTTCGATTATTTTGAAGCAGTTTTTGTTGTATCTGCTCTTTACTCATTACTTCCGCGTCAGGATATTCTTTTCTGAATGATTTTAATTTTACGGGATCGTTGACCATTTGATGGATTGCAATTTCTTTTTCCTTCAATTTGTTTGCGTAATAATCCGGATTTATCTGCGAATAATACAAAAATATGAATGTGCTGGTCAACACTACATGAATAAATCCTGCACTAACGGCATGCTTTAAATCAATCATGGCATTGCTTTCTTCTTTTTCAGACTTTTTTTGCAAATAAAGTCCTGTTGAAATAGCCGTTAACAACAATAGTATATTCACTAACACAGAAATTTCTGTTGTTCGATCTGCTATCCCTAAGGTGAATAACACTAATTTAAATACAACCCACAAAATAGCTGTACTTAACCCCGATTTATAAATGACTTTCATTTCACGAAAATCAACTGTTCATAGATACCAAAAATTCTTCGTTCGACAGAGTGTTTTCCATGTGGCTTTTCAAAAACTCCATAGCCTCCACAGGTGTCATGTCAGCGATGAATTTACGGATCAACCAAACACGTTGTAAAATGTCTTTGCTGACCAATAAATCTTCTCTTCGGGTACCTGATGCTGTGATGTCAATAGCAGGGTAAATACGTCTGTTTGAAATTTTACGATCCAATTGCAACTCCATGTTGCCGGTACCTTTGAATTCTTCAAAAATAACTTCATCCATTTTGGATCCCGTTTCTGTTAGCGCTGTAGCCAAAATGGACAAGGATCCGCCATTTTCTATTTTACGTGCAGAACCGAAGAATCGTTTCGGTTTGTGCAATGCATTCGCATCGACACCACCTGAAAGTACTTTGCCAGATGAAGGCACTACCGTGTTG
>CAZGJF010000070.1:4617-7269 GCA_964526595.1 uncultured Akkermansia sp. | reverse complement strand
GATTTAGAGAGGGTTTGCATGGGGTGTGAAGTTGATTAATCGGTGTAGAGCGTCTATTACTAAATGTGCGATAAATGCTATAGTTATGGACCCGTGCAAAGATACACACGCAAATACCCGCCAGAAAGTTCAAGTTAGGTCAAGTTGTCTTGATTCCATCACAAGAGAAAATGTAATATTGTGATGTAATCAATACAATATTATTACTTCTAACTTTTTATGTTAGAGATTGGTTGAGAGGTATTTGCGTATGATTTTTCCAGTAAACTTGTCTGTGGTTACTTTTGATAGATAGAGCAATCGCTGAAGTATAAAGGCCACATACTGCGATATTTCTTTATGATGGGTCACATCATAACTTTGACCAACCCTCTGTAGTAAAAATGGTTATTATGCCAATGGTATTAAATTTACCACTTGAATCGTACTTGCTATCAAGAAGCAACCGGTGTAGACCTCCATCTTTTAAAATTTCATAAATTTTCTCCCTTACAATTCGAGACTTGTTAACAAAACATAATTGTCTACTGTTGGCATTAATGGTTCCAACCTTTATCGTCAAGTACAAATTGTTACCATACTATGGGTTATTGGCCTTCGCTTGCGTGGTATTAACTCGAAATTTGCTAGGAATAGTCTGAAGTTTGCTAAAAAATAATCCAAATGAAACAGCATTGTATCCAAGCTATGGCTTCCCAGGAAATCCCGTACCCAATTTTGGTCTTTGAGATACAAGTATTTTTAATCCACATTAACTATAATCTATTCATTGGTTTTGACATCTGAACCATGTACAGATATTTTTTCTTTTTACTAATCTATCTTGAAAATTGTCCTAGTATTAATCTCTTATACTTGGTGAGTTTATTAAACAGGAGTGTTTGGTCTTTGACAATTTTGTCTAATTCAGTGTAGCTTTTTGATAAAATACTCAACAATGTTGCTGCATTCAGCACATTGATTTTAATGTTTGCTATTTAATTCTTAAGATTTTTCGTTTTTCCTCCTTTCGAGTATTTTTTTACTCAGTTTCTTTTTTACTTTGGATAAAAATGGAATTTGTCAATGAAATCAAAAAAAGGAATGCTACGATATTCTGCATGGTTTTGTATCAGTTGTGAAAGATTCGATAACTCAATAATTTAACTCATCATACAATGATTTATTTGTGGGTTGATTAACAACTCAATTTCTTATTTCTTGAATTATGATTTGATATGAACCTGCACTTTCTGAATAATCAGTCTAACGTCAATTGAGTGTTTCTCTCTTGTGTTAATTCAGCGATCACTTATTCCTCTGTGAGACTAAGGAAATTATCGATGTAAAATGCATTGCCTTTTTTAATCACTTTAATGACCCTAATTATTGTTTCTGAGTAATCGTTCACTCCACACCCGCCCTTTAGTGTCAGTTTAAACCAGTTGCCGCTATTCAATTCACCGAGGAAATCGATTGATATCAGTTTTCTTGAAGCCCATCCGCAAGTGCCGGTTTCAAAGAGGTGGCCAAATGTTGCATATTTCAAATCATATTTATTAGCCCATTTTTTGATCAAAGTTCCTGTATCCAAACTCTCATCATAGCCCGAAGAGTTGTCAATTACATCTGATATGTAATCCAAACATGTTTCTGTAACATAGGTAACATCACCATCTGTATCTTTAGGTAGTATCTTTAAAATCCAGTTGGTATAATCCGAGGTGTTTTTATCCTTATTCATCAATTTTGTAACCAAGTAATCAAAGTTGTCTTCAGGAATGCCCAGGTATACATTTTGCAGTTTTTTCCTGATTTGTGCGGTCTCAGCAGTAATTGTTTGGAGACTATCCTTCAGTTCAGTCAAATTATTTTTTAATTTGATTGCCTCGGCAACCATCTGCTTCAAATCATCCCTCAACTGAGATTTTTCAATTTCTGTTTGGTTGTACACATTGTTCAGTGTTCGCAGTTCGGAACGCAATGAATCAATCTGATTTTGTGCCAGCTCATTGATATTAATTTGCTCCTGAAATCTCTCGGCATTCAAATCGCGTTCTTTCGTCAGTACATCTATTAAGCTATCTGTTCTCATTTGTAAGGTTTCAATTTGCTTCTTTTTCGATTGTCCAAACGAGAGGCTAAGCTTTAGAAGCAAAAAGATTAAAATCGTTTTCTTCATTATTCAAATTTAATAGTGTTGTTAAAGTAATTTTGTATTGTAAGGTAGCGTCTTAATGCCGTTATCTCCTGCCTAATCAGTTAATTATTCTAACTCTATACTTGTGATCATATCCATTTATGTTCGATCTGGTAACAAGATTCCACCAGTTTGCACCTGTAGTAGTAGTAGATACTTCAAAATTCGCTCCGTCGTAAATTTTGTCAATGATTTTTGCGTTTCACTTACAATTTTGTATCTTTTACCAGGTTGAAAATTTGAATGATTGGCAACGAATTTAAACTCAGCGTTGAAATATCCTTCATAGTATTTTATGCCATCTTTTTCTCTGGATAACCCGTCCTGCTGCGCATAACTTTCAATGATGCCTTGTTGGCCAGTTCGTTGGAGAGGCACTCTTACATTTTTTCATCGCTAGGTTTGTCGTTTTTTATTGATGCGCATGACACTAAGGAAATGCAGGAGACAAGAATCAGCATAGGAAATTGACC
>CAZGJF010000070.1:2219-4607 GCA_964526595.1 uncultured Akkermansia sp. | reverse complement strand
TGAATATCTATATCTAACAAACTTATTTCATATTGTGTTTTTATTAATTAGGTTTAGTAAATCGTTTAAAAAGTTGTGCCTTAGGATTTGCAACATTTCAGAAATGGTCTATTTAACAGGCACTAAAATGTGATTTATTAAAAACTGACCTGAGTTAACTGCAAGCCCGGGGAATAACCAGCAGTTGTTTGGTCTCTGAAATTACTTCATGAACCGAATCTCCACCCTTCTGTTGTTTGCTCTTCCGATTTCGTTTTGGTTAGTGTCAATTGGCCGTGATTCACCGTACCCAATGGTTTTAAGTAAATTCCCTTCACATCCTGAACGAATAAGAAAGTCTTTGACAGATTTTGATCGGCGTTCTGACAAAAGTTGATTGTTTTTATCTTCACCTATGTTGTCAGTATGTCCCGAAATTTCTACTTTTAATTTATATCGGTTTATAATTTTTGAAACACGCTTCAGTTCCGGAATCGATGAGGGCAACAGGTCGTGCTTTCCGAAATCAAAAAACAGATTATTCATTGACACAGCAACCCCTTTTTCAATCATGTCTCTGTATGATACCACCTTTATATCTTTTTTATATTCTACGGTATTGGCAGAATCGCGAAGATCGAGGTTTTGAGAAATTGGAAAATAGGTTGTATCTTCAATAAAGTAACCGTAGTTTTTTCCCATGGGTAAGGCAATAAAGTACTTGCCGTCTATCGGATCTGTTTTTGCAGTGCCAATGATTTTGTTGCTTTCCAGATCTTCCCAGTGAATCAAGGTTGAAATAGGTCTGTTGTTCACATCTTTTAGCTCTCCCTCAACACGTGCTACAACATCGGGTCGCAGATGCGCGGGTAAATTTAGGCTATACAAATCTTTGTTGTCCGGACCGGAAACAATCTCATATATGTTTCCGCTTGCCTTCTCAAAGGCAGCTCCGAGTTCCTCAGTCGTTGCAGCATGAAAAAAGTCACCATGGGATAATCTGGAGATCAGATCTAGATCCGTATACGCTTTACTGTACTCGTTAACTTGATATGCAATTGTCTGTGTTTTAAACAATTTATTACTAAGCTTTAGTTTATTCAAAATATCTTCAAGTCTGTAACAACTGTTGGCATCCCCATCGGTCATTAAGACCATGACTTTATTTTTTATCTTTGGATTTGATTCATCTGCCAAGAGGTAACTCGCCTGAAAATATGCTTCGTACATTGGCGTGCCCCCATTACTTACAAGGTTGTCGATAAAATTTTCAATTTGAAGATAATCTCTCGTAAAAGGAAGATAATAACTTAACGGATTTTGGCAAGAACCATCAAAAGCAGCTATTGCCACTTCGGCATTATTGTTAATGGCATCTTCACAAGTAATCTTACTAACTTTTTTCAATTCCTCTATTTTTTCTCCCTGCATAGAACCGGAAACATCAAGAAGGAAGAGAACACTGGTTTCATTTGCTTTTCTGTTATTTTTGGTAAAATATGCCTTATCACCCGAGGTTGAAATTTTATAGCCGGCATCGTTCTCAGGTGTGTTAATTTCTTTCCCCAAATTGATTGGTTCAGACCAACAATTCCAACAGGTATCACTCAGTCGCGTACTTTTAAAAACATCCATTTTGCCTAATCCTCCGTGGCCATCTGAAGAAAAATACAGTGTTTTCATGTCTGGATGGAGAAAGGGGAATCTCTCGCAATATCTGGTGTTGATGCTTGAGCCTAAATTTATCGGGTCGGACCAATTGCCATATTCATCTCTTACTGAGACAAAAATATCTGTAGGATAGAGGATGTCACCATGGTAGTATTTATCACTGAGTTTGTTTGTATTGAATGTCTCGTTTGTTCTGACTGAAGAAAATAAAATATTGTTTCCGTCTGAACTAATCATGGCATCGCCCTGCCATTCACCATTGTTTATTACACCTTCAAGCTCTGTTATGCCGGACCACCCATAATTTGTTTTTGATGAGTAGTAAATTTTTCCAGACTTAAAAAGAAGCATTAGTGTCCCATCACTTGAAATACTGACTGGTGCTTCATTACTATTTTGAGTGGATAAAAAACTTTCAACCATTGGTTGAGTAAAGTTACCTTTATAGCCAGCGGCTACATATATGTCTTCTCCACCGATGTTATCATTTCTGTTTTGCCCACAGAAATATATTTTCTTCTCATCTGCAGTAGGCACAGGCGAAAATTCATTTCCTTTTGTATTCAATCCTTTTAAGGCCGTTGGTTTAATGCTCCTGTCTACAGGACTTGACAGAAGAGAATAAAGATCCTTGTAGAATTTTGTGTTTTTGTCAACAGGAATCCCATCCAAAAATTTCAGTGCCCCCCTGTAGTCTGATTTTTCCAAATATGGAGAAATCATTCTTTGTACAACCAC
>CAZGJF010000070.1:0-2209 GCA_964526595.1 uncultured Akkermansia sp. | reverse complement strand
CTGGTATTTTTGATGTATTCCAGGTACTGGTTTCTATTGGAGGGATTGTAGGGAAGGTGGAGTAGAAACTTATCTGCCATTTCAGCATAAAATAAGTCATCGGCCATCTGACTTGGATAATTTTCCGGGTAATCAACTTTGTAAGCGTTCAGAGTAGACAACTCACCATCTTGAGTATAAATCTGAAAATGCAGATCTATTAGGTTTTGGTCCCTACAAAAGGTGGAAAGGCAATATTCGACAATATTAAAGTCTTTTGTTTTATAAGCCAAAGTAAGTAGGCTGTCTTTAGCTTGCTTTACCAATGAATTTTTGGGATACTCCTGAAGAAAGTTTTTGTAACTCTCCCAATTACCGGCTACAGTATTTTCTCTAAACTGGAGTTCCTCATAGAGCTTGAAGGCTTCGGTATACTCGCGGGATTTGGGATATTTTTCCATGAAACTGTGCAACGCAGAGGATTTGTTTTCCGCTTTGGCTTGATTAAATGCCAGATCATGGATTCTTTCGGTCGCACTTTCAACTTGTTTTGCAGCGGGGTAATTAACAATAAAAGCTTCATATGCTGAAATGGTGTTGGTGTTTTTTGCCTCTGAATAAGCGAGGTTGTAAATTTTTTCCCAAGCCTCTTTGGTCTGCTTTGCGTCCGGATATTTTTTTACGAATGCGGTATATGATGCAATACTGTTTTCTCCTACTGCCGCTTTGTATGCAAGCATATTTCTTATGGTAACCGCTTCATTGAATTGTTTCGCATCCGGATAGTTTGAGATGAATTTTTGGTATGATTCAATA
This sequence comes from uncultured Akkermansia sp., assembly GCA_964526595.1. Classification (GTDB taxonomy): domain Bacteria; phylum Bacteroidota; class Bacteroidia; order Flavobacteriales_D; family Crocinitomicaceae; genus M0103. Next base: position 1,414 of record CAZGJF010000070.1, on the reverse strand, counting down.
GTGTTTTCTTTGGTTGCTACCCGAAACGCTGCAACATCTCTTTTATTTATGGCTTCTCTAAATTGTTTTGCATCAGGATAATTTGAAATAAATTTCTCGTAGGATTCAACCGTGTTTTCTTTGGAAGCTATTTTGAATGCTGCAATATCCCTTTTTTCTACTGCAGTATTCCTGTACTCAGAGGACATTCTGGTGTAATAGGAAAGATAATTTTCGTAGGACTCTACGGTATTTTTAACACAGGCATCTTTTAGCGCGTAACGGCAAATCGTGTCCAAATAACTTTGAATGACATCAGTGTTGATGGGGATTTTATTTAATCTGTTGATCTCTTTGTTTTCCGTCAGGTTGGCGTATAGGGATTCTGTTTTCGTGAGGTACTGGTATGATTTTGCTGAATTGTAGCCCTTGTTTTTCCTTTTCAACAAAAGGGTCGACATGGTATAATTCAAAGCGATATCATTGGAGTCCTTCTTTAATGCTTTGACTAATTTCTTTTCAGCCTTGCCAAACTTGCCTTTTTCGATTTTTCTCAGATAGCTGGTTTGACCGAAAATCGTGCAGGAAATCATTGTAAAAATAATAATGAAAACTTTATTTTTTTCCATAAATTCTTAAATCTGGTTTGACGGTTAGGGTGTAAAAGGGGACAGATTTTTGAGGCCTAAATGATGGTGTGAATTACTGAGGCTTGGTAAATTACTGCAGGTTATTTGCATCAATATGGTAGTGTTGTAGCAAAGCGGAAAAATCGATGGTTTATTATTTCATATCAGTGCCATCATCACATGATTCGATTCCATTGACAAATTCCTGAATGATTTTTGCATCTCCTGCCAGTTCGCTGCCTTCAAAACCGGTTATATCACTTAAGGTGATATTTTTCCGGTAACTCTCTAATACCCGATTGGATAAAGGCATATAACTCCAGTGCCATTTCTCCATTTCATATCCTTTTCTGTTCGTCTTTTTTTTGTCGGTATACACCTGACAGAAGCCAAATTTATATGAGCAGATGCAGGTTCTTGGGCGGAAGCAGGAGGAACAGTCTCAGGGTCTGTCACAGGGGCCGTGACAGGGGCCGTTATTATTTTGTGAACTTGTTTTTGAGAAACGGCTGCATAAAAATTGTGCGCGTGGATTGCATTTCGGAACACTCTTGACGGTGTTGATTTTGTTCTTTTGAAATCAATCCACTTTGACAATTGCCGGTTCCACCATTGAAGAGATTGTCTGTTTATATTGTTGAGTAACGTCACAGTCAATCTTCCGTGAACAATCACCGTTTCAGCCCTTGACAAAGCCATGTAAGCCAGGCCTTGATAAAAATCAGATGCTCCAGAGGTGCTCATAGTGTCCAGACAAAAATCAACCTCAATGCAATCAAACTCCATACCTTGAACCTTATGAATTG
>CAZGJF010000069.1:0-8408 GCA_964526595.1 uncultured Akkermansia sp. | reverse complement strand
TTTTAACTCCCGTTTTGTCTGAGGATCAGGCAAAGGAAGCAGTGCAGAAATTCGAAGGCGAAATAGCGTCATTGGGTGGAAAAATAAAGCACTCTGAGAGTTGGGGATTGCGCAAGCTGGCGTATCCCATTCAAAAAAAATCTACCGGATTTTATTTCCTTTTGGAATTTGATCTGGAAGGTAAGCAAATTGCGGAATTGGAGGTCTCTATGAAAAGAGATGAACGAATCATCCGTTTTCTGACCGTCAAAATGGAGAAAGATCACCAGGCTTATGCGGAGAAACGCAGAAGCAAAATAGGTGCGAGTAAATCCACTCCTCAAGAGAGCGAAGCTTAACTTTTAACCCTTTAATTTTAGAATCACATGTCACAAAACGATATTCGTTACCTTACACCGATTAATATCGAGATTAGGAAAGATAAATACTGCCGTTTCAAGAAGAGTGGTATCAAGTTTATTGATTACAAGGATGCAAACTTCTTGTTAAAATTGGTAAATGAACAAGGTAAAATTCTACCTCGCAGGATCACTGGAACATCGGCTAAATATCAGAAAAAAGTGAATAAAGCCATTAAACGTGCAAGGCACATTGCAATTCTTCCTTATTTGGGAGATTTATTAAAATAGTACGATTGTTTAACAGGATAATTTTTGAAAAATGGAAGTAATTCTTAAAAAAAACGTAGACAAACTTGGATATGCCAATGAAGTGGTTACGGTGAAACCTGGGTACGGTCGTAACTTTTTAATACCTCAGGGTTATGCTACTCTAGCTACTGCTTCTGCTAAAAAAGCACATGCAGAAGTCATGAAACAAAAAGCACATAAGGAAACCAAATTGCTTGCTGAAGCTGAAGAAATCGCAAGTAAGTTAAATGAAATCACACTTACAATCTCAACAAAAGCGGGAGAGAATGGAAAGATTTTTGGTTCTGTGAATACCGTTCAACTTTCTGAAGCTTTGAAGAAGAATGGTTTTGAAATTGACCGAAAATCAATTAAAATCAAAAACGAATCAATCAAAGAAGTTGGTCAGTTTGAAGCAGAAGTAAACTTGTTTAAAGGGGTGAAAGTAAGCATCAAGTTTGATGTTGTTAGCGAGTAAACTAAAGATAATCGAATGAATTTCAAAGGGTCATCTCATCGAGGTGACCCTTTATTTGTTACATACCGAATGAACTTTTTATTCATAAGCTTTATACTTATTTTTGAATCATGTTGAATGAACTTCCGATATCAGATTGGTTGCCGATAACCCAAAAGGAAGTAACAAAACGTGGTTGGGAGGAATTAGATGTTATCTTGATTTCGGGGGATGCCTATGTAGATCATCCCTCTTTTGGAACGGCTGTCATCAGTAGAATCATCGAAGATGAGGGTTTAAAAATTGGAATCATTCCACAACCAAACTGGAAAGACGATCTGCGCGATTTCAAAAAATTAGGGAAACCAAAATATTTCTTCGGTGTTACTGCCGGTTGTATGGATTCCATGGTGAATCATTACACCGCAAATAAACGATTGCGTTCAACTGATGCCTATACTCCGGGTGGAGCTGCAGGATTCAGACCGGATTATGCAACCATTGTATATACCAATATCCTAAAAGAGTTGTTTCCGGATGTACCCGTACTTATTGGTGGCATAGAGGCATCATTAAGAAGGGTTACACATTACGATTATTGGAAAGATCAATTAATGCCTTCCATTTTGGTCGACTCAAAAGCAGACTTATTGGTCTATGGAATGGGCGATCAACCCTTAAGAGAAATTTTGAATCTATTAAAAAAAGGTGTTCCATTTCATCAATTGAAAACAGTACGGCAAGTTGCATTTATTCAGGAGCAAACAGAAGATTTACCTAAAAATAAACATTGGGATACCATTGAATTGGCTAGTCATGAAGCTTGTTTGGCTGATAAAATGAAATATGCCTCTAATTTCAAACTTGTTGAAGTCGAATCAAACAAATGGCAAGCCGACCGAATCATTCAAAAAGTGGATAATCGATTATTGGTTATTAATCCTCCTTATAAAACAATGAAGGAGAAAGAAATTGATCAATCCTTTGATCTACCATATACTCGACTACCACATCCAAAATACAAAAAACGTGGAACCATCCCGGCATACGAGATGATTAAGTTTTCAATCAATACACATCGAGGCTGCTTTGGAGGGTGTAGTTTTTGTACAATTTCTGCACATCAGGGAAAATTCATTGCTTCACGCAGTGAAAAGTCTATTTTGAATGAAGTGGAAACAGTTGTAAAACACCCTGAATTTAAGGGGTACATTTCCGATTTGGGAGGGCCATCCGCCAACATGTATCAAATGAAAGGAAAAGACGAAACCATTTGTGCCAGATGTTCTTCTCCCAGCTGTATCCATCCCGTTATTTGCAGTAATCTAGATACATCACACAAGCCGATGACTGCTTTGTATAGAAAGGTAGACGCCAACCCTAACGTAAAAAAAGCTTTCATCGGTTCAGGTATTCGATACGATTTACTGGTTGATGATTTTAACAAGAACAACGAAGATGGAAATCACGATGAGTACATTGAGCAAGTAATTACCCGTCATGTTTCAGGAAGATTGAAGGTGGCACCGGAACATACTTCTGATGCAACATTGCGTATCATGCGAAAGCCATCCTTTCAGTATTTTCACAAGTTCAAGGAAAAGTACGATAAAATTTCACAGAAGCATAACCTGAAACAACAGTTAATCCCGTATTTCATTTCCTCACACCCCGGATGTGAAGAAGAAGACATGGTGAATCTTGCGGCAGAGACTAAGGATATGGGATTTCAATTGGAACAGGTACAGGATTTCATGCCAACACCGATGACTGTTGCCGAAGTAATTTATTACACAGGTATTCACCCTTATACCCTGAAACCTGTGAAAACAGTCAAAACAAAAGAAGAAAAATTGAATCAAAATCGTTACTTCTTTTGGTATAAGCGGGAGAATCAAGATTGGATTCGACAACGACTCACTAAAGCAAAGCGTCCTGATCTGGTAGAATCGTTATTGGGTGATGTAACGAAAAAGTCAAGCCGAGGAACTATCCCAAAATGGCTGGAAGAAAAACGAAAAAATAAATAGCTAATACCATGAAAATATATTCGCTTAATACGGGCAATTTTAAACTTGATGGAGGTGCCATGTTTGGAGTTGTTCCAAAATCCATTTGGCAAAAAACGAATCCGGCAGATGCTAATAATATGTGTGATTGGTCTATGCGCAGTTTGCTCATAGAGGATGGGCATCGACTCATATTGATTGATACGGGTATAGGAGATAAACAATCTGAGAAGTTCTTTTCTCATTATTATTTGTCTGGTGATGACAGCCTGAAAGGAAATTTGAATGAATTGGGGTTTTCACCCGATGATATTACTGATGTGTTTCTGACTCATTTACATTTTGACCACTGTGGAGGAGCTATTGAATGGAATAACGATCGGACAGGTTTCACCCCCGTGTTTAAAAACGCGATTTATTGGAGTACTGAAAATCATTGGAAATGGGCGACGGAACCAAATCCAAGGGAAAAAGCATCTTTTTTGTCAGAAAATATTCTTCCCATTCAAGAAAGCGGTCAACTTCAATTTGTGGAACGAACGGGAAATTATACAGCCAATGTGTTTAACAATATGGATGTCTTGTTTGTAGATGGTCATACCGAAAGCATGATGATTCCACACATACGTTATCGGGGCAAGACAATCGTTTATATGGCAGATTTGCTCCCCAGTGTTGGTCATATTCCGTTATCTTATGTCATGGGCTATGATACGAGGCCTCTCGTGACATTAAGTGAGAAAGAACAATTTTTGAACGATGCTCTTGTAAATGATTATGTTTTGTTTTTAGAGCACGACAGTATCAATGAATGTTGTACGTTACAAACAACAGAAAAAGGCATCCGATTAAATGAAACTGCAAAATTTTCTGAATGGTTTAATTAAACGTTGTCTTGTTGTTATATAAATGGACTTTTACAAACTTATGGAACGACTTTGATTACTTTGTTGTGTTGTAATTGAAAGATAGTTAGAAATAACCTACAAACCTTCGCTATTGAACCTTCACCTTTTCATCATCTTTCTTACCTTTGAATTTTAAAAATAACATTCCCAATGGCAGATTTTTTTTATCAGGATCCATATCCGATTCAGCGAGATAACACTGAATACAGGAAAATTACAAGTGAATACGTCAAAACAGAACAGTTGGGAAAACGAGTAATTCTAACTATTGATCCGAAAGCTTTAGAAGTTCTTTCTCAAGAAGCCATGAAGGATGTTTCTTTTTACCTTCGAACAGCGCACTTACAAAAATTAAACGACATTCTAAAAGATCCGGAGGCTACAGACAACGATCGTTTTGTTGCCTACAACTTATTACAAAATGCTGTTATAGCAGCCGAGGGTCAGCTACCTTCTTGTCAAGATACGGGCACAGCAATTGTCTTAGCCAAAAAGGGGGAGGATGTATACACAGGGGTCGATGATGCCGAGTTTTTATCCAAAGGAATTTTTAATACCTATCAAGAGCGTAATTTAAGGTATTCCCAAATTGTTCCAATATCTATGTTTGAGGAAAAAAATTCAGGATCCAATCTGCCTGCCCAAATAGATATTTATGCAAAAAAAGGCAATTCGTATGAGTTTTTGTTTTTAGCAAAAGGTGGTGGTTCAGCAAATAAGACCTTTTTGTACCAAAAAACGAAATCACTCTTAAACGATGCTTCGCTAGAAGCATTCATTCGTGAAAAAATAAAAGATCTTGGGACTTCCGCTTGTCCGCCCTACCATTTGGCTTTAGTAATTGGTGGTACTTCTGCTGAAGCCAATTTATCAACTGTAAAAAAAGCATCTGCCGGTTATTTGGATGAATTGCCTACCGAAGGGAATATGATGGGTCAGGCATTTCGTGATTTGGAATGGGAACAACGGGTACAGTTGATTTGTCAGGAAAGTTTGATTGGAGCACAATTTGGAGGGAAATACTTCACACATGATGTACGGGTTATTCGTTTACCTCGCCATGCAGCGTCGTGTCCTGTTGGATTGGGAGTTTCTTGTGCGGCTGATCGCAATATCAAAGCAAAAATTACAAAAGAGGGTTTATTTGTTGAGCAATTGGAGAAAGATCCACGTCGTTTACTTCCTGAGACACCGCCGCATTTGGAGGCACCGGTTGAGATTGACTTAAATCGACCCATGAATGAAATCTTGGCAGAATTGTCCAATTATCCGATAAAAACCCGCTTGAAGCTCAATGGAACCTTGATCGTTGCGAGAGATATTGCACACGCAAAAATCAAGGAAATGATTGATACAGGTCAACCAATGCCTGATTATTTCAAGAATCATCCGGTGTATTATGCCGGGCCCGCGAAAACACCTGAAGGAATGCCTTCCGGAAGTTTTGGCCCAACGACTGCAGGACGAATGGATTCATACGTAGATTTATTCCAACAACATGGAGGAAGTATGATTATGCTCGCAAAAGGAAATCGATCCAATGAGGTTACGAATGCATGTAAAAAATACGGGGGATTTTATTTGGGGTCGATCGGTGGTCCGGCCGCGATTTTAGCAAAAGAAAATATCCTTTCTGTAGAAGTTATTGATTTTGAAGAATTAGGTATGGAAGCAGTACGTAAGATAACAGTGAAAAATTTCCCTGCATTCATCATTACAGACGATAAAGGCAACGATTTCTTTGAGAACTTATAATTTTTTACAATGGATCGAACTTACGTTAACTGTCTTTTGATTTCATGCGAAGGTTGAATGCCTTGTGATATGAAATATTGAATTTACCTTCTATTTGGTGAAATTTTAGTAATTTTGTCCCTTCAAAAGAGAGGTGTCCGAGTGGTTGAAGGAGCTACCCTGGAAAGGTAGTATACGGGTAACCGTATCGAGGGTTCGAATCCCTTCCTCTCTGCATAAAATAATCCGTAAACTATTGATATAATTTGGTTTACGGATTTTTTTATTTCTACCCAGTCCATATATAGCCCATTTCTAAGTGTTTTTCTTCTTTAATGTCATTATAATGTTAATTGCTAAAAATTAACTAAAGTTTTGCTTTCTGATGATTTGGTTGAGCCAATCACAAAAGTGTTAATTCGACCTTTTGCTGCTTTAAAAGCAAACTGAACAAGAAAAAATTTTATTTACGAAACATGTCTTCAACATCGCAAATAAACAAAATTTCCATTTGGAACTCGAGAAAATTTGACAGAAAATTGAATCGGGTTTTTTCCAATAGTTGTAACATCTATTTGAAAATGAATATTATAGTTGAGTAAATTTCACCCTATTGAAACAAAATCGTTTTAAAATAGAAATGGAATAAATCGAATTGATTCAGATTATTTCGGAATAATCCGGACGGAAACGAAATACTATGTATTTGTTCTTAAAATTTGCATAAATCATTAACCTTGAGTTATTATATTTTTTGCGTTTCTATTTACCTTTTAAAGTAAACTTATCAAAAATATAAAGTACAAAAGCTAAAATTTCAGTAAGACATAAAAGGCTGCCCCTTTCGAGACAGCCTTAAAACCTACTAAAAATGTGAATAATGAGTATAGGTTTATTGCTTGATCAGGCGAAGTGTTTTTACACTATTCCCTTGTGAAACCAAAACATTGTATATTCCTGAAGATATTTCTTTCCCTATTTGTAAGTTGTCAATTTCAAATGGAGAAACAGTATATTTTTCCAATACTTTTCCGGACATATCAAATAAATTAATAATTACGTTGTCTTGATTATCAGTTAACAAGTTGATTGTAAAATGATTTTCAAATGGATTTGGAAATGCTACAGCATCAAATGAAATCATATTGTTTTCTTCAACCAACATTGATTTTTCAGTTGTTACTTTAACATTTTCATCATTTACAAGGTTATCATTCGTCTCAATTTTATTAAGTACCAGACAGCTCTTATACCATACACCCATAACATTGCTGCTGTACCCCTCAGAACAATCTCCAACAGAAAGTTTTACTCTAAAGAAGTTCCCCCCTACAGTTGGATTGGTAATTGTGTAGGTAGCAGAAGTTGCTCCTGCAATATTCGTCCAACCTGTTGTTGAAGAATACTTTTGCCATTGAATATCACCAATATAACCGGTTCCAAGTGTCAAAACTTTGGATGTATTGGTTGTACATAAAGCTGTAGCAGAAGTTGCACCTGTAGGTGTTGTAACACTTGCAGTTATTGCTTTAGGAACAACATATTGACCTACTGTCACAATAAAATTTGGAGTTTGAACATTAGTAGCACATGCGCCAATCGAAAGGGTTGCTCTGAATGCCGTATTTGCAGTAATCGCACCAGTTGCTAATGTAGCCGAAGAGCCTGTAACGGCAGTCCACGTTGGGGTAGCTGCAGTCCAGTTTGTGGATTTCTGCCATGTGATTGCCCCAACATTATTATTTAATGTTAATGTAGTTTCATTGTTCCAGATACAAAGATATTGCTCACCTGAAATTGTACCTGCTACAGGCTGTGTTACAATAGTAAAAGTTACATCTGTTGTATTTGCAACAGGACATGCTCCATTTTTAACGGTTGCACGGTATTTTGTGTTAGTTAAAATATTACTTGCAGCATAGGTTGCTGTTGTTGCTCCTGAAACATTAGACCATGTTGCTCCGTTGTCAGTTGATGATTGCCATTGTATACTACCAGTGTTTCCTGTAAGGGACAAAGAACCTCCTCCTGCAGAACAAATTGCTGCACCGCCAGTTACAGTTCCGGCAACTGATGGAACATCAACAACAAATGATTTTACAGCAGATGTAGCAGTAGTTGTACATACACCACTGGTTACGATTACTTTGTAGTTTTTGTTTGTGGTAGCAGTAGCGTTAGTAACGGTATAAGTTGACGATGTTGCTCCTGAAACATTTGTATAAGTACCTGTAGATGTAGCAGATGATTGCCATTGGAATGCTGTTCCTGTGTACCCTGTCAATGTTAATGTAATGTTCCCTGCAGTACAAACAGATGTAGCAGCGGTAATAGTTCCGGCAACAGCCGGTTTATCAACATTAATTAGGAAATTAGCTGTGGTTGCCTGAGTACATGGACTTGAAGTTAAAACCGCCCTGTATGCTGTAGTAGCTGTTAACACTCCCGTAGACAACGTATTTGTTGTTGCTCCGGCAACTGCCGCAAAGGTACCAACTACTCCAGCAGTTACAGTTGCTTTTTGCCAGGCAATGGTACCTGAAGAACCTGTTAAGGTTAATGTTGAAGCTCCCCCAGAACAAATAGTAGAAACGTCTGCTGAAACTGTACCAGCCACCGGTGCACTTGATGTTGTAATAGCTAAAACATTGGTTGTTGCTGTAGTAGCGCA
>CAZGJF010000068.1:0-8408 GCA_964526595.1 uncultured Akkermansia sp. | reverse complement strand
CCAGCACTACGGATGGAACGGGAGATGGAACAATCAGCTACCGTTGGGAGTCCAACACGAACCTAAGTAGCCCATCATGGAGTGCGATTGCCGGAGCTGCTTTAGCAGCGTATGATGTACCAAGTGGCTTAAGCATCACAACTCAATACCGCAGAATCACGATATCCACTGTCAATGGCAAAGCTTGTGAGAGTGATCCTACATCCTCGGTCACACTGTCAGTTTCAATTCCTTCAAACTCAGGTACAATTTTTGGAAATCAAACTATTTATGTGAGTGAAACAACAAATCTTACAACTGATGGTGATCAGGGTGGAGTATGGAGTATCTCTAATCAAAATATTGCAAGTATAGATAACAACGGATTGGTAACAGGAGTAATGTCAGGTACAGTAACAGCTTCTTATATCGTAGAAGGAAATGTAGGATGTTTAGATGATACATCTGAGATAATTATAACAGTTTTGAAGAAGCCTATAATTGCAGTAAATGATAATTTGGGGTCAATAAATGGCTTGATTGGTGGTTCAACAGTTTCTGTTTTAGCAAATGATTTACTGAATGGTTCAATTGTTAATACAAGTGAAATTATATTATCACCAATATCTGTTCCTGATGAATTAATATTTGATTTAGTAAGTGGTACCATCATAGTGCCACCCGGAACTCCTTCAAATACATACATAATTACATACAAAATATGTGAATTATCTAATCCGTCAAATTGTGATGAAGCAATAGTGAAAATTGATGTTACAGCTCCGTTAATTAATGCTGTCCAAGATTATTATGGCCCAATAAATAATTATTATGGTGCAACAACAACTTCAGTTTTGGAAAATGATTCATTAAATCACTTTTCATTAAATCCTATAGAGGTTATATTGTCATCTAATTCTATTCCAAATGACTTCATTTTTAATATTGATGGAACAATAACCATTCCTATTGGTACTCCAGCAGGAATCTATAGTTTTGTTTATAGAATTTGTGATACATTCAATATAAATAATTGTGACACTGCAATTGTTGAAATTGAAGTAGTTGGGCCACCAATTGATGCTATCCAAGATGTATTTGGTCCAATAAATGGTTATAATGGAGGAAGTACCCCTTCTGTCTTTAATAATGACTTATTTAATAATACGTCCATTAATCCATCAGATATAATATTGACTCCGGTCTCTGTCCCTCAAGGGTTTGAATTGAATTCAGACGGAACGATTACTATACCACCCGGAACTCCTTCTGGAACATATACAATAATATACCAAATTTGTGATGCTAATACTCTAAGTAATTGTGATACAGCAATTGCTTATGTAGAAGTTACTTCTCCAGTAATTAATGCTGTTGAAGATAACTTTGGTCCGATAAATGGGTACAATGGAGGGACTACTACTTCTGTAATTGCGAATGACTCTTTAGACTACACGCTAGTAGCCCCTTCAGGGATAATACTAACGCCTATTTATGTTCCTGATAGTTTAATTTTTAATCCTGACGGAACGATTACCATTCCTCCGGGAACACCTTCGGGAATATATACAATAACATATCAAATTTGTGATGCTAATACTCTAAGTAATTGTGATACAGCAGTTGTTTTAATCAATGTAACTGTCAATCCAACCGTTGCAAATATTGATTATGATACAACCTATATCAATACAACAATAAGTGTCAATGTTTTAAATAATGATTACAACACAGATAGTGCATTAGATACAATGAACTTGTTAATTACACAGAATCCGATTCATGGAACGGTATCACTTGATACAATAACAGGTCTTATTACCTATACACCAAATCAAGATTTTGTAGGTATAGATACATTTATCTATCAAGTTTGTAATGTTACAAATGGAACTGAAGAACAATGTGATACAGCGATGGTTATCCTTACAATTGCTGATTGTTTTTCTAATCCAATTTTTGATTGTGATGGAGATGGTGTTTCGAATGGTCAAGAAGAAATCGATGGAACTGATCCGGTAAATCCTTGTGATTATTTGAAAATAAGTGTAACAATGGAACAAAATGGTTCTTGGTTGAATTCAGATTGCGATGGAGATGGTATTACTAATGTCACAGAATTAAATGACAGTACTGACATATTTGATCCATGTGATTATGATATTAATCATTTCGATACTTCAAATGTTACTGAATTGTGGTATAGCGCAGATTGTGACGGAGATGGGGTCATCAATAGCACAGAAATTATGGATGGTACAAATTATTATGATCCGTGTGACTTTAATATAGTTCATGTAGATTCTGCAATTGTTTCTGATGTATGGGGAAATCTTGATTGTGATGGAGATGGTGTAATAAATATTGTTGAAATTCAAGATGGAACTGATCCAACAAATCCATGTGATTTTCATTTTGATCATTTTGTCGATTCATTAACAAGTGAGGAATGGAATCAGAACGATTGTGATGGTGACGGTGTTCTAAATTCTACTGAAGCTGAAGATGGGACGGACCCAGCAAATCCGTGTGATTTGATCATTACCAGTCAATCACTAATTCCTAGTGACAGTTGGCAGGGTTCCGATTGTGATGATGACGGATTTACGAACGAAGAAGAAGTCGAAGAGAATACTTTCCAAGACCCTTGTTTGCCAATCCCTTGTAATTTAGATGTTCCGGAAGCATTTACCCCTGATGGGGATGGTGTAAATGACAAGTTTGTTATCAAGGATATTTACCTGTTCCCTGAAAATGAAATTCAAATTTTTAACAGGTGGGGTACCCTTGTATATGAATCAACACCATACAAAAATGATTGGGATGGAATATCGATGAGTAACCTAAATGCTAGAGGGGACGAATTGCCAACCGGAACATACTATTATGTATTAGATACCAAAAATGAAAAAACAGGCATAATAAAAGGGTATATTTATTTACAGAGATAAAAAATCAATAAAAATGACACTAAAATGAGTAATTTTATTCGTATAACTTTTGCAATTGTATTTTGTTATTGTTCACTTTTAGTTTACAGTCAACAAGAGCCTCATTTTACGCAATATTTTGATAATGCACTTTATGTTAATCCGGCTTATGCCGGCAGTAAAGGTGCTCTCAACATAACAGGCATTCATCGTGAACAATGGATTGGATTCGCTGGAAGACCGAGATCGACATCATTGAGTATTCATTCTCCTTTGAAATATGAATCCTTGGCTTTAGGATTAACTCTTGTTAATGATGAAACAGGTCCCGTAAAACAATCAATGTTTTATGGTGATTTTTCTTATTCTTTAAGGTTTAAGAAAAAGGAAAGAAAATTATCATTTGGAATAAAGGGTGGAGCAAATTTCATAAATGTTTCTACCTCAAATTTGGAAACAACCGAAGCAAACGATACAAAATTATTGCAGAATGTAAGAAATCATGTAAATCCTAATTTTGGTTTTGGAGTTTTGTATCATAGCCCTAGGTTTTTTATAGGTGCGAGTTCTCCCAAATTAATCGAAAAAAGTTATGATGGTGTTTCTAAAACAAATCTTGAAAAGCGTCATTTTTTCGGAACAATCGGTGCTGTAATAAAAGTGAATAATTACTGGAAACTTCGTCCAACGGCTCAAATAAAATTGACTCAAGGCGCTCCTATTAGTTTTGATGTTAGTTTGGCAGGTATTTATAATGATAAGTTTTACATCGGTGGAATGTACCGTCTTTATGCCGCTGCCGGAGTTTTTGTGCAATTTAGGGTATCACAACAAGTTAGAGTAGGAATAGCAGGTGACTATGATGTAAATGTTCTACATAATTACAACAATGGCACGTTGGAAATAATGGCATCATACGATTTTATATTCAAAAAAAGTGGCATTCGCTCACCGCGTTATTTTTAATAAAATAAATCATTAATGAAGAAATTACTTATTGCTCTTTTTGTATTGAGTTGTACATCGGCAATGACTCAGAAGGCTAGTAGATTTAAAAAAGCGAACAGTTACTACAAACATTTATCTTATGTCAATGCTTCAAAAATTTATGAGGAACTCATTGGTTCAAAATTTGATACGCCAATTTTAAAAGAAAGGTTGGCTATGTGTTATTACCGAATGGGGGAAATGCAGCGTGCCGAGAAGTATTTTAGTCAATTTACTACAGATAAAGAGTTGGACAAACATTGGTATTATTTTTATGCTCAGACATTGAAACAAAATGGTAAATATGCCGAAAGCGACGTTTGGATGACGAAGTTTCACGATGTTTTTCCAAGTGATTCAAGAGGATTATCATATTTCAACGACAAAGACTATTTATTAAATATTCAAAAAAGAGGTAAAAAATACACCATTCAAAATTTAGCTGTTAATAGTCCTTATGCAGACTTTGGAGGTTATTTTTCAGTCAATAACGATGTTCTTTTTATTTCCGCAAGAAAAAAAAGTTCCAGTGTTTATAGAGAATGGATGTGGAATGGGAAACCCTTCCTAAATTTATATCTTGCACAAAAAGATTCAATTTATGAATTAAATAATCCTAAATATTTAAATCGAAAAATAAACACAAGATTTCATGAAGGGCCTTTGTGTTTTAGCCCCGATAATAAAACTGTTTACTTTACAAGAAACAATATTTCAAAAGGGAAAAAACGAAAAGATAAAAAAGGCATACAAAATTTAAAAATATACAAAGCTCAAATTGATTCTAATGGTAAATGGTTTAACGAGAAATCATTGCCATTTAATTCTAGAAAATATTCGATAGGACACCCTTGTATTTCAAAAGACGGGAAATTCTTATATTTCTCATCGGATATGCCTGGTGGATTTGGGGGCGCGGACATTTATAAAATTGAACTATTGACTGATAGTACATATGGAATTCTCACAAACCTTGGTAAAGAAATTAATACTGAAGGTAATGAAATGTTTCCTTGGATATCAGAAGAAGGAGATCTATACTTCTCTTCAGATGGTTTGATTGGTTTGGGTGGCTTGGATGTTTTTAAAGCCAGTTTCAAGTCAAATGGGGTAACGGATCGTGTCCAAAATATTGGATTGGATATCAATAGTCAAAGAGATGATTTCGCTTTTATTCTTGCAAAAAATGGAAAGAAGGGCTATTTTTCATCCAATCGAGATGGGGGAAAAGGGGATGATGATATCTACAAATTTGAGTATATTGAAGGTTTAATATTGAAAGGAACATTGACTTTATCTGGTTCTGGAATTGCTATTCCAAATGCTCTTGTTCAGTTGAAAGATAAAAATGGTAAAGTAATTGCGGAAACTCAAACGAAAAACGATGGAACGTATTTATTCCCAATTGAAACAGGGAAAGATTATGTAATAGTTTTCACCGCAAATGATTATCAAAGCAAATCATACAATTTGAACTCGAATGTTAAAAAATCAGGCGAAATAATTCAAGATGGACAATTGGATAAAATACCTCAGGAAATTATACCTCATTTTGATTTGTACGGATTAATTACAGAATTTTCGAGTGGAGAAAAAATAATAGATGCTTCGGTGCAAATAAAAGACTTAGTATCGGGTGAAAATATTATTGATACTAAAACATCTTCAAATGGTGATTTCCGAAAAGTACTCGAAGGTAAAAAAATCAATGACTTTCTTGATTATGAAATTACAATCAAAAAAGATGGTTACCTTTCTAAAACGGTCAATTTTAAATATACCTTGAAAAACCCTGGAACTGTTAATGTTCATGAACAGCTTGAAATTCAACTGTGTAAGATTAAAATAGGGATGGATATGTCTGCTTGTATAGGGCTAAATCCAATTTATTTCGATTTAGGTAAATTCAATATCAGACCGGATGCAGCTGTTGAACTAGACAAAATAGTCAAAGTCATGAATGAGTATCCCGCATTGGTGGTTGAGTTGGGGTCCCATACTGACTGTCGTTCCAGTAAAGAGTTCAATGCGAAATTGTCTGATAATAGGGCAAAAGCATCGGCCGCTTACATTCAATCCAAGATTTCAAATCCTTCTCGTATCTATGGAAAGGGCTATGGCGAATCGATATTGAAAGTAAATTGCCCTTGTGAAGGTAAAGTTGTTTCAACTTGCTCAGAGGCAGAACATCAAAAAAACAGAAGAACAGAGTTTATTATAAAGAAATTTTAGAAAGGGTTTATAAAATCTATTTTAGCTAAATTCTCACTCAACAAGCTAATATTCGTTGTTTGAAATGAAAATATTGCTTTCTCCTGCCAAATCCATTGCCCCTAAATCGTTAACTTGTGATGAGTTATTCTACTCTCAAGCATCGTTTTTGAAAGAAAGTAGTTTGTTAATTTCAAAGTTGAAAAAGATGAACTCAAAGCAAGTTCAATCCATGATGCATCTTTCTGAAGATTTAGCCATTTTGAATACTCATCGTTTTAAAAGTTGGATTGAACCTGTCAATCAATCAGATGAAGTGATGCAGGCTGTTTTTGCATTCAATGGTGAAGTTTATAAAGGATTTGATGCGTCAACATTAACCATTAATGAATTAGAAAGGGCACAAGCATCAGTTCGCATTTTGTCAGGATTATATGGAATTTTGAAGCCAATGGATTTGATTTACCCGTATCGACTTGAAATGGGAACAAAATGGGTGATAAGCACAAAGCATAAAAGTTTATATCAGTTTTGGGGTAAAAAACTGACTCAACAATTAAATGCCGAGTTGAATGAAGATGAAAAAGTAATCAATTTAGCATCTGCAGAATATGTAAAAGCAATTGCTATAAAAGAATTACGAGTGCCTGTGATAACTCCGATATTTAAGGAGTTTAAAAATGGTAAATATTCAGTCGTGATGATGTATGCCAAACTGGCGAGGGGCAAGATGGCACGTCACATCATACGTGAAAATATAACAAACCATGAACTATTGAAAAATTATGATTTGGATGCATATTCGTTTGACGTAAACCAATCAAACGATACGGAATGGGTTTTTGTCCGTTAAATTGCTTTTTCTAAATCAATATCCGGGTTCTTCGTCAGCACGTCCCAAGTATGATCTGCCAATAAACGCAATGTAGCTATAAATAAATAATTATTTTTCGTAAGCCCCCATTGATTCGGACCTATCAATGAAACCAGGTGTTTCCCATTTTCCGTTTGATATAAATGATATATATGATTGATAATCGGTTCAAAACGCATTTCAGCTTGGTAGATAAATTTTGAAATTTTCTTGCGGTCATTCAATTTTTTAGCTTGTTCGGCAAGTAATTGCATTTGCTCATAAATTTGATGCAATTGCATATCCGTCTGAAATTCCATGGCACTAACAGCCAATCCTTTAAGTTTTCCCTGATCTTCCGGTTTAACAATTGCACTTCCTACATGATGTGGGTATGGAAGTGAGTGTGGGTTTTCGCTTATTTTGTCTGAGTCAATCGGGTTTTTAGTTGACATTATCCAAGATTAATTATTTGTTTTAAAAACGAATGAAATTAATAATTGTTTGGTTTAAGATCAAGCATTGTCTTAAAAAGTTTTTTTGGTTGTAATGGTATGTTTCATTAATTTTGTGTAACTTATGTTACGTTTAGGCGAGGTGATTTTCTAAATTCATTAAATTTTAGCTTACAAATCACTTGTGTAGCCTTGTTTTTTAACGTAATTTGGGTAAATTTGTCAACGCATGTGTGTTGAAATCCGTATTCACATTGATTAGATTATGTGATGGGGGGGTAACTTATTGATTTAAAGTCAGTTTAATATATTTTTTATGAGTGCTTTTCTTTTGAAATTTGTTGAGAGTTTTCAAGTTGCAAGAAAATCAAAGTCGTTATTGTTAATCGCTATGACGTTTTTAATTGGACATCTTGTCTTTGCTCAAAGAACAGCTAGTGTTTCAGGGAACTGGAACAGTACTGCTACTTGGGGTGGATCGGCTGTGCCAACTTCTGCCGATGCGGTTACAATCAATGCGGGTGTTACCGTAACAGTTAATGTTACAAACGCAGCATGTGCTTCTTTGATTTTAAATCAAGGTTCTAATGGTACAGCTACTTTAAATTTTGCCAACTCAGGAAGTCCGGTATTATCGGTTTCAGGTAACATTACGATGGGAACCTCAGGTACCAAAAATGGTACAATTGACATGACCAATTTGAGTAAATTAATAGTTGGCGGTGCTATAACCCCTAACGTAGCTACGTGGACTCCAGGAGCAGGTACACTCGAACTAACTGGCACAGCAACCCTTCCAACAACTGTTTTTACTTCATTTAATAATCTAACGATTTCAAGCGGTACTACAACATTGGGTGTAGGAGTTACTGTAGACACACTTACTATAACCAGTGGGGCTACGCTCACTCCCGGTGCAAACCTGATTACGCTTCTGGGCAGTTTTATCAAAAATGGTACGATGACTTCCGGAAGTGGAGGAATGACTATTTC
>CAZGJF010000067.1:5825-8774 GCA_964526595.1 uncultured Akkermansia sp. | reverse complement strand
CTGTTAATCAGAGGGTCGCTGGTTCAAGTCCAGCAGGGGGAGCAAAGAAAATCAAAGGGTTACAGAAATGTAGCCCTTTTTTAATTTCTTTGAGTGGTGTTTCTGAGTGGCACTTGAACTAAACTCCTACCCTTTCAAATGTTCTTATTACATTCAAAGATGAGAGCTTAGGGAATTATTCCGATTTTGAATGAAAACCGATGACACTAAATTTGAATTTGAGTAAATCTTGATGTCACTTAGTGATTAATTGAATACTGCTGTTATCATAACCCATTGATTAATTGGTATTACATCCCCTACAACTGCTTCCAAGTTCCTTCCAACATATTTACAAAATTGGATTTTTTCAATACACAATTACGTTGATAATCGATCCACCAATGCATCAGTAGAATCTTTTAATGCTAAAATCAAAGCCTTCAGAGCACATTTTAGAGGTGTTAGAAATGTTGAATTTTTCCTTTTTCGATTAGCTAAAATTCATACACAGTCCCTAACTTTTTGACTTGATCTTGATTCATCTCACTCTTTCTCATCACTCCAAATGAAAAAAGCCCGAGCTAAATTCGGGCTTTCCTTTGTAGCGAGAGAGAGATTTGAACTCTCGACCTCAGGGTTATGAATCCTGCGCTCTAACCAACTGAGCTACCTCGCCGTTCAGATGATAATTGCGGGTGCAAATTTAATATAATTTCATTAAAAACCTATGTATATTTCTTTTTAGGTCGTTGAATCCAGAGTTTTTTTTTAAAAAAAACTTAATCTTTATTGGTGATCCTATCTTTTCTTTCCTAAACATCAAGTTTTAATAGTTTATTTCAAGAAAAACAAGGTGGACAATTATTTTAGTAACTTAAAACTGTTCTTCTGTTAAATAATACGATAGTTAAACAATAAACTTATTTTATACGGAAATTACATCCAGTGAACAGAAATATCTTCAATGGATGGAAGTTGCTCGTATTTGAAGTTAATCTCGTAGGTGCCCGGAAGGTAGTCTTCAACGTTTTCATCGAAATGAATCCCCATTATTTCTGATGTAAACCAACAGTTCCTGATATATTTGGAATTTTGAAAGCGTAATTTGGCTATTTTCTGAATTGGATCCACTTCCACGATTTCAAATTTTAAATCACTAGCCGCAGCTTTGTTGTATGGTTGATTGATCTTGGAGTATGTTCGGTTGAACAAGCTTTTTTGTGCATTGTTCCATTCAAATTGTAATACATAGTTTGAATCGCTGTATTTCATAACTGACTTAGGCATGGTTATTTTGCGAGTTTGATTCCCTTTTAACTGTTCATTGAGTCTAAATTGATTGATTTTATGCCCTTCCAAATTAAAAATGACACATTGAATCTGACACTCAAACGTGTCAATGAGATCCGAAATCAAAAAAAACTCGTCAGTTGAGTTCATGTCTCTTTTTCGTAATATAGCGACATCTTCGTAGTCTTTTTTGATGGTATAATTCAATGCTTTCCAATGCCCATAATAATCCATACTAGACCAGGTTGGTGCCGGCCAACAATCGTTCAGTTGCCAATACAAGGTTCCCATGCAACGCGGTGCATCTAATCGATGACCACAAACTGCCATACTAACAGCTGTTGCCTGTGTCAACTGAGAGAAATAGACAAATTCTTCAAAATCAGATGGTGTGCCATACAGTATTTTAGCATGTTTCAAAATCATTCCATTGCCAACGTAACTTTTTTGTCGTTGCTTCATGACGGAAGAATTTAAATCCCATTCTGATTTAGTTGAAAATGATAACAAAGTTGCATATTCGGGAAAACTCTGAAATCCATATTCAGCATTGAATCTCCCAATTTTTCTTCCAAAATCATCCAATGGATCTTTACCATGCCAAACACCCCAATAATGCTGGGAACCGTGATTGTAAAATTCATCTTTGCCCCAATTACTCAACGGAGAAGTATGAATGTAAGGTGTATTCGTGAAATGGTTGATTGAAGTTGGAATTAACTGCTTAAAAAGTGCATCATACGATTGTTCTATTTCTGATGATGCTTTACCAAACAATTTATATTGCATTTGAAATCCCCAATTTTTCCATGCGACTTCTACCTCATTGTTTCCATTAAAAAGTGTCAAACAAGGATGTGAAGCCATACGCGGGATTTGATAATTCAATTCTTTTTGTACATTATTCAAAAAAGCTGAATCACCCGGATACATAGCACATGCGAACATAAAATCTTGCCAAACCATAATACCCAACTCATCGCAGGCATCAAAAAAAGCTTCATCGGGATAATACCCTCCTCCCCAAACTCTCACCATGTTAAAATTGGTTTCAAACATCGTTTCTACCATTTTACGCAAGTCATTTTCGGTAATTTTGGAGGGAAATATGCTTTGCGGAATGTAATCTGCACCTTTGCAAAAAATTGGTCTATTATTGACTTTGATGTAATAACTTGTTCCCCATTTGTCGGGTTCTGTAATCAATGCCGTTTGACGAATTCCAAAGCGCACTTCACGCACATCAATGACACGTCCTGAAACATCTACTAGCTGCCATTCATCTTTATATAAATTTTGACTTCCCTGCCCTCTTGGCCACCAAAGTCGAGGTTTGCTTACTTGAACATGTTCGATATAATTCGTTTGACCCGGTATCATTTCAAAATCCCCAAAAAGTTTACTTTTCCACGTCATTTTTTGACTTAAAGGGTTTGAAAGCTGCAAAGTAAGAGTCAATTCGGCTTGATTTTCAGTTATTGCATCGGTGGTGCTATATGTACCGATAATTTCCGGATAATCAGACACAATGAATCGAGCCGGTTTCAAAAATCCGATGGTGTTCATACGCATCGTCCAATCCCATCCAAACTGATACTGAGGCTTTCGGGTATAAGGGGCAACGGCCAGATCTTTGTTGATATCGTTAGGGGCCGGCAAATGATATGACGCCTTGCT
>CAZGJF010000067.1:0-5815 GCA_964526595.1 uncultured Akkermansia sp. | reverse complement strand
AGTTTTCTTTATGATATAAAATAGGGGGAATAAAAACAGCCTTGATGGTATTTTTTCCGACTTTAAGAAAATTATTCACATTAAATCGATAGGGTATGAATGTATTTTCTGTGAATCCGATTAAAGAGTCATTGACGTAAATTCTAGCATACGTATCTACACAAGAAAATTCAATTTGATTAAACTTTTTATTTAATTGATCTGATTTAACTTCAAGATTACAAATATATTCCCAATTATTATTTTCAATCCAGTCAAAGGCATTTTCATTCGTTACAACGAATGGGTCAGGCAGCTCGCCAATTTCAATCAGTTTTTCCTGAACAGATCCAAACGCCCCTGCTGGAATCCATATTTTTTTAATTGGGTGAAAAAATTGCCATTGCAACACCATTTCTTCCTGAGCAGTTGCATTGAAAAGTAATAAACAAAAAAAAAGTACTAATCGCATGATTGATAATTTACCATTTTCTATTAAATGGGGCATCAACCATGTTTTGATCTGTATCTGTCCGCAAGGCATAATTAAATCCATTGTAGATGGAATAAGCTCCTACATTTCCATATTTATCCAATGCCAAAAAGGCACATTGCAAGTCTTTCAGGTCAGAATGTTTGGCAATAATCCGTTCAACAGCCATTTTACAAGCTTCCATAGGTGATTTACCTTGACGCATCAGTTCAACAACCGTATGACTTCCGGCTACGCGAATTATCGCTTCTCCCAATCCTGTTGCACAAGCAGCACCAACTTCATTATCAACAAACAATCCTGCTCCGATAATGGGAGAATCTCCCAAACGTCCATGCATTTTATAGGCCCATCCGCTTGTTGTGCATGAACCACTCAAGTTACCATTGGTATCAAGCGCTAGAATACCGATGGTGTCATGATTTTCATGATTAATTACAGGTCGTTTTAAAAGCTTTTGTTGTTCTTTTTTCCATTTTTTATACGCTTCCTGTACTTCCGGAACAGGTGTTTTTATTTTGGCAAAACCTTGTTCGATTGCAAATTGTTTAGCACCATCTCCAACCAACATCACATGCTGTGTTTTATCCATGACAGCTCTCGCAACTGATATTGGATGATCAATCCCCTCAAGACATCCAACGGAACCGCATCTCGACTGATGATCCATAATGCATGCATCTAAAGTGACATGACCATCTCGATCAGGCATCCCCCCTATCCCAACACTGCGATTGGTGACATCTGCTTCAGTAACACGCGCCCCCTGTTCCACAGCATCAATGGCATCTCCTCCTTGTGAAAGCACTTTCCAAGCTGCTTCATTTGCTTCCAAACCGTGAACCCACGTTGAGACCACAATTGGACCTCTCGCTTTTGACTCGAAAGAGCTTTCCAGCAATTGACCTGCTTTAAAAGGTTTGAAAACTCCCAAGGCAATCCCGCCCAATCCTATTTTTAAAAATTTTCTTCGTTGATGATCACCCATTTTGTCGATTTTTAATACGATTTGACAACCATCGTTGATACCGTTCTGCTAAACGTTCATGGTCTGCATATTCAACAGTGAAATCATGTCTCATCGACTCATCAGGTTTGGCCATCATGAAAATATAATGGTGATTCGCAGCATTTAAAACAGAATCAACAACTTGAGTCGGAGGAATGCAAATAGGCCCCGGAGGTAACCCTTTAATTTTGTAAGTATTGTAAGCACAATCAATATCACGATGTACATTCAAAAGTCGCTGAACACCATCTAATTGATCTCCCCAACAATACCGAAATGTCGGATCAGATTGTAATTTAATACCTTTAGCAATGCGATTTAGATACAAGCCTGCAATGACTGACCATTCGTCCGAATGAATTTGCTGTTCGGACACCACAATGCTTGCCAATGTAACAGCCTGAGCAGGCGTTTTAAGTCCAATATACTTTAGCTTAGCAAGTCTTTCAGATGACCAATATTGATCATATTCTGTCTTCATACGTTGAACAAATTGCTTTTCATCCGTATCATAATAAAATTTATACGTGTTCGGAAGGAACATTACAGGAAGTTGTTCTCGATTGAAATTTAATTTTTTAAGTGTGCTTTCTTCATCTAAATAATGAACAAATGAAGTGCTGTCAAAAATTAATTTTTCACATACTTTTTGAGCCAATTCATTAATATCCCTGCAATTGTTAAAGGTGACATCTACTTCAACCTCTGCATTTCCATTTCCTGCATTATTCAGTTTGAATCCATTTAAAAGATCTTTGTAAGGTGTATTGGGCTTTATGATGTATTTCCCTAATGCAATGTTCTCCTTATTCATACCCTTATATGCTGCCACAGACATAAAAGACTCAGCATCATCAATAATTCCCTCATACTCGAGATCTTCACACAAATAGTTTAATGTAGAAAACGATTTTATATAGAACTCCTTTGTTTCTTTGTTAATTGTCTCTTTTCTGCTTGCAAGAAATAAGGATATCTTGGGTATAATCAACAGTATCAAGATTAATAATCCTAAGCTCAATCCAATGAAAAATCGTTTTACTTTTTTAGGCATAATTGATAAGATATTTCGTCAATTCGTTTTCCTCTGTATAAAAACCACTCTTTTCTTGTTCCAATTTTCTCAAATCCATACTTTTCAAACAAAGATATACTTTCAGGATTATCCGCCTGAACAGAACAATACAAATTATGTAGAGCCAAGATATCTCTTGCATATTGCACTATCAATCCCAACCCTTCGGAAGCATACCCTTTCCGTTTGTGACACGCTTCACCGATGAGAATACCAATAGCGGCATTTCCATTTTTGAAGTCAACATCATATAAATCAATTGCTCCAACGGATTCGCGAGTTTGATTTAGACAAATCATCATGCGCAATTGGCCGGTTGATCGAATGTTTTGCTGTTGCTCTATAAGTTGAAGTATTGCTTGCAATGAAAAGGGCACTTCAGTATCTGTCACTTTCCAGTTTGCGGGATTATTTTCCCATAACAACAAAGTACTTGCATCTTCAGGCTCAACAGGTCTCAGATAACTATTTTTTGCTTGCCACATAAATCGTATTTACAATTCGACAATTCCTTCAAAAACAGATTGAGCAGGTCCTGACAGAAAGATATCCGTAAAAGAATTCAATTCATTTTGAAAAAAATGTACGATTAACTCGCCACCCCTCACTTTTACATTGAGTTCATTTTTTCCTAAAGAAGCATTATTAAAAGCTGTTGCAAGTGCACAAGCCGTTGCGCCAGTTCCACATGACAGCGTCTCATCCTCTACACCGCGCTCATAAGTCAATATCTGTATTGCGTTGGGACTTGATTGCTTTATCAAATTAACATTTATACCAGTTGAAACATATTGATCTGAATATCTGATTGACTTACCAAAATCGAAGATATCATACTGATTCAAATCCTCTACCATTTTCACATAATGGGGAGAGCCTGTGTTTAGTACAAAAGTCTGATGATCTATTTTCTCAATCCCATTTACGTTTTGCATTTGAATTGAAATTAATTCATGATGAATTGTTGCATGATGAATTCCGTCAATTGCTAAAAAGATAGCTTGATTATTGATTAATCCCTTTGACTTTGCAAATGCAATCGCAGCTCTAGCTCCATTTCCACAAAAACTCATGCTTCCATCGGAATTAAAGTAAATCATTTCAAAATCGAAATTAGGATGTTTGTTCAATAGGATGAAACCGTCTGCACCTATTCCAAATCGTCTATCACATGCTTTTATGACTTGTTCAATTGACAAATTGTCATATTTTCTGTCAAAGTTATTAACCATAACGAAATCGTTACCGGTTGCTTGATATTTTACAAAATCAATTCGCATATCTTGATAAAGCAAGGCAAATGTATGTTTTTGATTTAACATGTGTATTTTTTGCTTAACATTCTTTAACAGCTACGAGCAAATGAGAATTAAGGTCTTGGCGTTATTATTGCATTGATAACAAAAAGAAATAAATAATAGAGTTATGAAAAACAATCTTAAATTTATTGGACTTGGGCTTTTGGGCGGACTACTCCCCTTAAGTGCTTTTTTGATGTTAAGTGGAGCTCGTTACGGAAAGTTGTCTGATGAGGTCATTGATGGCAACAGGTACTATAACGCCGTTCCTGCTGGATATTACGGAATGGGGAATGCTCCTAATTTTGTAGACGCGTCAGAACAATCAATCAATTCAGTAGTTCACGTAACAACCAAGGTTGTTCAAACTTCATTTCAACGTGATCTTTTTCAAGAATTTTTCTATGGACCGGGGGCAGGCGGTCGTGAATTCAAACAATATGGTTCAGGCTCGGGCTCAGGTGTTATTGTTTCTTCTGAAGGATACATTGTAACAAACAACCACGTCATCGAAAATGCAAGTGAAATTGAAGTTATTTTGAACGACAATTCCAAATACACTGCTAAACTTGTAGGTACAGATCCTTCGACGGACATTGCGGTATTAAAAATTGAAGGTGATAAATTTCAGCCTATACCTTTAGGTAACAGTGATGATCTTCACATTGGAGAATGGGTATTGGCGGTAGGTAACCCATTTAATTTAACATCAACTGTAACTGCAGGAATTGTTTCTGCGAAAGCAAGAAATATCAATTTGTTGACAGAAAGATCAAACCAAGACATTGTTCCAATCGAATCTTTTATTCAAACGGATGCCGCGGTAAACCCCGGAAATAGCGGTGGTGCTTTGGTAAACACACGTGGAGAATTGGTTGGTATCAATACTGCTATTGCTTCTCAAACAGGAAGTTATTCCGGGTATTCATTTGCAGTTCCCGTAAACTTAGTACAAAAAGTGATGAGAGACATCATCGATTATGGGATTGTACAACGTGGATATTTGGGAGTGCAAATTACAGATGTTACACAAGAAGTAAAGGAAACTAACAAACTACCGAATACGAAGGGGGTTTTTGTTGCAAAAGTTGTTGATGACGGAAGTGCCGATAAAGCCGGAATCAAAACTGGAGATGTTGTCTTAAAAATTGGTTCTAAAGAAGTAAATTCCGTTGCGGAGTTACAGGAAGAAATTGGAAAAAGAAGACCGGGAGATAAAGTATCATTAACAATCAGAACAAAGGGAGGTGACGAAGAAATTAAAGAACTGGTCTTAAAAAATAAAGATGGTGAAACTAAACTCGTTTCGAAAGAGGAAATAGCTAAAAACTTCGCTTTAGGGGCAACGTTCAGTGAACTTACAAGCAAGGAAAAACGTGAATTAAATATCACCTATGGTATTAAAATCAGCTCATTAACTGCCGGAAAATTAAAATCAATTGGTTTGGAACAAGGGATGATAATAACCAAAATCAATAATGAACCTATTGAAAGTATTGACCAATTGACAACTAAATTGAATGGAGTCAATCGAGGAGTTCTGCTTGAAGTATTAACAGAAAGTGGCAAGAAGGAATATTTTGGTTTTGGATTGTAATTTTCTTGTCGTTGGGTAATCATTTTTCAAACTTAAAATCAATCTGTTGAACTCTAACAAGATTCAGTTTATATTGGGGTACGAATATCAAATGATCAAGCATGAAAGCTATCACTGAACAAATTAATTGGGTAGTGTGAAATAAGCTCACGTATAAGATTTGTATATTTGCACCCCAATTGGATTAAACATGAAAGATCCGATGGTATTTTTTTATATTTAATGAAAATAGCCGCTTCGATCTACAGCGATAAAAATCGACCTCTGAAAGATGTCATTGATGATTTAGTTCAGCATCAGGTTGATTTACTTCATGTTGATTGCAATGATGATTCCTCGGTATTTGAAGACATTCAACAGATTC
>CAZGJF010000066.1:7377-9206 GCA_964526595.1 uncultured Akkermansia sp. | reverse complement strand
CAATTTGCGACCGAATGGATTGATGGCGACGAAGTGATGAAGATGCTCAACATCATCAGAAGGACTTTATGTAATTATGGAAGCCAGGGAATATTAAACCCTTCAAGAATTGGCAAACGGAAATTCTACCATGCACCATATGTAAAGAGAATGTTGAATGAGAATAAATAAGCATTGCTCACGCTTAAACATCTATTTTATTTTACCACTTCTCAAGGATCCTGAAATGTGATCTGTTTTTTATACTTAAGCACCCATTTTTGTCTGACATATCATTCATTAAATCGTTTTTTAGGCCATAGTGAATGATAAATCATGCATTTAATTGATTTAATCTTTAATTTCCTTAGGCGCCCGCTTGCGGGTCAAAATCCCAGCATCTTGTAATATACTTCCAAAAATATCATCCAAAGCTAACTTGAAAAGGATATTTTTATACCCCAGACCAAAAGATCCGCTAGATCGCATTTTTCACTTCATTACACCAAAACTGAGTTGCTGGGCAAAAATAATGTCCAGTTTATTTGCTAATTTACTGGACATTATAAGTATCTTTGCCCTACAATAATAAAATGAAAACGACCGCATATATAGCATTTACAATAGATAGACTACCGAAAGGCTATGTATTCACCTACGCCGATTTTACTACAGAGGTGAGCCAAAAAGAAGCGGTAATAAAAGCCCTAAACCGGATGGTGGCCTCGGGCAAAATTGCCAAACTATCTAAGGGCAAATACTATAAACCCGAAAACACCCCATTTGGCAATCTACAACCCAATCAATCACAGGTAGTAAAAGATCTATTGGAAGAAAACGGAAAAATAACCGGCTATCTCACGGGGTATAGTATTTACAATCAGTTGGGCTTAACCACACAAGTAAGCAATACCATACAGATAGGCAAAAATCAAGTTCGCCCTAACTTTAAAAGAGAACTCTATACCATTGCTTTTGTAAAGCAAAAAAACACCATCACTAAAGACAATATTCCATTGTTGCAGATACTTGATGCTATTCGTTACATCAAAAAAATACCTGACGCCAATATCGAAACATCTTGCAAACGATTTTTAGCGATCATTAAAAATCTATCAGAAACAGAAATCAATACACTGGTTCGTTTGGCAATAAAATATTCTCCTGCTACAAGGGCTTTATTAGGTGCTTTGTTAGAGCAGTTACAACTTGGCAAAACAACAGAGGCACTTTTCAAATCATTGAATCCAATTACAAAATTTAAGTTGGCAAGTGTAGCAAAAGTTTTATCTACCACCGAAAAATGGAACATCATATGAAGCTACACAATGACAAGAAATTATTCTCCGACACGTTGAGGGCTGCATCACAGCATTTAAACATCAAGTTGGAGTTTGTAGAAAAAGATTACTGGATAACATTAGTGTTAAGTCGTTTGGCAAAAAGTAGATATGTTGATGAATCGGTTTTTAAAGGAGGTACATCTTTATCGAAAGGCTACAATTTGATTGAACGGTTTTCTGAAGATGTAGATATAGCTATCATAAACGACAAAGGGAAAACAGGCAATGAAATTAAAACCATCATTCGCACTATTGAAAAAGAAATTACATCCGATTTAACCGAACGGCAAATGGATGGTGTAACCAGTAAAGGTTCTAGATTCAGAAAATCGGTTTTTGAATATGCTGCAATAGAAAATGCCACCGCAAACAATAAACTCATTATTGAAATAAATTCGTTTGCAAACCCTTTTCCTTATCAACGATTGACCATAAAAAGTATGGTATTTGATTTTTTAACACAAACAAAAAATGAAAAATACATTGAGCAACACAATCTCCAATCTA
>CAZGJF010000066.1:0-7338 GCA_964526595.1 uncultured Akkermansia sp. | reverse complement strand
GAAAAGATAAGGCACTTTTATGATTTGTACTACCTAATGAAAAACACTGAATGTATTGAATTTGTTGCATCAGATTCGTTTAAGAAACAATTTGATGCCATTTTGCAACACGATAGAGAAATGTTTGAAGAGCCTACGGGATGGCAAACTAAACCAATTTCAGACTCTCCGCTGATCACTAATTTTTCAATCGTTTGGGATCAATTAAAAGAAAAATATCAAACGGAACTTTCCGCATTAGCATACCGTCCAATTCCTGTTGAAAATGATGTTGCGAATTGCTTTGAGGAATTAATAAAAAGAATCCGATGATATGTTTATTGAAGTAGGTTTGCGAAATCACCATACAAATCAACAAGCATCTCAGCGCATTTTACAAGAAAATCAAATTGAGTTGTTGCATTTTTTGCAACAGCTCACGGCTATTTCCAATTTGGAACAAGTTTTCTAGTCGATTATATCGAGCATCGAACTATCCGGAATTTCCGAACAGTTGAAAAAGAGATTTTTTTTGCAAAAAGTAGCATTATTCGCAGCCTTCCGCAAAAAAGTTCTCTTCTGAAATCACCAACCATCCCCAACCAAAACCAAATAGGGTTTATACCTAAACATCATTTGGTTATATATTGCTATATTTGTCAGTACACTGACAAGTCGTAAAACGAGTAGTATGGAATACCTTTTTGGGAAGAAGATTAGAGCATTGCGTGAAGCCCAGGGATTGTTGCAGCGCCAGGTGGCTTATCATTTAGACATTGATTCACCTATGCTCAGCAACATTGAACGAGGCGACCGCCGGGCAAAACGCGAATGGATCCCGAAACTAGCAAAGCTCCTACAAGTAAGTGAGGAAGAGTTGCTTACCTATTGGCTGGCAGACCGAGTTTTTGACGTGGTGGACAACGAAAAAGTGGCGAAGGAAACGATTAAAACAGTTGCAAAAACAATTGGATTGAAAGCTGTATAAGTCATTTGTAAACATAAAGATTCTCATAATTAAATTAATACAGGAAATGGACACAATAGAAGAAATTATTAATGAATTAGTAAAGTTTAGAAATGAAAGAGATTGGGAGCAATTTCATGATTCTAAGAATTTGGCTGTCGCTCTGTCTATTGAGGCTGCAGAATTAAACGAGCTATTTCTATGGAAAGATTTAGTAGATAGTGAAAATATTGACAAGGAAAAAATCAAAGAAGAGTTAGCTGATATTTTTGCTTATGCTTTTTTAATGGCAGAAAAGCACAATTTTGATGTTAAACAAATTGTGTTGGATAAAATAATTCGGAATGAAAAAAAATATCCAATAAATAAGGCAAAAGGAACTGCTAAAAAATATAACGAACTATAGCACTATGATTGTATATCAAGAATCGAAACAAACTTTTATGTCGCATGTGCGAGAAAGTAAAATCGATTATATAATTCATGAAAATTTTCAAAAGCATTTGGGCCGATCTACAGGTAAACGTGAAGTTGAGTCTTGGAAAAATTCAATGCAATACATGCGCAATGTATTAGATGATCCTGAGATACCAAACAATGCACAAATTAGTATAGAATGTCAAGTTCCAAATACGAGTAAACGTATTGATTTCATCATAACAGGTCAAAATGCCAACAAACGAGACTGTGCTGTTATAGTTGAATTGAAACAATGGGAGTCAGCAACTATTACGGCTTTGGATGGAGTAGTTAAAACATTTGTTGGTGGTGGAGTTCGAGATGTTAGCCACCCTAGCTACCAAGCATGGAGCTATGCCGCTTTGTTGGAAGGATTTAATGAGGAGGTGTATCAACAGGATATCACATTAAAACCATGTGCATTTCTGCACAACTGCGAAATACCAGGAGATTTGATATCTCCTTTTTATAAGCACCATTTAGAAAAAGCTCCTTTATTTATTAAGAATGACGTTGTTAAGTTGGCGGACTTTATTAAAACCTACGTCAAATATGGTGATCCAACTAACATCATGTATCGTATCGAACATGGGAGAATTCGACCTTCAAAAACAATTGCGGACAATATTGCTAAAATGATTAATGGCAATGAAGAGTTTGTAATGATTGATGATCAAAAAGTAGTGTTTGAATATGCCAAGAATTTAGTTCACACATCGAGTGTTGAGAAGAAAAATGTGTTAATTGTTTGTGGTGGACCAGGTACAGGAAAGTCAGTTGTTGCCATTCAACTTACTGCATGTTTGACTGCCGAACAGAAGTTGGTTCAATATGTGAGTAAAAATAGTGCCCCTCGAGATGTATATGCGAGCAAACTGACCGGTTACAGATCAAAAACATGGGTAAATAATTTATTCAAGGGATCAGGATCTTACATCAATACAGAGAAGGGAGAGTTTGATGCTTTGATTGTTGACGAGGCACATCGTCTGAACGAGAAGAGTGGTATGTTCTCTAATTTGGGAGAAAATCAAATTAAGGAAATAATTCAAGCAGCAAAATGCTCCATATTTTTCTTAGATGAAGACCAACGTGTAACCATGAAGGATATTGGATCTAAACAGGAAGTGGAATATTGGGCAAATCGTAATGGAGCTAATGTGCATTATCTTGAATTGGAGAGTCAATTTAGATGCAATGGAAGTGATGGATATTTGGCCTGGTTGGATTATTTATTATTTAACAGACCAACCGCACACACAGATTTACGAGAATTGAATTATCAGTTCGAGATTTTGCAAGATCCAAATGAATTACGAAACCGCATTATTACCTATAATGAAATTCGTAACAGAGCAAGAATGGTTGCTGGATATTGCTGGCCTTGGAACTCAAAAAAAGATAAAAATGCCATGGATATTGTTATTCCAGAAAGCAATTTTGGGATGCAATGGAATTTGACTCAAGACGGAATGTTATGGATTATAAGCCCCGATTCAGTGAATCAGATTGGTTGTATTCACACATGCCAAGGATTAGAAGTCGATTATGTTGGAGTAATTATTGGACCTGATATGGTTATTCGAAATGGACAGTGGATTTGTCGTCCTGAATATAGAGCAAGTAAAGACAAAAGTGTTCACGGATTGAAGACTTTGATTAAGCGTGATCCAGCAAAAGGTAAAGAGCTAGTTGATTTAATCATTAAAAATACTTACCGAACACTTATGACCCGAGGAATGAAAGGATGTTTAGTATATAGTAGTGATGAGGAGACAAGGAATTGGTTAGGTAAATTGTTTTCATAATGGAGGGTATTTCTAAATACTTATTGGCATTTAAAAAATTAAAGAGAGCTCATCAGTACGGGGGCGCACCTCATAAACCAATTTTGTTATTATCTATACTTGAAGGTGTTTCGCGAGGCGAGATAACTACAAATAATATTTTTGTTACTCCTGAGTTAATTTTATGTTTTAAAGAGTATTGGCTTAAACTTGTAAATACTCCGCATCAACTAAATTTTGCATTGCCTTTTTATCATTTGCGAACAGAACCATTTTGGAAACTAGTTTGTAAGCCAGGATTTGAAATATCATTAACTACTTCTCATAGCATTAAAAGTCTTTCTTCATTGAACGACTCATTATTATCTGCTGAAATTGACAATGAATTATTCGATTTGATGAAGGATCCCGTTTCAAATAAAGTCTTAAAACTTCTTTTATTTGAAAATTATTTTCCAAATGCAAAAAATATTAATGTCGATTATAGTCTATTTAAAAAAATTGAGCAGCAAATTCTAAATGAAGATCAAATAAAATATAAGGCAACGATTGAAGAATTGAATAATAGTTTGAGCAAGGAAGAGGTTGAAGAGGAATTATTTGTACGAGGTAGTTTGTTTAAAAGAGAAATTCCCAGGATATATAATTTTACTTGTGCGATTTCTAGAATGCGAGTCATTTCAATTTCTAATGCACAAATGGTTGATGCTTGCCATATTGTGCCATTTTCAATTTCAAGAGATGATACTATACGAAATGGTATTTCACTTAGTCCAAATTTACACCGTGCTTTTGATAGGGGGTTGATTTCAATTTCTTCAGAATTTAAAGTGCTAATTTCTTCCCAAGTTAAAGAAGATATTTCTCCCTTTTCGTTATCTCAATTTGAAGGCTTAAAAATTGTTCTCCCAGATAATCATACATATTTTCCAAATCAAGAGAATTTAGAGTGGCATCGAAATAATCGATTACTAATTTAATCTACCTAACGCCCAGCTTCTTTCCTTCATTATATAACAGAGCTGGCGGGTAATTTTCTAAACGCCAGGTTATGCTCATGGGCTTGCTGCCTTCATGCTGAAGATAGTGCAATTTGCCACAAAAGATATAAGCCATTGTCACACCATTTTCATCTGTTGTAGTTTCTCGAACAAATAGTAAGATGTCTTTTTTATTCTCATTATGTCGGATGTAGGACTGCCCAACTTCACTTTCTGGAGTAGTCCTATTCTGACTCTGCCAATGAAAAAGCTCTTCATTAATGAAAAAATCATGATACATAGTACTAGAACTGAATCTTCCCTCCTCTTTATATAATGTTACAAAGAGTAATTCTGTTTCATTTTGATAGTCCCTTATCCGATGTACACCGGATTGACTTATTACTTTATTTCGAAGGGTATTTTGTGAGACTCCTGATAGAATTTGACTTCGTGTATATCGGCCATGCAACCTAAGTACACTCGGCATTTTTAATTCAATATTTTTTTCGATACTTTCTAGTTTTTCTAATCTAAACATCAAAAATGATACCACCTCATCTCGTAATTCGGCCTTATCGAATACCTGTTCTAGCTTTCGATACAGGTCTGCTAATGTACTGACAGCGGGAGCAGCATCAAATAAATCTATATAGCACATAATTAAATACTGCTCCGTTGAATGTACCGTTAAGTCTAAATTTTCATCTGTTAAAAATTGTATTAAGAATTTAAAATAACTTTCACTGTCAGTCGCTAACCAAGTACTTCCCAGCACTCTAGCTATGCGATCGGCATGTGTTGCTCTTACGAAATCTACTCCTTTTGACTTATACTTTAATTCAAAAAACAATTGTTTACTCTTATATAACGTAAACAGATCAATGTCCATAAGTTGGCAGAAATTCTTTAATGTAAAATCAATGGTGTAATCTTGAACAAATCGCTCCATTGCTTTCAAAATACATCTCTCGCCTCCTCCATAAGAACTTTGTATATTTTTAAGAATAATCTCTTTTGCTGTTTCCTCCAAAGTGATGGAACAGCCTAAAGGTAAATTTGGAAAGTCTTGCTGCAATTCATCTTTTACTTTCGAATGCGTTTTCCCAATCATCGCTCTAAACTTATGTTCAAAGCTATATTCAGCATGTTGTAGTCCCACAAAATCCAAAACTGTCAAACAAGTCTTGTCTTCATGGAGTCTAAGGCCACGCCCTAACTGCTGCAAATAAATTGTAAGACTTTCAGTGGGTCTTAGAAATAATAGAGTATCTATTTCAGGAATATCAATCCCTTCGTTGAATATGTCTACTACAAACAAATATTTAATCTCTTTTCTACGAAACTTTAGAATAATATCCTTACGTTGGTTACTGTTGTCTGAGTGTAAATATTCTGCATTCAATCCTTTTGAATTGAATTGATTTGACATAAACTCAGCATGCTTCTTTGAAACACAAAAACCTAATGCTCGAACTTCTTGATAATCTGTTAGATATTTTTTACAATTGCGAATAATATCTAAAACTCTTCGATAATCTTCGCCGTAAATCTTTTCTAACTCACCAATTTCGTATTTCCCTTTTCGCCAGGAAACACGACTAATGTCCGTTTCATCTGTAATACCAAAATACTGAAAAGGACATAGCAGTTTCTGATTTAAAGCATCTACTAGTCGTATCTCAGCTGAAAGTGTATTCCCAAAATACTTGGTCACATCTTCACCATCATGTCGCTCTGGCGTTGCGGTAAGACCTAATAATATTTTTGGAGTGAAATATGAAAGTAGCTGCTGGTAGGATGATGCAGCACTATGATGAACTTCGTCAATGATGATATAATCAAAGAAATTTGGAGACAAAGACAAGCTACCCATCCGGTTGTTTAATGTTTGAATTGAAACAAACAATTGATTGTAACTATCAGGATTCTCTCCGCTGAACCATAAATCTCCAAAATCGCTATTCTTTAACACTTGCCTGAATGTGTAACGGGCTTGCCTTAATATTTCTTCTCGATGTGCTACAAAAAGAAAATTGGATTGAGGGTTCAGTTTAATAAACCTCTTGAAGTCAAAAGCTGAAATTACTGTTTTTCCAGTTCCAGTGGCTGCTGCAACCAGGTTTTTCATTTCACCTCTAACTCGGCATTGTGCTAGTTTATCTAATATTTGTTGTTGAAAGGGAAAAGGAGTAAGTTCAAAGAATTTAGAAATCTCATCATCAACTTTTTTCATTTTTCCCTTCTCGAGAGCTTGTTGTAACTTATGACGATGTAAAGAAGGGTCATAAACTTCAAAATTTGAATCGTTCCAATATGTATCAAAAGTGTTTTTACATTTTGAAATAATATGTGGGATTTCTTGTTGTGTAACTTTTAAATTCCATTCCAGACCATTAGTGAGTGCAGAGCGACTCATATTGGAAGATCCGATATATGCAGTATGAAAACCAGAGTCTCTTAGAAACAAGTATGACTTGGCATGTAGCCTTTCTTGATTGGTGTTAAATGAAATTTTAATTTCAACATTGCTAAATTCGGATAAAAAATCAATTGCTTTTAAATCTGTTGCCCCCATGTAAACGGTGCAAATTATTTTTACTTTCTTCCCCTGGCCTTGTAATTTTCGTAGAACTTGTTCAAATAGGCGCACACCCTCGAACTTTAAAAAAGAGACAAGCCACCACACTTCATTTGATGTTAGCATTTCCTTTTTAAGTTCACTTTCTAAACTAGGCGTGTGTTTACTTCCATTAAAAAGTGCTGATTCTGACAACCCAGTTATTGGGAAGGATTCTTGGATGTGTTTTTTAAGATTTGCCCCTGCTTCGAAATTTGTTCATGATTAAATTCTTCATCATTAAGATATTCTGCGGTGAGTCTAATAAGGTCATTCGTAAAATCAATCAATTTTTTCTTAGCAATTTCATCGCGTTCTTCAATAAGCTGATTAAAGGCTCTTTGCAAAAACTGTTGGAAGTACCTATGAATTAAAACGGATCCATCAGACTTAGAGAAAGATTCAAGAAGAACGGTTTTATCACTTTCTTTAATTAAAGCTTGGGCGATTGATTCAGTAATTATCTTTTCGTAAAAACCTTCTTTCATCATTTGTTATAATATCATTTTTACCACAGGAATATCTGCTGTTGCCCAGTCCAATTTT
>CAZGJF010000065.1:0-10133 GCA_964526595.1 uncultured Akkermansia sp. | reverse complement strand
AATCCTGTCCTAAATAAATTTTGGGACAATGCAAATATTACGTTTTTATTGGATTTCAATCTAAAATTTCCGCTTTTTTAAAATAGAACCCCTTGTATGGATTGTGGTGGTGGTTCGATATGCTTTTGAAAGGGTTTATTCAGCCAAATTTGTAGGTTTATTTTCACAAACATATTTAGTCTAATAAATGCCACGAGATTGGATAGATACCAAGGGTACTTGGACTTTGCTTTGAGTGCTTTGAGAATGAGGATTGTTATTAGCGACGTCCATATTTGTATCATCACGGCATTTTCATTTGTTCCGATAAACGATTTGATGTGTAGAAGTTGTTTCACATCGCGAAAGAAAATCTCAACCTGCCACCTGCTTTTATAGAGGTCACCAATGGTGTTTGGTGACCAATTGAATTGATTTGTAATCAGTTCTATAACTTGCTCATTTTTTTCATCCCACACAGAAACTCTGCGCAATTTGCCGGGGTATTTTTGTTTTGATGCTTCATTTTTAAGCTCAATCATTGCATCTTTTAAGATATGTTGATGCTTGTCATTAGGAAGCTCATTTTCCGAAACAGAAACAAATTGGAGGTTTTCTTTATGGCGAATAAAAAAAAACACCCTTGCTGTCCCAAATGTTCAGGAGCGAAAAATCATTATAAAAACGATCTGCAACAATCACACTTCCTTTTAATAATGGAACTTCATAAGCGCCTTTATTATCTGCCGTTTTGCCATTGGTGATGTTTACATAAGCAGGAAGATTCCCGTCAAAATCTAGTAGAGTGTGCATTTTCACGGCACCCTTCGCTGTTTTGTATTTTGCCCAGTCAAATAAGCTTAGACAGAGACTTATCGTTGTAGCATCTAAAAGAAAGATTTTTGACTTTATTCGGAACTTTGTTTGCTTAAACGAAGTATGCTGTCCTATACATTGGAGCAGCTGATAATAGTAATCTCGAAAAAGCTCCCAATTACGATATTTGTTTTGATAACTAATGGTCGATTTTGATGGCGCTTTGTCAATTCCTAGATGGTTTAAATTCCCAGTAGCTGATCGCAGTCCATTGCTAATATCTCGAACAGATTGACTTTTGGCAAACTGACAAAAAAGCATGGAAACTAAATGCGTCCAGCTAGTATAACATTTATTGTGCTTATCCGTTTGTTTTTCATTAACAAGTTTCTTGAATTTTGAGCGGTCAAGCTTTGAGATAATCTGAGAAAACAACGTTATATTTGCCATGAGAGGGGGTTTTTGGTTTTGCAACTCAAAGATAATTTGAGATACGAAATATCCCATCTTATTTTTTAAATGTTTAGCACTATTGAATTAAGATTATTTCTTTTGATAAAAATTATTTTGTTTTGTTCATTATTAGTTAAGACATTCTATGAATTTTGGAACACTTTAATTAAAAAAATGCTGTTTTATTAATAGCGTTTCAAGGAAAAAGGAGGATAGATTTAACTTTTAGATTATAAATACTTCAATACAAATGGGTTTTTAAAGGGTTGAATAAAATTTCGTATAATTATTTTGAATTGTACTATACCATATAAAAATAGACCGTATTATATTTCAGAAATACATGTTACATTTGATTTGATTACGTACATAAAATAACCTTTGAGCTGTTGTTAGTTTGATAAATTTATTTCGTAGATGCTATTTAATTCATTTGAATTTCTGATTTTCTTTCCAATCGTATTTAGTATCTATTGGTTAATTTTAAAGAAATCTGTCCGTTGGCAAAACATTTTGTTGTTAGTAGCAAGCTATTTTTTCTATGGCTGGTGGAGCTGGAAATTCCTTGGGTTGTTAGCATTAAGTACACTTCTTGATTATACTTATGGTTTTGGGGTAGCCTCAACAAACCGACGAAAAGCTAAGAGCTTTCTAATTCTCAGTGTCATCAATAACTTGGGAATATTATCGATTTTTAAATATTATAATTTCTTTGTTACTCAGTGTCAAACATTCTTAGAACAATTGGGCTTTCACACAACTCCTATTCTAATTCAGATAGCATTGCCTGTTGGAATTTCGTTTTATACATTTCACGGAATGTCTTATGTCTTTGATATTTACAGAGGACAGCAAAAACCGGTAAGAAATCTTGTTGATTATACTGTATTTGTAAGTTTTTTCCCATTATTGGTTGCAGGTCCAATAGAAAGGGCAAACCACTTGCTACCTCAGATTCAACAAAAACGAAAGTTCAACTATCAACAAGCAGTGGAAGGATGTCGCTTGATGCTCTGGGGCTTTTTTAAGAAAATTGTCATCGCAGATAATTTGGCAAACATTGTTGATCCAATTTTTAATAATTATCAAGACTATGATGGTATTTCCTTATTTTTTGGAGCCATTGCCTTTAGTTTTCAAATCTATGGAGATTTCAGTGGATATTCAGACATTGCATTAGGTACGGCAAAATTAATGGGTTTTGAATTACTCAGCAATTTCAAATTCCCCTATTTTTCGAGAGATATTGCTGAGTTTTGGAGAAGATGGCACGTTTCACTTTCGTCTTGGTTTAGAGATTATGTATACATCCCGTTAGGAGGATCCAAAAACGGGAAATTAAAAGCAGTAAGAAATACGTTCATTATTTTTTTAATAAGTGGATTTTGGCATGGGGCTAGTTGGAACTTCATTGCATGGGGATTTATTCATGCATGTGCATTTTTACCACTTTTAATTTTTAATCGAAATAGAAAATATGTTGATAATGTTGTAGCGGTGGATCGCGCTATTCCAACAACCAAAGAACTTGTTCAAATGATATTCACTTTCTTTTTGGTGACGTTTGCATGGATTTTTTTCAGATCTAAAACTGTTTTTGATGCATTCAATTTTATGAAAATAGCGATCTTTCAATTGTATAATAATCCGATCCAATTATTCAAATTTCACCAAGAATGGAGCATTTTAGGGTTGATTATTCCATTTATATTTTTTGACTGGTGGTTAAGGAAAAATGAACGAAAGTTAAATATCCCCTTAAATGTGCAATCATTTTTTGTTTATGCTTTTTTTGTAACATGCATACTACTTTCCTTGTTTATGAACGAGACGAAACCTAATTTTATTTATTTTCAATTTTAGCTTTTTGAAATGTTGACTTTTATTCAGAAGTTATTGAAATATGTGTTTTATTATGTTTTGTTGCTATTCGTTATAGGTTATGGCTTAGAATTAATAATCTATTACAACACCAAAAACAAACAATATGCATTGCAAGCAGACTGGGACAATAAAATACAAGAAAATTACGATAATCTATTCGTTGGCAATTCCCGCCTCTGGGTTCAGCTTGATTTAAAATCATTCAATCAACAAACAAATGTGAAGAGTTATGCACTTTCTCAAGATGGTGGGAAAGTTGATGTACTATGGTCAAAATTTAAAGTATATCTGAAGAATAATCGCGCGCCAAGACGTATTTTTCTTCAATTTGACCCTTATTTTTTAAGTTATCTCAATAAAAATACTTTTTACGGCAAAGAAAACTACTTATCCTATATATTTTTTGATCGACTAGGAATCAATAAGTTGTTTTATGGATTAGTCGGTTTTAATTACTACGAGGTTTATCTTCCCATTATTCGTTATTGGGGATTTTCCGAAGTTTTTAAAGAACATGTATTCGGGAAAATCTTAAAAAAAGATGACTTTTGGAAGAATCCCAAAACATTCAAATATGGCACGAATCCGCAAAATTGGCATTGGGCTCAATTTAGTGATACCAAAACTTGGCAAAATCCCGAATTAACCAATAAACCAATGGACTTAACATATGTTGATTCTTTTAGGAACTATTGCAACAAAAATCATGTTAATCTTACGCTTTATTATCCACCTCAATCATGGCTTTCATATCAAAAAGTAGACATCAAACTAAAAAAAGAACTCATGGAGTATGCATATAAAAACAAATTAATCTACTGGAATTTTAACAATCCAAATTACAATGACTCAGCTTTATTTTACAATCACATGCACATGAATAAAAAGGGTACAGAAAGGTTCACACTTGAGCTTATCAGGAGATACAATAATAACCTTTTGATTCAATAACCAAGAAACATCAAAGTAGAGGTAGAAAATGGAGTTCACCACACTTTAGCGTTTGTTTTTTCACCTAATGACCGTCAAATTACAACTTTGATTATTAGTATTTTTCTATTTGAATTCAATAATTCTAACTGTTTTCTCATTTTTATTTTTTACATTTATTTTCGTTTTTATGGATAGTTCGAGTATTGACATCTCTGTTGTTTCACCGGTATTTAAAGCCGAAAAAATTCTAACCGAATTGGTCAAGAGAATCGATGTAATGATGCAAGATGCTCATTTACGGTATGAGCTTATCCTAGTCAATGACTCATCTCCTGATAATTCCTGGGAAGTAATGAAAAGATTGGTTAATCTGTATCCCGAATTAAAACTGATAGAACTTTCTAGAAATTTTGGTCAACACTATGCCATCAGGGCTGGAGTAGATTATGCTGTAGGGGAGTATGTAATAGTGATGGATTGTGATTTGCAAGATGATCCTAATGCAATCACAGCATTATATCAAAAAGCGAGAGAAGGCTTTGAAATTGTTGCTGCTCGCAGGATGCAGAGAGAGGATCACATATTTAAACGAATACTTTCCAAGTTGTTTTTTTCGTTTTATAGTTATTGGACGGAAACCAAAATCGATGGTAGTATTGGCAATTTTGCCATTTATCACAGAAATGTGATTGACGCTTATCAAAAAATTTCTGAGCGTGGTCAATCACTGGTTTTGTTTTCACGTTGGCTCGGATTTTCACAAACTTCCATCCTAGTAAAACACCGTAAAAGACATGAAGGAAAAACTAGTTACAACTTTTCAAGATTAATCAATTTAGCCATTGAAAACATCATCTCTCAGTCAAATAAACCTTTGCGTGTTTCCATAAAGTTTGGTTTTACAATGACTATTTTATCTTTCTCTTACGGTGTTTACCTCATTGCGCGACGATTCATGTTTGATGTTCCAATAGGTTGGACCAGTATCATGGTTGCCATTTTTTTTGTAGCAGGTTTATTATTTGCTAATT
Organism: uncultured Akkermansia sp.; assembly: GCA_964526595.1. Taxonomy (GTDB): domain Bacteria; phylum Bacteroidota; class Bacteroidia; order Flavobacteriales_D; family Crocinitomicaceae; genus M0103. The sequence goes on along the minus strand of CAZGJF010000065.1, from coordinate 5,037 downwards.
TGGGACTTTTAGGTATGTACTTGGGGAAAGTATATGATGAAACCAAAGGAAGGCCACTTTACATCATAAAGTCAAAGATTGGATGGGAAAAAGAGTAGCAATTGTTGGAGCAAGTGGTTTTCTGGGAAACTACCTAGTTAGAGAATGTTGCGAACAAAATTGGATTACTACGGCAGTTTTTAATAAAACTCATCCAATTACCAAATATTGTGCAACATGGATGAATTGGGAAGAATGGATTAATTCTGAAAATCTTAGTTTTGATCTGATTTACTACTTATCCGCCATCATTCCTTATGGTTCAATGAACGATTCTAATGAGGAAATGCTTCAAGTCAATGCTAATCAAGTAAAGGCTGTCCAAAAAAAATTTCCAAATGCCAAATTCATTTATACCTCAACGGTTAGTGTTTATAAAAATCAAAAGCTTACACTATCAGAAAAAAGTGATACTTTACCCCAAAGCGAATATGCCCGCACTAAACTTATTGGCGAAGAATATGTTAAGCTATTTAAAGATTGGAGTATTATACGACTTTCATCCATTTTTGGTATAGGCATGAATACGAGCACATTCATACCTCGATGCATCGAACAAGCAAAAAATGGTCGTGAAATATTGCTTTTTGGAGATGGTTCGCGTTTACAGAATTATATTCATGTCACTGATGCAGCTAAAATGTGTGTTCAAATAGGAGAACAAGGTAATTGCAGTATATATTTGGGAGTATCTCCCAAATCATTCACAAATTTTGAAATTGCTGAAAGCATTGCTAACTATTATGATGTAAAGATTAAATTCTGTGAATTGGACTTATCCCCATCTTGGGTATTCGATGCCAGATTTACCTATAAACAGCTTGATTTTGTTCCACGACAGGATTTAACTTCCCATTTAATCTCAATGTGTGATGAAGCATAAGACAATTTGGGTCACAGGAATTGGTGGAAACGTTGGTCAAGGTATTTTAAGGAATATTAAAGCTTATTATCCTGAAATAAAGATTATAGGTTCGAATATTAGTCGAGTATCTTCCGGAAACTACTGGGTTGACGAAGTAGAAGTTTTGCCGTATGCATGGGAAAGTTCTTTTCAAGAAAAATGCTTGGATTTGGTTAAAAGACATCGAGTAGATTTGATATTACCTAGTACGGATTTTGAGGTTTATTATTTATCAAGATTTTCAGAATTACTTCCTCCCGTTGTTGCTTGTCCTGAGTATGAAGCCTCAATTTTCTTGGACAAAATGAAAACTTTTAGAGCCTTTAAAAAACATGCCATTCCATTTGCCAAGTCATTTGAAGTGCATGAATTTAAAAAGCAAGTTAAGAGATATTTGGCTAAACCAAAACAAGGTAGAGGATCACGAGGCCTACTTTTTCAACCTTTAGAATGGCATACTCTTGGAGATGAATACATGATTCAGGAGTGGGAAGAGGGAGAAGAAATTACAACTGCTTTTTACGTTACTAAAAACAATGATATTCATGGTCATATTACGATGAAAAGGGTTTTACAAAATGGAACCACCATGGAATGCGAGGTAAGTTCAGATTACAATAATTTGGTGTTACCCATTATTCAATCCATGGTGAAAAATTTCAATTTAATAGGCAGTATTAACATTCAGTCGATAGTTACAGAGAAAAAAATTGTGCCTTTTGAAATCAACGCCAGGATTTCGGGAACAAATTCGATTCGATCCCAATTTGGTTTTCACGATGTTAAATATGCCATCCAAGAATATTTACTGAATGAAAAACCAGATCCTGTAGCTATTTCAAATGGATCGGCTCTGAGAGTGGTGATGGATATCATTTATCCAAACCAAAAAATTGACGAAATTAGGTCAGGAAGTTTTGATGCACATTTGTTTTGATGAATAACTCGGAAAAAATTATTTTGTTTGATTTGGCAAATACTTTGTTGTATAAGCCTAAATTCTTTGAGCAATTTATTCAAATCGTTCAACGGGAGGGTTATCTGATTGATGAGCGAGAATTGACTGCAAAACATAAATGGCTTTCCGAAGTCATTACTTTTCCTGATAAAACAAGCGCTGAATTTTATGCAGACTTCAATGCTAAATTATTACTGAGCCTAGGAATAAAACCTGATGTTAACCTTTTAGAATCAATTTTTAAGGCTTGTTCCTATTTACCTTGGGAAGTTTTTTCAGATACAGAGGTGTTGAAAAGGGTTACTCAAAAAAAAGCAATATTATCGAATTGGGATAGCTCTGTTTCCGAAAAAGTGGAAGCTTTTTTCCCCGACATGTTTAAACATATAATAGGGTCTGAAAAAAGTGGATTAAGGAAACCTGATTCCGCTTTTTTTAAATTAGCCATAGAAGAGTTGGGAGTAACTGCCGGTGAAATTATCTATATTGGGGATTCGCTTAAATTAGATGTTTTTCCCGCTTTGGAACTTGGAATGGATGCCTATTTGATTGATCGAAACAATGATTATCCTTTATACAAAGGAAAAAAAATGAATAGTTTAGCGGACTTGTTGGAAATAATATGATAAAACTTGCAATCATAGGTTCAGGGGATTTAGGACAACTCATCGCTCACCATGCAAAACTCACAGGTAATTTTGAAGTAGTTGGTTTCTTTGATGATTATTTAATGACGGGAAGTCTTAAAGGAGCATTTCCTATTTTAGGAAAAGTAAATGATGTTGAAAGAAGTTTTATTAATGGTGATTTTGATCAGATTATTGTGGCGGTAGGCTACAAACATTTTCAAACCAGAGCACTCATATTCGATCGATGGAAGAACAAGATTCCTTTTGCAACACTGATTCACCCGAGTGCAGTCATTGACCCAACTTGTCAGATTGGAGAAGGGAGTGTAATACTTTCAGGCTGTGTGTTAGATTGCCATGTCGAAATTCAAGACAATGTATTACTTAATACAGGAGTTATGATTGCACATCACAGTATGATCGGCAGACATAGCTTTTTGGCTCCTAGAGTCAGCATAGCTGGATTTGTAAAAACAGGTCCAACTAATTTTATCGGAATAGGTGCAACAATCATAGACAATATTCATACCGCAGAACATGTAATTGTTGGTGGTGGAGCTTTGGTACACAAAAATATTGGTAGTTCAGGCATCTATGTAGGAGTCCCGGCAAGAAAAATAAAATAGTCATCGAAATAATTTTGCGTTGTTAATTTATCAAAAAATAATATATTTATAGATAAGAATTTAACGCACGATACAAATGAAACTTATCAAGTGGTTCAAAAATCAGTTTAACAAGAAAATTGATGCAACAGGGCTTGCCTTTTTTAGAATTATGTATGCAATTGTACTCTTTTTAGAGGTACTAAAAATTTCTAACTTTCAACATTTGATTTATGACACAATCCCGTTTATTGAAACCACGGATATTGATCTTTCAATTGGGCTTAATATTTGGATGATTAGTATTTTCCTGATCATAATTGGGGCATTCACAAAATTTGCTTCAATTTTAAATTATATTCTATCATTAATTTACATTGGTACAATAGGAAATTTTGAATATCATGTTTTTTATGCCTATATGGGAATCAATTTTATTTTGATTTTCTTACCAATTTCAAAAGTGTGGTCAATAGATCGTTTATTTCTAAAACTTAAATATTCTAATTCTAAAGTACAATACAACCCGCCCACTACAACGTCTGTTTTTAGCTATTGGATCCCTTTATATATAGGGGTTGCACTGGTCTATTTTGATTCTATTTTCTATAAATTAGTTGATCCAATATGGCTTTCCGGTTTAGGTTTGTGGTGGCCAGCATCGCACATATGTGCAACGAATTTCTCAATTCCTCAACTTTTAAATCAAAAAGCAATTGTTCTCTTTATGGGTTATCTAACAATTATTTTTGAATTGTTATTTGTTTTCATATTTCTTTTTAAGAAATTTAGGTTAATACTTTGGTTCATTGGTATGGGTTTACATATTGGTATTTTGATTTTTTTTCCAATCCCATTATTCGCTTTGACGCTCATAGGTCTATATATTCTTTTGTTACCTGTTGGGTTATTTTCTAAATTTAATCTTAGGTCAAAAAAATCAAAGGCTACGTTCTATTACGATGGTGAATGCTTACTTTGTACCAGAACAAAAATTGTAATACAGCATTTCGACATTTTTGGAATAATTGAGTTTAAATCAGTTCAATCTTCAATTGAAAATGATCCTAAAATTGCTAATATACCTATTGAAACTTTATTGAATAACATTCACGTAGTAGATAAAAATGGCAGAATTTATGTAGGTGTTGATAGCTACAAGGCAATTTGTAGATACACTATTCTTTTTTGGCCATTTTATATTCTATTTTGGATACCGGGGGTACATTATCTGTCTAACTACATTTATCAAAAAGTAGCACAAAATAGAATAACCCAAAGGTGTACAGATGAGTATTGCGGATTACCAACCGTCAATTTTCCAATAAGTGATACAAAATTAAAACTAATGCAAAATCTAACATTAAGGGATCTAAAGTTTAATGCGGTGCTATTTTTTTTATTTTTAGTAACAATGGTTCAATTCCTTTTAATTGTTAATACGCCGTTGAGCCAAAACTTGCTTACTAAAGTGAATTTAAATTACACTGATTTCAATAAAGTCATTTGTAGAACGGCGGAGAATATTAACAAATATTCAAAATCATATTTTGGAATAACCCATCATCCAGTTTTTGGATTTTATCATTTTGATAGATATGATGATGTAGTAAAGGTTGAATATATTAAAAATAATGGCTGTAAGGAATTACTTCCTATTTCAAATAAAGACGGAAGTCCGGGCGATTACATAAAAGGGTTTTCATGGGTGCAATGGACTTTCAGAGCCATGAGCCCTGCTGTTGATCATGATACTTTTTTGAAAGGACTGAAACGATATACTGCTTTTTGGTTCAAACAAACAAAAGGTGGTGAAGTCAATGGCACATTCATTGTCAGTAAGAAGAAAATGAGTGTCCCAATGCATTGGGAGTACGGTGTTTTAGAAAGAGATCTCAAATC
>CAZGJF010000064.1:0-11186 GCA_964526595.1 uncultured Akkermansia sp. | reverse complement strand
ACCAATCTGCTGAATGCAACAAACAAAATGAATTTGAGTGATACTCGCATTAATAATTTATTAATTCGTATATCAAAAGATGTTAATAAGAAATCTAAAATGTTTTTAGGTATTACTGGTCATAATGTCTTTTTGAAAGGTCATTTTGATGGATATAATGATGTTGTAAAAGTAGAATTTTTGAATTCGAAAGGAAAGTTAGAATTACTTCCAATGACAGCTAAAGATGGTAGTCCGGGTAGTTATTGCTCAGGTTTTATATGGGCGCAATGGACTTTCAGAGCCATGGGGCCAACAGTTATTCATGATTGGTTTCTTGCCGGTTTAATGAGACATACTTCATTTTGGTTAAAACAAAGAAATAGCAATGCTTTAAATGGCACATTCATTGTCAGTAAGAAGAAAATCAGTGTCCCAATGCATTGGGAGTACGGTGTTTTAGAAAGAGATCTCAAATCAGATAATTGGCAGGTTATCGGTGAAGTTCAATGGAAAAACAATCAATTTGAGTATGAGGGACAAAAAGTTGAGTGACGCCACCACCATTTTAACTCAAAGAAATTAGTAAGATGTGTTGAGCTCGTAAATTCTAACTAAAAAACTCAAATATGGATATTTTACCAATTATCGGTGTCGTTTTCGCAGTCTTTGTATCCGGATTTCGGATAGCACAAGAATATCAACGCTCTATCATTTTCAGATTGGGTAAATTTCAATCAGTCAAAGGTCCCGGATTGTATTGGATCATCCCTTTTATAGAACAGCAACAAAAAGTGGACATCCGAACTAAAACGGTCGACTTAGAGCAACAAGAAACAATTACAAAGGATAGTGTCACAATCAAAGTGAATGCCGTACTCTGGTTTAAAATCACCAGTCCGGAAGATGCAATCATAAAAGTTGCCGACTACAACAAAGCTGTTTACCAATTTTCTGTAACAGCCCTGCGTAACATTATCGGTCAGCACACCTTAGATGAAGTGTTAAGGGAGCGAGAACAAATCAATGAAACACTTCAAAAGATTGTTTACACGACCACGGAACCTTGGGGAATCAAGATTGAAATGGTGGAGATGAAAGACGTGGAAATTCCGGAAGCAATGCAACGGGCAATGGCACGAGAAGCAGAAGCCATTCGCGAAAAAAGGGCAAGAATTGTAAAAGCCGAAGCAGAGTTGGAAGCCTCCATCAAATTAACGCAAGGGGCAAGTGAAATGGAAAAAAGTCCGATTGCACTTGAATTAAGGCGTATGCAAATGATGTCGGAAATAGGTATTGACAACAATACATCTACAGTTATTTTATTGCCCTCAGATTTTACAAACGCCGCAAAAAGTTTTACTGAACTGGTAACTAAAAAACACGCTGAATAGGGAGTATCAACGCAAACAAAAACTCAAAAGTGCATTTAAAAATTCTTCCGGCGCTTCTGCATGTACCCAGTGTCCACTGTTTGGAATCGTAACGAGTTCCATGTCAGGAAACTGATTTTCAATGGATGCTATGTCTTCTTCCAAGATATAATTAGACAATTCACCCCGAATAAATAACGTTGGAACCCACACTTCTTGGTGGGGAATAGCACTCAGAATTTGTTCCATTTCACGTTCCAAAACGGGTAAGTTCATGCGCCAAGCCAATTGCCCTTTATCTTTCCAGTACAAATTTTTAAGTATAAACTGACGTACTCCATCTGAGTCAATGTGCTGTTTTAAAATAGATTCAGCTTCACTACGCACAGTAATTGTTTCCAAATTAATCGCATGCATTCCTGCCAAAATGTGCTGGTGGTGCATCGGATATGCCTTGATGCCTATATCAACCACAACCAATTTTTCCAAATAAGTAGGGTGATGTTGCGCAAACAGCATTGCAGCCTTACCACCCATAGAATGTCCAACCAACAACACTTTTTTTAACTGAAGTTCATCGAAAAGTTCTTTCAAATCAGCTGCCATCAAGGGATATGAAAAATCATCGCTCCAATCTGAATGACCATGATTTCGCAAGTCAACCAAGATTACCCGAAAGTAATCTGCCAGTTTTTTGGCGTGTGTTTGCCAATTGTCCGAAAAACCAAACAACCCATGTAAAATAACCATCGGTTGCCCCTCTCCAAGTTCGCGATAATGCAGTTTCATCGTGGCAATATTTGGGAAAGTGAACCTAGTTAAAAAAGTGTGGACTTTTTGCCTCTACGACTTTCAGGTAATTTTTAAGTTCCTGTTCGTTTTTATCTTTCAGAATCATCAACATATTCTCCGACTCAACAACAATGTAACCATCCAAACCATCCAATAGCACCAACTTATTTTGAGGGATGTTGACCAAACAATTGGAAGAATGAAACAAATGAACATGATTTCCTACAACTGCATTGTTGTGTTCATCTTTCTGAAGGTGTTCATTCAAACTTCCCCACGTTCCCAAATCACTCCAGTCAAAATCTGCCAAAACAACATCGGTATTTGTTGCATGCTCCATCACAGCAAAATCAATCGAAATATCTTCGCAAGCCTCAAAACACCTGTTTACTTTTTCTTGTTCATTCAAGGTGTTGTAATGACTCATATTCCCGGCAAATAAGGCATGTAAGCGCGGTTGAAATTTTTCCAAGGCATTCAAAATGGAGTGTGCACGCCAGATAAAAATTCCTGAATTCCAATAAAAATTGCCGCTATCCAAAAAGGCCTGTGCTTTCTCCAACGTAGGTTTCTCACAAAAACGAACAACTTCCATCACCTCTCCCGCTTGTACAGTAGCGTCGGAAGCAAATTCAATGTAGCCATACCCCGTATCAGGTCTGGACGGTTGAATACCTATTGTTACCAAACGTTCATCCTCGTTCGCACGATCAATCGCTTTACCGATAATTTCAGTGAATCGTCGCTCTTTTACAATGAGGTGATCCGATGGAGAAATGACCAAGGTCGCTTCCGGATTTAAAGCCATTATTTTAGCAGCAGCATACGCAATACAAGGGGCGGTATTTTTGCGCATTGGCTCTGTCAAAATCTGATTGGGAGTCAGATCGGGAAGCTGTTCCTGAACGATTTGCGCATAACTGGCATTGGTCAGGACAAAAATATTCTCTTTGGGTGCCGTATGCAGCAAGCGTTCATACGTCATTTGTATCAGCGATTTACCAATTCCCAAAACATCCAAAAATTGCTTTGGTTTTTGAGGGGTTGACATGGGCCAGAAACGACTTCCAACGCCACCTGCCATGATGATGCAATAATTATTTTTATTCATTGTTTCTATTCTCTAGTGGGTAAACATGAGCCAAGGCATTCACAAGGTACGATTTACTGCTGGCTACTTCTTGACAAACATAACGCTTCCTTCTCAATGGCCCTTTAATAAATTGACGACCATTCAATGCGAAAGTAGTATTTTTTGGGAGACGCTCCAAAAGTTCAACTCCTTCTTTGGGCTTGTCATACGTATGTAAAACGCGTGAAAGATGATGATCCGTACACGACGATGCTTTGGTACTTATCAGTGACTGTTCCAAGGCCTGCTGAATGTCATGGGGCAACTGCTTGCTTTGTATGATGGGCAACAACAACTTGCGGTAAGCTGTCTTCCATTCTTCTCCGTGAGGTGCAACGCGATTTTGATACACATTAAAGGTCTGCAAATGCGCAAATTCATGCAAGGTGGTGATTAAAAAGGCATACGGATTCAGATCTCCATTGATGGTAATTTGATGTTTTTCGTGATTCAAGCCCGCCCTAAAATCACCCAACTTGGTTTTGCGACCGTTCACGATTTTAAATTTGACTGGGAATGCCAAAAAAAGGTCAACTACCACTGCAACAAAGGCTTCCGGAACATATTTTTTGAATGCCTCGGTTACTTGTTCTTTGCGTGTATAACGTTGCTTTTTCACACTTTAAAATTAGAAGAAATCAACAGGTCAATGGCAGAAAGTTTTCAGCCTAGTCGTGTTGATGATTGAATATAACATGTAATTTAGTGCTAATGAAGGTCATTTCAAACATTGGCAAATACTTCCTGATGTTATTCGTTGTTTTTTCCAAGCCGGAAAAATTCAGGATTTTTCGTAAAAGGGTATTCAACGAAATCGAGATTATCGGCATTAATTCCATACCAATTGTTGCGTTGATGTCAACATTCATGGGAGCTGTTATTGCGCTGCAAACGGCTTCGAACATTGATAATCCATTGCTACCGGATTACACCGTTGGTTACATCACACAATCCAGTACCATTTTGGAATTTTCTCCTACGATCATTTCCTTAATTCTTGCCGGAAAAGTTGGTTCGAATGTTGCTTCTGAAATCGGAACGATGCGGGTAACCGAGCAAATCGACGCGCTTGAAATCATGGGTGTTAACTCACTTACATTTTTGGTATTGCCTAAAATCATTGCGGCCATTTTTTTCTTTCCGGTATTGGTTATTTTCTCAATGGCTTTAAGTTTGATTGGTGGTTGGTTGGCATTGAATTTTTCAGGATTGTTAACTACGGATACCTACATTTTGGGTATTCGTTCCTTCTTCAAAGTATCTAACATTTATTATGCACTTACAAAAACTGTCGTTTTTGGATTTCTAATTGTTTCGATTGCTTCGTTTTACGGCTATTACACAAAAGGTGGAGCTTTGGATGTGGGTCGTTCGTCCACACAAGCAGTGGTGAGCAGCAGTATCGCTATCTTATTGGCTAATTTTATCTTGACTCAATTGATGCTTTTATGATCGAAATTAGCAACGTAAATAAATCGTTTGGATCAAATCACGTGTTGACGGATATTTCTACACAGTTTGAACAAGGAAAAGTAAACCTCATCATCGGACAATCGGGTCACGGTAAATCTGTTTTGGCTAAATGCATTGTTGGTTTACACGAAGTGGATTCCGGTCAGATTTTGTTCAACGGACGAGACTTTTGCGCCATGGACCGCATCAACCGCACGGAAATTCGCAAAGAAATAGGCATGTTGTTTCAAGGATCTGCGCTGTTTGACTCGATGACAGTTGAGGAAAATGTGATGTTTCCATTGACCATGTTTACCAAAAAAACAAAAAAGGAAATGCAAGACCGCGTGGACTTCTGCTTAGACCGTGTAAACTTGAAAGGAGTCAATAAATTGTTTCCGTCGGAATGCAGTGGTGGAATGCAGAAACGCATCGGAATAGCACGCGCCATTGCAATGAATCCGAAATACTTGTTTTGCGACGAACCCAACTCGGGATTGGATCCCAAAACGGCTATCATTATTGACGGACTGATCAAGGAAATTACGTATGACTTCGACATCACAACCGTTGTCATTACGCACGACATGAACAGCGTCATTGAGATTGGTGACAATATTTTGTTCATTTACGAGGGAAAAAACTGGTGGCAAGGCAACCGCGAATCAATCATAACGACTGAAAACCCTGAAATATTGAGCTTTGTTTATGCCTCTGATTTCATGAAAGAAATACGCACTGTCATGCAACACTCCCGTAAATAAAACGGAGCACCAAAGGCTGATTACCCAAACACTTTTTTAAGCAAATCAGTGGCACGCGCCGCAGGATTTTTTCGAATCTCTAATTCTTCTTTGGCAATTTGTTTGAACAAGCCGTCAATGGCTTTGTTTGTTACATAATCCACCAAGTCAGGATTGATTTTTTGAACCATCGGAAGGGAATTGTATGCTGTAGTAAATGTTGCCCAATGCTTGGTTGCTCCTACTTTATCCAACGAAGCCTGGATAATCGGTTTGAATTTTTCTACCAACTGAGGACGCGTTTGATTGCTTAAATAAACTGTTGCCGCATTGTCTTCGCCGTGTAAAATGTTCATGACATCTTTCAAGGTTAAATTACGAATCGCTGCGATGAATAAATCTTTGGAGGCATTGGCTGCATCTTCTGCTGCACGATTCATGGATTCGATGGCATCATCCACTTTTTTACCTTGCCCCAATGCACGCAACTTTTCTTCTGCCTTTTTCGCTTCATCCGGCATTAAAATCTTGATTTGTGCATCTTTGAAATACCCATCAGGACGCGCCAGTTGATTCACCCCTTTTTCGATGCCTTGATTCAAGGCTTCTTTGATTCCTTGTCCCACCTCTTCTTCAGACAAACCGGAACTTTTTCCCGGCACTACTTTTTCAAGATTTTTCTTCAAGTTTGGTAATTGCGCCCGAAAAGTAAATGAAAACCCGATTACAAAGCCCGCTAATATTAAAAAAGTTTGTTTCATGGTGAACAGAATTTTATGTACACCCAAAAATAACACAGTTTGGGATTGGTGAAGCTTTTTTTTGAAAAATCATCCATAAATGGAAGGTATTTGAAGTGTAATTTTGAGAGCCAACAAGGTTAAGTTATATTACAAAATTAAAATCCAAATTACGGAACAATGACACCTATTATCGAAAAGTAGTCTATCAAACAAAATATTGTTGAGTGATATCTACTATTTGTTTTTTCAATGCAACAATACTCTCAATATTATTTGCATCGTATTTATTACCGTTTAATTCAATAGAGTATTTGTTTCTTGAACTAGTAATTTTAGCAATCATTTTTTTATTATTATCGTCTACTAATATATTGAAACTGTTCTTTTGGTCGCGAAATGAAATTCTCGAGGCATCAACTTTTTTAATTGAATTTAGAATTATTGTTTTTACTGTATGATAAATTTTTAGTTCTTCAGCTGTCGTAATAATAACATTACCGTATTTTGATTCTTCTTCGATTAATTTAGGCAAAACTGTTTGAATAGAATTTGAATTAATTAAACTCTTAATTTTTAATTTAATTTGGTCGGTAATTCTTTTTCCGTGCATTCTATTGAATATCGCCTTTATTAAATCATCAGAAGGGTCTAATAATTCTGAAGCTAAAGCATCTGAAAAACCTTCTAAAAAATAAAATTCTTGCGCTTCTTCGTGTAATTCTTTAAAGTCAATATTGTTTTTATGAATTTTAGATAAAAAATCAAATGATTCATCATCTAATTCATCAAAACGTATTGTAGTATAGGGCACTTCATATAGTTTCATTTCTTTTGACGCATCATTTGGAAAGTAAAATCTCCATTCCAAACCATTTGTTAAAATACCAAATTTTGAATTTTTTGTATTGATGAAATAACTGTTCAATTGAGATGCCTCTTTATCGGTTAATCTTTTATCATACTTTTTACATTCAACTATAATTTCAGGTATTTTACCCTTTACAATTAACCCAATATCTGCTCTATCATTTTTTTGCCCCCAACCTGCATTAATTTCGGTTGCCATATCGTCAATTCTACTATAACCTAAAATTTCAAGTAATGGTTCAATTAATACAAACCTTGTTTGAGCCTCATTGGTGCATCTTTCATTTAAATTAGAGAAATCAAACTTTAAAATTGATTTTTTTATGGCATTTACAATTGGCTTATTAACTGGCATAGTAGTTATGTTTTTCAAACAAAAATAGTATTATTCTTAAAAATGAATTCAAAAATGATTTGATTGGAATTGTATTAGCTGTTGTTTATTTCAGAATTTCGTTATTAAAATCAATTCTACATAGAAGAATACAAAGTTTACAAATATGAAATGAAAGTCTTGGAATCAACAAATCCAAGATGCCAGCGACCCCTTAATGAGAAATGTGTACGTTATAGTTTTTCTTATCTTCCAAAAGAGAAAAATCTATATACATTTTGAATTCTTAAAAGCTTGGTTTAGATTACAATTATTTGAATACAACATATAGCTTCCGTCAGGCTAAAAACAAATAACCACCCCGCTGTGATTTTTTATTCCTTACTGCGAATAATATGAAAACGATTAATTTTCAGCGGTGGAAAAGAAAACATTCATACGTGTCATCAAAGACAATCAAAACCTGATTTACAAGATTTGTTATACGTATTGCCAACATCCGGAAAATCGAAAGGATTTGCAGCAAGAGATTCTGATGCAATAGACCTTGCATTTTTCACTAACCATTTTCTAAATTAAAACTGGACACCTTATTAACTCGTCCCAAATATTTACTAAATTTGGGACGAAAACAACATTTCACGAACTCCTTTAAACTAAATATTTCGTGAGTAAATAAATCATAATGGAGCGTCCAATAGTAGAAAACAAAATTGCCGAAGCGCTGAAATCACGCCCAAAAGGAAGCGTTCTTTTTGTGGATGACTTCTTAGGCTATGGTAATCCCGAAAGCGTAAAGAAAGCCTTGTTACGCTTAAAAGAAAAGGAAATACTTGTTCGATTGGCTCATGGCATTTATTTATATCCAAAAATTGACAAAGAACTTGGTATTTTATTTCCATCAACCGAAGATATAGCGAAAGCAATTGCAAGACGAGATAAAGCAAGAATTGTTTTAACAGGAGTTCAGGCATTAAACAAATTGGGATTATCAACCCAAGTTCCAATGAAAGTAGTTTACCTAACTGATGGAGCCGCGAGAAGTATAAAAGTGGGTAAACGAACAATTACTTTTAAAAAAACAAGTCCAAAAAATTTATTGGCACAAGGTGAAATAAGTAGTTTGATAATTCAAGCACTCAAAACGATTGGTCAATCAAAAGTTGGTGCTGAAACAATCATAAAAATTAATAACCTTCTAACAAAAGAGAAACCAGAAAACATAATAAACGATGCCAAACTTGCACCAGCTTGGATAAACAAATTATTAATACAAGCGATTAGATGAATACCAAGTGGCTAACATTAACCAAAGAAAGAAGAATTGAAATTCTTAATCAGGCAACGGAACTAACTGGTTTGCCATCAGTGGCAATTGAAAAAGATTGGTGGGTAACTTTAGTATTACATGCATCTTTTTCATTACCATACAGCAAAAATATTGTTTTCAAAGGTGGAACTTCCCTAAGCAAAGGGTGGAATTTGATAGAACGATTTTCAGAAGATATTGATTTGGCAATAGACAGAAAGTTTTTTGGATTTGATGGCAACATTAGTAAAACTCAAATCAAAAATCTAAGGAAACAATCTTGTGAATTCATATCAACGACTTTCCTTGACGACTTGACCAAAATACTGACCGAATGGAAAGCAATTGATGCATGTAAACTAATTGCTCAACCAGTTACAAATTCAGACAAAGACCCACAGGTAATTGAAATTCATTACAATTCAGTAATTGACACTTCAGAATATTTACCGCAAAGGGTTTTGATAGAAGTAAGTTCACGTTCACTTATGGAACCTATTGAGGAAAGGCAAATCAACTCGATTTTAAGTGATAATTTTTCACAACAAAATTTTGCAACTACACCATTTACAATAGCGACTGTTCTTCCACAAAGAACATTTTTAGAAAAAGTATTTTTGCTACACGAGGAGTTTTCACAGAGCATTGAAAAAATCCGTATTGACAGACTTTCAAGACACTTGTATGACTTGGAAAAATTGATGGACACCGAAAACGGAATAGCAGCTTTGAAAAACACAGATCTTTATAACAATATTGTTGCTCACAGAGAAAAGTTTAATCCGTTACGAGGACTTGATTATGCTAATCATATTCCAAGTAAAATCAGCATAATCCCACCAGACGGAGTAATGAAAAATTACGAAAGAGATTATGAAGCAATGACAAGTTTTATGATTTATGGAGAACCCTTAAAATTTGATGATTTAATAAAACGGATTTTGGAATTACAAACAAGAATAAATGGAATGAGTAAACCCTAAAAGCAGACAAAATTGTTTTAAAATTTCCCTCACATTAAAAAAAAATAAAAAATGAGCTGACTGCGCCTCACTCTCAAAGATGGAATCAACAACGTGAAAACTTCCAACAATGTTGACAAATAAATCCATTAACTAATGTGCACAACACCGTTTTTAGAATCTTCTCACATGGTTTTTAGATAGACTGCCCTGAGGCTAAAAACAAATCACCACCCCATGCTGTGATTTTTTATTCGTTTATGCGAATAATATGAAAACGATTAATTTTCAGAGGTGGAAAAGGAAACATTCATACGTGTCATCAAAGACAATCAAAACCTGATTTACAAGATTTGTTTTACGTATTGCCAACATCCGGAAAATCGCAAGGATTTGCAGCAAGAGATTCTAATGCAATTATGGAATTCATTTTCAAAATTTGACGGACGCGTAAAAGTTTCGACATGGATTTACCGAGTTGCATTAAATACCGCCATTTCATTTTATCGGAATGACTGGAAACACACAACCCCAAAAGTAAGACTTGACACAAGCGTCATTGCTCTTACTCAAGTTGCGGAAGATGCTGAGCAAGATGATCGAATTGTCATGTTATACCGGGTGATTGATGGGTTAAATGAAATGGACAAAGCGTTGATCTTGCTTTACCTGGAGGACACTTCGTACAAGGACATGGCAGACATTCTTGGACTTTCAGAAACGAACGTAGCCACAAAGATTAGTCGCATTAAGAAATACCTTAAAGAAAAAATCACTCACAATTAAAACGTAATACGATGGAATTAGACGATTTAAAGCGTTCTTGGGAACAGTACGACAAAAAACTTTCAGCGAATTTGAAGTTTAATGAGGCATTATTCAAAAAAATGAACCTCGATAAATCACGGAGAGAGATGAGCGCTCCATTGAATTTTGAGTTGGTAAATGCAGTAATGGCCGGCGTTTTAACCATGCTGGCAAGCTCCTGGACCATTCAATTTGGGCACGAACGAATTTACCTGGTTTCCGGTGTGTTATCCATCCTAAGCTTGATTACCATGCTTGGGTTTGCACTGGTAAAAATTAAACTTTTATCACGGATTGACTATTACAATGCGCCGGTGATTGAACTTCAGAAATCGTTGCTGCGTTTCGAAGATAAGTACTTCCGACTCAAACGGATTGAAATTATCTTGTTCCCTTTTTACGTGGTGATTCTATTGCCTCTTTTTGCAAAAGGATTGCGGAACTTTGATTTTTTGGCTGATCCAACAAGGTTAATAATTGCAATTGCATTAGCTGTTGGCATCGGACTTCCCATTACCTTGTGGATTTACAAAAACCTGTATGAGCGTAAAATTAAAAACACGACACAATTTCTTGCCGAATTAAACCACTTTGAAGAGGAGTGAAAACGTGATTTTAATTTGTTCATTAAATTTAGGATTACTTTCCGATACAAAACTTAGAGAAAATGGAACCAAGAATATCCGTATCCAC
>CAZGJF010000063.1:0-11370 GCA_964526595.1 uncultured Akkermansia sp. | reverse complement strand
CATGGAAATCGAATACATTGGAGTGGACAACTCCTGTGGAACACATTCATGGAAACTGGCCGGGAGAATTACCGACTGTGCACAGATGGCCTTACGATTATTCAAAACCGGGAATAGATGACGATTTTGTTCCACAAACGGTTCCACTGAAAGAAGGTGAAGAAGAACATTAACAGTATTATTGTATAAAATAATCAAAGCCTTCTGTTGGATAACAGGGGGCTTTTGTATTTTTGTTAAAACTAATTCGGCTTGGAAGATTCATTTGACTATAGAGAAGAAGCTGCGGCCAACTTTGATCAGGATTATGATAAAGTGTTGCGGCCAAAAAGTCTCAGTGATTTTGCAGGTCAGCCTACTGTTGTAGATAACTTGTCTGTATTTGTTAAAGCTGCCAAATTAAGAGGAGAGCCTTTGGATCATGTGTTGCTGCACGGTCCGCCGGGACTTGGGAAAACAACGTTAGCCAATATCATTGCCAATGAGCTTGAGGTCGGATTTAAAGTAACCAGTGGCCCTGTGTTGGATAAACCAGGCGATTTGGCTGGGCTCTTGACGAATCTAAATCAAGGTGATGTTTTGTTTATTGATGAAATTCATCGGTTAAGCCCTGTAGTCGAAGAATATTTGTATTCTGCCATGGAGGATTATTGCATCGATATTTTGATTGACAGTGGTCCCAATGCGCGCAGCGTTCAAATTACAATCAATCCCTTTACCTTGATTGGAGCAACCACACGTTCGGGTTTACTGACTTCTCCCTTGAGAGCTCGATTTGGTATTAATTCACGATTAGAGTATTACGATGTTAAAACCTTGTCTGACATAGTTGCTCGTTCTGCAAATTTGTTGGCTATACCAATCCATGAAACAGCCGCTTTTCAAATTGCCGGACGAAGCCGAGGAACACCTCGTATCGCTAATTCGCTATTGAGGCGTGTAAGAGATTTTGCACAGATCAAGGGAACAGGAATCATTGATGATGCTATCACCTCACTTTCATTGAAAGCATTAAATGTAGATGAAAATGGGTTGGACGAAATGGATATACGTATTTTGAAAGTCATCATAGAGAAATTCAATGGCGGCCCTGTTGGATTGACCACGATAGCAACAGCAGTTGGAGAAAATCCCGGTACTCTGGAAGAAGTTTATGAACCCTTTTTGATTCAGGAGGGCTATTTGATGCGAACACCGAGAGGCAGAAAGGCAACCGAAAAATCATTCAGACATTTAGGTAAAGAGATGGGTTGGACTCAAGGAGGCTTGTTTTAATATGACAGCCCTCCAGTCTTCAAAAAATACCAATCTGATTAAAAACAAAGCTAAATCATTAGGTTTTTTTTATTGTGGCGTTTCTAAAGCCGATTTTTTGGAAGCTGAGGCTCCCAAGCTCGAGCAATGGTTAAATAAATCATACCATGGAAAGATGCAGTACATGGAAAACCATTTTGACAAACGTTTGGATCCAAGATTATTGGTAGAAGATGCGAAGTCTGTTGTTTCATTGTGCTTGAATTACTATACGGATGAAAAACAAGAAGATACAGATGCCCCCAAAATCTCGAAATATGCATTTGGAGAAGATTACCATCAGGTAATCAAAGACAAGTTACGGGAGTTGTATCAATTTATTTTGGACGAAGTAGGCGAAGTAAATGGTCGAATTTTTGTTGATTCTGCGCCGGTTATGGACAAAGTATGGGCACAAAAATCCGGATTGGGCTGGATTGGTAAAAATTCCAATTTGATTCATCCCAAAAGCGGATCTTTTTTCTTTATTGCGGAATTGATTTTAGACTTGGATCTCATCCCTGATGGACCAATAAAGGACTATTGCGGAACCTGTACACGATGCATCGATGCGTGTCCAACAGATGCAATCGTTCAGCCGTATATGGTTGATGGTTCAAAATGCATCTCCTATTTAACAATTGAACTCAAAGATTCATTGTTGCCGAATGAATTTAAAGGAAAAATGGATCAATGGATGTTTGGGTGTGATGTATGTCAAGATGTGTGTCCGTGGAACAGGTTTTCTCTCAAACACAATGAGCCACGTTTTAAACCAACAGAATCACTGCTAGACATGTCACAAGCGGATTGGCAGGATCTCACAGAAGAAGTATTCTCGGAATTATTTAAGAAAAGTGCTGTAAAGCGAACAAAGTATGCAGGTCTGAAGCGAAACATCGAATTTTTGAAATGAAATTATTTCCCCTTTGGAGGGGGATTAAGGGGGAGGAAAAAATACACCTTTTGTATAGCTATTTTAGGACAAGACAAATGATTCTATTCTAAAAATGAATCAAAAAATAGAGAGAATGACACGAATTACACCATGTGTGTATATTTATTTAGCTTTTGTGTAATATTTTTTGTAAAGTTATCTATTTAAGTTACTTTTGATTTTAAAACTTATTTTATTGGATAGTTACTTTTCAAACAAATAAAACCATGAAAAAGTATTTACTAAAAACATTCCTTACAGCAAGTACACTCATTCATTTCGCTGAGCAATTAGTTGCCCAAGCCCCACAAGGCATCAACTACCAAGCGGTCATTCGCAACAATGTGTGTGCAGTTGTTACCAATACAGCAGTGAGCATCCGTATGAACGTCATTCAAGGGAGTAGTACAGGTACTGTTTCCTATTCCGAGAAACACAGCGTGACGACCAATGCGAACGGCTTGGTGAATATGGTCATCGGGCAGGGAACAGCACTCAGTGGAACTTTTGCAAGTATCAATTGGGCCGTATTTCATTGAAACTGCCTACGATGTAAACAACTCCGGAACATTTACCGTCTTAGGAACGCAACAACTGATGAGTGTGCCCTATGCCTTGTATGCTGCGAGTTCGGGAACACCGGGGCCACAGGGTATTCAAGGTCCTCAGGGTGCAACGGGAGCAACGGGTCCACAAGGAATAGCAGGAACCAATGGGGTTAGTATTACCAATTCGTATGTTCAAAATGACAGTTTGTATGTGGTTTTAAGCAATGGACAGAAAATTAAAACAGGATATGTTAAAGGTCCTCAAGGTCTTACAGGCGCTACAGGTGTTCAAGGTATTCAAGGGCCTGCGGGTACAAATGGCACCAATGGAGTTAATATCACCAATTCATACATTCAAAATGACAGTTTGTATGTGACTCTCAGCAACGGTCAAAAAATACAAACCGGATATGTAAAGGGAGCTAAAGGAGATGGTATTCCTTCGGGAGGTACGCAAGGACAAGTGATTACGATGTGTGATGGTGTCGCTGTTTGGACAACAGGTGGTCAATGTCCGGGAAAAATAGCATCCTTGGATTGTGGAAATGTTATATTGAATGGAAACGTGTACAGTGGCGTACCTGTAAGTGCTTCATGTATCGTCCCATACACCGGTGGAAATGGTGGCACCTATACTTCTAAAAGTTTATCATCTTCGGGAGTTACGGGATTAACAGCAACTTTGGCTCAGGGGACGTTCGCAAGTGGCTCAGGAAATATATCATTTTCCCTTTCAGGAACGCCTTCCTCAAGTGGCCAAGCAAACTTTACGTTAAACATTGGAGGAAAAAACTGTACAATGACGATTGCAGTAAATGCATCGCCTTATTCATCTGGTACAGTCCATTGTACTGCTACGCCTACAGCGATTGTAGATGTGACCAATCCGGCTACAGGTAAAACATTGATGGACAGAAACTTAGGGGCTTCTCAAGTGGCGACCTCTAGTACAGATGCCAATGCGTATGGAGATTTGTACCAGTGGGGACGTGGAGCAGATGGACACCAATGCCGCAATTCAACCACTACCGGTACATTGAGCAGCAGCGACCAACCCGGTCATGGAAGTTTTATTTTAGCGTCCAACTCATCATATGATTGGCGTAGTTCACAAAACGATAACTTGTGGCAAGGAGTTAATGGGGTAAATAACCCTTGCCCAAGCGGGTATCGTTTACCAACGTTTGCGGAATTAGATGCCGAACGTGCAAGTTGGAGCATCAAAAACAGTGTCGGGGCTTTTTCCTCGCCTTTGAAATTGCTCTTGGCGGGCTTCCGCAATGTCAGCGATGGTTCGCTCGTAGTTGAAGGCATTCAGGGTCGCTACTGGAGCAGTACTGTGGATTATACTCAGTCGTTGTACCTGCTCTTTTATATTAGTAATACCTATAACTACACTAGTACCTACAATCGGGGTTCCGCGTTCTCTGTTCGTTGTATCAAAGATTAAAATGGTTTGAAATCAAGATAATAAATTACTAAAATGAAAAAATACCTTTTATTTTCAAAAAAACACAAGAGTTCAGAACAAAATAGTTTCCTGTATCCTAAAAATAGTGTAGGTGAGGTGAACTAATTTAAAGTTTGTCCAAAATCTGAAAAATTCTGATCTGATGAATAGTAATAGATCCTTACTTGTGCAGTATCTCTTAAAAAATCAATTTTGCCAATTTCAAAACGATTGATTATGATCCCTGTCCGTTGTTCAATATCTAATTTCATCTCTTCATACTTTTCAGGTATGATGAGATCAATACGCTCATAGGTGATTATCTTTCGCGTTTCGTGTTTAATCAGCCAAATACGTTCCAAAACAAAAGTCATCAATGTTACTACCACATTGATGATCATCATCTCAGAAACACTTACTCTATTTGAAGATAGGGAATTAACAACACTTATGCCGATAATCAAGAACAAGTATGTCATTTCTTTAATCTCTATTGCATCAGTCCGATAGCGAATAATTCCGAAAATGGCAAAAAGACCAAGCCCCATTCCGGTGTCTATATCAAGCTTTTTCAAGCTGAAACATAAAAAGAATGTGATGGTTCCTATCAAATAGTAAGTAAATAAGTAATCCTTACGTTTTGTTTTGGGGTAATAGAGGTAGCGAATGATAATTGTTAAGAATACTAAATTAAACACTAATCTGAATAGCAAATTCAAAACATCAGCTGCGTTTAACCATGTTATGACAGATGATTCTATTTCTTTTGGGTTAATTTTTAGTGCCAGATAAAGTAGTGGTAACATGGTTATCTATTTGTTTTAATTTAATAATTATTTCTTTGAAGCGGTTGTATTTGATGGCGTCTTTACCATACAATTCAATTGCCCCGATACAGTACTTACTCATTCTATATGGACGTATCATCATGGATTTCATCAAATCCAAAAATTCCGATTGTCGGCTAAACGTTTCTTGTTTCAATTCGGCAATCACGAGATTGTCATAAACGACCTTGTTTGAATACCAATTAAATGCCAAACGGAAATCAAATGTCAGTCTATCTTTTTGCATGTTACTGACCAATGTAATTCGATTGAAAGAATTCCAAAGCTTAGGAACAAGTTCAAAATCACAACCCATATTTTTACTCAAAAAAGAGCGTTCCCGATCATTGAATGTTTCTGAAATAGCATCAACTCTAATTCGAGTTTTTCTGGTCCTGCCTTTCATTTTGTGTTTTATTTCCAAAAAAATTAGATTGGATTCTAAATAATTTCGAAATCTAACTTTGAATCGATTGGTTTTCCCCGAGTGGTGGGCCAAGTAAAACTTAAAAGCTGGATCATCAAAATACAAACTCTGATAATTTGGAATTCTACTGCCATCAATTTCAAGAATTTTGTAGGCAGATTTCAATTTAGGTAGAAATTCTAAAAATTGAACAACATTGAAAGCAAATTTAGTGTCAACTCGGTTCATGAGTTTAACGGCATCCATTTCTTGAAGGGAAACGGAATGAAACGATGAAACGATATCTCCTAACTGTTTAGCTTTCATTTTTGTTGAGTCAGCTTCTATAATGGTAGAATTATTTTCTCCCAAATTTACAAAAACGAAGCGGATAAAGTTAACGTTGGAGTAATCTACAGTTAATCTGCTGTTAAAATGCTCGTAATCCTTCTTATTTTGAGTTCAATTCCAGCTTGAGGTATTGAGCAGTGTATGAGTCCTTTGATGCTTTTTTCACAAGGTGTTCGGGGGTACCTTCACAAATGATAAAACCACCACCATTTCCACCTTCGGGTCCCATATCAATAATGTAATCTGCCACTTTAATAATGTCTAAATTATGTTCGATAACCAAAACAGAATTCCCCTCGTTTACGAGGCGTTGCAATACCTCCAGCAACATTCGTATGTCTTCAAAATGCAACCCTGTTGATGGTTCATCTAAAATGTAGATGGTTTTCCCTGTGCTTTTTTTAGAAAGTTCTGCTGCCAATTTAATACGTTGAGCCTCACCACCCGAAAGGGTTGTTGAAGATTGACCAATTTTAACATAGCCCAATCCTACAGATTGTAATGTAAGGAGGGGGCGGTGAATTTTTGGAATCGATTCAAAAAAATGTGTAGCATCCTCAATAGTCATATCTAACACATCTGATATGGATTTCCCTTTGTATCTAACTTCCAATGTTTCCCTATTATATCTTTTACCATTGCACGTTTCACATTCCACATAAACATCCGGCAAAAAATTCATTTCGATTAACTTAAGGCCACCGCCATTGCATGTTTCACATCTTCCTCCAGCCACGTTAAATGAGAATCTTCCGGCTTTATACCCTCGAATTTGTGCTTCCGGCACATTGGTAAAAAGCAATCTAATTTCATCAAAAACTTTAGTATATGTTGCAGGGTTTGATCTAGGTGTTTTTCCAATGGGACTTTGATCGATTTCTATGACTTTATCAAGGAGTTCTAAACCTTCAATTTTTTGATAAGCTAAAGGTTTTTTGACCCCATCATAAATGTGATTCAAAAGAATCGGATAGAGGGTTTGATTAATTAAGGAGGATTTTCCACTTCCTGAAACTCCCGTAATACAACAAAAGGTGCCTAAAGGAATGGTAAGCTTGACATTCTTTAAGTTATTTCCTGAGGCTCCTGATAATATGAGTTTTTTTCCATTTCCCTTTCGTCTGATTTTAGGCACTTCGATCTTCAACTCTCCATTGAGGTATTTTGTTGTAAGTGAGTTTACTGAATCAAGTTCCCTTAATGTTGCGGCATTGACAATTGTGCCACCATGTATTCCGGCTCCGGGACCAATATCAACCACAAAATCTGCAGCTTCAATCATTTCTTTGTCATGCTCAACAACAATAACTGAATTCCCTGCATCACGCAATCTTTTGAGGGAATTTATCAATCGTGTATTATCTCGTTGATGCAGACCAATAGACGGCTCATCTAAGATATAGAGGACATTGATTAACTCTGTTCCTATTTGGGTTGCCAATCTTATTCGCTGCGCCTCACCTCCTGATAGGGTTTTGGCAGAACGGTGTAATGTCAGATAATCCAACCCTACTTCTAGGACAAAATTCAGTCGCGTTTTAATTTCTTTCAAAATTTCTGTCCCAATCAACACCTGCTCTGCATTCAGCGTATCTTCAATTTTGTAGAACCATGCCGACAACTCTCTGATATCCAGTTGTGCCAGCTCTCCAATATTTTTAGTATTGATTTTAAAAAACAGAGATTCTTTTTTTAGTCTCGAACCTTGACAACTTGGGCATTTTTTTTTATTCATAAAACTTTGTGCCCAACGTTGAATGGAGGCAGAACTATCTTCAGAATGCCTAGTAATGAAATTTATGATTCCCTCAAATGAAATTAAATTGGTTTTACTAACTTGCTGAAGATCCTCATTTCCATATAAAATGGTATTTAATATATCTTCCGGAAAGTCTTCTATCGGAGTCGAAATGGAATACCCCTCTTGACTCAGAAATGCTTCTAATCGCTCAAAAATCCAAGTTCGTTTGAATTCGCCAAGTGGCTCTATTCCTCCATTTTTAATTGACTTTTTATTATTCGGAATAATTTTTGATACAGAAACTTCGGAAACCTCACCTAATCCACTACATACGGGACAAGCACCGTAAGGAGAGTTGAAGGAAAACAAATTTGGCTCCGGATCGGGATAGGATATCCCCGAAGTGGGGCACATTAATGTCCTGCTGAAATGCCTGATTTTCTTGGTTTCATAGTCCATAACCATCATTGATTTGTTTCCTTGCTTGAGTGCTAATATCACAGCATCATATATGCGTTTTCGATCAGATGAATCAATGAGTAATCGATCAATAACCAACTCAATGTCATGAATCTTATACCGATCAAGTCGCATTCCTTTTTCAATTTCCTTTATTTCTCCGTCAACACGGACTTTTGTAAACCCCAATTTTTGAAATTGGTCAAACAACTCCCTGTAATGTCCCTTTCTTCCCTTGATTTTAGGGGATAATATAATGACCTTCTGCTTCTCAAAATGTTGAATTATCAAATCCACAATTTGCTCGTCAGAATATTTGACCATTTTTTCATTGCTCACATAGGAATAAGCAATCCCAATCCTAGCAAAGAGTAATCGCAGAAAATCATAAACCTCAGTAATCGTCCCCACAGTCGACCTCGGCGAACGAGATACCGTTTTTTGTTCAATTGAAATGACTGGACTCAAACCCTCAATTTTGTCAACGTCCGGTCTTTTCATGCCACCTAAAAATTGTCGAGCATACGCAGAAAAAGTTTCGATATACCTACGTTGACCTTCCGCAAAAATTGTGTCAAAAGCCAAGGATGATTTTCCACTTCCACTTAAACCGGTAAATACGACGAGTTTGTTGCGTGGAATTTTCAGATCAATGTTCTTCAAATTGTGTTCTCTGGCACCATAAATATCAATAGTTCCATCCTCATTCATCATCTAGTAGCTTTGATAGGGTTTCAGATTAAAATCATTCCTCGGCAGTTTTAATTTAAACGAGGTGTTTTTAACAGTAAGTTTATTAGATAAAATCCAAGGATTTAACTTTACGAGAATTTTGTAATTAATTCCGACTGATTTGGTCCAAACAGCCAAGTTATCAATTGAATAATCAACATGTATAAATCTTGTTTTGAAGGGGGCATACAAAGCCATTTTTTTTAAACGAAATCCAAATCGTTCGGGATTTTCGAATATCATTTTAACAGCCAAAATTCGGTAAACATATCTTGCTGTTTCTGAATTTAAGTGTGTATCAAAATAATTATCTGTTCCTTGCCAATGTAAATCTGATTTAATCCCTTGCAATCCTCTGTTATAAGCTGCAGCAGTTAATACCCAATCCTTTAATGAGTCATGCGCTTTTTTTAAATAATTACAAGCCGCTTGAGTACTTTTTTCAAGATGCATGCGTTCATCTATTTCAGCATTTATTTCCAGTCCAAATTCTTTAGCCGTCTGAGGCATAAATTGCCAAAAACCAAGAGCTCCGGATGGACTTGTTGCTTGTAACAATCCACTTTCAATGACTGCTAAATACTTGAAATCACCAGGAACACCATTTTGCTTTAAGATTGGTTCTATGACTGGAAAAAACCGATTAGCTCTTTTTATTTGTTGAATGGTAGCACTTTGGAAATAAGCATTAATAAGGATTTCACGATCTATTTTTTCATGGATATCTTCATCTGTTAAATTTATTTTTTGCCCACAGAAATAGGTAAATTCCGGGAGTACAAAATCTGCTGATTCATGGTAATTTGTTTCAGCTATTGATACTTTATTCTTAGAGTTGGCAGTAGGTTCAGAGCAACCGATAAGTAAAAAAATAATTGTCAAACGGAAAATAAACCGCATATTTTGATCCAAACAAATTATGATTTTTGGGGATATTTAAGCGTATAGCGATACAGTATGAAAAAGACAAGCAAAAAGTAAAAAACAAAACCAATAGAAATATAAATCAGCGAATTTCTAATGACCCAAAGCAAAAAGAAGGAAAAAAGACTAGATAATATTCCTATCAAGAGAAAAACGTACCAAACTTGTCGATCACTCAATCCTGAATACACCAAATGATGCGTTGTATGATCTTTTCCTCCAACCATTGGAGATTGCCCCTTTCGAATACGGTTGATAACTACTGAAAGCGTATCTGCGGCGGCAGGAGTAAAAGCGGTTAATACTAAAATGACACTGGCCCAGCTGTGAGTTTGCTGATAAGAACTCGCATTCCACAAATACTTGATAGCAAAGAATGAGGTGAAGAACCCTATGAACTGGCTTCCCGAGTCTCCCATAAATAACTTAGATGGGTGAATATTATAAGGCAAAAACCCAACTAACGCTCCGATAACCGATAAAAGTATTACCGACCATACGTCAAAAGAAAAACCAAAAATGCTCCAATTACAAACAAGACAAGACATTAAAATAAAAACAGCTGTTGTTCCGGTTATACCATCTAAATTATCAAGCATGTTTAATGAATTCATTACAACAATAATCCATAAAATGGTTAAAATAGTATCAAAAACATAATTGTGCGTCAGATGAATCCAATTACCTGTGTAAATAACGATCAATGCACAACAAATCTGAATTGATAACTTAAAAAATGGTTTGGTATTGTAGGCATCATCAGCTAAGCCCATCAAAAAGGCTAAACTTGAAGCAACAAATAAGCCTGTAAATTCCAATTGATATTGATCGTTATTAAAAATATTGTTTTCAACAGATAAAATGGAGTAACAAATAGATGTAAAGATAAAAACAACGAAAAACGAAATTCCACCAATTGACGGCTTTGATTCATTGCTCCAACGTATAATGACATCGTTGTTATTACGAATTCCCAATGATTTAGAAAAACTCAACAAAAGCTTATTACTAATTAATGAAAGTAAAACCCCACCACATAAAAAACTTAATAATACAATCATCGAATTTATCATAATGTTGCGTACTAGAATGGTGAATCAAAATCAGCGAAATTGATCGCCTGCTCATCTTTTTGAGAAATAATAGGTTGAGTTATCTTCCAATCTATGGCTAAAGATTCATCTTTCCATAATATAGTTTGTTCATTATGTGGCGCATAGTAATTACTACATTTATAAGAAAATATGGTATTTTCTTCTAAAGCGATAAACCCATGAGCAAATCCTGGGGGAATCCATAGTTGTAAGTGATTTACTTCACTTAACTTTACCGAAAAGTATTTTCCAAATGTTGTGGATTTTTTTCTCAAATCTACAGCAACATCCAAAACAGAACCCCTTAGAACAGAGACCAATTTACCTTGAGCGAAAGGTGGCGTTTGGAAATGAAGTCCCCTGAGGACATTTTTTTTTGAAACAGATAAATTATCTTGAACCAAATCAATATCATTCCCTAAAATTTCTTTATATTTTTTTAAATTGAATGATTCAAAAAAAGACCCTCTTTGATCCTCAAAAACAGTTGGTTTTATCAAAAATAAGCCCTTAATATCACAATCTTTTATTTCCATTTATCTAAATAAGCCTATAGTATTAGAAAGAATCCATCCAATTATTTTTTGGAAAAGGGTTCGCTCTTTATC
>CAZGJF010000062.1:0-12003 GCA_964526595.1 uncultured Akkermansia sp. | reverse complement strand
TCTTCATGATACCATTTTCAACGACCCATTGGTTATCTGGTTTTTGGGTATGCCATCCACTAAGGTCTTTGCCATTGAAAAGTTGAATCGGAGCTCCCCATACAGGATCTTTCTCTCTTTTCAATGATGGAGCACGGACCCCTTTGAATGTATAGGTTTTGCCATTGCTTGCATAAATTTTTCCTGAGAGTTGATCATTCTGCAATGTTCCTTCGAAAACCATGTCCTTATCGTTTCTCTCCCATTGTGGAGGAATGGTGAAACTGACTTTGCCCTCTGTGAAGTTTATTTTGGCAACCGGACGTGCACTGCCGCCCTCAGCAACAAAATAACCAACCAGGGTTTTGACTCCTGAGAGTTTGACTTCCAGCCAAGAAGGAGCAATTTTATCACCCATGTCAACCGTAAGATCCCATTTGCCAATGGGTGAAGGACCTGCTGCTTCGGTTGTATGTGATTGCGCTTTGATGGCAGTTGTAGAAGCCATCATCATCAAACATAAAAATGGAAAAAACTTTTTCATATTGCAATAATTGTAATTACAATATAAGAAAATAATGAAATAAAAAAGGCGGAGTAGATACTCCGCCTTGAATTTTATTGTTTTGCTATTTTACCTGAGTACAGAACCTTGCCGTCTTTTTTCAGGACTTTGATCATATAGGTACCTTTTGAAAGAGTAGTTAGGCTAATTAATTGCCCTGTTCTCAATCCCTTCCTTTCTAAAATCAGCTTACCTGTCATATCAAACAATTGGATATTTAGCGCGTACTGTCCCTGGATATTGTACTCAACGCTTAAGTCATTGACAACTGGATTAGGGAAGATTCGTACAAATTGACCATTGCTTAGATTCAACACAGCAGTTGAAACATAGAAGTAATTTGCAGAACTTAAACTGGTACAGCCATTAACAGTAGTTTTTACGGTGTAGTATCCATTTGTTGTAGGTCTAAACTTCTGTGCAGTTGCGCCTGGTATCGCTTCACCAGTGGTATTGTACCACTGATTACCTTGTGTACTGCTGGAAACTAAATCAGAAGCATCTCTCGATACCGTAGGAGCAGCAGGGATTGGCTTACTTGTTATTACTGCGTTTGCAGATTTTGAAGTACAGCCAAATTGATTGGTCAATTGCAACTGATAGTTACCAGTGCTTGTTGCACTGTAATTGACCTCTGTAGCACCGGTAATTTTACTTCCGTCTTTTAACCACTGATAAGAGACCCCTCCAATGACCTGACCCATGATGACAACAGATTGACCTTGGCAGAGCGCTGTTGCTGTTTGAGTAAGTACAGGTACGGAAGGATTTGCGGTAGTAGTTATATTTCTGGTTTCAGAATTAGCTACACATCCGTTGGCAGATGTTATCCTTACACTTATTTGTCCATTTCCGGAGAAGTTATACGTGCTGGCGTTCACCTGCTCTGGATTACCATTTCTAAACCATTGATAGCTATTGGAGCCATCTGCAACTTTAATTTGCAATGAAGTACCCTCACAAATAGTGGTATCAATTTTCTGACTCAGTGTTACATCAGCTGCCTGAATTACATTCAATACAACCTCCCTAGAAGTCGCACTGCAATTCTGAGCATTGGTTATTTTAACTTTGTACTTACCAGCATCCTTTGCATTGATTGTACTTCCAGTTGATCCATTCAACACCTGATCATTCTTATACCACTGGTATTTGTATCCACTTGCGGCAGTTGCAATCAATTGTTTCTCCGTGTTTGAGCAAATAGTAAGCTCCCCGTTGTATGTTATATTCGTTACAGGTACGCTGTATTCTACAAACACACTGTCGGTTTTATTACCACAAGTGCTGGCTCCTTCAGTATTATAAATTGCATAATATTTACCTGGAGCACTCAGAGAAACTTTATTGGTGTTGGAGGCAGTACTGATCAAAGCATCATCTTTGAAAAGATTGACTGTTACTCCAGTCTTCGCCAAAGTCAAGTTCACCACATCGCCTTCGCATATCTTATATGCTTCAGATTTTGCATCTGTGAACTTCACAGATGTAAATTCACAACCAGAATAAATCTTGATTGCTTTTTCCAATGATGCAAATCCATTTGATACAGCAACCCTTACACGCAAGGTATCTGCCAGCTTGAGCGAAACCTTGTTGTAGAGAATATTGTTGTTTTTGATACCAAACATGCTATTGTTCTCACTTCCAGCACCTTCCACAAAACTATACGTTAGTTTATCAGAAGTAATTCGGTCATCCACTCCAGTCATTGTAACTGTTAGTTGTTCAGCATCTTTGGCAGTGTTATAATTAACGAATGACGTAATTGCTCCATCAAGCAATAGATTATTAGGAGCCGCAACCACCACAAAAGCAATTTGCTTATCGTATGCAAGACCCCTTGAATCAGTAACCCTTACCCTTACATTGTATGAGGAGTCTTTCTGATAAGCTCCCTTCAGATAAAGATTATTAAGACTTGTATCAATCGCAAAAATGCTCGGATTGACAAAATCATCGTCATCATACAATGAGTAGTTGTATTTTGTAACTTTTGCACTATCAACCGAGTAAGTTGTCAACTTGTATTTCAAGGTGCTGAACAATTGATTTTGTGACAAATAAACAGTGTCCTTCGAAGAACCATTTAGGAAAATTTCCGAAGGGGCACTTCCCGCAACAATTGCATCATTTTGAATGATAAGTGTTGACTCTTTTGCAAAATCAGATCCTGCGAATGAGGCATCAACTGCTTGAACAGACCAATAGTATGTGCCATTCGGCAATTGAATATCCCACTGGGTATTGTTTTCAGTATTACCGTTGGTAGGTGTTTTTCTGGCACCATCCTTATTACTTTCTGCGTCAATTACATCTGACTTTCCTGGTTTTTTACCTACGCGCAAAGAGAAAGTCAACCCGGTATTAGGAGTCAAATCATCTTTCCCTGGAGTCCAAGAAAGTTTTACCAAATTTAAATTGGCAACTCTTTCCAAAATCGCCGACTTAAGATCAGTTGGTGCATCTGGAGGTTGGTTTTCGACAAACTTTTGATTGTCATTTTCCTGAGCCTGCTGAGCTAATGACTCCATTATTGTAAACGCAGCACCCCGAATATCAAACGATGGTTTGAATTTATTCTTAGTGCCCGATGCAGCTGATTTATTGTAGGCTGAATTAATTGGAGTGAATGGCACTGAGTTTTTACCCTGTACAATTCCATTATCACCTTCGATCTTAGAGCTCAATCCCCTTACATTCTGCAACAACTTAAAGGCATTGATCACAGAGCCTCCTAAAAGTGTTTCTCTTCCAACAAGTACTGCACCCAACTGTCCATCACCCATGATATCCCCCATTGTTGGAGTAAGCTGTAAATAATCACCGAATGGGAAAGTTGGCAACTCAGTATAACTGACTACATTATTATTTGCAAGTGAAGATGTAGCCATTTTAGTTACATATCCGGCGCCGGTTCTAGTACCACTGAAAATCACATCAGGATACCCATCCATATTAAAATCACCCCACGTAGTCTTTCCATCTTGAATGGGAAGCAATAGATCATTGGTAGTATTGGTAAATGTGTATTTACCTGTTTGTTTATCAAATTTATTCTGATAAATTTTAAACATTTGGCCATTTGCAGAACTATAACCTGAGAGGGCAATATCGGGATAACCATCTTTATTGAAGTCAACCACGTCCAAAGTGCTATTTTTGACTTTTGGTAAAACCACATCAGCGTTTTTGGTGAAAGTACCTTTTCCAAATTCATCCAATCCGCCGTTAAATACTTCGGCTTTTCTTTGTCCAGATGCATTGTCATAAAGCATAACCATATCAACACGCTTATCCTGATTGAAATCAGTGAATGCTAGGTTGATATTTTGAGCTTCTTCATCATTGAGAACTTTCTTGATGTTAGTCTCATATGTTGAGATGGTAAATCCATTTGGATTAGCCGCTCCTTGTACAATAGCAGTGTCTAATTTGGTTGTGAAGAATAATACTTGTCCAACACCCCGGTTGTCAGTACCGGAATATATCATATCAGGAGTACCATTGTTATCCAGATCTGAGAAATCCAAAGATGGGCCTCTCAGCATACTTGTGATGCTAAATAGATTACTTACATCCTGGAAAACAAATCCTCGTTTATTTACAAATGCACGGAAGAAAGGATTGTTGTCGTTGTACTCACCTGCAACAAATAAATCAACAAATCCATCATTATTGATGTCCTTACACTTAATTGAGAGATTTTTAACATTGTCAATACCATTCAATCCGGAAAATCCGTTTCCGTTGGTAGACTCTACTTTCAGGAATGCACCACTGTTGTTTTTATATATTCCAGCTGGTGATTGCCCCCAAACCCCACTGTTACCCAAGTATATGAAATCGGTCAGCCCATCGTTATTGAAGTCGGCCCATGCAAACTGACTATTATCAATTGGAGAAATTCTTCTGTCAACCAACCCTCCCTGATTGATATATTTCCATGGATATTTCAAAATGAAAGATTGTTCATCTGAGAATTTCGAATTTTTGAAATTTCCATCAATAGCCATTACAGACCAGTAATAACGACCCGGTGGTAACTCCGTATAATACTCATTCGTACCAATGACTGGGAACGTTGGCGTTTGAAGTCTACCAGCTGTATCAATCGGTAAAGTTGATAAATCACCAGCTCCTGGCTTGGTACCAAGGCGAATCATATAAGACAAGCTTCTGGATGGAGTATGGTCATCAGTTGGAGCTTTCCATTTTAAAATGATTTTGCCCTGACCTTGATCCGATACTGTTAATCCTGTTGGGATAGTTGGTGCGTTATTTTTATTAGATCCTTGATCATTGACATAAATGACAGTTTCAGTTCCAACTGCTTTGGTTCCAGTTATAACCATATCCATATTACCGTCATTGTTATAATCTCCCCAACTGATAGCTGAATTTCTAAATTGAGGCAGATCCAATGTTTTTAACAAAGAGTAATTACCAAATCCACCCTGATTGATATAAATACGGGTTGTGGGTGTTTTCTTATTGTCCAGTCCCGAGATAGATATATCCAACAATCCGTCATTATTCACATCGGCGAACTTTACATCACCATTATCAAGACTATCAATAACAATTTCCTGGTAATTATTATATATGTTCTGGTTATTATAGTTGCCTTGAACTTTTGAATCAGCACTGAAATTCTTGATAATCTTGGTGATAGGTTTCTCTAAGGTATTATCCATAAAAGTTCCCATGACAATGATATCAAGATCGCCATCGCTATCGATGTCTCCTAAATCAAATCGTGCATTCTTTAAGTTCAACCCATATCCGTAATATTGATTGAATCTCGTACTCTGCTCGTCTAACAATGAACTGAGCCTGATTCCGCCTTCGGCATTTCCTTGTTTGTTAACACCCGTGTAAACAAGATCAAGGTCACCATCCAAATCATAGTCAATCAATCTCATTTCTGCATTGTAAATATTTGGCATTACCCCTCTGGAATTGAAATCATCAACCTTGCTGAAATTTCCACGACCATCGTTGTTCAACAGGTATGATCTTGGTTCACCAACTGCATCCTGACCAGTGATGATCATGTCTACAGTTCCGTTGTTGTCATAATCGCCCAAGGTCATTCGGGAATTTTTCAATGGTGGAATTGTAGTTGGATATGAAATATCAAATATCCCCTCATTGTTCTTGAACAATACAGTAGTAGGCACTGAACCTGATTGACCAGTTGCGATCAAATCCAACCAACCGTCCTTGTCAATATCTACCCACTTCACGTCACCTTCTTTCAATTGTTTATTGGTAAGCTGTAAATCAACCAATTTTCCTTTATCGTTTTTATAAATGCGCAATACCTGACCAACATTTTCATCACCCAATCCGATTACTGCAAGATCTAGTTGTCCGTCATTGTTATAATCGCCCCATGCAAATCGAGCATTTGTCATACCTGGCAATGTGCTGACTTGTTGTGATAATGGGTCCTTGGGCTTGAATGTAATTTCCTTGTAATCACTTCCCTTACCACTCTGACTTACGGCTTGGACTCCAATTGTATATGGATATTTGCTAGAAATATTAGGATCCCTGAATACTATTGAATCCTGATACATACTGGATGTAATCTGATCAAGAACTATTGGGATCTGTGGATTGGATTTCTTATAATTAAAACCAGTATTGATCAAAGCACTGACGTATGTGACAGTAGTATCGACTTTTATATTATACTGGAACTTATTCCCATTATTCCCGGTGAACCCAGACCATTTAACTTTTACATTATATCCATCATTGCTTGCTGTCACAGATGCTGCAGAAGCAAGTGCAGAACTGCTTAGTACTTGCTCACCCGTGCCTTGAATAACAGTTTTGAATATTTGTTCGTTTTGAGTACCATTCCAAATATTTTCAACCCAGAAAAGATCTTTGAACCCATCGCCATTCATATCAACCAGACTAAAGCGATATGCTGACCAAATATTATTTTGATTGGTGTTGTTAAATGGCACAATAAATCTCTTAGCAATGAAGCCATTTTTTTGATCGTTGAGATAAACGTTGAAAAAACCATTTGTAGAAAGCGTAACCACATCAGGATAGCCATCGTTATTGATATCATCCGAAACTATCTTGCTGTCCTCAGAAGCAACCGCAAGTGTTTTGCTGCTCTCCTTGTATGAATAATCATTGTTTAGCTCGTAAATACTATAATTGGTCTGATTGATCGATCTGCAGAGTATATCAGGACGTCCATCTTTATTATAATCCTCCACAGCAAGAATGCTATTCCAATCCATGAAGAGGCCAGTCCTGTACATTTCATATTGTCCCAGAATTTTATTTGAAACAAATATATGTATTGAAACCCCTTGTGTGTTTGGATAACCAACCTGCCAATTATCACCAGTCATACCAACAATATCTTTCAATCCATCCTTGTTAATATCAATAAATTTAACAATACGCATTCCACTGTTGATACATTCACTACAATTGCTAGATGTTGAATTGAACTTCGGTACCCATTTCAATTGTGATATAGAAACAATGTGCTCCTGGGTGCCATCGAAATTACCATCAATCATATCCAACGCATCCTTAATATTCCATTGATTGTTGCGTGCCCAGCTATTATAAGGGAATTCTTCACTCTTGAAACTGAATGCAGGAATAACTGCTGTGTCTATCGCATAACCATTGCGATTGAACCTCAAAGGCAAACCTTCAGTTTGCAATTTGAAATTGTCACTTTCATAAAGTAAGTTTCCTGCAGATGGCTGCTTTCCACTCTTTTGCACAACTGCAGCCATGTCAAACTCATCATCATAATTAAGATTTATTGGACCCAGAACCTGCATCAAATCACCCGTACCACCTAAAGTAACATGCATTCGCTTATTAAATGAAAATCTCACTGATTGGTTGGCTCTTTCAGATTTGGCAGTACGAATAAAATAGATGGAGTCATTTGGGCTCTTATTACTTTTATCACCTGACTTCCATCTGTTATCATACATAATGATGGATGGATAACTGTAATCAGTGCCATTTAGATTAACAAAAGATACTACTCCGTTTTCAATTGTTTTGAATCTAAATGTAGCTGTATCTGATTCAAATGCAACATCAGGAATATATGTAGTATCATTGGTACTGAGTATATTACTGATACCACTTTTTACATTATTTACAACAGATCTTAAAGCATAATTGTATACCTTACTGTCTTTCAGAGTATCTAAAACTATAATTGTATCCTTACTTACATCCTTGACAGCCACCGATAAAGTATCCAATTTCAAAGCGATTGAGTCTTTGTAAAGGATCAATTTTGAAACATCAAGTGATTTATCATATTTGAAAGTCAATTTCACAATGTCCCCAGTCTTTTGCAAACGCTTTAATGTTGGTGCTGGGAAGTAGTTAGGATTCTCGTATGCGCCAAGATCAGGGCGTGTCGCGTCGGGACCAGGACGTGGATTTTTAACAATATCAGTTACATCAGAAAGTATTGTTTGCCCACCAACAACCATACTTGATATTCCTTTACCTAAAGCAGGAGAACTGTTGCTCAGTCTGTAATCACCTTGCTCCTCGTTTACAAATAATGGGTCAATCCTGATATTACCGTTCTTCTTATCAAAATTTTGGTATTCAACAAGGCTATTTCGAATTGAAAAATAATTAGCAGTGATTTGTGTACTAGGATCGTTGTTCCAAAATATACTATTGATGAACGGTATGATTCCTTTTTCATTCACCCCATTATTACCCCAACCTCTTGTTTTCGTAAATGTACAATTAATGAATCGAGGCATTTTATATTGTGCATTTGTACTATCGATATTCCATCCTACATTCAAGAAATTACCTCGGTTGTTAACGAAAAGATTATTAATGAATATTGGAGCAGACTGATCAATAGAAATGGTATTGTAATTTTCAATATCCTTCACAATATTATTCTTGAATACTGGAGATGTATTTCTTACAATTGAAATGGCCGCACCCCAATCACCACTTCGCCAATTCTTCATTCCAGATATGGTAAATCCTTCAACTTGAATTGACTTGTAGGGTCTTGAATCATTATCATTTCCGTCAACCCTTATTAGGTAGAAGTCTGATTGATTTGTTGAACTTATGAATGTCTTGAGAGGCCCATCAGTAGTTTTAACTGTAATTCCCTTATTAGAAATTTTGAAGGGTGAATAGATCCCTGGCTTAACCAAAATTGTATCTCCATCAACAGATGCATTAACTGCATCTTGGATATTCACATATGGTTTCTTGGCTGTACCAAGCATCAAAGAAGATTTGACAAACGTATCTATGTAGTGAATATTAGTTGTTTTTAATGCTAGAACATCACTGAGTTCACTTGCGGCTCCGCCTTTATCTGTAACTTTCAGAGCATAGAAATATTCTTTGTTGACCTCCAAATTTTTGTCAACATAGAATACCGAATCAAGTCCGCGTGCTATAACTATCAGCGAATCACTGTTTACCCCTCTGTATAAATTATACTTATGGGTTGAATCCTTTTTGTTCCAATTCAAATAATTCACTCTTGGGCCAGCCTCTCCGTTGAATGCTTCAACCTTTGCAGGTGGAATATTGGGTATTACACTCAATTCGTTGCTGAATCCACTGAATTTAGCTGTATTAGATGAATCGAATGCCTTGACCCTGTAATAGTACTTTTTACCATTTGTTGCATTATCAATGATATACAATGAGTCCGGCTTATCAATTACTGCCAATGGAGTAGGATTACTATTCTCTGCGATAGGGCTTTCTGAGCGATAGATATTATAACCCTTGATGAGTTTGCTGGATTTCAACCATGAAACTTTAATTTTTGCATTGCCCCCCTCTACCTCATTCAGGGAAGGTGCTGGGAATGCAAAGGTAGTTTGATGAGCACCAATATCAACTTTATCCGTAAATGTGTTACCAAAGTAATCGGTTCCCTGGGCGGTGTATACCTGCAAATTATTGGTTTTAAATATTTTTGAACCAACTCCGATTGCACCAC
Source organism: uncultured Akkermansia sp. (assembly GCA_964526595.1). Taxonomy (GTDB): domain Bacteria; phylum Bacteroidota; class Bacteroidia; order Flavobacteriales_D; family Crocinitomicaceae; genus M0103. The sequence continues at coordinate 2,446 of CAZGJF010000062.1, read as the reverse complement.
TGATCGGCGATAGCTTATAATCAACAGTATCCACAAATGCATTGATACCATTGATAACATTGTTTGCAGAGTTAGATCTGTAATTATATGATGTTATATACTGGTATTTTTCAAGACTTGTATTCAAAAAGTTATTTGAAATATTACTGTATAAAAACGCAGGGTTGTTGCCCGGATTGGTAAAGTTGAAATCCGACTTGTTGCCATAAAAAAGATTATTCACGACAATTGCATGCTTCTGATTGGGTAAGAATTGAACAGCTACAGCATTGTTGTTAATGAATGTATTGTTTGCAACAATTACGGTATCCTGCCAACCTTCGAGTCTGATTACATCAGTTTTGAGATTATCCCAAGGACGCTGACTGTAAATTCCGTTTCCTACAAAATAATTACTTTCAAATTTTACCTTACCTGTCCATCCATTGATCAATGGATAAGGATCATCGGCAGCACCGTAAAGGTTATTGATGAATTTATTATTTCTGAAGACGATGTCACCACCACCCAATGTTATATAACCATTGTTATTGATGAATGTAGAATTTTGAATTGTATCAGTCCATTGAAATGCAACAAACCACCTTTTTCTGTTCGAAGCATCGCCATTTTCCTCAAAAATGCAATTGCTGATTGTCAACTGATCTAGGTTAAACAACTGGCTCTTGTTTTGCTTAAAGCTGATTCCGTTAATATTCAACCTTGGATTAAAGTTGTTACTGTTTACTTTTTGGAACAATGAACCAATATCATTTTCAGAAGTGATAATAGTAGAACTGATATCATTTTTTTCACCCGAAATAATCCACTCAGAAGCTATAGTAATACTCTTTGAGTATCTTACTGTTTCAGATATATTGAGTCTGCCTTTTTTTACAATCACCGTGTCTCCATTCGAAGTGTTCGCCACAGCATCGGAAAGATTTGTAAATGGATATTGCTTTGATCCATTTTGAATTACTTTGCTGCTAGTATCTACAAAATGCAGATTGGATGGTACCACCATCACAACATTACTCATTTCGCTCTTTACGCCCACACTGTCGGTAACCTTTACGCCATAATAATAATTTGAGTTTACTTTTAAATCTCTATCAACAAAATAGGAAGAGTCAATTGAACCAGTAATAGCAACCAAAGAATCTTGTTTAGTACCTCTGAAAACAGTATAGCCATATACTGAAGACTTTTTTGTCCATTCAACGGTTGCGCTTCTTGGTCCAGCAGCTGCAGTTATACCTGTTAACTTTGATGGAACAGTATTGGGTCTAATCAACACTTCATTGCTCAGTCCACTCTTGTTATTTGCATTGTCAAATGCTTGAATTCGATAGTAATATTTAGACAGATTGGTAAGAGATGTTTCCGGCAAAATGAGTGAGTCCGGATTATTGATTGTAACATAAGCACTCGTCGCATTATCAGGTATTGGAGAACTGCTTTTGAAAATGTTATAGCCGGAAATTGTAGAGTTACTCTTGTTCCATGTCAAAGTAGCTTTGGTATCACCCGCATCCCCTTTGAGCCCTGGAGCAGGGAATTGTTGTGAGGTTTGTTCGGCTCCAATATCCATTTTGGTATTAGATCTTGTATTACCATAATAGTCCGTTGATGGTCCATTAAAAATGGTATTGCTATTTCTGACTATAGTTTTTACACCTGCACCAATGGCAGCACTTGAGTTTCCGATTCTATAATTTAAAGTATCCTTGAAGCCGAATTCTGGATTTACGAGATTATTACCTGAATGGGAGCTGTAGGCATAACTGCTGATGTTTGGATAAGTATTCAGTGCTTGACTGATAATATTGTTTGAAATATTAGAGTAAATAAATTGGTTGTTGTTATATGACTCATACTTTAAAAATGAAAATTCGGTTTTGTTTTTGTAAAACAAATTATTGACTACTACAGCAGATCTGTTTCTTTGATTGAATAAAATAGCAGCTGCATCATTGTTAATGAATGTGTTGTTGGCAACAAATGAAGTATCCTGCCATCCATCAATACCAATTACAGCAGTTTCGTTTTCATTCCCCCATGTTTGCTTCACATATTCACCATTTTTAATGAATATGTTGTTTTCAATTTTTACCTTACCAACCCAACCAGAAATGAACCATGAAACTTGCGTATTGGTTCTATTTGCAAAAATATTCCCCTCGAAATAGTTGTTATTTATATTTAAATCATTGCCACTCAACTCAATGGTTCCATAGTTATTCAAGAATTTGGATTTGGTGATTTTCGAATTGTTATAAACGCCAATAAACCTGCCTGTCCTGTTATTGTAAGTTCCATTCTGAACAAAACGACAATTTTCTACAATTACATTATCCATTGCAAATACTCCACCTGGATTACTCTGGAAAGTCAAACCGATAAATGATTTAGAAAGATTATTCCCAGAAAAAAGTGTTCCAATGCCATTACCTGATGTGATGAT
>CAZGJF010000061.1:7652-12106 GCA_964526595.1 uncultured Akkermansia sp. | reverse complement strand
GTCCGTCAAACTCTCCAGATGGAGAAATGTACATGAATTTTATGGATTATTCTAGGGATCCGTACAAGTATATGTTTACCACTGACCAGACGACAAGAATACATACAGCAATGGTGAATAGTCCTTTTAGAAATCAATTAGGAACTCATGACTTGTGTTCGGGTGCTCTTGGATTAAATGATTTAGGTATTGATATAAATTTTACCATTTATCCAAACCCATTTATAAACAAAATTAACTTGACAAACACGACTGTAAAAGAGCACTTCGAGTTACATAATTCATTTGGGCAAATAATTTGGGTAGGCAAAAATATTGAGCAACAAGATTTTTCATACTTGCAAAATGGAATATACTTCTTAAAGATTTCGTCACAAACCGGACAGCAAACTCTAAAATTAATTAAGCAATAAACAAAGACTTTAATAAGGGTAGCTCATAACTGCAAGATTATTAAATGAAAGACCGTTTCAACAAGATGAAAACTTTAAAAAAAATAAAATGAGCAAGACAATACTTTATATTGCAACTTCACTTGATGGTAAAATTGCACGAAAAGACGGAAGTTTAGATTGGTTGTACGCTTTACCTAACCCTAATCAAATTGACCATGGGTATGGACAATTTTTAAGTACAATCGGTTCAACGATAATGGGGAAAAATACGTACAACGAAATACTTGGGTTTGGAGTGGATTGGCCTTACACCGGAATGAACTCGTATGTTGTGACAACTGACAAAGACTTCAAATCATCCACCCCTGACACGTTTATCGTTCAAACCAACTTAACGGCATTTGTAAATGACTTGATAAAAAAAAATGAAAAAGATATTTGGCTCATAGGCGGCGGACAACTCATCGCATCATTCCTTGAGAATAATCTATTGGATAGTATGATTTTAACGCTAATTCCAACAACGATTGGAGAAGGTATTCCTTTGTTTCCTGAAATTGCAAAAGAAAAATCTTGGATTTTGACAAATGTTGAAAGATATGAAACGGGAGTTGTAAATTTAACCTATGCTTTATTTGACAAGGGTTAAAACGATTACAAAACTTTCGAAGAGTTCAAAGAGAATGGTGTTTTCTTCGTTACACGTTTAAAATCCAATGCGGTTTATGAATCCGTTAAAGAAAGCGATATTCCTACATACATCGACAATGGTGTAAACAAAGATAAAATCATTCGAATAGACATGAAGGAGAATGGATCATATCTAAAAACCATTGAATTACGAAGAATAGCATACTGGGATGGTGAAAACAATCGCTACGTTGAATTTATCACCAATATTCATCGAATGAACGCAGGGCACATTGCATTGATCTACAAAAAACGTTGGCAAATAGAACTCCTATTCAAGCATCTTAAACAAAACTTTCCACTGAAATTTTTCCTTGGGGACAATGAAAACGCTATCAAAATACAAATCTGGTGAGCACTAATTGTCAATCTGCTGCTCACCGTAATACATAAGAAAATCAAGCGAAAATGGGCATTCTCGAATCTTGCCAGCTTCTGTAGGCTTCACTTGTTCAATTACATTCATTTGACTAAATTTCTTGAAAATTCAGAGAAAGACTGGCTAAGACAATACAATGTCCAACTTCAACTAAAATTTAGCAGTTCGTAAACAAGGGGGCTTACTTTTGAATTTGAGAAATCAATATCACCAAAATCAAGGCTTTCAGAATATAAAATGATTAATTTGTATTTTTATCGGACACAAGTGATTCAAATTATAAAGAAAATAACTTTAAATTTGATCTGTTTTTTGATTCTAATATGAAAGTATTTAAGCTTAAAAAGTATTTAATTATTTTTATTTTGTTGCTTGTTTGTTTGAATGTTTCATCTCAAGTTTATACTTTTCAAAATTCAATTAAATTGAATTTTACTGTAAATTCTGACGAAAATGATTCAATTACTTCAAGAATATATCAAGCTGCATATGATTATTCTTATTTCGATGAAATGCGTTATTTAGAAACCAGAAGAATAATCAAAGTTCATGGTTATAGTGCAAACATTGTTTTATTTTCGGCACAAGAACTTTTAGATAAATATGGTAAGCAAATTTCACCTCTAACAACATCGGAAGAAATTGATAGTGTTATCGTAGAAATGCAATTTGATGAGGTAAAGCATCCCGCATTCAAACGTTACAAATTAAATTAGAAATGATCTTTTTGAGACACTTTGTTGCATTTATCTTTGTTGCTACTTCTTCATATACCTTCACCCAATATACAATGGGTTCAGGTGCCGCTTCTAATAATCAAACTATTTCTACATGTTCCGGAACATTTTACGATTATGGAGGATCAAGCTCAAATTACTCAAATAACCAAGATATTACTGTTACTTTTTGTGCTTCTGTAGATGATACAATATACCTTGATTTTTCAGTTTTTAACCTAGAAAACAGCTATGATTTTCTCTATGCATACGATGGCCCAAACACATCTTCTCCTCTAATTGGACAGTTTACTGGGAATAATTCAAATTTAGGAATCATTGGCGGTGTAGGGTCTTGTATTACAATTCGATTCACGAGTGATGCGAGTACCACTTCAAGTGGTTGGGAAGCAACAATTGGTTGCGGTACACCACCTAGTAATTTAACGACTTTTTGTGCACCCATTGCGCCAACTTCTATTCCACCAGGATGCTCTGATGCTCAGGCATTTTGTACCGGATCTACTGTCACTTTTACAAATTCAACAAATGTTCAGAATGCAGGATCATTAAGTTGTTTAGGATCAACACCGAATTACACGTGGTATTATTTAGAAATACAAGATCCAGGAGATATTGATATTACAATTAGTCAATTAAATAATTCAGGTGGTGCAATTGATGTAGATTTTGCCTTGCTTGGACCATACACAAGTGTCAATCAAGGTTGCTCTACACCATCACTAGCGTGTATTGAAGATTGTAGTTACTCCACTTCTGCAACAGAACTAGCTAACATTACAAATGGAGTACAAGGAGAAATATATTTGATGATTTTAACGAACTATGCAAATAAACCGGGTACAATTACATTTTCGCAAACAGCAGGAAACGGAAGCACTAATTGTTCAATTGTACAACCCTGTTCTATAGACGCATCGTATTCTTTTCCAAGTTGTAGTAATTCCAGTAATGCTGGAGAAATAACAGCCAGTTGGACGACTGGAGTTCCACTAGTAACACCAGCTATAAATTCAATTAAATTGTATGAAGGTACTGTTCTAATCGATAGTTACAATGATAATGAAATATCACCTAATAATTACATATTTAATACTTTACCAACGGGAACATACATTTTAGAACTTACAACTTTTGATGGGTGTACAGCCTCAACTGCTGTAACAGTTAGTCAGCCTCAAGCGTTGTCAATTTCAGGAAACCCAACTAGTCCAACATGTGCAATCGGAATGAATGGTGCAATTGATGTTTCCATCACAGGTGGTTCGTCACCATACTCAATTGAATGGAGTAATGCCACAAGCGGATCTATACTTGGAAATGACAATGACGGGTCCCAAAATTATTCCATAACTGGTTTATTAGATGGTGAATATGACATTAATATTACTGATAATGATGGTTGCTCTAATACAATCTCAGTTACTATTTTGCCTCCACCTGCGCCTAACGTTATTATAACATCAGATCCTATTTGTCCCGGAAATCCTGCTGTATTTACAATAAATGGACCTCAAAACGCTACGATTGCATATAATATTAATGGAGGAACAAGCCAAACAATCACACTTAATAATATAGGGGAAAGTAGTATTAGCATACCAAATGCTACAACAGCTAATACTGTAAATTTAACAGACATTACTGACCCAGCTCAACTTGTAACTTATTATGGTGGAACAGCAAGTGGTGGAACTTTTACTGGTTCTAGCACTCTAACAGAAGGAATTATATCTGCTGCAGGATCTGCAGCAGATGGCACTAATTCTATACTATTATCAGATGGTATTGTTTACATTCCCCTAAATTCAACTGTTCCACCAGGAACTCAAATAACCATTAGTGTTTCAAAAGATAAAACAAATTCTAGTTGCACTATTAGTTCAACAGATGGAGGAGTATCATCTACATTTTCTTCAGGAACTAATGATATAATTCAACATTACTCATATGTAACTAGTGTTTTTACCGATAGTATAAAAATTGAACAACAAAATAAAAAAATATGGATTGATGGATTAACCTATTCGATTCAATGCTCTTTTTTACTTAATTTAAATGAAACAGTTATACCTATAGCACCGGTCATTAGTACAACAATTTTTTCAATTTGTAATTCAGAGTTGCCTTATACTTGGAATGGATTAACATTTAATAGTGCTGGATCGCAAACCGCTAACTTAAGTTCTGTCATTACTGGGTGTGACAGTTTAGCAACATTGAATTTAACAGTTAATCCTAATTTGTCGTCTA
>CAZGJF010000061.1:217-7552 GCA_964526595.1 uncultured Akkermansia sp. | reverse complement strand
CATTAAGCTCTGTCATTACAGGGTGTGACAGTTTAGCAACATTGAATTTAACAGTCAACCCTATTTTATCTTCAATAGCCAATATTGCTGTTTGTAATTCAGAGTTGCCATATACATGGAATGGATTAACATTTAATAGTGCTGGGTCGCAAACCGCTACTTTAAGCTCTGTCATTACAGGATGTGACAGTTTAGCTACTTTGATTTTAACCGTTAATTCACAAAGTATTGGTGACACATTTGCAATTGCATGTGAGAGCTTTAATTGGTATGGAAGTACATTAACGTCATCTGGTACCTCAACATATTTAGTAAGTAATTCACTCGGTTGTGATTCATTAGTTACGTTACATTTAACAATCAATCACACATCATCATCAACATTAATAGATACAGGTTCTTGCATCTATTTATGGAATGGGGAACAGTATATTGAAAGTGGGATATATAATTACATAACAACAAATGCTCAAGGATGTGATTCAATAGTAGAATTAATCCTTCATATTCATAGCTGTAATGAATCGATTGATTCGTCAGTCATTTTTGTCCCAAATGTGTTCACTCCAAATGGAGACCTCTTGAATGATACATTTGAAATCATAATTTACCAAGGGCTTGTTGAATCTGGATACATATTTAATAGATGGGGTGAGATTGTTACTGAATTTTCCGAAAATAATTTAAAATGGGATGGAGTGGATTATAGAAGTGGAAAACCTGTTAATGATGGAATATATACATTCCTTATCACATACAAACCAACGTATTCCCAATCAAAATTGATTCACGGCTTTATAAATATTATTAGGTAGCACTAATTTTTCAAAATTCTAAAATAAAGTACTATGTTTGCTAGGATTTTAAATTAATTTTCAATGAAAAAAATTGAATTTATTTTTTTGATTTTTACCATTTTGGTAAGTAAATTAGGTTATTCACAAAGCAAAGGAATCATTTTAGGTAGACCAACTGATCAAACGATAACTGCTAGTATTTTATTCGATACACAGAAGCAATTTTACATAGAATACGGCACTCAAAGTGGCGTATATTCACAAAATACAGCAGTGATAACAGGTGTTTCCGGAACTCCTTATGAACTAGAAATTCAAAATCTAACTCCAAACACACGCTATTTTTATAGACTGCAATCCAAAAATGTAAATGCGACAAGCTATGCTCCATCAGAAGAATATACATTTACAACTCAGCGCTCTCCGGGGTATTCTTACACATTTACAATTGAAGCAGATGAACATCTCTACGATAAAAAAGGGATTGCTGAAATGTACGAGGTAACATTGGCAAATCAAAGAAATGACAAGCCAGACTTCATGCTTTCTTTAGGTGATATATTTGGTGATGACCATGAACCATACACAATAACCTCGGGTGGTATTGACACCTTACACAAAAATTATCGCCCTTATTTGGAAGAAATATGTCATTCAATACCTTTTTATGTTTGTTTGGGCAATCATGAAGGTGAAATGGATTACTATTTGAATCAGAATCCTCCAAATAATTTAGCTGCGATGTCAACTATCTGGCGAAATTTTTACTACCCTAACCCCACTCCGAACGGTTTTTATACCGGCAATGAAGAAGTTGAGGATTTTGGAATTGGAAACCCTAAAAACTATTATGCTTGGTCTTGGGGAGATGCACTTTTTGTAGTATTGGATGTTTACCGCTATCAAAGTGTAAGTGACACCACAGCAAAACCTAAAAATTGGGACTGGACACTTGGTCAAGCCCAATACGATTGGTTAAAATACACACTTGAGAATAGCAATGCGGAACATAAGTTTGTATTTGCACACCATGTTAGTGGGCAAGGACGAGGAGGTGTTGAGCAAGCAAAATTGTTTGAATGGGGAGGTTATGAGCCAAGTGGTAATTATACATTTCCGAACAAACGGCCTAATATGTTAAAACCTATTCATCAGCTTTTTGTTGATAATGGGGTAGATATCTTTTTTCAAGGACACGATCACTTGTTTGCCCATGAAATAATGGATGGTGTTACTTATCAAGAAGTTCCAATGGCTGCAGATTCTACTTATGAAATTGGTATGCTTGCGAATGCAGATGCGTACACTTCAGATACCATTCCGGGCACAGGTCATTTGCGTGTAAACGTAACTCCTTCATGCGTAACAGTTGATTTTGTTCGTGCCTATTTACCTCAAGATACTTTGACGGGTGAGCATCACAATGGTGAGGTTGCTTTTTCATATACTATTGGAAGTTGTGTGAATCAATTACACGAATTGAATACAGATTTTGATTGTATGGTATTTCCAAATCCTGCCAATGAGTATATTTCAGTAAAATTAAACTCTGAAACAAAGTTGAACAATGTTCGATTATTGAATTTAGTGGGAGAACAAAACTATGAAACAAATAAAGAAAAAATAAATACACGTGAAATTGCAAGCGGTGCATATATAATGTCTATTTCAACTGATCAAGGCACTATCAATAAAAAAATCATTATTCGACATTAACACCTATCATAATGAAAAAAATTCTCTTTTTGCAGTTACTTTGGCTTATTCAATTTCATGGGCAATCTCAGACACTCATTAGAAGTGAATTTCTTGGTAAACCGTCGAATAACAGTGTCACCGTTAACTTACTATTTTCAGAAGCAGTTGATGCAAAAGTTGAATTTGGAACTGTAAGTGGTTCTTATACCGGACAAACGACATGGCAACCATTCGCACAAAATCAACCGGTTGAAATAACAATATTCGGTTTACAATCGAATACAAAGTATTATTATCGCGTGAATTATCGATCTCAGGGTTCTACTAATCAATTGAATAGACCAGAGTTTTCATTTAGAACGCAGCGTACGCCAAGCGATGAATTTACTTTTGTAATTCAAGCTGATCCCCATCTTGATGAATTATCAGATACCCTTATTTATCAGATTTGTTTGCAAAATCAATTGGATGATCATCCTGATTTTATGATTGATTTGGGAGATTTCATTATGACTGATAAATTGAAAAATTCAGTTGGTGTAATTCCACATGATACAATTGTATATCGTTGTAACCTTTTGCGCTCTTATTACGAGCGTATCAGCCATTCTGTTCCCATTTACAATGTATTAGGTAATCACGAAGGTGAAGCAGGTTGGAACTTAAATAACTCCCCTGATAACATTGCTGTTTGGAACACACAAGAACGGCAAAAGTATTATCTGAATCCTTCTCCTGACACTTTTTATAGTGGTGACACGGTTAATCATCCCTATGTTGGAAAACGCGAAAATTACTTTTCTTGGACATGGGGGAATGCACTTTTCGTGGTAATAGATCCTTATTGGTACACGATGACAAAACCTGATTCATTGAACGGATGGAGATGGACACTCGGTAAAACACAATATGACTGGCTAAGAAATGTATTGGAAAACAGTCAGTCACAATTTAAATTTGTTTTTGCACATCAATTGGTAGGCGGAGACCCTGATGGAAGAGGCGGTGTCGAATTTGCTGATAAGTACGAATGGGGCGGGCAGAATTTAGATGGTTCCTATGGTTTTGATGTAAATAGGCCCGGATGGTATAAGCCTATAAAAGATTTATTGACGGAAAATAAAGTGAATATTTTCTTTCACGGTCATGATCATTTTTACGGTCAACAAGTTAAAGATTGTATGATTTATCAAGAAACTCCCCAACCTAGTCATCCTAATTTTAATTCGACTGCATATGCAACTTCATATGGTTATGTTGAAGGAAACATCTTACCAAATTCAGGACATTTGAGGGCTCACGTCACACCAAGTGGTGTAACCATAGAATATGTTCGAACATACAAACCTCAAAACGAAAATAATAACCGTCACAATAAAGACGTTTCAGCTACATATTTCATCGGTGTTGAAAATTGCTATGATTCACTTTCAACCGGAATACCTGTACTTTGGAATGCTTCATATCCCGAAGATATTGTTTATCCAAATCCTTTTTCCAAAGAAACCACCATCCGTTTCTCGAATGAAATTACTCAAAATTTATATGTTTCTATCTTCGATTCGAAAGGAGTTGAAGTTCGAAAACTATTAGTCAATAATTTGGTTCAGCAAGGTAATTATCAAATTGTTTGGGATGGAAAATCAAGCAATGGCTCAGAACTAACATCCGGCAATTATCAATACCGTATTACTGGAAGTAAAGGATTGATAAGAAGTGGAAATATTCAATTTAATCGTTAATTTAAATGCTTAGTTATGAAAACTCGATTACTTTTTATTCTTTTAATTATTTGCTCATTATCAACTAGATTTTTTGCACACGATGCGTCTAACGATATCCATCATTTTGCTAGAACATGGGTTTTAAAAAATAGCGAAAAACCTATAATGGGTTATTTTTCCTATTGTAAAGGAAATTTCGTTTTTATCGAAACAAAGAATCATCGGATTCAACGATTAGACATAAACCAATTAACTGATAAAGACAAACAGTTTGTAAAATCTAAACAATTATTTATTAACAAATTAAACAACAAGAAGATACATCATCAACATTCGAAATTAGTTTATCCTGAATCAGCAAATAGCAATTGGTCAGCTTTTTTATTGATTTTTGGAATAACGTTGTTTTCAATAGCTCTTTTAATATTACCTAAATTTCAATTTAAGTATTCACTTTTTTTTACCTTACCACTGATTGTTTTTTCAATGGTGAGCTGGAATAATCAAAAGGATGTTCATGAAAAAAGCATAACTGATCCACAATTTTTGGATGATGCATTTACTCCATTTAAACCGGCAATCAATACGCTTTGGGATGACCAATACTTTTACGTTGAATCAAAAGGAATCCCATTAACACATGAAATGATGGTTGGCATTTCAAGTCATGGTTGGCAACAACAAGTTCCAATTCCACAATGTTACATTGGCACAAATGCATGGCAAATCCCGTTGAATCCCGTTTTATCAAGTTCTCCAATCCCAGTTGATAGTATTCATTTTACTCGTGGTGCAATCGCAATCGCAATCAATGGAGTTCCAATCTTTAATCCTCACACCAATACGGGTGTAGATTCATATTTAGATGGACAACTTGATAATTATGGCGGTCATTGTGGCAGAGCTGATGATTATCATTACCACATTGCCCCATTGCATCTCTATAATTACACAAGTGCAACTAAGCCAATAGCATTTGGTCTGGATGGATTTGCAGTATATGGTGCCACAGAGCCAAGTGGTGGTACTATGCAAACATTGGATGAAAATCATGGGCACTTAGGTTCAAATGGAGTATATCATTATCACGGTACAACTGAAGCACCATATATGATTGGAAGAATGGCCGGTCAAGTAACAGAAGATACCACACATCAATTGATTCCACAACCGAAAGCTAATCCTATTAGACCTTCATTAACACCATTAAATGGAGCATTGATTACAGCATGTATTCCAAATCAAACTAATAATGGATATAAACTAATATACACAATAAACGGTCAGACAGATTCAATTATTTACAATTGGACTTCAAATGGTGTCTACACATATAATTTTTATACCTCAGGAAACGGAGTTCCAAACACACAGACATACAATGATTTTATTCAGTGTGAAATAGTAGCAGCTACAAATAGCATAAACAAAAAAGCACAGCAAATTTCAATTTATCCCAATCCTGCAACTGATTACATTAATTTATCACTAAATGAATTACAAGCTTCAGAAATTATCGGAATCACTTTATGTAATGCTCAAGGAAAGATTGTATTACAGTCTGATAAATGGATTAATAAAATCCCAACAAGTAATCTAAAAAAGGGAATTTATATACTAAAAATTGATCTAAAAGAATCAACAGTAAACAAACAAGTGATCATCAATTGATGATACTAATATTTATGTTTAATATTAAACATCAAATATAACAGCATTAAAATGAAGCAGTTTTTAATTTGTATAGTCTATCTACTATTGATGAATTTTTCATCGTATTGTCAATACTACAAAACAATGAAAAGACTGCCTGATACAGGACTAACCAGTGGATATACAACAACATTCGGAGAAGATAATGATTATACAATCAATGCGCCGTATTTCATCGTAAATAGCGATGGAACTGTAATTGATACGATTACCGGACTTATGTGGCAACAAAATGATGGAGGGGAAATGTCATTTGAACAGGCAGTTGCATACTGTGAATCATTATCGTTAGGCTCACATTTAGATTGGCGTTTACCATCAGCTCACGAAGCATTTAGTATTTTGAATTTTCAACAAGCTAATCCTGCGCTAGATCCTATCGTTTTTGGCGCAACCGATGCAGAATATTGGTGGTCTTCTACTCTTCAAGTAAATGATACAAACAAAGTTTGGGTTACAAATGCTGGAGGCGGAATAGGGAATCATCCAAAAACAGAAACAATAAGTTCCGGTGGAACGAAAAAATTTCACGTAAGGGCAGTTAGAAATATTAACCCTCCTACTTTGATAAATGAAAGGTATATTGATAATGGTGATGGAACAATTACAGATATTGAAACTCAATTAATTTGGCAAAAAAATCCATACAGCGATTCATTAAATTGGGAACAAGCACTCGAATATGCTGATACACTTACTACAGGTAATCTGATTAATTGGCGCTTACCTAACATCAGGGAATTACAATCTTTGAATGATGAAAGTCGTTTTAACCCTTCATTAAATACGATTTTTTTCAATGTTACAAATCAAAAAAAAATCTGGTCTTCAACTACTTTGCCAAACCATACAAGTTGGGCTTGGTATTTGAATATTCAATATGGTATTACTACATATGCTTCAAAAACACTTCGTAACTATATTTGGTGTGTTCACAGTGCGGAAGAAAATATACAAGGTATAGAAGATTTGAAAGAAGATTGTATTCAATTTTATCCAAATCCTTTTTCAAATCATTTGTATTATGCTGCTAAAAAGTCTAATTTATATCTTGTTTTAAGTGATATTTTAGGACAAGAAATTTATGCAGGGACAGAAATAGAATTACAAGACTTTTCAAATATCCCGAAAGGGTTATACTTTGTTAAAAACAATCATGTTGTTATCAAGTTGATAAAACAATAAAAGTTGATATTAAATTAATAATTAAGAAGTTAACCATTTTTTATACAATGTATCCTGAGGTTCTAATTTGTAAAAAGAATAGTTGTTGAAATAAATATAGCTTGATTAATTTTCTCAATTTAATCATCTTTTTATTCTATCTAGAATAACATGCATAGTCCCCAACTTTTTGACTTGATCCTTATCAACAAGAGATTTGAAGAAACAAAAAAGCGGAA
>CAZGJF010000061.1:0-207 GCA_964526595.1 uncultured Akkermansia sp. | reverse complement strand
TTCAAAAATGAATCAAACGGTAAAATAGCTATATTATACTGTTTATTCTAATTTGAAAAAACATTTTACCGTCGATAATGAATCATACTGTATATTTAGTAAATTTTACCGTTTATTAGTTTAAAGTAGTATATTTACAAAAAAGATAATTATGTCCGAGTTATATTATCAGATAAATCCAGACCGCAATAAACCTTGGAATGATTT
>CAZGJF010000060.1:0-12396 GCA_964526595.1 uncultured Akkermansia sp. | reverse complement strand
TGAAAACCTGGCGTCCTGACCACTAGACGAATGGGCCTTTTTATCGAAATTCCACAATTTTGGGAGTGCAAATATACATTGAAATTCTGTAATTACAAGTTTTGATGTTATTTTTTCATTTTAACAAACTAATTAGATACTATTCTGGGTCTATTTGGATTTTTTTCGATTATTGAGTTGTTCTTGTTGCATTTTTTGCATTTGTTCCAATCGTTCTTGAAACTTCGATTTTTTGCGCTCTTTTGGATTGGAAGCATTGGCAGCTTTACGTTCTGCCATCTTCACTTTGAGTTTTTCCTCATCTACAAAAAACTGTTTAATCAATACCATGATAAGAATAGAAATTAAGGTAGATATAAAATAGTAGTAACTTAATCCGGCAGAATAATTATTGAAAAAGAAAATCATCATAATTGGAAAAATATACATGATTACCTTCATATTTGGCATCCCGGGTTGTTGTGGTTGCTGCATATTTCCGCTGTTCAAAAATGTATAAATCAACGTAGTAACAGACATTAGAAGTGTAAATAAACTGACGTGATCGCCGTAAGGCCATATGTTTACTCCAAAATCCCAAATAGAATCATAGGAAGACAAGTCTTCTGCCCACAAGAATGCTTTTTGTCGCAATTCGAATGATGCAGGAAAAAAACGGAAAACGGCTAATAATATGGGCATCTGAATGAGCATTGGGATACACCCTGCCAATGGACTGGCTCCGGATTCTCGATAGAGTGTCATCATGTCCATTTGTTTCTTCATGGCGTCTTCCTTATTCGGATATTTGGCATTTAATTCGTCTATTTCCGGTTTTAATATTCGCATTTTAGCAGAGGAAACATACATTTTCCACTGGATAGGCATCAGAATGAATTTGATGATTAACGTCAACATCAAAATTGCAATTCCGACACTCATACCGGTACTGATGAGAAAATTAAAAAGTGGCTGAACAGCGTAAATATTGATCCAACGGAATAAACCCCAACCAAAATTTAGGATTTCATCATAGCCACTATGATATGAACGTAAAACTTCATAATCGTTTGGTCCAAAAAACCAATTCATTTTGATTGTTGCTTGCTTGACGTTATTTATATTAGGATTCACCTTTACTGAGAAATCTTTCAAATGCGTCCATTCTCGTTCAGAACCTGAATTATATGTTGACACTCTGAATGAAGACCCTGATTTAGCAAAACGATCATGTGGCTTTATAATGGTAGAAAAATAACTCTGCTTAAACGCAATCCACGAAACATCATCTGTAGCTTCTTCATCATCTGAACCTGCCTCAGAGAGGTAATCAAACCCTTCTTTATCATATTGGTAACATACTGTCGAAACACGGCGCTGTTCAGTGAAAAGTCGTTCTGTTCGGCGAAAAGCAGTGTTGAGATTTAGCCTAACCTTCTGTGGATCAGTTTTCCCTTCAAAACCTTCAATATTTACGGTATAATCAATATTGTATTCGTTTTTATTGAGTTTATATTGATTTTCAACTAGTTGACCATTACCTAAATCTAAAACAAATGATACAGACTTATCATTTTGCTCTTTTAGTTCAAATAATTCATTTCCAGTTCTTAAAATTTTACCATTGATCGGAATTTCCAATTCATTGAGCGCATCTCCATTTCTAAAAAGTTGCAACGGTTTTGATATAACGACATTTTTAGCTTTTTTTTCTTTAGGTGATTTTTTGGCGAAATCACTGTAAGATTCATATTCCTTCAAATAAACTGCCGCAACTTTGCCCCCTTTAGTTGAAAAATCAATGATCAACTTTTCATTTTCCAAACGAATGAGTTTTTCGGTAAGTTGTTTTTCAGCTTTGTTACCGGAAGCATCTCTACTTTTGGTTTCTTTTAACGAATCTTTATTCGCCTTGTACAATTGATTTTTAGCATTTTTTTCTTGTTGCTGCTTCAATGCCAATTCTTGTTGCTGTTTTTTGATTTCTTGCTCAGTAGGTTGATTATAAATGGTGAAAACCGTCAATAATAAACCAATCAATACGAGACCAATGATACTATTCTTATCCATTAAACTTTGTTTTTGTGTGAAATTGCCGCACTTACAAACGCTACAAACAACGGATGAGGATTGGCAACAGTACTTTTATATTCAGGGTGATATTGAACACCTACAAACCAGGGATGATTATCCAATTCTACCACTTCCACCAACCCGGTTTCATGATTTTTTCCGGTAGCTTTCATACCTGCTTGTTCGAATGCTTTTAAAAAATCGTTATTAAATTCAAAACGGTGTCTGTGACGCTCAGATATATTTTCTGTATTGTAAGCGATTGCTGCTTTTGAATCAGGCTTGAGTTGACAATTATAAGCCCCCAATCGCATCGTGCCTCCAAAATTGGAAAGCGCCTTCTGTTCTTCCATCATACTGATGACCGGATACTTACAATCTTCTGCTATTTCAGTAGTGTGAGCGTCGGTATATCCCAGCACGTGGCGTGCAAATTCAATTACAGCACACTGCATACCCAAACAAATACCCAAAAAAGGAACTTTTTGCTCTCGTGCAAAACGAATGGCTTCGATTTTACCGGATATTCCTCTGGAACCAAACCCTGGAGCAACTAAAATGCCATCCATACCGGACAATTCTTCCTCGACATTTAATTTTGTAAGTTTCTCGGAATGAATCCATTTAATATTTACATGTGCCTCATTGGCAACACCGGCATGTATGAACGATTCTGTAATGGATTTATAAGCATCCTTCAATTCTACGTATTTGCCAACCAAACCTATTTGAATTTGCTTTTGGGGATTTTTGAGTTTATCTAAAAAATTATTCCAACTTGTCAAATTAGGTGTGGACTTGGCAGGAAGACCCAACTTCTCAAGAACAACCTTATCCAACTCCTCCGCTTGCATGAGCATCGGGACATCATAGATGGTATCAGCATCGCGCGACTCAATGACCGCATTCATGCTAACATTACAAAATTTGGCTATTTTTTTACGTAAGGTCAAATCTAACTCGTGTTCTGTTCGACAACACAGAATGTCAGGCTGAACTCCTAATTCCAATAGTTGTTTCACCGAATGTTGTGTCGGCTTAGTTTTCAATTCTCCCGCTGCAGCAAGGTATGGAACTAATGTTAAATGAATAACGATGCAATCGTTTTCAAATTCCCACAACATTTGACGGACAGCTTCGACATAAGGTAAAGACTCGATATCACCAACTGTCCCGCCTATTTCTGTTATCACAATATCATACACCCCATTTTTACCCAACAGCTGAATACGTTCTTTGATTTCATCCGTGATGTGTGGAATCACTTGCACTGTTTTACCTAAGAAATCACCTCGTCGTTCTTTTTCTATTACTGATTGATAAATTCTACCCGTAGTGACGTTGTTCGCCTGAGATGTCGGAACATTCAAAAAACGTTCATAATGCCCCAAATCCAAATCGGTTTCTGCACCATCATCAGTTACAAAACATTCACCATGCTCATACGGATTCAATGTTCCGGGATCAATGTTAATGTAAGGGTCAAGTTTTTGGATAGTCGTAGAATAACCCCTTGCTTGAAGCAATTTAGCAAGAGAAGCGGAAATAATTCCTTTCCCCAGTGAAGAGGTTACTCCCCCGGTTACAAATACGTATTTGATGGAATTTGACATGTCAATTGTAATGTAACTACGGGGCGCAAAATTAGTGATTTGTTTTAATTAAGTTAAACATTGTTCATAAGTTCAGAATGAAAATACTCGCCGAAATCAGTTGGTCGTTAAACCTGTTTGAAAAGAATGTCAAAAATGAAAGAGAATCAATTTTATTCTCTGATTTATATAATAATAAACGAACCAAAACGTTTTTAACACAAAAAGTCGCCTATGTCGCATAAATACTCAAAAGCAGAAGCTCCGGTCGAAGAGCAAAAAATCGAACCAACTTCAAAAACATTAAAAATGCTATTTAATTACAGCAGGTCTTTTGAAGTTAAAATAAGCGGCAAACAAAAGATTGTCGTTCGGTTAAATTGATTTGAAACATTTCTTTATGAAATGAAGAAGCCAAAGATTGAATCTTTGGCTTCTTCACTTTATTTATGATTTTCACTTCGAAATACTAGCTATTTCTTGGGCATTTTTTCAAGTTCCATGCATAGTTTTACTGCATTCTTAACGTTGATTACTGATCCGCTTGCAGATAAAGCACCAAAATCCACTAATTCTTCAGAACCGGGCTTAAGTTGCTTCGTTCCTTTGTAAGATTTCGCACTTACAAGCATTACTTTCTTGATTTCCTTCATTGAAAGTGTAGGAAAATATCCTTTCAACATGGCTGCAACACCCGAAACCATTGGCGCTGCCATGGAAGTACCTTGTAAGGTTCTGAATTCACTTTGCGGTACGGTGTTGTATATTTCAAATCCGGGTGCGAAAACATCTACGTACTGTTGACCGAAGTTTGAAAACGAGGCAGCTAGTTTTTTCTTTGAAACTCTGGTTGATGCACCAATAGTTAACAAATGATCCAGAGGTTTGGTTTGAAAACTGTATTTTGCCGAAGGAAAGTTTGGAGCAGCATCGATATCGCTATTGTCATTTCCTGCAGCATGAACTAAAAGGACACCTTTTGAATCTGCATATTGAAAAGCTTCAAAAACTTCTTTTTGATACGTAGAATAACTTTTACCAAAAGACATATTAATTACTTGCGCTCCATTATCTACAGCGTATCGGATTGCCAAAGCAATGTCTTTGTCGTGCTCATCTCCATTAGGCACTGCTCGTATTGACATTAACTGTACGTTATCAGCAACGCCATCACCACCTATTCCGTTACCGCGAACTGCCGCAATAATTCCACCTACATGAGTACCATGCAATGCATCAGGTCCTTCAACATCAGAATTTCCATAACCTTTATCAGAAAAATCTGTCGGATTATCACCAATCAGAGATCGATCATCGTAATCAACGTTTAGGTTGTATTTAATCATTTGATCGAGCGATTTTTTCTGCTCTTCGATTACTTCATTTGTCAACTCACCACTCAACATAGCCATTGCAAATTGTTTGATTTGCATCATTTGTGGATCCTTAGGTTTCCATTTTTGCAAATCTTTCATTGTGTAGTCACTCTTTCCGATGGCATTGGAAATCATTGTGGGTACCTGTGTCATCAACATTTCAACCATGTCCATTTGACTCAGATATGAGTTATAATTCTCCAATTCAGTTGAAACTTCTTCTTTGACTTTTTTGTATAAGGCATAATCCTCCAAATCTTCTCTAGAGAGCGTAACAGAATCGATTCCATCGAATCTTTTCGAAAGCTGTTTTAAGATTCTTGTTTTCTCCAAACAGGCCTCATTCAGGTTTTCTCCTTTTGAATTTCCAAGAAAATTCCAACCATGCACATCATCAACATACCCATTTTTATCATCATCTATTCCATTTTTCGGAATTTCATTCGGATTGACCCAAATTTTTCCTTGCAAATCTTTGTGTTCAATATCGATTCCTGAGTCAATGACAGCTACAACTACAGATTTTGGCTTACGAGGAACGAGCATTGAATACGCCTTGTCCGTTTCCATTCCCGGAGCTTTTCCATTATACCAATTTACATATTCCGGAGGATTTTGTGCGTATAAAAAATTAAAAATACCGAATGTAAATACGGCGATACTCAGACGAAAGATTCTTTTTTTCATGTTATTAATTGTGATAATTAAACCGGTTATTTTAACCCGGAAATGCAAATATACTATATTCAACGAGATTAATTTCTTTGTTTCTTTTTTTGTTCAATAATCAATATAACACTTTGAAATACAGAAAATAATACAAATAGAATTCGCAACTTTTAAAGAAAGTTCTCGGTATATTAGCTCATATCTAACTGAATTTTATTATCACGGAATTAGCAAATAGCTTAAATGATTCTTTTTGTTATTGTTAACTAATACCTTACAGTGATTTCAGTTGCTCCTTTACCATAGAACATATAATCAGCATCTTTGTATGACACATCTTCATCTTTTCTCAAAATAGCCAACACCTCTTCTTTCAGAACGCCCTCTCCCACCCCATGAATGACAACCAATTTCTTTACGTGATTTGTTTTGGCTTGATTGATAAAATTGCGAAACTCTTTTAACTGGTGTGTCAGTATTTCCTGATTACTCATCCCGAAATGAGATTCCAATAACGATTCAATATGCAAATCTATTTCCCAAAGTATTTGTGTATTTGCTTTGTTAGTGGTTTTGTTTTCCTGTAAAGTGAGCTTTCTCACCACATTTGATTCTTTTTCCTGTAATTTTTTGAAGTCCTCTTCGGATAATTGGTATCGTTCGCCATGAATTCTCACTAATTGATTTAGACGAAAGGGGCGTTCAAAACCAGTTTCATCTTCCACATAGATAAAACCGCTCTCATCTATTCTTCGCACAACACCACCACCGGCCTCGTTCAAGAATGCAACTTTCTCATTGATTTGAAAGGAGCTTAAAATACCACTCATAATTTTCCCGGATAGAATCATGAAAAAGAATCAATAATATGAATGGAAGAACGAATGATCCAATCCATAGCAAAAGAACCAACAGTTTGAACAACCAAGATGCATCTTTTTGAACCGGAGCAACCAATACACTATTGACCTGACCGGCAAGCAACTCGTCAGACTGCTCCGTTGATAGAGCATCAACATAAGATTGTAAGGTCTTAGATTGATCCAATAAGACTTTTTTAATTTTGAAAAAATCACCGTTTGACAATTTTTTATAGGTGGTAACATAGTTGACATCTTCCTCTTTGAGGGCTTTTCTCAGGCGCATAACACGCTCAATTGATCGAACCCTAAACCCCATCAAAAAACCGAACAATATCATAAACCAACTATCTGTAAAAAAGCCGATTGCTATCACAAACAATGAAGAAATAAGCGAAAAAATGAGTAAAAAACGATCTTGATTTTTCTTGATAAACAATTTGAACAATTGACCTCCATCCAAAGGATCAAGAGGTAATAAATTTAAAAAATTGAGAAACAAAAACAACAAACCCAAGTCAATCATCCAAGCTTTTTGATAATACGATGCCATAGCGATTAATATCGCACCAATTGCTACTCCCGGAAAAGGCCCGGCACCAACGACCCAAAAACTTTGTTTTTGGGAATACTCTTCTTTGTTACCTTGTACAAAAGCCCCCATCAGTGGAATAAACAACATTCTGACGTGTTGATAACGGAACAATTTCATCATCAAAAAATGACCCAGCTCATGAATGGTAATGACAATGAGAAGGTGAAACACAAAACTAACCTCCTCAGTAAAGACAAATAAAAAGGTCACTACAAACAACACAATTGAAAAAATGGTCAATGAGAGGTTCCCCTTAGGAGTCTCGACCTTCAATTGAGGTTTTTCCGGAAAAAAATCAAATTCACTCATGTGCTTAGTTCAGATTTTTAGCTAATAGTAAATATTATCTGGCAAGCATTTGTGCGAAATCTTTGGCAAAATAGGTCAAGATTCCATCTGCTCCTGCCCTTCTGATGCTCAAAAGCATTTCACTCACGGCCAGTTCAAAATTCAACCACCCGTTAGCAGATGCCGCATAAACCATCGCACACTCACCACTCACATTGTATGCCGTAATAGGAATGGTGTACGTTTCTTTTAACAAATGAATAATATCCAAATAGCAAAGAGCCGGCTTAACCATCAACATATCGGCTCCTTCGCGGAAATCGAGTTCAGCTTCGAGCAATGCCTCACGTTTATTAGCCGGATTCATTTGATAGGTTTTCTTGTCACCTGATTTCGGAGCTGAATTAAGTGCATCGCGAAAAGGGCCATAAAATGCACTGGCATACTTAGCGGTATAAGACATGATTGAAACTTCCGTGAACCCTGCGTTATCCAATGTCTGTCGAATGCTTGATACACGACCATCCATCATGTCAGAAGGTCCGATAATATCAATACCGGCCTGAGCCTGAGCAAGTGCCATTTTGTTTAAAATGGGTAAAGTTTCATCGTTCAAGATTTTTCCATTTTGAACAAGTCCGTCATGCCCATCGGAGGAATAAGGATCCATCGCAACATCACTCATAAGCACAATTTCAGGAAATGTTTCTTTCAATTTACGAATGGCTCGCAAATAAAAATTATCTTCAGCATAGCTGTAAGTAGCTGTTTGATCTTTCAGGTTTTCTTCCACTACCGGAAAAAGGTCAAATACCATTATTCCCAACTTCATGCAACGTTCTATTTCGGTAATTAAGCGATCCAGTGACCAGCGATAATTATGCGGTAAAGAGGCAATTTCTTCTTGCAGATTGTTTCCATCTTTCAGAAAAATGGGATAAATGAGATGTTCCGCTCCTATTTTGGTCTCTTCAACCATGGCTCTGATTGCCTGTGATTTTCGATTTCTTCGTGGACGTATTTGAATCATTTTTTCAGCCATTACATCTTAATAAATTCTTTTGTAAATACGTGCTCGTTTGTTACAACACGAACAATGTATCTCCCGTTTTTCAAATTAGAAAAATTAGGATTAGCCTCAGCAAAATTTGCCGTTGCATTCATTGTTTCTGAGTGAACCATTCTTCCCATCACATCGTACACCATCAATTCGGCTTTACCATTTACTCTGCCACTCGCTTCAATCATACATTCTCCACCGGTAGGATTCGGATAAATATCAACCTTTTCATTCAATGACAGTTCATGCTGACCTAAGGTAAATCCAACCGAAAAATTATAGCGGTGGTAGCGACCAAAATCTGCCGGAAAATTCTCTACAGTTGTGCCGCCCACTTTGCGAATTCGGAACTGCCCGGTTGTTTCGCCTTCAACCTGACTGGAATACCAGAATCCGATTCCGTCAAAATCACTGTCCTCAATGATGATGCTGTAACATCCCATTGGTAAATCAAACGTATCTTTGTATTGGGTTGAATTTTGAAGTTGATTCCTTTCAAAAAGGATGTTTCCTGCTGCATCTTCCAATCGATATTTGTTTTCATTGGCTTTATTATTTGTTGTAAACCAAATATAGAAAGGTCCATCAATAACATCGGGAGCAGCAAATTTAGTATGCTTGGTATTATTTTGAGCATAGGCATCCAAACCGGGAGTAGCTTCGATCTCAATGATCTGAGCAGTGAAAGTCATGGTGCTGTTTTGATCATGCCACCAGCTGAAATCAGTTACAGGAATCTCCACCTCTGCTTTTTCGAGAAATGATAAATTACCGCTCCATTCATAGTCTAACCAGTTTCCTTCAGTAATCCAACACCGTATTTTACACGTTGTCAATGGCTCTTGACCGGTATTTTGAATCAATACCCTCGGATTTGAACATGTTGGATTCCACTTACCATAATACTCCCAATTATTCGGATTCAACACATCAGCAATTGCTGCGTCATGCTGAAAATTAGGCGCCGAATACGAAATTAAATCCATTGCAACGATGTAATTTCCTCCTCCCTGTGCCTGATCATCCGAAGGAATGGCTTCTATGACATAATCCAGTCGGGTTGTGTCACCCGGAGTAACGTAAGGTGTGAGTTCAAATTCATTTTCTCTGACCTGATCTCCCGGACACCATCCTTCGCGGGCATACGGCCAAGTACCTCCTTGAGATATATTCGGATTTTCACCACACTCATTAGTTTGCCAAATATCCCAAGTAAAACGAGAGATACCATCAACTTTAATTTCATGTGTTTTAGGCGCCCATTCACAACAACCGCCATTTCCTTGTTGACCATGACCGGTTAATCGTGTTTTGATTTTAAACTGTTGGGAAGTATCTGACAGGATAATCGGTACTTCAGGCAATGCGACGTTATTAGACAAATTAGCATAACTGTAACTTTTGTATTCACTCCATATCGGTTGACGCTTGTGTACGTCTCTCGGAGGAATTCCTTCAATAAATGCAAACTTCAAATCCAGCAATTCCTGTGTGTTGTGTGCACCCAAGTCAACCGTATCTTTTAAATACTTCTGATAATCACTTACATCATAAATCCAAGCAAAACCGTTGGGTCCTAAATCAAAATTAATCCCGTAAGGAGTGATGTACCTTCCTATTTCAACCTCGTTGACAATCTCAAACGGTTGAAGGTAATAGATCAATGTATCATTCAATAAGGTATTAGAACAGACATAATTTTGAGAAGTTAGGGTATCACCTTGCTCGTCATACATAGTTTCACTTCCTGACAAGATAGATACAAACGCATTGGTAATTTCAGGGTGTCTCCCCTGAATTTGCTGTTCAAATACTACTGTCGGTTCTTTCAATCGTTCTTCGGTTTGATTGGTCTCAATGATTGCATCATTTACGATTCCCTGGCCAAATGACAGCTTAGGACGAACCTGAGTCATTTCCATTCCTGCATTTGGATATTCATCGAAGTGAATCATTCCGTACTCAGATGGCATCAATAAATAATCATGCGATGATTGATCTTGTGCCCAAGTTTGATTGTCAAAATCGTAGCTGACTAATAGATGATTCCAGTTCGGGTGTTCCGTAGTTGGTTTTTTGTGCATCCACGTTTGGATCGTAGCTTGATCCAATGCTGCATCAAAAAGCTGAAAATCATCTATTTTACCTTTCCAATTATAAACCTTATTCTTATTTGTTCCAAGCAAAAGACGATGCACATAGCCTACAGTTCTGTTTTTATTGGTTCCGGATGCCCAAAGCGACCCATTTTTATAAATAAACATTTCTCCTGTTTCCTGTTTTTTTACATACGCCCAATGATTCCAGTTACTGTCAATTTCTGTTGTGGTCATCGCCTTCGAAATTCGGTCATAGCCACCCACTCCACCGGCATCAAAATACATGGTATTATCACTCCAAGGCATGTGAATATTAAGCACTCTGTTTCCTAAGGTATCAAAGGCTTCCAAGATAGACGTACTGGTACCCGCAGAACCCATGCCTTTCGCCCAAAAAGAAAGGGTCAGGTCATTGCCGATGGTGGTATCAGAAAATTCCATCATTGCATAGTTGCTTCCTGAAAAACTCATAACACCATTCAAAGAAGCATAGTTGACAGCTTAGTTTTCTTGGGTCGAATCGCAATCAAAGTTGAGCAGATTGGATGCTTCCAAGGTATTTTGAAAACAAAATTCAACGATGAGGTGATCTGTACCATTCCAATAAAACGGTTGATAAAATAAAAATTCATTCTCACCCAAATTCAATTCACTTTGACTTCCCCCACTCCAGTGAGAAGCATCATAAACGGTTGTAAATCCTGATTTATGAAAGGTCAACAATGTTGTGTCGCTTGTCGCTTTGAGAGCAATCAGGGGGTATTTCAGTTCACCGTTTGAACTCAAGGAGTTCAAAACCAAAGAAAGTGATTGGATGTTTCCTGCTTGCAATCCTGCTGCAGCAAGTTCGTTTGCCTTGATTAACAATTGATAGCGCCCTCCATTTTTAGTTAAATCAAATGGTAGGCTAGAACTGAAAGAGTTTCCACCCAACAATGGGTAAGAGATGGTTTGAGCATCTGAACGATGGTGTTCCTTCCTTGTGTAAGTATCCTTGTATGCGTATGGAATGGCGTCATAAACGATGGAATCAGGCGATTTCAAATTGGCTAAAAATTGATTTCCTCCCATTTGCGTAGAATCATACAATCCGGTATGATCATATACACGGGTGTAGGTTAAATAATCCCACTCACCGCAATCGTATTGATCCCAGGTAGTTAGAGGGCTACATTTCAATTTATAATACATCAACACTTTTTCAAAGCGCTTTTGATTCAGCGCTTCGGGAAAAATGAACTTGGCCCTTCTATTCGTGATACTGTCAAAGGTAAAAGTCTGAACCCAAGTTGTATCTTGAGCAATTAGGATGGTATTGAATAGCAAACCGGAGATAAAAAGGTATTTTTTTAACATGGTACGACATTTAAGAAGCTCAAAAATACATATTTTGAAGCCATGCCGTATTTCAAGTTCATTCGATTTACTATATTTTTATGAGAGAATTGGTACAAAAGTACTTTAGGGTTGTGTATAGAGCTTATTCGATGAACTATTAGCAACCGAAGTAGTTGTTTGGAGAGCCGGTCGAACCAACCATTTTTTAGAACTGTTTGGTGAGTCGGTGCTTCGATAGACTCAGCAACCGAAGTATGGTTGGAGAGCCGATCGAACCAACCATTTAGAGCAAGCAAAACTAATCCCTTAGACAACGAATGGCAAAACCGTATACTTTTGATTCGCCGTACCTAGCAATACCCCAATTACCAGAACCCACAGACCGAAACCATGCATAATTATTGTTATTTGAATCATCAATAGAACTACTCCACCAGCAACCAAAATTTCCAAAAATGTAGAAAGGA
>CAZGJF010000059.1:6596-12772 GCA_964526595.1 uncultured Akkermansia sp. | reverse complement strand
AGAAATTAAAACAATTGACAGTTTAAGTTTAGCGTATAAAGGAGAATTAACGGGTGAACTGAAAATTTCCGTTGTTTCTACTGGAAAGTATATTGCGCCTTATTTTATTGCTGATTTTATCAAACAAAATCAAGGTATAGATCTAACACTGGATGTAACAAATAAAACACAAGTAATTGAAAGTATAACTAATAATGAAACGGATTTTGCATTGGTAAGTGTTTTGCCTGAAAAAATCAATATCAACAAGATAGAATTGATGGAAAACAAACTTTATTTGGTTGTCGGAAACCAATACTTGGATATTAACAAGGATAAAGTTTATAATCAAAAACTATTTGAAAATATTCCAATGATTTTTAGAGAACATGGATCCGGAACTCGGCATGTGGTTGAGAAATTTTTATTAAATAATAAAATTAAAGTATTAAAAAAAATGGAATTAACAAGCAATGAAGCAGTCAAACAGGCTGTACTTGCAGGGCTCGGTTTTTCAGTAATGCCTCTTATCGGAATAAAAAATGAAATTGAAAAAGGATTACTTCAAATTGTATCGGTTAAGGGATTACCTATTACGTCAAAATGGACCTTAATTTGGTTAAAAAACAAAGCTCATTCAACTGTAGCTCATTCATTTTTAACGTATCTAAATGAGAATAAGGATACAATAATCCAAGAAAAATTTGATTGGATAAAAACAATATAACATACAATTGACTATGATTGTTTAATTCCGTTTCATAAACAGTTTGATTTTTTAGAAATATTTATAAACTAAATCAACTTTCCGTTGGAATCCTTTTAAGTGTTTCCAATAAATACCCCCAGAATTTCTGTACAGATGAAATTTGTACTTTTTCATCCGGTGAATGTGCGGCACGAATGTTGGGTCCAAACGAAATCATGTCAACTCCCGGCAAGTGTTTTCCTAAAATCCCACATTCAAGTCCCGCATGACATGCTTTTACCTGTGGCTCTTCGGAGAATAATTCCCTGTAAAGAGTTGTCATGAGTGTTAAAATAGGTGAATTTGGATTGGGCTGCCAACCGGGATAGTCTCCCGTTTGAACAACAGAACACCCCATCACTTCAAAAGCTGCCCGAATCGTATTTGCCACATCTCCTTTGGATGTTTCCACACTGCTTCGCTGTAAAGACTGCGTTATGAATTTACCATCGTTGATAATGACACGTGCCAGACTGGAAGAAGCCTCTACTAAATCCTGAATGTCCGGACTCATTCGAAAAACACCGTTATGAACAGCATACAAGGTATTGATAATCTTGTGGAAATCGTGTTGAGAGACTGCCTTTTCTTTGCTTTTCTTTTCAGCTACATTGATCCAAAACGATGGTTCAATGACTTGATATTCATTTTTTAAGATAATTTCGAAGCGGACAATCTCATTGATAATATGGTGTTCTTCACTTTTATTCACGGCAATTAAAGCTGTTGCTTCTCTCGGAATGGCATTTCTCAAACTTCCACCATCAAACGAAATTAATTGAATTTCATTTTGTGAATGTAGATGAAATAATAGACGAGTCATTAATTTATTGGCATTTCCACGCCCCTTATCAATATCCATTCCCGAATGACCTCCTAACAATCCTCTAAGCGATACTTCCAATACGATATAATCATCATTAATGGACTCAAGTTCATAGTCATACGAAGTATTTGTATCTATTCCACCTGCGCATCCAATGCTCAATTCATCGTCATCCTCAGTATCCAAATTCAACAAAATCTTACCCTTAAAATTTGAACCGTTTAGATGCATTGCACCGGTCATTCCCGTTTCTTCATCAATGGTAAACATTGCTTCTAAAGCAGGATGAGGAATGTCATCGGAAGCTAATAAACTCATAATTGCCGCAACCCCAATCCCATTGTCTGCTCCTAGTGTTGTATCATTCGCCCTCACCCAGTCACCTTCAACAAGCATTTCAATACCTTGCTTTTCAAAATCAAACACTTTACCAGCATTTTTTTGATGGACCATATCCAAATGCGATTGTAAAATCACTGTCGTTCGA
Source organism: uncultured Akkermansia sp. (assembly GCA_964526595.1). Lineage (GTDB taxonomy): Bacteria > Bacteroidota > Bacteroidia > Flavobacteriales_D > Crocinitomicaceae > M0103. Next base: position 10,732 of record CAZGJF010000059.1, on the reverse strand, counting down.
TCTTCCATCCCTTTCGTTGCAGGCTTCTTAATGATAACATTATTAATTTCATCTGTCAACGTTTCTAAGCCAAGTGACTTGCCAAAGTCAAGCATAAAACGTATGATTTTTTCCTCTTTTTTAGAAGGACGGGGAACCGCATTCAAATCAGCAAAATGATTCCAAAGATTGTTAGGTTCTAATTCTCTTACATTCATAATGATCCCTATTTATTGTTTTCACGTTTAAATTCAACAATACGTTCAATGTACATTTTCTCCACCTTTTCTCTCGCCCAAGGAGTTTTTCGTAGAAACTTCAAACTGCTTTGAATACTCGGATCGTTTATAAAACAATTGATTTGGACCAAATAACCCATGTGTTCCCAGCCGATTTCCTGAACTAATTCTATCAGTATTTTTTCCAACGTTTTCCCGTGCAGCGGATCCATCTTTATACGTGTTTTGCGTACAAATTACTTAACAAGTTTACGGTATTTGATACGTTTTGGACCTGATTCACCCAAGCGTTTCTTCTTGTTTTCTTCAAACTCTGTATACGACCCTTCAAACCAATAAACCTGAGAATCTCCTTCGAAAGCCAAAATATGGGTACAAATGCGATCCAAAAACCATCGGTCGTGAGAAATAACAACTGCACAGCCTGCAAAATTCTGTATTCCCTCCTCCAAAGCACGAAGAGTATTTATATCAATATCATTCGTTGGCTCATCAAGTAATAAGACATTCGCTTCAGTTTTTAAAGTCATCGCTAAATGCAAACGATTTCGTTCACCACCTGATAAAATCCCCACTTTTTTATTTTGATCAGCACCATTGAAATTAAACTTTGACAAATAAGCGCGCGCATTTATTTTCTGACTACCCACTTCAACAAACTCTAATCCATTTGAAACAACTTCAAAAACAGTCTTTTCCGGTTGAATATCTTTATGAGTTTGATCTACATAGCCTATTTTCACTGTTTCACCGACGGTAAACTGACCCGCATCAGGAGCCAATTCACCCATAATCATTTTAAAAATGGTAGTTTTTCCGGCACCATTTGGACCAATAATACCAACAATTCCGGCAGGTGGTAATTTGAAGTTCAAATCATCATACAACAATTTGTCACCAAAAGACTTAGCAACATGTTCAGCGTCAATCACATTATTCCCCAATCTTGGCCCGTTAGGAATTGGAATTTCCAAAACAGCTTCTTTGTCTTTAATGTCTTCTGCAAGCATTTTGTCATAATTCTCTAAACGTGCTTTGTTTTTCGCATGTCTTCCTTTTGGATTCATTCTCACCCACTCCAACTCGCGTGCAAGCATTTTCTGGCGCTTAGACTCGGATTTTTCTTCTTCTTTTAAACGATTACCTTTTTGCTCAAGCCATGATGAATAATTCCCTTTCCATGGAATTCCCTCTCCCCGATCCAACTCTAAAATCCAACCAGCAACATTATCTAAGAAATAACGGTCGTGAGTTACTGCAATGACAGTTCCTTTGTATTGTTGTAAGTGTTGCTCTAACCACTCAATGGATTCAGCATCAAGGTGGTTTGTAGGCTCATCCAATAATAAAATATCGGGATTTTGAAGTAAAAGACGACACAGTGCGACCCTTCTTTTCTCTCCTCCTGAGAGAGTTGAAATCAATTGATCATCCGGTGGACATCGTAAGGCATCCATTGCACGATCCAATTTTGAATCTAACTCCCATGCATCTAATGCGTCAATTTTATCTTGTACTGCACCTTGACGCGCAATCAGCTTTTCCATTTTGTCAGGATCATTCAATACTTCTTCATCCATAAAAGCATTGTTAATTTCCTCATATTCTTTCAACACATCAACGGTTTCTTGGGCACCTTCCATGACTACTTCTTTGACCGTTTTCGTCAGATCCAATTCAGGTTCCTGAGAAAGGTATCCTACCGAATAACCAGGTGAAAAAACAACATCTCCCTGATACGATATATCAAGTCCTGCAATGATTTTCATCACAGTAGATTTACCGGAACCATTTAAACCAATGATTCCGATTTTTGCACCATAGAAAAATGACAGGTATATATCTTTGATGATTTGTTTGCCTTGTGGTGTTGATTTAGACACACCAACCATTGAAAAAATGATTTTTTTATCGTCTGACATATTGTTTTTGTTTTTATAAAATTAGAGTATAAAATATAGTTTAAAAAAATACTCTCAACCAGTTAATTAACAATCAATTTTCTATTGAGTGCCTTAGCATTTGTAATAACTGCCGATTATATGTTTCAACTAAAAATTTCAAATAATTGGGGGTACTTTTTGAAATACATTTAGTATATGATTTAAGTCTGGACTCAATGTGATCTTGCAACAAGTGTATGATTTTAGAAGCCTTGGTAAAATCACATGAGGCGTTTTTAATTACATCAAAATGATTCAACATTGATAAATTGATTGCTTCTTTACCTTTTTTTCCCTCATCGATACACTTGTAATATGTATCCTTCATACTAAAAGAATCAAGAGTTTTAGTATCCAACAATTCTTTCATACCCATCGGAAACTCAAACTCAACTTCGAATTCGATGTCTTCATTTTCTGAGAGTTTCGATTCCAAAAAGCGATCGGGGTATCGAAAAGCATCTTGCCAGTTAATGTAATCCTGCCAATATCCAAAACGACGCACATTATTCCCAAGATCAATTAATTTAAAATGATCTTTATCCGGTAATTTTCGGGAACCCCTACCTATCATTTGGTGGTATAATGTAAGTGAACGAGTTGCACGATTCAAAATGATCGTCTTTACAGTCGGTTCATCAAACCCGGTCGTCAAAATACCTACTGATGTCAGAATTGCGTCAGGCGTTTCCTTAAACCACTGAACAACTTCTTTTCGATCTCTGTCACTGAATGTTGAATCCAAGTGTTTTATGTTGAATCCTCTCTTACGGAAGGTCTCCTCTACCCTAAGGGAAGTTTCAATACCAGAGTTAAAAATCAGTGTTTTATCACCCACAGCAACTTCCTCATAGGCAAAAAGTAACTTTTCTTGCATAAAATAGTTCCCATACACCAAATCTGAACTGTTTACTGTAAAATCTCCATTTGATCCGATTTTTAGTCCATGCAAATTAACATCGTACGTATAGGTCTCAGCATTGGCTAGATATCCGTACTCAATCAATGATGCAATGCTCTCACCCACCAATAATTTGTTGTAATGATCATTTAAAGGTAAGACCCGATTACTACTTAATGGAGTAGCTGTAACACCTAAAATATTTGATTTTTTGTAATACTGAAAAATTTTACGAAAACTGTTATAGTGTGCCTCGTCAACTATAATTAATCCTATTCCTTCAATAAAGTTATCATTTTCGTTCAACCGGTTATTAAGTGTTTCAACCATCGCGATAAAACAACTATAATCATATTGATCAGGAACTGATTTCACTTCACTGTTTATTATTTTATTTTGAACTCCAATCGCATGTAATTGCTTGGAAGTTTGTATGGATAATTCTATGCGGTGAGTAAGAATGAGCACCTTCTCGTTTCGTTTTTCAATAAACTGTTTAGCAATTTCTGAGAAAATAACTGTTTTACCCCCACCGGTAGGTAACTGAAAAAGCAAATTGAATTCTTTACCATTTTTAACTAATTCTTCCAAAATAATATGCACCGTTTTCTCCTGAAATGGATAAAGTTTTTTGGATTCGTACAACGCAATGTCTATCATCTTGAATTTGAAAAATGGGGTACAAAGGTACTGCCTTTTAACTGAAACGCAAAATGATCATTTCATTGTTAACAAAAATTCTGAGCACATGATTTTAATTATCCAAAATAGAAACATCATTCAAAAATATAATCTTAAAATCTTAATTTTGTGATAACGTTAATTCATTTTATTATTAATTTCTATTACAATGAGTGATATAGAAAAGGTGAACTGCCTCATCATCGGATCCGGACCTGCCGGTTATACTGCTGCAATCTATGCAGCACGTGCTGATATGAAGCCAGTTCTGTATCAAGGAATGCAACCGGGTGGGCAATTAACTACAACCAATGAAGTTGAAAATTTTCCGGGTTATCCGGAAGGCATTACCGGACCTGAAATGATGATTCAATTAGAAGCTCAGGCGAAGCG
>CAZGJF010000059.1:0-6586 GCA_964526595.1 uncultured Akkermansia sp. | reverse complement strand
GTCTATTCGATACCTTTCTCGCTGGAGTCGAAAGAGCATGTTGTGGATCTTGGCTTTGTACCAACAAAGTTGATTTTTCTGGAACGACACACAAATGTTGGACTGAAGAAGGAAAAGAGATTCACGCAAAAACAGTAATCATATCTACCGGCGCATCAGCAAAATACCTAGGTTTGGAAAGCGAACAAAAATATTTACAATTAGGTGGGGGCGTATCAGCCTGTGCCGTTTGTGATGGTTTCTTCTATCGAGGACAAGAAGTGGTAATTGTTGGCGCGGGTGATTCAGCATGTGAAGAAGCACATTACCTTTCAAAACTATGTAAAAAGGTGACCATGTTGGTACGCCGTGACGAATTCCGCGCTTCGAAAATCATGGGAGATCGTGTAAAAAATACCCCCAACATCGAAATATTGTTCAACACTGAAACTGTTGAAGTTATTGGTGATGGAAATGTAGTAACAGGTACACGTGTGAAAAATAATCAGACCGGTGAAGAAAAAACAATTGATTGTACCGGTTTCTTTGTGGCCATAGGTCATCAACCAAATACCGCTATTTTCAAAGATTTCATTGAGTTAGATGAAACGGGATACATTAAATACGCTCAACCCGGAACGTCTAAAACAAATGTTTCAGGAGTATTTGTTGCCGGAGATGCTGCAGATAAAACTTATAGACAAGCAATAACAGCAGCGGGGACAGGATGTATGGCAGCGCTGGATGCCGAACGGTATTTGGCAGCGTTGGAGCAGCATTAAATAAATGATACTTGAAAAGAGGGATAAACATTGTAAAAATGATCAAAAGAAATTATGGTCAGTGGTTCACTAAGCTTCGGAATACTGAAAGTTGTTCTGAGATTTTAGGGTTTATCTAAGTTAAAAAATAGGAGAATACTATAATAATAACCAGCGATTACTTTTTGGTGTGCCAAAAATTGAGTACCTGTAATAAAATGAGACGCATAAAACAAGTAATTAGCAAACAAAACTTGAACGTTTTATGTGTATGTCATAGCTGAAATAATTTTATGAATTTTCAGTTTACACATTTTGTAGGTGTGGTCTACTTCACTTTACTTCACCCATCAATCGTTTCATAAGTGGAGAAATAACAATCAATATAACTCCTGAAATCAACGCATAAATAGCCATTTGATAATACCCGCTCGTGTATCCATTGAGCCGTTCTAGTTTAGACGCATTCTCGTCAGGACTTGCCATACTAGCGCCAAAAATACCTGCAACGTACTGACCATAGGCACTTGCCAAAAACCATAATCCCATCATCAACCCTTGCATGCGATTTGGAGATAGTTTAGTCATCAAGCTCAGTCCAATTGGAGACAAGAATAACTCACCAAATGTTACAATGAGATATGCTAATGCAAACGTGTTCAGTGAACCTTTATTGGAAGAATCCAGCCCAAATTTCATAAAGTAAAAGGTATAAAAAGCCAAACCAAGAAATAGAAAACCGATACCAAATTTGATGACAGAGTTGGGCTCTAATTTACGTTTAGACAAGGTTATCAAAAATAAACCCACTAAAGGTGCAAAAACAATAACAAATAAAGAATTAATGGAATTATTAATCCCATTTTGATCAACGGTCAGACCTAAAAGTTTATTTGAAACGAAATCTTTAGCAAATAAGCTTAATGAGCCACCGGCTTGCTCAAAAATGGACCAAAAGATCACCGAAAACAAAATAAACAACAGTGAAGCAATCAATTTTTTATTTTCATTCAATGAGTTCTTAGTCATTTCATAAAGCAAATAAATCAACGAAAAGGGACCAATAACCATCATAAAATAGTCAGTATAAACTGAGTTAGATACCATTATCATGACTAATGGAATGACAAGCAGAGCACCTGCATAAACAAGATATTCATACGTTTTTCGTTTGAAATTATCCTTTTTTTTGAGTGGCGAAAGACCAATGTCACCCAATGATTTTTGTGTGACAATGAATGTCAGCAAACTGATGGTCATCGCAACAGCCGATGCTCCAAAAGCAAAATTCCACCGAAAATCTTCCGGAATAATTGACGCGAACATTGTACCCTTTCCGATTGCAATGATATAACCACCAATAAAAGCTCCCAAATTAATTCCTGAGTAGAATAACAAAAAACCGGCATCTCTCCTTCCATCACCATCTTTGTATAGTTGACCAACCATGGATGAAATATTGGGTTTAAAAAAACCTGTTCCAATGATATTAAATGTGATACCCAGAAAAAACAAATCTTTAGGGTTGATGGCAAGCAGAATACTTCCTGTTATCATCAACAAACCTCCCCAAAAAAGTGATTTACGAAAACCCAATATTTTATCGGCGAAAATTCCACCTATGAACGTAAAAGCATATACAAATGCTTGGGTTGCACCATACTGCAAATTTGCCACCTTATCGTTCATCAACAATTGATCAACCATAAAGTACGTAAGCATCCCACGCATGCCATAAAAACAAAAACGTTCCCACATCTCGGAAAAGAACAATGCCCACAATTGTTTAGGATACTTCCCTTTAAAATCTTGGATCGAGTCAATGGTTATTGGTTGTTCCATTAGTTCTTTTTTAAGTAAAAAAGACCCCGAAAGGTCTTTGTTAATTTAGTTCACATTATTTTCTTTCATAACACTGTTTAACCACTTCAACAGGATAAACAAGATTAAAGCTGCAGCCATTACCAATCCAAAATTGAGGTAAAAGAAATTTTGCTTTTCAGGAATACTTTCCCACAAACTAGATAGCATGCCAGACAACTTATTACCCACTGAAATCGCTAAAAAATATCCCCCCATCATTAATGCTGTAATTCTTGGTGGAGAAAGTTTAGAGACTAAGGATAATCCCATAGGAGAAAGACAAAGTTCTCCAACAGTGATAACGCCATACGAAGCAATTAGCCACATAGATCCCGCTTTTGCACTCAATCCATTCGATGCGAAAACTGCTCCAACCATGACCAATGCAGACAGTGCTGTAATCACCAAACCTATTGCTATTTTGGTTGGTGTACTCGGTTCTTTTTTACGTTTCCTCATTAATCCAAATAAGCCAACAACAAGTGGAGTTAATACAACTACCCAAAATGGATTAATCGATTGATATAATTCTGTAGAGTATAATTTCAAGTCCTTTCCTTTTTCAGGAATTTGATCACCCGGCAAAGTCGAAAAATATTTTCGAGATTTTTCAAGCTGACCTATTTTTTCTGAATAATCCGCTTTTGCTTTTAATTGTTTTCGCGTTACAGCAGGCATTTTATCTTCCGTTGACCTCATTGCCGTTATCGTTGAATCAAATGTGCGTTGATCTGCTGATACAATATCATTATTTACTACAATTTGTGCCATACCAAACTCATTAGCAACATTAGCAACACTTTCAGGCATATTCCTATTGGTGTGGTCTTCTGCCCAAACAGTTAAAGCATCCCCATTTTGATGGAAAATCGCAAAAAATAAAATGACACAAGCAAATACAGCCAACAATGCTTTAATTGCTCGACTTTCTTGCGCCGTAGATTTGAAAGCAAGATAAATGAAAAAGGTGATAACAGGAAGGCAACCAATAATGAACGCATCATTCGTATCTGATCCTAAAAAATTACCCGGAATCAGATAGCCCAATATACCAAACAAAAACATTGGTAATACCGTATAACTCAAAATTTTCATCGTGGACATGTCTCCATCCTGAACAGGCTTAATGACATCGACATGCTTGATATGCTTTGTTCCCATCAGAAATACCGTCACTCCAACCAACATTCCTACGCCGGCAGCTGCAAATGCGTGCCCCCAACCATAGTTTATTCGCATGTAGGCTGCAACAAAATTACAGATGAAAGCCCCTATATTAATTCCCATATAGAAAATATTGAACCCTGAATCCTTTTTATCTTTCAACTCATCTGAACTATATAAATTTCCAACCATCGTTGAAATATTTGGTTTAAAAAACCCATTTCCAAGAATAATAAGGAACAAGGCGATGTAAAAAGATGTAATTGAATGGACAGATAACATAAAATAACCTGCCGCCATCATTAAGCCACCTAACAAAATAGATTTTCGATAACCTAACACCCTATCAGCTAATAAACCTCCAATAAATGGGGTTAAATAAACCAATCCGAGATAAGTTCCATAGATATCAGATTTCTTTTGTGGATCAAAGCCCATACCACCATTATTCCATCCATCTAACATATACAATGAAAAAATACCCAGCATCAAGTAGTAACCAAAACGTTCCCACATTTCTGTTCCAAATAAATACCATAATCCTTTAGGATGTCCTTTTTGTGATTGATTTTCCATATCGTTTAATAGTTTATAAGTTGTGAAAATAAAAAAATAAATTAACAAGCTAGTACATAGATTTATTTTATAGCCGATACTTTGAAAAATATTATCTTTACTTCAGAATCTTAAGACAAGATTTTTTCATTTAATTGGGGATGTAGCTCAGTTGGCTAGAGCGCTTGACTGGCAGTCAAGAGGTCGTCGGTTCGAGCCCGATCTTCTCCACTCCTCGTAAAGAGGCTGTTTTGAAAGGGGCAGCCTCTTTTATTTATTGGGAATTTTTCAATGCTGGGATATAGCCATCTAAATAAGAAAACCTCCCGACTTTTATTTCCGAGAGGTTTTTGATAAACTTATTTTATTTCTGCCTAAATCTAACTGTTAGTAGACATTTTGGGATACTGTGATGCTATCGTTTTACAACACGAATTATCTTTTGTTCGTTTCCTTGTGTTACTTGAAGAATGTATTCACCATCATGCAAGGACTTACCGATTGACATTTCATTGACCACAGAAGGTTCCGCTTCATAGTTTTCCAATACTTTACCCAATAAGTCCATGACTCTGATTTGAACCATTTCTTGATTAGTAGTTGACAAACTTAATTGAAGTGAAGACTCAAAAGGGTTAGGATAAGCCAATACTTCAAACGAGGTCAATAGTTGAGTAGTTGATTTACGAATGGTTTCATTGAAAACGCCCTGATGATTGCTCTCAGAGTGTTGTATCAATTGATTATTTGAATTCGGAAGGGTTGAAATGGCAGAAGTTGAATTTATTGGAATTGAAAAATAACGGATAGCGCGGATAGTATTTAATCTATCTTTTGCATTAAATCTCCAAATATTGAATACATTCCATTCATGATTTGCTGTAAAAATATTAGCGGCAACTGAACTTATTTCAGTACTTGTAGCATAATGCGCAAGTGAAATACCTCCAATAAGTACTCTATTAGAAAAAATAATATCCATTTCACCTAACGACGGTAAATACCAATCATCATAACCATTTAATACCAAATCGTAACATAATTTTGCTGCTGTATTACTTTCATTACACCCATTGACAATATCAATTGTATTTTGTTTTCCGCCACCAATACTATAATCATCAGCACCAGATATTTCAGAACCAGAACAACCAAATGTAGCCCCACCAATATCATAGGTAGTAGTAATAAATCCTTTTACTGAGTCTAATACGTAACCTGGGTCAGTAGGTTGAAGAATATATGTTAATTTGCCTCCTTGAAACTTTGCTCCAACTACAACGCCAACACCAAAACTTACTTGATTACCATAAACTGTACCAATTGCATTCGTAGCATAAGCACGAGCATAATAAAAAGTATTATTTGAAAGACCAGTCAACAAACTATAAAAAGAATCAGAGCCGCTACCTTCATTTGTTTTTGAATCGGCAATGGTCGGATTCTCGGAAGTTCCCCAACAGATTCCCTTTGCTGTGATATTGGAAAGCCCATTGGTTGAAATGGTAACACCAACAGTAGCTGAATTAGCAGTCACAGTATCAGCTTCCAATGTTAATATTGATGCAGTACAAGCCTTATAATACACCACAAATGAAGCCGTAGTCGCAGAGGCACAAGCACCACTCGTTAATAAAACTCTAAAATAATTAGCTCCCAATGACGGATTGTTTATAGTGTAAGTAGCTAAATTAGCACCTGAAATGGAAGTCCATGGACCTGCGGCACTCGTTGCTCGTTGCCATTGGATGTTCCCCACATAACCGGCACCAAGAGTTAGGGTTTTAGTTGTTGAAGAACATATTGCAGTAGCTGAGGTCAATCCGGTAGGTGATGTTGTATTCGCAGTGATTGTTCTGGTCACTACTTTTGGATCAACATTTACAACAATAAACTCGGATGTTGAACTAGGACAAGGAGAATTTGTTAATACTGCTCTGAACGCTGTTGAAGCAGTCAAACTTCCCGTTGGAAACGTAGCACTAGTTCCTGTTGCTACTCCCCATGTTGGTGTTGTAGCTGTCCAATTTGTCGATTTTTGCCAAGCAATTGTTCCTGAATGGCCACTTAACACAAGTGATTTTGACGATCCTGAACAAATACTACCTGATGTCGTCGTAATGTTGCCTGCTATTGTTGGCGTTTTGGCAGCTATGGCAATGCTGTTGGAATAGAGAACCGGACAAACTCCACTGGTTAATTTTGCTCGATACCATGTATTTGATTGAATATCTTCAAAAGTATAAGGAGTAGTGTTAGCATCT
>CAZGJF010000058.1:0-12804 GCA_964526595.1 uncultured Akkermansia sp. | reverse complement strand
TTGTGAATATTTCATTTTACTGGTGGCAAAGTAACTTTAAGATATCCGTAGTAAGTGCATTAAATAAAATTCGCAAGAATTTTGAAAGATCATTATAGACTTAACGAATATCAGTGCATCAAAAAACAAACAAGCGATTGTTTGTAAAATGGGCACTATTTTTCATATAAGTATACTAATTTTGAATGCATGCAGGACACGTTTAAGCACAAGGGATTGCGGAAAAAGTTGATTGATGAATTACGCAAAGATCAACGAATTACTAATCAGGCTATTTTTGAAGCGTTTGATAAGATACCTCGCCATTTTTTTCTGGATTTGGTGTTTACTGAGCAGGCTTATTCAAACATTGCTTTTCAAATTGGTTCAGGGCAAACCATCTCGCATCCGACAACAGTTGCTTTTCAAACTCAATTGCTAGATGTTAAACGAGGAGATAAAATTCTTGAAATTGGGACCGGATCCGGTTTTCAAACCTCCATATTGTGTCAAATGGGAGCAAAAGTTTTCAGTATTGAACGACATTTGGAATTGCATTTGAAGGCTAAGAAAATCATTCATCATTTGAATTTTCATCCGAGGTTGGTATTTGGTGATGGTTACAAGGGGATGCCGGCCTTTGCGCCTTTTGATAAAGCGATTGTTACATGTGGTGCGCCTGATATTCCCCAGCTGATACTTTCACAATTAAAGATTGGAGGAGTACTGATTATTCCCATTGGTGAAGGAGAAAAACAGGTCATGAAACGTATTACCAAGGTAGATGAAAGCAAGACACTAGAAGAGGAATTTGGAACTTTTAAATTTGTTCCGATGTTGGAACGAACAGTGAAGTGATAAATTAAACAATTCTCAAGTTGCTAGCTTCAAAAATAAAATACTTTAAATCATGCAATTAAACTCTAACTTCAATTGAAAATTAATATCACTGAACAGCAAAAATCAATTCAAGATTGTTATCAAAATAATCTTGAATAATAACATTTAAACACCAAAAATGGAATTAATGAATCTCTTAATGTTTAGTATCGATTAATAGCTCCATTATGTTTTTCATCCTCTCTAAAGTTCTATTCTTTTTAATTCTTCCATTCAATTGGTTTATTGTTTCAGTTGCCGGTTATTTCTTTTGGAAAAAGGATCCATGGGAAAATCGGTTCAAATGGATTGCGATTATCACTTTTCTGTTTTTTGGAAACACAGTGATTTTTTCTGAATGTTGTCGTTTAACCGAAGTTCAGGGTAGGAAAATTGATCAACTCCCAAAATATGATGTTGGCATTGTTCTTTCAGGTATGGCTGAATACAACAGAGATTTGAACGTTCTTAGCATTCGAAGAAGTGCTGATCGTATTTGGCAGGCTTTAAACTTGTATCATCAAGGAAAAATAAAAAAAATACTCATAACCGGTGAAAGTGGTTACATATCCGATCGTGGTTTACACGAGGCGAGTCAATTCAGAGAGGTGTTAATTAGTTGGGGGATTCCCAAAGGAGATATCATTACAGAAGAAAAGTCAAGAAATACTCATGAAAATGCATTGGAAACAAAAAAAGTGATCGAACGATCGGATTTTCAATTTAAAAAATTTCTGCTCATCACTTCCGGTATTCACATGAGAAGAGCTAAAGGATGTTTCGATCAAGTTGGATTGATCTGTGATACTTATTCTACTGATTTACATTCAGATTCAAATCATACGTATTATTGGGATCAGTATGTAATCCCCAATGTTGACAACTTTTCTGCTTGGGAACAGCTAATCAAGGAATGGGTCGGATACCTCACTTATGACATTATTGGCTACATCTGATGGATCGAATTTTAATCAAAGATGGTTGGTATAGCTTTATCCCTCATTTTTATTTGGAGGAGATTGCCCAAAATTACTATAATTTGCTTTTGTCTAAATTAAACTGGACACAAGGTACAATAAGCATTTTTGGGAAAACACATGCCGTTCCACGATTTGAAGCTTTTTATGCTGAAAATAATCAGAAGTATTCATATTCGGGTCAATTAATGGAAACAAACCAATTCAATCAACTGCTTTTGGATATTAAAAACGACATTGAAAAACGAAGTAATCAGATTTTTAATTCAGTATTAGCTAATTATTACAGAAATGGCTTTGACAGTAACGGTTGGCATGCTGATAATGAAAAAGAACTCGGCTTAAATCCCATCATTGCATCAATCAGTTTTGGTGCAACACGTCGCTTTGATCTAAAACATAATGAGAGCTTAGAAAAAATAAGCTTTGAGCTAAACTCAGGAAGTTTATTGTTGATGGGTGGATCAATTCAGCATCATTGGAAACACTGCATCGCTAAACAAACAAAAATAAAGCATGGACGTATTAATTTAACTTTTCGGAAAATCCTTTAATCGGTTTCATTACTTGCGATTTTTGCAAAACTTTTTCTTCGTATTTTTTCTCGGTTAATCAGTGTCAATTCTCGACCTGTTTGACCAGCTACCGAAGTGTTTTCATCTGCCCTTCTCAGTAAATAAGGCATTACTTCTTCTACTGGGCCATAGGGAACATATTTTGCGACATTATATCCCAAATTTGAGAGATTGTAAGAAATATGATCGCTCATCCCCAGTAATTGAGCGAAGTAAATTCGTTTATCGTTCTTACTGATCTGTTTGTTAACCATTAAATTAGTTAATAATTTTGCGCTTTCTTCATTGTGAGACCCTGCGCAAAGCGCCATACAGTCTATGTTGTCAAGAATGAGCTCCAGCGCGTTGTTGAAGTCTTCGTCACATGCTTTTTTGTTAGGTTGTATGGGAGATTGATATCCCAGTTTTAAAGCTCGTTCTCTTTCTTTTTCCATGTATGCTCCTCTGACAAGCTTAACTCCATAATGAAATCCTTCTCTGCGGGCAACTTCGATTTCTCGTTGCAGGTAGTTTAATCGATCGTGACGGTACATTTGTATAGTGTTGTAAACAATTGCACGATCCTTGTTGTATTTACGCATCATATCTAGGGTAATACGATCAATAGTATCTTGTATCCAACTTTCCTCAGCGTCAATAAAAATCGGTACATTATTATTAAATCCCGCTTCACAAATGTTATTGATTCGTTCGATTAATTGTGTTAAATTGCTTTGGTCTGTTTTGGTCAATTCATAACGAGGATTGTTCGCCTTTTCGAGCACAGCAAATTGTGAAATGCCCGTCACTTTGAAAACCGCAAATGGAATATGTTTATTATTTTTTGCAAAATTGATTGTTGAAATGATCTCTGAGACAGTTGAATTGAAATCTTCCTCTGAAGTTTTTCCCTCCACGGAATAATCTAAAATAGTTCCGATTCCATACTTTCCTAAGAGTTCGATTGTATAATTACATTCACCAATCGTTTCTCCTCCACAAAACTGACTGAAAATGGTTTTTTTGATGAGTCCTTTAATGGGTAATTTCAATGTTAGAGCTGAATTCGTTGCCCATTTGCCAAATTGAACAAGGGATGGATTTCCAATAATTTTAAAGAGCCAAAAAGCTTTTTTTAGAGCCGAGTCTGATTTGCTTCTGAATGCAATTTCAGTATTGTCGAAAGTAATCATAGAACAAAATTAATTGCTTTTGACGGATTTTATGCTTTCAGAACATCGCTTTCATTATTTTTGTTTTAAACATTTCAACTTTCATGTTGCAAACCTTTGAATCTGCTGATTTTTCGATTGAAATAGGCTCAATAATTGATTCTTCATTAAGTGATTTCATTGGGGTACATTATAGTAATTGCAAAATTGTTATAATCGTTGATGAAAATTCTAATGATTACTGCTTGGAATACCTCATTACCTCATTCTCATTTTTGAGTAATGCTGAAATTGTAGTTATTCCTGTTGGTGAGCAGTATAAGGAAATGGATGTCTGTTTACAGGTTTGGGAGGCGCTTTCGGAGTATCAAATAACTCGAAGCGATTTGATTATCAATGTTGGGGGAGGAGTAGTGACTGATTTGGGTGGTTTTGTAGCTTCTGTCTACAAACGAGGTCTTCAGTTTATGAATGTTCCAACGACACTTTTAGGAATGGTTGACGCCTCAATAGGAGGTAAAACAGGAATAGATTTAGGAAGCTTTAAAAATCAACTGGGCATCTTTTCTCATCCCCAAAAAATATATGTCGATACTTGTTTTCTATCCTCGTTACCTGAAGTCGAATTACTCAATGGATTCGCAGAGATGTTGAAACATGCCTTGATAACTGATATCATACAATGGGATCAATTATCGCATATAACTGAATTAAAACGTTTGATTGACGAGAAATTGATTTCCCAATCAATTCAAGTTAAATTTGATATGATTGTGAAAGATCCGTTTGAAAGAAACATTCGAAAAAAATTAAACATGGGGCATACTATTGGCCATGCATTAGAAGGTTATTTTTTGAACGAAAATCCAATTCAACACGGACATGCTGTGGCCCTCGGAATAGTCGCTGAGTCTTACATTTCACTACAAAAAGGAATCCTGAAAAAAAGTAAATTTAACGAAATTAAAAACGTAATTTTAAGATGGTTTAAACCAATTTTTATTAACGATGATGCAATCCAATTCATTGTTCAATTAACCAAAAATGACAAAAAAAATAACAATGGACAAATCAATTGCTCTCTATTAACCGAAATAGGATCTTGTGACATTGATTGTATTGTGAATGAGCAAGAAATAATTGATGCACTGTATTTTTTAAATTCCGTTTGAAACTATTTCTTGCTAAAAAGTTACATTTATTCAAAATATAAGAATCAACATGTCAGGTTCATCATATGGAACAATATTTAAAATCACCACTTTTGGTGAATCACATGGATCGGCGATTGGTGGAGTTGTTGACGGTGTACCATCGAATGTTTCTATAAATGTTTTAGAAGTTCAATCAGAACTCAATAGAAGACGACCGGGACAGTCAGCTGTAACCAGTCGTCGTAATGAATCAGATCAGGTTCAGTTTTTATCAGGGATTTTTGAAGGTAAAACGACCGGCGCCCCGATAGGCTTCATCATACCAAATGAAAACCAACGCTCCGCTGATTATGATCACCTCAAGTCCGTGTTTAGACCATCCCACGCTGATTTTACATATGAAAAAAAGTATGGTATTCGTGATTACAGAGGTGGGGGTCGTTCAAGTGCGAGAGAAACAGCCTGTCGAATTGTAGCTGGTTCTATCGCGAAACAAATCTTGAAAAATACCGGAATTCAATTCTCTACATATGTGGATCAAGTTGGAAATATTTGTTTGGAGGACTCCTCTTTTTACTCTTTGGAGGATATTGAATCAAATTCTGTCAGATGTCCCAGCAGTTCTTTGGCAATTGAAATGGAAGCATATATTTTGAATATAAAAAAGAGGGGTGATACTGTAGGAGGATGTATCAGGTGCATTATAAAAAATGTTCCAGTGGGTTTGGGTGAACCGGTTTTTGACAAGTTGCACGCGGAATTGGGGAAAGCAATGTTGTCGATAAATGCTGTAAAGGGGATTGAATTTGGAAGTGGTTTTTCGTCGGCAAGAATGTTGGGAACAGAACATAATGATCAATTTAATCCCGATGGTTCAACAACTTCTAACCACAGTGGTGGCATCCAAGGTGGAATATCCAATGGTATGCCTATCGTTTTCAGGGTAGCTTTTAAACCAGTCGCAACCATTATGCGAGAACAATCGTCTATCAATGCTGAAGGTGAAGAGATTAAATTGGAAGGTAAAGGTCGACATGATTCATGCGTAGTCCCCAGAGCTGTTCCAATTGTAGAGGCAATGGCGGCAATTGTAATTTTAGATTTTTATTTGAGAAATAAAACATTATGTTTGTAATAACTAAATTACAAAGATGATACAGCGAATTCAAACCATTTACCTTTTGCTGGTGGTAATAATCACTTCCGTCGTCACACTGACGCTGACGTTCGCAGATATTCATATCCAACAAGGGGTTTATCATCTGTCTCCCTTTGGATTAGCATACGATTCCTTGGTTTTTACCAAAAAACAGAGTTTTATTGGTTTTCCTTTTTATTTAGTTTTTATTTTTTATCTCCTGTTGGTGATTCGAACGATGTTAACATTTAAAGATTTGTATTTACAGTCACGCCTTTCGCTTTATTCGTTAGTCGGTTCTGTTTTGATATTTATTTCGGTTCTGGTTCTTCCATATTTGATTTCATTTTTATTTATTTCTGAGCCGGCAAACGTTTCCTATAATTTGGGGTGTTATGTGCTATTTATTTTGATTCCTTTTACTTTGTTAGCACATAAAAAGATTAAGGAGGATAAAGCTCTTATTGATTCTGTTGATCGTATCCGTTAATTCATGAATTTTCTTTCTGTTGAAAACCTTACCAAATCCTTTGGTGACAGGCTTTTATTCTCAGACCTTTGTTTTGGTATAGAACAAGGTCAAAAAGCAGCGATTGTTGCCAAAAACGGGAGTGGTAAAACGACCTTGTTACGTTGTTTGATGAATTTGGAAACGTACGATAGTGGTCGAATTGTTTATAGGAAAGATTTACGTGTTGCGTTTATGCAACAAACAGAAAATTTAGATGATTCTCACACCGTTCTTGAAGCTGTTTTTGCACACGATTTACCGGAATTATTAGCGGTTAAAGAGTACAATAATGCACTTGTAACAGGCAATGAAGAGAAAATTAATAGCTGTTTCAACCGTTTATCTGAATTGAACGCTTGGGATGTTGAAGTCAGGGTGAACCAAATTCTATCTGTTCTGAAAATTGAAGATGTCAAAGCACTTATCGGCTCTCTTTCGGGTGGTCAAAAGAAGCGAATTGCATTGGCACAGGTTTTAGTATCTGAAGCCGATTTTTTGATATTGGATGAGCCAACCAATCATTTAGATTTGGATATGATTGAATGGTTGGAGGAGTATTTATCTAAATCCGGTTCAACCATATTAATGGTCACTCATGATCGTTATTTTCTAGAAGTAGTCTGTGATACAATTTTAGAGTTAGAAGATCAAACGATCTATAAATACAAAGGCAATTTCTCCTATTATTTGGAAAAAAAAGCGGAACGACAAGAACAATTTCAATCAACAATTGAAAAAGCGCGCAATACCTACAAGAAAGAACTCGAATGGATTCGTCGTCAGCCAAAGGCCAGAGGAACGAAACAAAAGGCGCGTATTGAGTCATTCAAAGATATTGAACGCATAGCCGGTCAACGTATCAGTAATGATGAGATTGATATACCTGTTAAGATGGAGCGTCTCGGCACAAAAATTGTTGAATTGCATAAGGTTAGCAAATCCTATGGAGAAAAAGTAATATTAGATAATTTTTCATATAATTTTCAGCGCAAGGAAAGACTAGGAATTGTTGGAAATAACGGTGCAGGAAAATCAACTTTTTTGAATCTTATTCAAGATAGGGAAGAGGTACAAAACGGAAAAATTGTTATTGGAGAAACGGTAGTTTTTGGATATTACAGTCAGGAGCTTATTCAGGTGGATGAGGATAAGAAAGTCATTGATGTTATTCGTGATGTAGCTGAATTTATTCCATTAGAAAAAGGTCGACAATTGTCCGCGGCGCAATTTTTAGAAAAATTCTTGTTTGACCGCTCTATGCATTATAATTATGTACATAAGCTCAGCGGCGGAGAAAAGCGCAGATTGAAGTTGATGACAGTCTTGATGAAGAACCCAAACTTTCTTATTCTCGATGAACCCACCAACGATTTGGATGTTTTCGTATTGAGTGTTTTAGAAGATTATCTCAGGTCTTATGAGGGTTGTTTGATTGTCGTTTCCCATGATCGTTATTTCATGGATAAAATGGTGGATCACTTATTTATATTTGAAGGAAATGGACTGATTAAAGATATATTAGGGAATTATAGTGAATACCGTAAACTACTGAGTGAGCTGTCTAAAACAGAAAAAACTGTAAACCTTGATAAAAATTTTGTTGCGAATCCCAATAAAAATCTTGATAACAAAAAATCCATAAAGCGCAAGCTGACTTTCAAAGAGTTGGAGGAATTTAAGCAATTGGAAAAAGAGTTAGAAAAATTGGAAATGGAAAAAAAAGCATTGAGTGATCAATTGTCAGAAAGTCAATTATCAAGCGATATCATCATGAATATTGGTCTTCGTCTTTCGGAATTGGTGGTTCTTTTGGATTCAAAATCAGATCGTTGGCTTGAATTGTCTGAATATGCTTGACCTCAAAATTAACATTGATGTTTATTTTCAAAGTGATCTAAAGAGTTTAAAATAACTTAATAAGATCCCAACCAACGTCTCAGGAACCATTCTGCGGAAAGTATAAAAAGGAGTAGGAAAAATAATAATTTATAATCAATTAGATCGTTAAATGATGCTTCAGTAAATGAAATACTGGTAATATCATCTCGATTTTTAATGAGGTTAATTGTTTTTTGAAAGTCCTTCAAGTAATGAAACTGCCCTTTTGTTTTGGATGCCAATTGATACATGACCTGATGATTTGAATAGGTATCTAAACTTTCTACTGCCAAATCTTCTACTACAAATACTCCTGATTTTTGATAGACCTTTCCATTAAATGTCGTTGAAGCCCCCCATAGATACTTTCCCGGTTTCAGTCGTCCCAATGAAAGTTTGTAAAAGTCTCCAGATACTGCAAATTGAAAAATCGATTGTTTTCCTTTTTCATCTGTTAGTTTGATTTTAATTTGAGGTTTAGTAATAGCTTGCATGGCTTCATTATAAAAGGCTGCATTGACAATTACTTCCTCGTCTTTGGTAAATCTTTTGGGTAAATTAATTTGCAGTGGATAAGAATTTTGTTTCACAACCAAGTACTGAGCAGTTTTTTGGAAAAACTCAGCAAAAGCATCTGTGTTGTTGTTTCTAACGAAGTCGTTCACTTTCCATTTCCAAATTCCTTCACCAAAAATAACTCCATAACGCGTTTTTCCTCGTTTGTTAAAATACATTAAGGGTTCTTTTTTGATGATGTTTCCTAAGCGTTGGTACAAAATAGTTTCTGTACTTCCAACGACTTGCATATTTCCGAATTTTGTTTTTAAAGGAGGAAAGTAGTTAAACGACTTTTTGACGACATCTGAACATTCGAATGGTTGAAAATCATTGTTAAATGTCCCCTGAATCTCGTCTGTTTGATTTGATTTTTCAATGTTTAATCCGATGGACAATCTTTTGATTACGGAAGCGTCAGTGTTTGGACCTATGAAATAAAGAATAGGGTTATTTTTATTCATAAGTTGATTGTGAAAGGCAAGGTCAAAATCTACACCCGGCTCATGCCAGATGATTAAATCGGCTTTGTGAATTTGTTTGTCCCACTCACTGAATAAATGGGTTTCTATCTCTGTATTCTGATCAGTTTCCAAAACCTGTTTCAAAGCTGAAATATCCGGATGTGGGGCACCGGAAATAATCAGTACTTTACTTCTTGAGTCAATAACTTCGACATAGAAAACGCGGGTATTGTTCACATAATTTTGTTCGTTAGATTCTTTTTTCAACGTAACGGTGTATGCGTTGAATCCAATTTTGTCGGCATCAATCAAAAAACTGATATGTTCAAAATCACGTTTACCATTTTTGAATGTTAATTGTTGTGAAGCTATTATTTTACCATTATTGGACAATGAAACTGTTGTTGTTCCTTTTCCCATTTTGACAGCTTCAATGTCCACTTCGACAGGGAATTTATTTTTATAGAAAGCGATATTATTAGCAAAAACGTTTTTAATGTATTGATCTCTTTTTTGAATTGTATCTCCAATAGCTAATGAAAATACCGGAGTTAGATTGATTTTTTCTGCGGCATAAACAGGATTGATACCCTTGTTGAAATTTCCGTCTGAAATAAACACTATTCCACCGATGTTGCGACTGTAAAAATCAGTGTTTATTTTTTCAAATCCCTCTGAAAGAATGGAGTAGGAATCGTTAAACCGGATATCTCCGGAATATTTTACATCTGAGCCGACAGTCATTTCAACAATTTCGTATGATTTGTCCAATTGTTCACTTAGTGCATTTCGATAATTAGAAATCTGTTGCTCAATTAAGTTACTATCACGGTAGTTTTTCATGGAGGCGGAATCATCAATTAGACTAATGATAATCGGCTTCTCTATTCGTTTCTCAATAGCTTCAAAGATGAGGCCAAACAGTAAAAGTCCGATTAAAAACAACGAAAGGGATCGGAGAATCCTGAACCCCCATTGCCATTTATTATTTAATTGATTAAACCAAGTGTTGTTGGAATAATACCAAAAAGCCAGTATTGTGCACAAAACAGCCCAAGGTATGAGCCAAAACAATGATATGTCTGAAGCGAAGCGCATAAACCAGTCCTCGAAATTACGAAAGAATCAGATTGTTTTGAACTTACTTAGCTAAAAAGAGGCTTTGTAAGATCACTTTTGTCAAGATTCAATTATTTAGATCAAGTTCATGATGTGTGTATTTTTCCGCAAACTTGTCGATTTCAGATGAGTGAATTTCGTGCACCCCCATTGGTAAGTCATAGACAGCTTGAATCATACATTTGGCGACATTGATAGATGCTACCGGACGATATCTGTTAATCAGACCTGTTTTTGCGATCACGTTACCAAGTAAAATGGAAACTTTTTCTGCTTTCCGTTTTTCAGGTCTGGGACCTTCCAAAAGGGATGGTTTTACCAGAATTAACTGGCTGAAATGCATAAGTTTCGCATTTTCATCCAATTGAGCTTTCATACGTTGATAAAAAAACGGAGACTTAAGACTGACACCCAAAGCGGAAACAAGAACACATCTTTTTGTTCCCACAGCTAGGGCATATTTCATAATCATCGTTGGAATGTCCACATCAATTTCCCATTGTTTCGCTTGAGAACCTGCTTTTTTGATTGTTGTGCCAAATGTGATGAACAAAACATCTACATGATGGTGAATTGGTAATTCTTCAAGATTTGAGAAATCTACAACATGGTTTGTTACATTGATATTGCGAATATCCAATTCACGACGACTTAACAAGTCAATTTTTTCAAATCGAACATCGGCGATCAATAACTCTAGTAATTCATGCCCAACGAGTCCACTTGCTCCAAGAATTAGTGCGTTCATCTCTTTTTTTAATAAAAATACAGCACAAATTTGGAAAACAACAAAAAAAAGTTCTATTTTCGA
This sequence comes from uncultured Akkermansia sp., assembly GCA_964526595.1. GTDB lineage: Bacteria > Bacteroidota > Bacteroidia > Flavobacteriales_D > Crocinitomicaceae > M0103. The sequence continues at coordinate 1,613 of CAZGJF010000058.1, read as the reverse complement.
TTTTTAATAACTTTTTAAAACTAAATAGCTGTTCTAATTCATTTTATGACGAGTATTTTTGTAGCCAAATTGGATTTTGGTGTCACTAATGATTTGTTGAAAGAGACATTTCAACAATACGGTAAAGTAATCAAGGCTACGATTGCCTTAGACAAAGAAACAGGGAAATCTAGAGGGTTTGGGTTCATTGAGATGCCTGATCGCGATGAAGCCATGAATGCTATCAAAAGCTTGGATGGTTTCACTTTGAATGGCAGATCAATTGCAGTCAAAGAAGCGGAACAACGTTCGGATAATCGCCCCAAGAGGGAGCAAAATTTCTCTCGAAATTATGAACACAGAAGTGTAGGAAATTCTTCGAATACTCTTTCTGAAGACCGAACTGAAAAGTCAAGCTTTTCTAGTAAAATTAATACGACAGACTTTACTCCTCCGGTTTTAGATTCTCTCAAAACAGAAGTTAGAAAGAAGGAAAAAGACAAGAAGCAAAACGATCGTGATATTGTTGATGGTAAAGCTAAAAAGCCTAAAATGAGTGCGTATAAAAAAAGCGGTAAAAACAATCGTTTTTTTGATGATGATTCGGACGATTGGGAGTCTGACTTGATAAATTATAAAAGTCAAGATGTTGAAGAAGATTTCGAAGAAAGTGATTCTTTCGAAGAAGATGAGTTTTAATTAGAATTATGGTCTCATAAAATGAATAACCTGCTTCTTTAAAACAGGTTATTCGGTGATCTCCTTCAATAAATGCCAATTTTACAATACTTTAGTCGAATAATTGGATGGTTTAATAACCAACCACTGTTAATTACATCCACTTCGAAGCAAAACGGTTGAAAGAGTTCTTTAATTCGTTAAAATTCGTTTCAAATGTTGCTACAAGATCTTTCTCTTTTGCATGGTATTCAGTTTTACGATGATCAGCTGCGGTAGGATTATTATTAATCTCTCTGTATAGATTCTTCATTCATTTTTATTCCATGTTTAATCTCATCAATGTTATTCTGCTGAATGATGAATTGATTTTGAAAATGTTCAACTTCAGAGAGCATCTCCTTATTTGAATTTTTAGTGGTTATTTCTGCTAACCTACCACTCAAAATGGAAATCTCCTCCCCATAGAAATTCAATTTGTTTGTCCACTCTGTGTTTTCTTCGTGCTGTTTGTAAATAGATTCTTGTGTACTCATAACCATTTAATTTAATTGTTAAAACTAATCTCCCTTATCATGCAAAGGTTCTTAATTCTTCATACTTAAAATATGATGAATATCATTTTGCAAAGTGATAAATGTCAAAGATTGATTTAAAATAAACTGTGCCTTACTCGTTAGTTTGTTTATGACAGCAACTCACCGAAACATTATTTTTATAATGATTCTTTGCGTTAATAAAATATCAAGATTTGATTATATGCTAAAACTTCTTACCGTTACAATGTTTAACAAATTCAAATAGGACACGTTTTAAAATTAATAATCAAATTATATCACTAAATTTGTTGCTTTCCAACTATTAATGTCTTCACAGGAACTACAAACAACCGTAAAGAGTATTTTTTCAGCATATCTGGAAAAAAATGGTCATCGAAAGACCCCTGAACGCTATGC
>CAZGJF010000057.1:0-13259 GCA_964526595.1 uncultured Akkermansia sp. | reverse complement strand
CTTGAAAAAGTTTTGTTGGAGGCAGAAATTCTTGATTTAAAAGCAAACCCAAATAAAAATGCACTTGGAACGGTCATTGAATCATCTTTGGACAAGGGGAAAGGCTATGTGACTAATATGTTAGTCGAGGCAGGAACTTTAAAAATTGGAGATGTTGTTTTGGTAGGTCGAAATTACGGTCGTGTGAGGGCAATGCATGATGAGCATGGGCATAACTTAATTCAGGTCGGACCTTCGCAACCGGTTTCCATTTTGGGAATCAATGGTGCACCAAGTGCCGGAGATAAGTTTCATGTGATGGATGATGAACGTGAGGCTAAATCAATTGCAACAAAACGTGAACAATTATATCGAGAGCAAGGCTTACGAACAACAAAACACATAACGCTTGATGAAATTGGTCGCAGATTGGCAATTGGTGACTTCAAAGAATTGAATATCATTGTTAAAGGTGACGTGGACGGTTCGATTGAAGCATTGTCTGATTCATTACTCCGCTTATCAACAGAAGAAATTCAGGTAAATATTGTACACAAAGGAGTAGGAGCTATTTCTGAAGCAGATGTGAACCTCGCATCAGCATCTGATGCAATCATTATAGGTTTTCAAGTTCGTCCTTCTCAGTCGGCTAGAAAATTGGCTGAATCAGAACAGATAGATATTAGATTGTATTCTATAATCTACAAGGCGATTGAAGAAATTAAATCGGCGATGGAAGGAATGTTGTCTCCAGATATTGAAGAAAATATTATCGGTTCTGCTGAGGTCAGAGAAACTTTTGATATTTCAAAAGTTGGAACAATTGCAGGTTGTTTTGTGTTGGATGGTCTGATTAAGCGTACCTCAAAAATTCGTCTTATTCGAGATGGAATAGTGATACATTCCGGTTTACTTGGTTCACTCAAACGCTTTAAAGATGACGTTAGAGAAGTAAAGAATAATTACGAATGTGGTTTAAATATCGATAAGTTTAATGATATTAAGATTGGTGATATCATTGAAGCTTTTGAAGAGGTTGAAGTCGCTAGAAAATTATAGAATTTGATAAATCTTGTTTAATATCATTCAAAAAAGCATTTTTTTCTTTATTAAGAATGCCTTCAGTTCTCAAACTGCTAATTCAAGGGAAATACTTAAATTTGTAGAAATTAAAATTAAAAACAATGATTTTAGGAGCAATGTTAAGTCCCGGCCATATTATCCTTATTTTGGCTGTAGTTCTTTTACTTTTTGGCGGTAAAAAAATACCTGAATTGATGAAAGGACTTGGACAAGGTGTTAAAGAATTCAAGAACGCTTCCAAAACTGAAGATGACGATAAGTCAGAATCTAAATCTACGGTAGATAAAAATTCTTAAATCCTTCTTTTGATGTACAAATCATTGACTGAAGTAAAGGTCGCTCTTGCTTCCGGAATCACTCTTTTGGATATTGTCCGAGAGTACATCATTTCCATTGAAGAAAATAGTGGACTCAATGCATTTTTGGAAGTTTTTGAAGATTCAGCGATCGAACAAGCTCTACTTATTGACCAAAAGAGATTGAACGGAACAGCCGGTAAACTGGCAGGGATGGTTATAGGCATTAAAGATAATTTGTGTTACAAAGGACATCAGGTAAGTGCCGCATCTAACATTCTGAAAGGATTTACTTCTCTTTATACCGCAACTGCTGTTCAACGACTGATAGATGAGGATGCAGTGATTATCGGAAGGTTGAATTGTGATGAATTTGCCATGGGAAGTTCCAATGAGAACTCCTTTTTTGGCTCTGTTAGAAACAACTTGAATCCAAAGATGGTTCCCGGCGGTTCATCAGGTGGTTCAGCAGTAGCTGTTTCAGCAGGTTTATGCACTGCATCGCTTGGTAGTGATACGGGAGGATCTATTCGTCAGCCTGCATCATTCACAGGAACATATGGCTTGAAACCAACTTACGGCAGAATTAGTCGATATGGATTATTAGCTTATGCTTCATCCTTTGATCAAATTGGTACTTTCACAAACTCATTGGAAGATGCAGCACTCTTACTCGAGGTCATGTCGGGAAAAGATGAATTTGATGCAACTGTTTCAAGTAAACCCGTTGAGATATATTCCAACTTTCAATCTGCCGAATCATTAAAAATTGCAATTATCTCAGAGAGTTTGGAAACTGAAGGTACAGATAATGAGATCGTTCGCTTTGTTGAAGACATTCAAACCAAATTGTTACAGCAGGGACATGTTGTAGAAAAAGTTTCTTTTCCGTATTTAGATTACATGGTTCCCGCTTATTATGTGTTAACAACAGCCGAAGCATCATCCAATTTAGCGCGCTATGATGGGGTGCATTATGGTTATCGAAGTTCCGTAGCAAGTGGGGTAGAGGATACATATAAAAAATCCCGATCAGAAGGATTTGGACCTGAAGTGCAACGCAGGATCATGACCGGAACGTTTGTTTTATCTCACGAATACTATGATGCATACTATACAAAAGCGCAAAAAGTTCGTCGTATTTTGAAAGATAAAACAGCAGCTATTTTTGCTGATTTCGACGTGATTCTGATGCCTTCAACACCTTCCACTGCTTTTGAACTGGGGGCCGTTAAAGATCCGATTCAAATGTATTTGCAGGATATATTTACTGTACATGCTAATTTAACTGGTAATCCTGCTATTTCCTTACCTTTTGGTAAGCACTCCAATGGCATGCCTTTTGGTATTCAGCTGATGGGTAATCATTTTGATGAAAGGAAATTATTGAGTATTTCTTCATATCTTGAACAAATATTAAGCTAAATATGAGCAGGATTTACATGTTTTTGGTGTCCTTTGCGTTCGTATTTTCTACAGTTGCTCAAAAACCGGCACACTTAATTCGGCCGGGTGATACACTTAAAAAAGACGCGTTCATTAATACGGTTGAACAAAGCTTGCAACTATTTTTGATTGATTATGCCAATCAAAACAATTATGATTCCATAATCCGCGCACTAAATTACGTACAAGATGACGTCCCCGAATTTTCAGATGAGGTATATTGTAATCGACTGAAGAAACTGAGTGAAATGAGTCCCTTTCATTTGGATTGCAACCCGATAACATTGTCAACCATTAAGTTTTTTGTCAATAATAGGAGGGGATTCATAAAAGTTGTATTGGGCCGTTCCGCACTTTATTTTGATTTGTTTGAAGAAAAATTATCAGAATACGGGCTGCCAATAGAGTTGAAATATTTGTCCGTTATTGAAAGCGGTTTGCGTCCTCAAGTGAAATCACGAGCTGGAGCCTTAGGCTTGTGGCAATTTATGTACGGAACCGGCCAATATTATGGGTTAAAAGAAAATTCCTATATTGATGAGCGAATGGATCCTGTTTTGGCAACTGATGCCGCATGTCGTTATCTGAAACAGCTCTATGGCATTTATGGTGACTGGAATTTGGCTTTAGCAGCCTATAATGCAGGTCCCGGAAACGTAAATAAAGCAATCAGAAGATCCGGTAATAAAACAACGTATTGGGAAGTCAGACCATTTTTGCCTTCTGAAACTCAGGGGTATGTACCCAATTTTATTGCTGCTACTTATTTATTGACTTACCACGCTGAGCACAATATCATACCCTTAAAGCCCAATATTCATTATGTGCAATTAGATACCATGTGTTTGACAAAAGGTGTTCACATGCAGACGATTTCTAAATTAATCAGATGGGATCTTGAAGATATCAAATCATTAAATCCAATTTATAAAACCACCTATATCCCTTCTACTATTCCAAACCAATGTATATCAGGCCCATTGGAGAAAATAGGACTGCTTGTAAGTTTCGAGGATAGCTTGTACACATTGGAAGAAGCAGTATATGCTCCAACTCCGGTTGCTCCACCACCACCTATTGTCGTTCCTATATCGACTGATTCTTTAGCTGATTCATTGGAAATACCAGCTGTCTCTATTTTGGATTCTTTTGTATACCACAAGGTTAAAGCCGGGGAAACCATGCACGCCATTTCCAACCAATATGGAGTAACAATTGAACAAATTATGGAATGGAATGCCTTAAGAACATCAAATATATACGTTGGGCAACGATTAAAAATAAAATCCCATAAAAATATCAAAAAGGAAACAGTTCCCGTCGTGAACAATCCTCCGAAAGTGACCAAAAAATACTATAATGTAAGGTCGGGTGATACCTTTTCTAAGATTGCTGACAAGTATAATTTGTCAATGAATGACTTATCGAGATTAAATCCGAGAGTAAATGTTAATCGGCTCACTGTTGGTCAACGACTTCGTGTGAGATGATTTATACGCATCTTGATAAAAATGCAATGCTTCCAAAGATTTCAGTCGCTATTATTACATACAACGAAGAAAGAAACATTCAACGTTGTTTGGAATCTGTTCAACAAATAGCTGAAGAAATTGTAATAGTTGATTCTTATTCGACCGACCAAACCGAAAATATTTCCAAATCATTTAAAGTAAGGTTTTTAAAGCATAAATTTGAAGGGCATATTCAGCAAAAAAACATTGCTCTTCAGCAATGTAGAAATGAATGGGTTTTGTCCTTGGATGCTGATGAAGCTCTAAGTGATACATTGATCGAATCATTGCTGGTATGGAAAAATTCACAACCCTCAAAGAACGCGTATTCTTTTCATCGCCTCACAAATTACTGTGGAAAATGGGTTCATCATTGTGGGTGGTATCCGGATGAAAAAATTAGATTGGTTCGTAAAGGAAAAGCAGTTTGGGGAGGTGTGAATCCGCATGACAAATTAATTGTGGATTTCCCTGTTGGAAAGCTGTATGGTGATATTTTGCATTATTCTTATTACACCAAAGATGATCATCTGAAACAAATTGAATATTTTGGAAAAATTGCAGCGAAAGAAATGTATAAAATGCGTAAAAAAAAGTCACCTTTCGTGATTTATCTTAAAACCATTGCTCAATTTTTCAAGTCATTTTTTATCAAACGAGGTTTTTTGGATGGGAAAACGGGTCTTCAAATTTCGTATCTAAGTGCTTTTGCTACGTATAGAAAGTACTCATTACTAAGACAATTGTATTATGAAAACAATCATACTGTCAAGAACTGATAGTATCGGTGATGTATTACTTACTTTGCCGGTTTGTGTTTGGTTGAAGTCTCAATTGAAAGATGTCAAACTGATCTATTTGGGAAAAGCATATACCAAAGAGATTGTGCACTGTTTCGAACCGATAGATCAATTTGTTGATTGGAATACAATTCAAAACATGCCTTCATCTCAAAGAATAAACTATTTTTCAAGTTTAAATGCTGATGCAATAGTACACATCTTTCCAAATAAAGAAATTGCATCTTTGGCTCAAAAAGCACGAATACCTATTCGTATTGGGACTTCTCATCGGTTTTTTCACCTTCTTACTTGTTCTCATCGTATCAATTTTTCAAGAAAAAACTCAGATTTACACGAAGCACAGTTGAACTTTTATTTAATGAAACCTTTTGGGTTAAAGTCAATTCCAACCTTTGAATCATGTTCGGATTCGATTAACTATTTTAAACAAAAACAGCATGCGGTCTTGCCAGTTGAGTATGAACGTATCCTGATTAACAATCCTAAAACTGTAATTCTTCATCCCAAATCACAAGGAAGTGCATTAGAATGGCCGGTTGAATCTTACATCGAGTTATCCAATTATTTGGTTGACTTGGGGTATGCTGTGTTTTTTACCGGAACAGAACCGGAGGGGAAAATGTTTAGTCCTTATATCCCAAACCATCCTTACATAGTTGATACAACCGGAAAATTAACTTTGGCACAACTTATCACATTGATCGCCCGCGTTAAGAATTTGATTGCATGTTCTACAGGACCACTTCATATTGCCGGATTGAGCGGAATCAGAACAATTGGATTATTCGTTGCCAAAAGACCGATTCATCCCGGTAGATGGAAACCTCTAGGTAAAAATGTTGTTTGTTTGGTAAATGACTCTAACTGTCTTTTGTGTCAAAATAAGAAACAATGTTCTTGTATGAATGCCATTACCATTGACCAGGTTTTGAGAGAAATCCAATAGACAGGACTATTGATGAAAAATTTTGTTCGATTATTAATTTACTCAAATATACTTATTGCTATTTGTGCAACATTATTAACTGTAGGTATCTTGTCTCAGAGTTTTGAGAGATCAATTCTACTTAAATATGCAACATATACTTTTGCCGGAGTACTGTTTGTTTATAATTTTCATCGTTTGTTCAAAACACATAGAATTGCATCTTCACCAACATTATATTTTGTTTCCAAACATAGGCATATGTTGCTGTTATTGACTTTTTTTGCCCTTTTTTTATTGATTTTTTCTTTTTATTTGATTAACCCTATATCGGTCAGCAGTCTGATATTATTACTTTCAATTGGCCTCATTTGTTTTTTTTATATTACACCTGTTTTTGGAAAGAGTCTGAGGCAGTTACCTTTTTTGAAGTCATTGGTGATTGCTTGGTGTTGGACCTTAGCATTGATTGCTTTTCCTTTTTCCAACGAACACGTTGAATGGCTGGGATTTAACACCGAATTAATCGTATTTCCTTGTTATTTTTTTGCTCTGACAATCCCATTTGATATCCAAGATGTTGACAGAGATCCGCCTTTTTTAAGAACTTTACCACAAGTTATAGGAATCAAAAAATCAAAAGTTGTTGCTATTTCATTACTATTTGTTTTTGGACTTTGTGATACTTTCAAACACTCATTTGGTTTTTTCTATATTGCGCTATTAATCACTGCTATTCTGATTACCTTCAGCAAAAAAACAAATTCTGAATTATATTTTGCTTTGATTGACTTCTCAATAGCATTATTAGGGTTGGGTTACCTCTATGATAGGTAATTAAAAATCTGCATTTTGAGGTGTTCTGGGAAAGGGAATGACATCTCTGATGTTTGTCATGCCGGTCACAAACATAATCATTCGTTCAAAACCCAATCCGAAGCCCGCATGAGGCACAGATCCAAATCTTCTGGTATCCAAGTACCACCATAATTCCGATTCATCAATATTAAAATCCTTACATTTTGATTTCAATAACTCTAGGCGTTCTTCTCTTTGTGAACCACCAACAATCTCACCTATTCCTGGGAAAAGTACATCCATGGCAGCAACCGTTTTGCCGTCATCATTTTGACGCATGTAAAAGGCTTTGATTTCAGCCGGATAGTCTGTTAATATTACCGGACATTTAAATTCTTTCTCAACCAAATACCGCTCATGTTCGCTCTGAAGGTCTATACCCCATTGTACGTCATATTGAAATTTTTTCTTCTTGTAATGATTTGAATTTTTCAGAATATCAATCGCCTCAGAATAAGTTAGTCGTCTAAATTGATTGGTTACAACAAACTGTAAGCGTTCAATTAGTGATAGATCGTTTCGTTCATGTTGAGGTTTTTGAAGTTGTTCTTGTGCCTCTCGATCATTCAAAAACTTTAAATCTTCAAAGCATTCATGCATAACGTAGTTGCAGAGATATTTCAAAAATTCTTCGGTTAAATTCATATTATCCTGCAAGTCATTGAATGCGACTTCAGGCTCAATCATCCAAAATTCGGCCAAATGCCTAGATGTATTAGAATTTTCAGCGCGAAAGGTCGGTCCGAAAGTATAAACTTGTCCCAATCCTAAAGCTGCCAATTCTGCTTCTAATTGACCTGAAACAGTTAGGTTGACAGGTTTGCCAAAGAAGTCCTCCTTGAAATTGACAGTACCATCTTCATTCAACGGAGGATTTTTAGCATCAAGGTTGGTAACACGAAACATTTCACCCGCTCCCTCAGCATCTGATCCGGTAATGATGGGAGTGTGTATGTAATAAAATCCTTTATCATTAAAAAACTTGTGTATAGCGAATGCAACCGCATGTCTGATTCTAAAAACAGCACCAAAGGTGTTTGTCCGAAAACGCAAATGTGCTTGTTCACGTAAAAATTCAAGACTGTGTTTTTTGGGTTGCAAGATTGTTCGTTGCACATCATCAGGGTTTGCTTCTCCGATAATATCAATATCTGATACTTGAAGTTCAACTGCTTGACCTGTTCCCTGAGAATGTACAAGTTTTCCCTTAAGACCTATGGCGGATCCGGTAGTAATTTTTTTCAAAACAACTTCATTGAATTGCTCAAAATCGACAACTGCTTGCAAAGAATGAATAGTGGATCCGTCATTGAGCTGAATAAATCGATTGCTTCTGAATGAGCGTACCCATCCTTTTACATGAATTTCAGTTCCAATAGTTGGTTGACTTAAAATCGAAGCAATTTTCATTTTTTTATTTTTTATTAATTACAAAGACAAAAATAGGCAGAAATGTAAAGAAATCGATTGGTTTCCCTAAATAGAAAATAAAAAGAATGGTTTTCCCTATTTATTGATTCAGGCATACAATTATTGATCTCAGAAATACCAGTTATTTAAGTACTTTTGATACCTTCTTAAAACGAATTCAAGTGTAAAAAAATCGTTTTACAAGATTGTTTTAATCATGGTTTAATTTACATCGTATTCAATATGCTAAAAATTGGCTTTAAACTTGGCTTATTTTCTCTTTTTTTACTTTTTGCTTGCACAACTAATGAAGGTAAAAAAATCAATGAAGATAAAAAAATTGTTTTCGATGATAACTTAATGGATTTTATACCATTAAACCTCACCCCATTTGAAATACCTGCACAAATCATGCTTCCGGATGAAACGGTGAAAATAGGTGCGGTCACAATACCCGAAGTTGAACACCAAGAAAATGATTTTAAGTGGAAAATAAAGTTAGGGCAACAGTTTCAATTGTTAATTGAAGATTATGGTAATCGAAATGATCTTGTTGCAAAGATGAGAAATCAGCTCAACAATCAACATATTTTCAATGTACGTTATCTCTTAAATGAAAAGGATATGATCGTGTTTGAAAAAACATTGAATGTTAAGGGAATTCAAAGTTCATCTAGTAAGCTTGGACAATTACACCGTTCATATTATGTTTATGGACAAAAAAAAATTGGAGAAGTTAACTATGAGCTTCAATGCGATCAAGATGGTGTTAAAAAAGAGTTAATCGTTCTGCTGGTAAAATCTATCAAATCTTTTGATGCCTTAAATCATTCATCCAATCGAACCATCAAGTAACAATCTGTAGATTTAGTTAATTTTGTTTTCATGGAGTTAAATAGGGAAAACATTTTAAATGCTTTAAGCGTTGTCATTGAACCAGATTTGAAAAAGGATATTATTACACTCAATCTGGTTGAAAATCTTTCATTTGACGAAAATCGAATCCACTTACAAGTGAACCTTTCAAATCCTGCTCTTCACGCGAGAATGCGTATGAAAGAAGCTGTTGAGTTTAATTTAAAAAGAATTTTTGGTAAACATATTTCTGTTCAATGTACCGTAAAAGGGATGCCCGTTGAACAGAAAAAAGTTCATCGAAAAATACTTCCGGATGTTAAAAATATTGTTGCAATTGCGTCCGGTAAGGGTGGAGTTGGTAAATCTACTGTCACATCAAATCTTGCAGGTGGTCTCATCAAAGCAGGCTATTCTGTAGGCATAATAGATGCTGATATTTACGGACCATCGATACCGACTATGTTTGATCTTGTCGATGAACGTCCAACGATGATTGATGTAGACAGAATCTCAAAAATAAAGCCTGTTGAAAGAGAGGGTATTAAACTGCTTTCAATTGGGTTTTTTACTGATCGTGAAAATGCAGTTGTTTGGCGAGGCCCAATGGCTGCAAAAGCATTGAATCAACTCTTTACGGATGCCTTTTGGGGGGAATTGGATTTTTTATTAATTGATTTACCACCGGGCACCGGGGACATTCACTTGACATTAGTACAATCAATTCCCTTAGATGGGGTGGTTATCGTATCAACTCCTCAGGAGGTTGCACTTGCCGATGCAAGAAGAGGCATCAATATGTTTAGAATGGATTCCATCAATGTCCCAATAATCGGAGTTGTTGAAAATATGGCGTGGTTTACTCCGGCAGAACTTCCTGAAAACCGATACTATATTTTTGGTCGTGATGGGGCCAAAAATCTTGCTGAGGGTATGTCAGTTCCATTTCTGGGACATATCCCATTGATTCAAAGTATCAGAGAAGCAGGAGATATCGGAAGACCTGCAGTTTTTCAAGATGGAACAATTATCGCAGGCGCCTTTGAACAAATAACCACTAATTTTGTCACACAGTTAATGCAACTTAAAAATTAAAGAATTTGTATAAGGTAGTTTATGGTGTTTAACAAAACAGATGTTGAAGAAAAAGTGATCGCAATCATTGATCAACTTCGTCCATTTTTGAATGATGATGGCGGAGATATAAAGCTAGTTGGGATAACTGAAGAAGGAATTGTAAAAGTTCAGTTGCTCGGAGCATGTAAAGAGTGTTCTATGAATTCAATGACTTTGAAGGCAGGGTTGGAAGAATCATTGAAGAAAATTGCCCCTGAAATAACCGGGATAATTGCTGTAGATAATATAATTGAATCATAAAAAAACAATGAAATCTCCAAAAGAAATTGTTGAAATCATGATGGCCAATGATTCGTTTAGCAGATGGTTGGGTATTGAGGTAACTTCGATTGGAAAGGGGTTTTGTGAACTGCGTCTTCCAATTACGCAATTATTGCTCAATGGTTTTGGTATTCTTCATGGTGGAATAAGTTATTCAATTGCAGATACAGCATTGGCTTTTGCTTCAAATGCCCATGGAATGAAATGTGTTAGCATTGAGTCATCAATTTCGCACATACGTCAAGTTCAAAATCAAGACATTCTTACGGCTGTTGCTACTGAAGTTCACCGAGGTAAGACGACTGGAATTTATCATGTTTTAATTTCAAATCAATACGCTCAAAAAGTTGCAGATTTTAAGGGTACTGTATTTGTGATGGCGGACTTATGGTAGCATATCCTTGGTTGATTCAATTTAATCCTTAATTAGCTTTTGTTTGATTTTGGAGCCATTTGCGTCAATGGATATAAAGTAAATACCTTTATCAAGCTTACTTATTTCAATCTCATTTTGCTAATCGATAATCATTAAAGTTTCACCTAGTGGTGTACTCAAAGTTATTTTGATATCTCTTGAATCCGGTAGATTCAAATGAATTTTATCATGCGCAGGATTAGGATACCAAATGCTCTGCTTATTGAATTCAGTTTCTTCAATACTTGAACTGTTGCACATGACAGCATTTAGTTTTTTCCAAATGTTGTTGCATAACATTGTTGGCACATCCCCACCATCTGCTTGATTACCCATTCGAACAATAACAATCCCCTTGCTTTTGGAAATACTCAATATTTGTCCGTTTTTACCTAACCCCGCAATCATATCACTTGGAGCCTCGGGAGCGTAAGAACCGGGAAATACACCCTGTAATGTAGGCATCATGAATGATTCTTTACCATTCAGCCACCATAGGTAACCATATGACAGATTTAAATCTTGACTTGTATTTGTCATTTGATTGTAATAGATTGTATCATGTAACAAAGTGTCGCTATTCCAAACGCCGTTATTTTGGATTAGTAATCCAAATCTAGCCATACTTTTGGCATTGCTGAAATATACATTGTCGTAATCAACATAGGTCCAAAAACCCGTCATGCCTGTGTTTAACTTCAGTTTGGTTTGCATGTAATTATTTATGGAGGTACCTGTTGAGACGTTAATTACTTTTTCTAAAAGTGTATAGGGCGCATTGTGATAAGCCCAACGAGAACCTGGGTTTGATAGGAAATTTAAACACGTATCTAATGTACAATGATTGTCTGAAACTCCATCGTCAAGACCACTTGTCATTGTAAGTTGATGAAAAATATGTATGTCTGATTCTTGTTCTATGGTACAGTTCGTCCAACCCTCTCCTAAATAATCTGAAGTAGCATCAGAGATAGACAAATAATTTTCTTCTTGTGCTTTACCGATGAGAAACGCAGTCAGCGTTTTTCCGGCTGATGCCCAATACCACAGACTGTCTTTTGTAAATGCATCAAAGTATTTTTCTAATACTATTTTACCATCTTTCAGTACGATAAAGCTTTTTGTGTTCTGTTGTTCTAAGTATTCATATAAAAGTGTTATTTCATTATCACACCAACCCAAATCTGCAGTAGGGGATGCAGTTTCCCACATGTAATCGTCCAGCGGAGGGAAATATAGATTTTGACTACAAATCGTCGATTGAATACAGATCAATAAGATGCATAATGAACTTCTCATAGTTAAAACAGTTTAGAAACTAAATGAATCGCTTTTCATTGACTTTTGGTAATCGCATTATCAAACTTGTTTACAAAATGAATACAGCACAAAAAACTAACCCAAATTACACACATACTCCGAGATATTATCATCATAAATTAAAATGCGAATAAAAAAACACCAAAAATGTTTATTAAAATTTATTCCTATCTTCCTAATTTGATAGAATTAATCCCCGAAAAATAACTCCGCCTCACTACAGCTTAAATATAAGTATCACAGAACTTTTAGTCATTTTTTCTTTGTCTTAAATTAAAAACAAACAATAAATTGTGAAAAAAATGCACTTTTTTTGAATTAGTTCTTGCATAATCACATTAAAGTAGTATCTTTGCACCCCTCAAAGAGCGTTTTGAGTTTGTAGTATATTGTAAAATTAAGAGTATTTTATGCCAACTATTCAACAATTAGTTCGCAAAGGAAGAACAGCGGTAGTCAGAAAAAGTAAGTCTGCTGCACTTGATTCATGTCCACAGCGCAAAGGAGTTTGTGTCAGAGTTTACACAACCACTCCAAAGAAGCCAAACTCTGCTATGCGAAAGGTAGCTAGGGTTCGTTTAACAAACGGTAAAGAAGTCAATGCATACATTGGTGGTGAAGGTCACAACCTACAGGAACACTCTTTAGTTTTGGTTCGTGGTGGCAGGGTGAAAGATTTACCAGGTGTTCGTTATCACATCGTAAGGGGAGCTGAAGATACTGCAGGAGTTGAAGGAACAACACAGCGTCGATCAAAGTACGGTACAAAACGCCCTAAACAAAAATAATTAAAGCATTATTGAGATGAGAAGAAGAAAAGCCAAAAAAATTGCTATTCTCCCGGATCCGAAGTTTAACGATGTGGTAGTTACAAAGTTCGTTAACAACCTAATGTATGATGGAAAAAAGAGTTTAGCATTCAAGATATTTTACGATGCAATTGAAATCGTAGATAAAAAG
>CAZGJF010000056.1:0-13333 GCA_964526595.1 uncultured Akkermansia sp. | reverse complement strand
GGCTGCGGCTTTGTGGAAAAAACAGGCGCAGTGGGTGGTGGATGGTGCACATCGTGCAACCGTGAATCATAATGTTCAGAATGAGGAGCAATACGGCTGGAGATATTTGAATGGTCGCATAGAAGTGTATACGCGTCTTGGGTGCGTTCTACCAGCACCGAATCGGAAGCGGCTTTTGGAGCGTTCACGATTTACCCATCCTGATCTTGGAAATTAAATCTTTGAATTCAATAAATGAGTTGGGAGAATAATGTATATGAACCGGCGGTGCGTCTACCGGTCCCGGGGCGGCCGAATTACGCTGCTCTTGCTTCCTTGCGTGCAACCAGCCGCAAGGGTCTCAATAACAAGGGATTTCCGTATCTTACCAATACACTCAAAAAATATGCTGCCGATTCTGGAATGTTAGCCAAAGAAAAGATTGAAATTGATGGTGATGATTTTCGTGAAGGTCTTACAGCTGTCGTTTCTGTTAAAGTTCAAGAGCCACAGTTTGAGGGTCAAACCAAGACCAAACTTGGAAACAGAGAAGTAACTGCTCCTGTAAGTCAGGCTGTTTCAGAAATGCTTTCCGCTTATTTGGAAGAGCACCCGGCTGAGGCTAAAGTAATCGTAGATAAGGTTATTTTGGCTGCCCGTGCGCGTCATGCGGCACGCAAAGCGCGTGAGATGGTGCAACGTAAAAATGTTATGTCCGGATCCGGATTACCCGGAAAGCTCGCAGATTGTTCTGAAAAAGATCCCGCTGCATGTGAAATTTATTTCGTTGAGGGAGATTCCGCAGGAGGAACAGCCAAGCAAGGAAGAGATCGTCATTTTCAGGCGATTATGCCTCTTAGAGGAAAGATTTTGAATGTTGAAAAAGCCATGCAGCACAAGATTTTTGAAAATGAAGAAATCAAAAATATCTATACTGCTTTGGGTGTTCGAATCGGAACAGAGGATGATTCAAAGGCACTCAACCTAGAAAAATTGCGCTATCATAAAATCATTATCATGTGTGATGCCGATGTCGATGGATCTCATATTGAGACGCTTATTTTGACCTTCCTCTTCCGCTTTATGAAGGAGTTAATTGAAAATGGCTACGTTTACATCGCAACTCCTCCTTTGTATTTGGTGAAAAAAGGAAACCGTTCCGAATATGCATGGAATGAAGATATGCGTGATCGCCTCATAGGAGAACTGAAAGGTGGTGGAAGCGAAACTTCTGTCAATGTCCAACGTTATAAAGGATTGGGAGAGATGAACGCTGAACAATTGTGGGAAACGACCATGAATCCGGAAAGTAGAACGTTACGCCAAGTAACCATTGAAAACGCGGCAGAATGTGATCAGATATTTTCAATGCTGATGGGAGATGATGTTCCACCAAGAAGAGAATTTATCGAGCGAAATGCTAAATATGCCAAAATTGATATTTAATCCACCAATTAATAAGTATCTTCTTTAAAAAATACGGCGTAGAATTATCGCTATGTATTTGTTGGTAAATTGAGGTCAAAAGTTGTTTGTGAGATTAATTCTTCTTAAACTTTAAAGAAATTTCATGACTCATTGAATAATTAAGAATAGTTATGGTATTTATCCTAAATGTTATTGAAATTTAACCTTTTTTAAAGATTATGCAAGCAAAGGCATAATTGAGAGATCTAATTTTGTTACATAGATTTTTAATAAAGAATTTATGTATAGCAAGCAAAAACCTCGCATGTATCAAAATCAGTTTATGGAGTTGCTTTCCATGAGCGGTCCGAAGCTTATGATATCATTTCACCTAATTTTGATTACTTGTCAGATCTGTTATGGTAGGATGAATATTCATTACAACCTCTCTATTTGGCTTCTTTTTCTGATTTTTTGTTGTGGAGTTACTTTTTGGACGTTGGCAGAATACATTCTTCATCGTCATCTTTTTCATTTGGAAGGGCAAAGTAAATTAATTCAAGCATTTCATTATGCCATGCATGGCTATCATCATGAACATCCAACAGATGCAAATCGGCTGTTTATGCCTCCTGTTCCCGCACTGATGTTTTTGTCTTTATTTTGGGGAATGTTCTATTTGTTTATTGGAAAATATGTTTGGTTCTTTTTACCCGGATTCGAGTTGGGGTATTTAGTGTATTCATTCATACATTACAGTATACATACCCGTAAAGCACCTAAATTTCTTCAGTCTTTGTGGCATCATCATATTTTGCACCATTACAAGGAACCTGAAAAAGCATTTGGCGTTTCCTCCAGATTATGGGATCGGATTTTCAGAACCTTACCCAAATGATTTTTAGTTTTGCGATAGATTTATCAAAATAATGGTACCTTTAGAACTGAATTAAAATTTAAAGAGAGGTTTTCGCTTAGACATGTCAAAAAAGAGAGATAAAATCAACGTTGTTTATTCTACAAATCCAGATTTCAGCTACGAATATAACGATGAGAATCATGTTGATACCTTGCCCAAAAACCAACAAAAATTATATGTCTCTATAGACAGAAAACAACGAGCTGGTAAAGAAGTTACATTAGTGGAAGGATTTGTTGGTTCGGAAGATGATTTGAAGGAACTGGGAAAACTGCTCAAAAACAAATGTGGCGTAGGTGGCACTGTAAAAGATCAACAAATTCTGATTCAAGGTAATTTTAAACTCAAAATCCTTGACTTGTTGGAGAAAGAAGGGTATTTCGTAAAACAAAAGGGAGGCTAAACTGACTTTGATTATTCAGGAGATAGATGTATCATAAAATGACTTATCTTTGTAAAGATGGAAAAGCAGGTCATTCTGAATGCAGTTCATTTTAAATTGACACTTGAGAGGCTTTGCTATCAATTAATTGAAAACCACAACGATTTTTCTGAGACCATTTTAATAGGTTTACAACCTAGAGGCGTCCATGTCTTACAACGTTTGAAATCCATTTTGGAACTGATATTAGGACATTCCATCGTTTGTGGAACCTTAGACGTGACATTCTTTCGTGATGATTTTCGTCTCAGAGATAAACCACTCATCCCAAGTGTTACTAATATTGATTTTTCAATTGAAAACAAAAAAATTGTCTTGATAGATGATGTCCTATATACCGGTCGAACAATTCGTTCAGGATTGGATGCAATGATGGGTTTTGGAAGACCATCAAAAGTAGAGTTACTTACATTGATTGATCGACGTTTTCAGCGTGATTTGCCTATTCAGGCTGATTATATTGGTCATGCAGTTGACACCATCAATTCGGAGCGTGTCTCCGTTGAATGGAAAGAAATAGAAGGGGAAGATCTCGTCATATTATTTACGCCCAACTCCAATGAATAGATTAAGTGTAAGGCATCTCACCGGTATTGATCAATTGACAACCGAAGATATTCAACTTATTTTCGATACAGCTGATCGATTTAAAGAAGTGATTAATCGTCCGATCAAAAAAGTACCTTCTTTAAGAGATACAACGATTGCAAACTTGTTTTTTGAAAATTCTACTCGAACCAAGTTATCATTTGAGTTGGCAGAAAAACGATTATCGGCGGATATAATCAATTTCAGTGCTTCAGGAAGTTCAGTTAAAAAGGGAGAGACATTACTTGACACGGTTAATAATATTTTGGCAATGAAAGTAGATATGGTGGTGCTGAGACATCCAAATCCCGGAGCAGCTAAATTCCTGTCTGAACGAATTGATGCCAAAGTAATTAATGCCGGTGACGGTACGCATGAACACCCAACTCAAGCTTTATTGGATGCCTATTCTATCCAAGAAAGACTAGGTACAGTATCTGGGAAGAAAGTTGTCATAGTTGGAGATATTCTACATTCAAGGGTAGCGCTTTCCAATATTTATTGCCTTCAAAAATTAGGAGCTGAGGTCATGGTATGCGGTCCTTCTACGCTTATACCAAAATACATTCATTTGTTGGGTGTTAAGGTCTCACATCATTTGAGGACAGCCTTGGAGTGGTGTGATGTCGTAAATATGCTGCGTATCCAACTCGAACGACAAGATATTTCATTTTTTCCTTCTCTGAGAGAATACAGTATGCAGTTCGGACTGACCAAAGAAATTTTGAATTCCTTATCAAAGGAGGTTGTTGTTATGCATCCGGGGCCAATTAATCGAGGGGTCGAAATGACAAGTGATGTGGCCGATTCAAAACAGTCAATCATACTTCAACAAGTCGAAAATGGTGTAGCTATTCGAATGGCTGTAATTTATTTGTTGGCATCTCAAATTGATCGTTAAAAAGAAATTCAGTAATTTTATTCAAACGGATTGTTATGAATTTTGAATCAAACCAAAACAAGAATGAGGCAGTTATTCAATCCAATGTCGATAAATTGAATGCATCAAATTCAAGTGAGTTGAAATCAACTTTGATTCAATTGAACAAAATGGGTGTAAACAAGATCGTTGTAGATTTAAGTGCTACCAATTATTGCGATTCATCCGGCTTGAGTGCTATTTTAATGGCAAACAGATTGTGCAAGGATTCAAATGGTGCATTGATTCTCTGTGGATTAAAGGAAAATGTCATGAAATTGATTCAAATTGCACAGTTAGATAAAGTGTTGTCAATTGCGGCTGATCAGAATACAGCAGTTGAAATGTTGAATTTGTGAGTTTTGAGGTAGTTATCTTGGGTAGTGGTGCGGCAGTGCCTACATTGAGAAGAAATTCAAGTTCGCAGTATATCAATTGTAATGATCGACATATCTTGATCGATTGTGGAGAAGGAACACAACTTCAGCTTAGAAAATTTGGAATAAAACTTCAGCGAATTAATCATATTCTTATTTCTCATTTGCATGGAGATCACTTTTTTGGCTTAGTTGGCTTGCTGAGTACCATGCATTTGATGGGTAGGGACAAAGGTCTAACAATATACGGACCGGTAGGGTTAGAGGAAATTATCAGATCACAATTGGAATTAGGTTGTCAAAAACTTGATTTTTTTATCAAATTCATTCATCTCAGTGGTCGGGAAACCGATTTGATTTTTGAAGACAAAATGATAGAAATTCATACTTTTCCATTAAAACATGGAATCCCAACTAATGGATTTCTTATAAAAGAAAAGGAAAAAGAACGAAAGTTATTGGCTGAATCAGTCAAAGGTACGGGGCTGAAATTAGCGGATTATCCAAAATTGAAACAAGGAATCAATGTGAAGGATGAGGAAGGCAATGACTATGATTACAGACAATATACAAAAGACCCACAGCCATCGTTTTCTTATGCGTATTGTTCAGATACTTCATACAGTGAGAAAATTATTCCTCTGATCCGAGAAGTGACAGTGTTGTATCACGAAGCAACATTTACTCATGATATGCTTGAAAGAGCTCGGGCTACTTTTCATTCGACAGCCTTGCAGGCTGCAAAAATTGCTTCTCAAGCAAATGTCGGTAAACTATTATTGGGTCACTTGAGTGCTCGTTATGAAGATACTGAAAATCATTTAGTTGAGGCATGTTCGTTGTTTTCAAAAACAATAGTTGTGGAAGATGGTATGAAAATTATCATTGGGTGAGCTTTTCAACCTGTTTTCGTTAAAAAGTCTTTGTTTTTAAACGTGTTTCATCAGACATCTTTCGTTATTTTTGTTAGGTATCATTTATTAGTATAATCAATGGCTGAAAATCAATATACCGAAGACAATATACGATCGCTGGATTGGAAAGAGCATATCCGTTTGCGTCCCGGGATGTACATCGGTAAGTTGGGTGACGGTGCTGCTGCAGACGATGGTATTTATATTTTGGTGAAGGAAGTCCTTGATAACTGCATCGATGAGTTTGTTATGGGGAATGGTAAGCGCGTAGATATCAAAGTCAAAGATGGAAAAGTAAGTGTACGTGATTATGGTCGTGGAATTCCGCTCGGGAAAGTAGTAGAAGTTGTTTCCAAGATGAATACAGGCGGTAAATATGATTCAAAAGCCTTCAAAAAATCTGTTGGATTGAATGGCGTGGGTACTAAGGCGGTAAATGCCTTGTCCTCCTATTTTATGGTTTATGCTGTTCGTGAAGGAGAAAAAAAGCAGGCTGCGTTTGAACGTGGTGAGCTAACAGTTGAAGAACCACTTGCCAAAACAGATGAACAAAATGGTACATATGTAGAATTCACTCCGGATGAAACCATCTTCAAGAAGTATGCATTTAAAACCGCATACCTTGAAAAAATGATGTCGAATTATTGCTACTTGAATCGTGGTTTATCCATCTATTACAATGGTGAAAAATTCAATTCCAAAGATGGCTTAAAGGATTTGCTAGAAGACAATATGGATGGTGATCCATTGTATCCAATTATTCATTTGGAAGGTGATGATATTGAGGTAGCTTTTACGCATGGTAAAACATACGGAGAGGATTATTATTCATTCGTGAACGGACAGCATACCACACAGGGTGGAACTCATCAAAGTGCTTTTCGTGAATCCGTTTCAAAGGTCATTCGTGACTTTTATAATAAAAACTATGAAGCTTCAGATATTCGACAGTCTATCGTAGCTGCAATTTCAGTGAAAGTCATTGAGCCTGTTTTTGAGTCTCAGACTAAAACTAAATTAGGATCTCAGGAAATTGAACCGGGTGGTAAATCCATGCGTGCCTTCATTAATGATTTTTTGAAGGATAAATTAGATAATTACCTCCATAGAAACCAGGACGTTGCTGAAATAATTGAGCGTAAAATTAAACAATCGGAACGTGAGCGAAAAGAACTTTCAGGAATACGTAAAATCGCGCGTGATCGTGCCAAAAAAGCAAACCTTCATAATAAAAAATTGAGAGATTGTCGACTTCACCTGACAGATTTGAAGGATGAACGAAGGGAACAAACAACCTTATTTATTACAGAAGGTGATTCTGCCAGCGGTTCCATCACGAAATCCAGGGATGTTAATACGCAAGCCGTTTTTTCACTACGAGGTAAACCATTAAATTGTTATGGTCTGACCAAGAAAATTGTATATGAAAATGAAGAATTTAACTTGATCCAAGCCGCTTTAGATATTGAGGAGGATATGGATAACTTGCGTTACAATAATATTGTCATTGCTACCGATGCTGATGTGGACGGGATGCACATACGCATGTTGTTGTTGACATTCTTCCTCCAGTTTTTTCCTGACTTAGTAAAACGAAATCATGTGTATGTTCTTCAAACTCCTTTATTCAGAGTGAGAAACAAGAAAAAAACAATTTATTGCTACTCAGAAGAAGAACGTCGTTCTGCCATTGAGGAGTTAGGGAAAAACCCCGAAATAACTCGTTTCAAGGGCTTAGGTGAAATCTCACCGGATGAATTCAAACACTTTATTGGTGCTGATATCAGACTTGAACCTGTTTTATTATCCAAAGAATCATCGATTGACTCTATTCTTTCTTACTTTATGGGTAAAAATACACAAGAACGTCAGGATTTTATCATTGATAATTTGCGTGTTGAAAAAGATTTGCAAATTGAACCGAAAGAACAAATCGATGAAACAGATAACCTTGAAATTGCTTCTTAAACATGGCTGAAGACGAATTGGAAAATCATCCTTTGCACGAAGGTGAAGACCAGAGTCCATTTGAAAATAAATCTGTTGACGATAAGATCATACCCTTAGGTGGTTTGTATGAAAATTGGTTTTTGGATTATGCCAGTTATGTTATCCTGGAGCGTGCAGTACCGTCACTTTATGATGGTCTTAAACCGGTGCAGCGACGTATTTTGCATTCTATGAAGGAAATGGATGACGGACGTTACAACAAGGTAGCGAACATCATCGGCAACACCATGAAGTATCACCCACACGGAGATGCTTCTATTGGGGATGCGTTGGTACAGTTAGGTCAGAAAGACTTGCTAATAGATTGTCAGGGAAACTGGGGGAATACCCTGCGTGATGGAGCCGCCGCCGCCCGTTACATTGAAGCACGCTTGTCTAAATTCGCTCTGCATGTAGTGTTTAATCCCAAAACAACAAACTGGCTATCGAGTTATGACGGTAGAAATAAAGAACCTGAGCAATTGCCGATGAAGTTTCCACTATTGCTCGCTCAAGGAGCAGAGGGAATCGCAGTTGGGATGGCGTGTAAGTTCTTACCGCATAATTTCAATGAACTCATTGATCAGTCCATTAACCATTTAAGAGGTAAGAAAGTAGAGATTGTACCTGATTTTCCGAATGGGGGAATGGCTGATTTTACCAATTACAATGATGGTCTCAGGGGAGGAAAAGTCAGAGTACGTGCAAAAATTAAAAAACTGGACAACAAGACCTTGATCATTCATGAAATTCCATTCGGAACTACTACAGGATCACTGATTGAATCAATTATCAAAGCAAATGAAAAGGGTAAAATAAAGGTCAAAAAAATTGAAGATAACACCGCCGCAGAAGCGGAAATAATCATTCACCTGACGCCCGGTGTCTCTCCTGATAAAACGTTGGATGCACTGTATGCATTTACAGATTGTGAAGTATCAATTTCTCCAAATTCTTCAATCATTGACAGGGATACACCCCGTTTTCTGGGAGTGAGCGAAATTCTAAAAATCAATACCGATTCTACAGTTTCTTTACTTAAACTGGAATTAGAAATAAGGTTGGATGAGTTGGAACGTCAATGGCATTTTTCAACCTTGGAAAAAATATTTATCCAAGAAGAAATGTACATAGATTTCAAGCATTATCATGATCGTGAATCATTGTATGCCTATCTCTACAAGCGATTTGAGAAATTCAAAAAGCAGCTCATTCGTGAAATTTCAGATGAGGATTTGTTGAAATTGACTCAAATTCCAATGATTCGGATTACACGCTTTGATTCCACGAAAGCGGATGATGCTTTGGTAAAAATCGAAGAGGAAATTACAACTGTTAAGGAAAAATTGGGTAACCTGATAGAATATGCCATCGATTACTACAAAGATTTGAAGAAACGTTTTGGTGAAGGAAGGGAACGAAAGACCGAAATCAAAGTGTTCGATACTATAAACGCTACAAAGGTTATTATTGCTAATCGAAAACTCTATGTCGATTATGAGGAGGGTTTCATAGGCTACGGCTTGAAAAAAACGGAATCGGTCAATGATTGCTCTGAAATTGATGACATAATCATCTTTTTCTCATCAGGTAAAATGATGGTTACAAAGGTGGCAGACAAGAAATTTGTGGGCAAGGGAATCGTGCATGCCGATGTATGGAAAAAAGGAGATAAACGAACTATTTATCATTTGATTTATCAGGATGGAATTGGAGGTCCCGCGATGATGAAACGATTTTATGTCAACTCAATAATTCGGGATACAGAATATGATCTTACACGTGGTTCCAAAGGCTCAAAGATGTTGTATTTTTCTGTTCACCCCAATGGTGAACGAGAAGTAATCAATGTGCTTCTTAGACCAAGACCTCATTTGAAGCGTTTGCGTTTTGATGTTGATATGGGTAACTTGTTGATAAAAGGTCGGCAATCAGCCGGAAATCGTGTAACAAAAGAAATAATCCAGAAGATCACTCAAAAAGAGGTGGGAGGATCAACATTAGCAGCTCGTAAAATTTGGTTTGATTCTGTTGTAGGACGTTTAAACGATGAGGGAAGAGGGAAATTCTTAGGTTCTTTCAAAGGTGAGGATAAGTTGCTTACGCTATATAAAACGGGTGAATATCGTTTGTCTAATTTTGATTTGTCCAATCATTTTGATGAAGATATGATTCACATCGAAAAATGGCATCCAAACAGAGTCATTTCTGCTGTCTATTATGATGCTGAGAAAGAATTACATTTTGTCAAGCGTTTTCTGTGTGAAGTAACATCGGATAAAAAAGTGTCATTTATCAGTGAAAGCGAAGGCTCGTTCTTAGATGCTGTTTCTACGGCTCAAAATCCGATTGTCAGAATCATTTACAACAAATTGTTAAAAGAAACGAAAAATTTACCTGACAATGAAGTTCAATTGGCTGATTTTATTGAAGTCAAAGGAATGAAGGCTCAAGGGAATCAGTTGACTAAATTGAAAGTGAAAGAAATCGTATTGACTCATCCGATAGAAGGTACAGAACCTTTGCCTGAAGACGAAGAATCAACTGAAATGGCTGATTTAGCGATAGAGGATGATGGGGAACAAAACGGAGATGAACATTCATCCGATAGTACGATTGAGTGGGACTTTACGGATAACAATCCGGATGATCAGATGAGTTTGTTTTAGTAAATGACTCGGTTTCATACGGAGCATTTATTATAACGTCAATTATTTTTGTTAGCCATTGAAATTCTGTGATATGGTTTCACTACCTTGAGATTCTCATTAGCATTTAATTATTTCTCTTTTAATCAGATACAATTTTAATTTCCTTTGTTTCATAGAAGTCACCATTTACTGGATAGTTTCACTAAATTTGCCTCCAAAAATTGAATCATGACAAAAGAAGTTTTCATTATATCTGCAGTAAGAACGCCCATAGGATCTTTTTTAGGTGGATTATCAAGCATTTCTGCAACTCAACTTGGAGCAATTGCAATTAAAGGAGCTTTGGAAAAAGGTAATCTTAAGCCTGATTCCGTTGATGAAGTCTTTATGGGAAATGTATTACAAGCCGGAGTTGGTCAAGCACCTGCAAGACAAGCCGCACTGGAGGCAGGATTAAGTACGGATGTTCCATGTACAACAGTCAATAAGGTTTGTGCTTCCGGAATGAAGGCAATCATGTTAGGTACTCAAACAATACTAGCCGGTGACAACGAAGTTGTAGTAGTCGGGGGAATGGAAAACATGTCTCAGGTTCCACATTACATAGAAGGCAGGAATGGTGTGAAGTTTGGAAATATAACAATGCTTGATGGCATAACCAAGGACGGTCTATTAGATGTTTACAGCAAAGTGCCAATGGGAAACTGTGCAGAACTTTGTGCGAAGGAATATGGAATTACCAGAGAAGATCAGGATCGTTTCGCTATTGCATCATATCAAAAATCGGCTGAAGCCTGGAGAAGTGGGAAGTTCAAAGATGAGGTTATCCCTGTTTCCGTCCCACAGCGAAAAGGTGACCCAATCGTCGTCTCTGAAGACGAGGAATATAAGAATGTAGCGATTGAAAAGATCCCTTCGTTACGTCCTGCATTCGATAAGGACGGGACCATTACTGCAGCAAACGCTTCAACCTTAAACGATGGGGCTTCTGCCTTGGTTTTGGCTTCAAAAGAAGCGGTAGCTAAATTCGGCTTAAAGCCAATTGCTAAAATTGTCAGTTACGCAGATGCTGCTCAGGCACCGGAATGGTTTACTACAGCACCGGCTAAGGCATTGCCGAAAGCACTTGAAAAAGCCAATTTGCAACTAAATGACATCGATTTTTGGGAATTAAACGAAGCATTTTCTGTTGTCGGAATTGCAAATACCAAATTACTCGGATTGGATGCTGAAAAAGTAGACGTCAACGGAGGTGCTGTATCACTTGGTCATCCGTTAGGAAATTCCGGATCACGTATCATCGTTACATTAATACACGTTTTAAAGCAACGGGGAGGTAGATTTGGTGCAGCGGGTATTTGTAATGGTGGGGGTGGTGCCTCAGCCATGGTTATTGAATCAGTATAATAGAATTTATACCGATAAATTCAATTAGAATCTCGCTCTTGCAAATCCAAAGGCTGCTGAAATAGAATGCGAGTCTTTATTGAACAACGCTGCTGCATTGTAAGATGCAAAACCACACTCGTATCGACCATTACCGATTATGAAGTTGATTCCCATAGGAATGCTATTGGCATAAATACCCCCCATGACGTAGCCACAGCTCAATGCAATCATTGGAATAGGTCTGATTTCACTCCCAAATGAAAAGATGGCATTATGTATGCTTCCCGGGTTTTCTCTGTTAAATGGAGCTACAACATCAAAACCAACAGAGAGTATTTTCCTGAATTCATAACTTGCACCAAACCTGAAATTAGACGCATTTTTTGAGACATATGTTTCTTGTCCCTGCAATTTCAAAATTCCTCCTGAAGTTAACATTTGATTGAGGGATTTAGTTATGTTGTAATCGTTAATTGCATTTGTACTGAATGAAGTTACAAGTGTATCAGAAACTCTGTATACATTTTGTTTGTATTTTGTAGAGCCAATATTGTTGAAGCTCATGGCAACCTTAAACATATCAAATAACCGCGCACTTACGGCAAAATCCCAGCCATAGCCGATGCCTGCAGAGTTTTTAGTCAAACCACTTTTAGATACAATGTTTGATGTGTTTCCTGATTGAACATCTTGATAGTCAATGTTTAATTTGGGAGATGTGGAGGAGAACATATACAAGCCCAAATTGTCTGATTTTAGTTTAAACATGGACATTGACATGATGTAGCGAAAACCAACACCTCCATATAAATCAATGCCTTTAAAACCAATTATTTTTCTTCCATAACCAAAGTTGAAGGTGCGATTCCAAACAGAGCGAATTTCAGTACCATAGGTTAGTTGAGATAATTTTAACGGTACAGACATTGAACCCGAAATAACCGTTGAACCTGTTGGAAGATTCCCCGAATTGGCAATTTTTGTGGTATCAAGTCCACTAACTATTGTAAGTGAATCAAATAAACTCGATGTTTTTCCTCTAAAAAGCAAATCACTCGTTTTATCACTTAATTTGGAATACCAGCTGTAGTTTTCTGTGGCACTGAATGCAAATCCGCCCAATAATTTTGATTGAAAAGCAAAACCTCCCCAGTTGTAGCTTACATCCAGCGCAATACCCGATTTAGCAAACATTGCGACAGTTTCCTTTTGTTTTTGTAGGTCAATGTTGTTTGTTTCTTTATCTTTCCCGAAATACGATTTTCGAATATTGGAAAAGACATCTCTCAATTGTTTGGTTGATAATGCGTCTGAAAACAAACTGAAACTAAATTCAGTAGAACCTATAGTGAAATGTTTGCGATCGTATCCGGATCCCCAACCTAAAGCTGATGGATTAATTCCAAGGCATTGATAATCAGTAAGAAATGTTGTTGCGACTCCTTTTCCGAAAGCAGTATACGGAAGTGCTTGACTATGTGAGAAGTAGGCTGTAAAAATAAAAAGAGCAAGTATTAATTTCTTCATTTTTGATTAATTAAACAGAGACCAAAATAGAAAGAAAGTTTAGAATTAGACTTAAATGTTAATAAAATTAGAGAAAATATTTGTTTCAAATAGCTTGATATTTATCTTATATTTGCACGCCTTAATTGAAGAAGTCTGAATAAATCAGTTTTATCTTCAATTGAAAAGTCAAATTTCAGGTCCCGTAGCTCAGCTGGATAGAGCAACTGCCTTCTAAGCAGTAGGTCTTTGG
>CAZGJF010000055.1:0-13403 GCA_964526595.1 uncultured Akkermansia sp. | reverse complement strand
TTACTTATTGCTTGAATTTCTCCGACCGATAATTCTGACACAAATTCATAAGGAGGTACCAGTAAATCAAACTCAAGGGCAAAGGCAAAAGCTGATTGTACGATGAGCGAAATTAATTCCTCATTCAACACTACATTTTCGATGTCTCTAAACAAATAACCCAATTGCCCTTTTCCTTCCATCATGAAATGACGGTCATGATTAATAAACAGTCTTCCAATCAAATACCCTGAATCATTAAGCCTATTCTGTATAAATGATTCAGCCAAAAAGTTATAGATATAAATAATTCCAAAAAAGCCATTGGAATCATCCGCTTGAAAATAACGCGTTCCCCATAACGGGTTGTCATCAGGCAATCTGAACACATTGTTATGTAAATGAAAGACCAAAACATCACTTCCAACATACACATGAATCTCAAAGCTTCCTTTTTCCTTGAAACTAAGACGGATTCTCGGATCAATGACATGTTCTTTCAATGCTTCAATTTCTTGCGAAATAGATGTTTTGAATTGCGCAAATATCTTTTCACAATCATCGGCAATGTTTTGTTTCAATGCTGACTTATTCAACAAAAGATCAAGAATTATCTTTCTGTTTTTGTCCATATCAATATGCTTTAGCGAATAAAACCCTTTGTTTGGAAGGTTTGCCCGTAACCATACATGAGCCATTTTCTTCAGGCTGATTCAGCATGATACACCGAATGGTTGCTTGTGTCTCCTCCTTTATTTTGGCTTCTGTTTCCTTCGAACCATCCCAATGTGCCATGAAAAAACCTCCCTTATCTATTTGCTGTTTAAATTCTTCGTACGAATTGACAGTAAAAATGTTGTCATCTCTGAATGTTCGTGCTTTATTCAACAGATTAGCTTGTATATCTGACAATAGTTGCTGGATGTGCAATTCGATACCTTCACAGGAAATCGTTTGTTTCGACTTTGTATCTCTGCGCGCGACTTCAATCATACCATTTTCAAGATCTCTTGGCCCCATCGCCAAACGAATTGGAACACCTTTTGTTTCGTATTCAGCAAACTTCCATCCCGGACGTTTATTGTCATCATTGTCATACTTGAATGAAATTCCAAGTTCACGCAATTTCTGTCCGATGTTTTGCATCTTTACGTTGATGGCATTTAATTCCTCATCTGATTTATGAATAGGGATCGCTATCACCTGAATTGGAGCCAGAGCTGGTGGGAGTACAAGTCCCTCGTCGTCAGAGTGTGTCATAATCAATGCACCCATTAAACGAGTTGAAACTCCCCAAGAAGTAGCCCAGACATAATCAAGTTTGCCTACTTTATCTGTAAATTTCACATCGAAAGCTTTGGCAAAATTCTGACCTAAAAAATGTGACGTTCCGGCCTGAAGTGCCTTGCCATCCTGCATCATGGCCTCAATACAAAATGTGTCCTCGGCTCCTGCAAAACGTTCACTTTCGGTCTTATAACCTTTAATAACGGGCATGGCCATGTAATTTTCGGCAAAGTCAGCATAAACATCCAACATTAACTTGGTTTCCTGAATAGCCTCATCTTTGGATGCATGTGCCGTGTGTCCCTCTTGCCAGAGAAATTCAGTTGTTCTCAAAAAAAGTCTTGTACGCATTTCCCATCGAACAACATTTGCCCACTGATTGATGAGTATTGGTAAATCTCGATACGATTGAATCCAGTTTTTGTATGAATTCCAAATAATGGTTTCTGATGTTGGACGAACAATCAGTTCTTCTTCAAGCTTGGCTTCCGGATCAACGATGACGCCACTTCCATCATCTGCATTCTTAAGGCGGTAGTGAGTGACTACAGCACATTCCTTTGCAAATCCATCCACATGACTGGCTTCTTTACTAAGGTATGATTTTGGAATAAATAAGGGGAAATAAGCGTTTGAATGACCTGTTTCCTTGAATTTTTGATCCAAAATATCGCGCATTTTTTCCCAAATGGCAAAGCCATAGGGTTTAATGACCATACACCCTCGCACATCCGAATGTTCAGCTAAATCAGCTTTATGAACTAACTCATTGTACCACTTTGAATAATCCTCGCTCCGACTGGTATGTTTTTGTGCCATGAATTTAACTTAATCACTTTATATACTTGCAAAGGTAGCAATTTTATGAAGCTCCTGATTCCGAGGTACGGGACTTTGATAAGAATTCAAATCAATGAATTGAAATAAGGGTCAAAACCTCATTTTAATTCACCATTCAGGTACTTATCGGCTAAATGAGAAATGGGTCTTTCGATTACATTGTTTAATTTCCATCCGCGTTGCTCAAGAGTTTCTTTCAAAAGGTGCTGCTGATGAAACGCATAACTGCCTACAAAGGAGATTTGTTTATGGGTTGCTTCGGGCAAATAATTATTGAGAAAAAGGTCGATGTTTTGTCTGTGAATCTGAGTCAATTCACTGTTGAAGCTATCTGAAAAAAGAGAGCTGATACTGCTTATAAATTTCTTTCCATCCATTGCATATACTGCTTTCAAAACGTCTTGTGAAGTTCCTATTTTATTAGCAATTTCAGAATGGGTTGCTGTTGAAAGATGCCCATCAAGATATTTTCTCAGTAACATACTGCCAAAATAATACCCGCTTCCTTCGTCTCCAAGCAAATAGCCATGCCCACCATTTAGCTGTTTTATCATTCCATTTTTGAGAGAGGCGAGGACGGATCCTGTACCTAAAATACCCACCAATCCCTCGTCATAAACAGAACAAGCATGTGCCGCACCCAATAAATCCGATACAACTGTGATATCACGAAATCCCCACTCTTTAAATGATTGATAAAGAATAGACTGACCGGTATCATTCAAACATCCCGCGCCGTAAAACATTATTTTCAAGTCATATTTTGAGCGATATTCATCCCAAAAAAACTGTTGATTACGAATCCAATCGAATGAAATTCCATTCGGGTGATACGATTCTGTAGTGAAAAACTCTTTGGACTGCTCTGTAATGATACACCAATCTGTTTTTGATCCGCCACTGTCAGCTATCAGTAATGCTTTTTTCACAAGTTGAAGTTAACACAAAAACAAGCATTGAAAATCATTTCAAGTAACAAATATCAACAGCAACTTTTTTTGTGGTTTTATTTTTAATTTTACACATCAAATATACACACTACCCATGAAACGTTTTTGGAATCTGTTTTTACTTTCATTTGTTTTGAGTACTGCAATTTATGCACAGAAAGTGGAGGGCACTGAAATTGGAGTTGATGGCTTTGTTAGTGCCTCCAATCTCGGTGGATCCTATGCGTTTGGACCTAAATTTGGTGTCATAATGAATGAAAATATATGCTTGGGACCCTCATTTCGTGTTCAAAGAAGCTGGTCAAACAATTATGGACAAAAATTTAGTTATACCATATTAGGAGGTGGATTATTTTTTCATGCGAGATATAAGAACACACTTTTTGGTGGGGGTGAATTTGAATTATTAAAAAGCCCATTGAACTACACGACGTTAAATGCTGCTCGAAAAATGGTTCCTACGTTATTTCTGTGTGGTGGTTTTTCAAGAGAATTTAGTGGATTTGTTCGAATCAATGCAGGCATTTATTATGACGTCATCAATAGCCCGAACAGCCCATTTAGAAATTCCTATATGATGACAATTAAAGATCAGCAGACCGGTAAAATCATCAAATATTTACCTGTCGTGTATCGCATTTCTTTCTTCTTTCCTTTGGGTGGAAAGCAATAATTTGTAACCGAAATTTAGTTCTTCAAAAGGCCAAGATTTTGATGACTTACACAACGTTCCATTTTCTTAATCATTCGAAAGAAAATCTATCAGGACATCGTTTGGTAGATTAGTTTTCAATATCGCTATTAAAAGCTTCCTTTATTCTTGATACTTTAACTTCATCTACTTTCAATACCAATTCTGAGAAAAACGAATCTTCATTCTGCTGATGTTTAGAAGTTCCTGAAAAATGGATGGCTGCAGGTTGCAGATCGTTCTTGATTTTTTGAATGTTAGAAACATTAACACCACCACCGATCATAATCTCAATTTTTCCTGAACCGTAATTAATCATGTCTTTCAAGATTGGAAACCCTATATCAACATTACGAGCCAAACCTGAAGATAGAATTCGATTTACTTTATATCCGATTAAAATATCCATGGCCTTTTTCCAGTCTAAAACGTCATCAAATGCACGATGATGAGTTACTTCCATCCCATCGGATTTATCCATTACTTCAGATAAGAATTCAACATTGATTTCTCCCACTTGATTCAAAGCACCAATCACAATACCTTGTACGCCAATTTTTTTACAGACTAATATGTCACGAAGAATAATCTCAATTTCATCTCGATTGTATAAAAATCCTCCGGATCTTGGGCGAATCAACACATGTGTTTCAATATCATGAGCCAGAGCAAACTCTATCATCCCGATAGATGGTGTTATGCCCCCTTGCTCTAAATTCTGACACAGCTCAATACGGTCAAATTTAAGTTCTTTGGCTAAGCGAATCGCTTCAGTCGAAGCAGCACATAATTCTAATTTCATTTTTCAAAAAAGAGCATTAATTCATCCATAAAGATCCAGGGTTGATACCCTTCTCCGGGTTCTCCTTCAGGTATTTTCTGAGTTCTTTTAACAATCACTTTGATGTAGCGCGCGCTTTGATGAACCGACTGAATAAATGCATACGGCATGCCATTTGTTTTGGACAAATTGCTTGCCACTTGTTTTTCCTCAAGAGTTTTCCAATTGACTTTATCCTTCGAATAACACAGTTGTACTGTATTCGGCAAATGAATCCATGAGCCTTTATCTTCCAAAAAATTCAATTGAAAAGACCAAACAGGAAGTGTTTTCTCTAGATCTACGACAAATTCAACAATTCCGGTATCGAACCCAACCCATTCATTGCCTTTCCAAGGTTTAACACCAATGATACCATCAACCAGAGTTAAATCACCCCCACTATTGTAACGCTCAGATGGTTTTGTGATGTATTCAATCGGAAGCCCAAGAGCCGGATGCGCTACCAAATTAAATGACTGAGGTTTTTCAGTGTAAGAACTATAAAGTTTATATTGAACGGGCTGAATTTTACCTGAGGTTCTTTTTAGCGTTAATGCAGTGTGTTGATCAACAAGCAATGTGTCTTCATTACCAGAATCTGACTCACTGACTAATTTAAATTGATCAGTGGGTTCATGACCGGAAAACTGAATCGAAAGACCTTCTTTTGAGCGTTTTAATTTCATTTCAGGATAAAAAAACGCACGGGAATAATTAACGTGATGGCGGTTTAGATACGTTAATTGATAATTTTTAAATGTTGTTGTGAAATCTTCAAATGACGGTTTGTTTTTACACCACAAGACCTGTGACAATGCCAGTGCTCTCGGATAAACCATGTATTCCAATTGCTTCATCGATGGAATATACTCCGTCCATAAATTAGCCTGACCACCTAAAATATAGGCTGCTTGACGGGAATTCAAGCCTGAAGGAATCGGATTAAATTCATAGACTTTTTGCAACGGGGTATATCCTCCTATCGCTAAGGGTTCATTTGAATTCGTACTTTGATAATGATCAAAATAGCAATGAGATCCCGGGGACATGACGGCATAATGTTGTTGTTTCGCAGCCGCTTCTCCACCTTCAAATCCTTGCCACGACATGATTGTTGCGTTTGGGGAAATTCCACCTTCCAATATTTCGTCCCAACCAATTAATTTCTTACCTTTTCGTGTTAAATACTCATCAATTTTTTTTATAAACCAACTCTGCAATTCATGTTCATCTTTCAAACCATGTTCATGTATGTTGTGCTGACATTCAGCACACTGTTTCCAACGCGTTTTGGGTGCCTCATCACCTCCAATGTGGATGTATGTTGAAGTAAATAAGGCAATAACTTCATCTAAAACATCATAAATAAAATCAAAAGTTGTATCTTTTGTACAGAAAATATCATCGAAAATACCCCATAATCCGGGCACATTCATCGATTTTCCGTTGCATGATAAATAGGGGTAGGCTGCTAATGCCGCACGACTATGACCGGGCATTTCAATTTCAGGTACAATGGTAATAAATCGCTCCTTTGCATACTGAACAACTTCTTTGATCTCATCTTGCGTGTAAAAACCACCATAATGCTCTTTAGTATAGGTTATTGGCTGAGTAGTGTAATGATTATTGACAGTACTGTCTCTCCATGCTCCAACTGAAGTTAATTTGGGGTATTTTTTTATTTCTATTCTCCATCCCTGATCGTCTGTTAAATGCCAGTGAAATGTATTGAACTTGTACAAAGACATTAGATCTATGTACCTTTTCACCTCTTCAACTGTAAAGAAGTGTCTGCTTACATCTAAATGCAAACCCCGCCACTCAAAATTGGGGTAATCCTGAATGAAACACCGCTGAATGAAATACGTATCATCAGCATTTTGAATTAATTGAAGAAGGGAGTTGAATGCATAAAAACAACTTGCTTCGGAACTATATTGAATAACTATTCCATCATCAACTGTAATGGCGTAATAATCTCTGGGTGTATTATTAATTTTTTTGAGTCGTAACTGAAAATTAGTCGTGTCGTTGATAAGTTTAATTTGGTATAGCTGACGCAAATTATCTTTAAAAACTGTGCGTAAAGCTGTAGGAATTTCTCGTTCTTTTACCGATAGTTTTTTAGAAAAATGAAATTCGCCATGTTCCATTTTATAAACAACGGGAGCAGGAATGATAGGGCATTGAGCAGGTAAAACCAAGTACCTCAAAGTGACCCAAAAAAGCAAAACAAATCTCTGCATAACTTAAAAAAATAACATTCATTCCTAACGAAAATAGTTGGCTGAACCTTACATATTACGTCGATACTGCCCGCCTACCTCAAAGAGCGCATTTGTAATTTGTCCCAATGAAGCATACTTACAAACTTCCATCAATTCTTCAAACATGTTTTTATTTTGAATAGCTGCGTTCTGAACCTTACGAATACCTTCTTCTGCTTTAATTTTATTTGCTTCATGTAAATTTATAAGCATGTTGATTTGATATTGCTTTTCTTCTTCTGTAGCACGAATCACTTCTTTAGGAAGTACAGTAGGAGATCCCTTTGAACTTAAAAAAGTATTGACACCAATGATTGGAAACTCTCCGGTATGTTTCAATGTTTCGTAATACAATGATTCTTCCTGAATTTTCGATCGTTGATACATGGTTTCCATTGCTCCCAAAACACCTCCTCGTTCCGTAATTCGGTCAAATTCCATCAAGACAGCCTCTTCCACCAAATCCGTTAGTTCCTCAATGATGAAAGACCCTTGCAACGGATTTTCATTTTTTGCCAATCCTAATTCACGATTTATAATCAACTGAATGGCCATCGCACGCCTAACAGATTCCTCTGTTGGAGTTGTAATTGCTTCATCGTATGCGTTGGTATGTAATGAGTTACAATTGTCATAAATTGCATACAAAGCCTGCAATGTGGTACGAATATCATTAAAGTCAATTTCTTGGGCATGCAATGAACGTCCTGAAGTTTGGATATGATATTTTAACATTTGTGCACGTGCATTAGCGCCATATTTTTTTGCCAATGCTTTAGCCCATATCCTTCGTGAAACCCTTCCAATAACAGCATATTCAGGGTCTATTCCATTGGAGAAGAAAAACGATAAGTTCGGTCCGAAATCATTGATATTCATACCTCGACTCATGTAGTACTCAACATACGTAAAGCCATTCGCCAGTGTAAATGCCAATTGTGTAATTGGATTGGCGCCTGCCTCGGCAATATGATACCCCGAAATAGAAACCGAATAAAAGTTTCTAACCCCATTATTAATGAAGTATTGTTGAACATCTCCCATCAAGCGCAATGCAAATTCGGTAGAAAAAATGCATGTATTTTGAGCCTGATCTTCTTTCAAAATATCTGCTTGAACAGTCCCACGAACCTGTGTCAATGTTTCTGCTTTAATTTTCTGATAGACATCATTAGGCAATACTTGATCTCCTGTTACTCCTAGCAGCATCAACCCTAATCCGTTATTTCCTTCAGGTAATTCACCTTGGTAACGTGGTCTTTCTATGCCTTTTGCTTTGTATATAGCTTCAATTTTTGACTCAACTTCATGCTCAAGTCCGTTCGTCCTAATGTACTTTTCACAATTTTGATCGATGGCAGCATTCATGAAAAAACCTAATAACATTGGTGCCGGACCGTTGATTGTCATAGAAACGGATGTCATAGGATGCGAAAGATCGAAGCCCGAATACAATTTTTTAGCATCATCCAAACAGCAAATGGAAACACCGGAATTTCCAATTTTTCCATAAATATCGGGACGAACATCTGGATCGTTTCCGTATAACGTAACCGAATCAAAAGCTGTTGAAAGTCGCTTTGCAGGCATTCCTAATGAAACGTAATGAAAACGTTTGTTTGTCCGTTCAGGACCTCCTTCTCCGGCAAACATCCGTGTTGGGTCTTCTCCTTCGCGTTTGAAAGGAAACAACCCTGAAGTGAACGGAAATTCTCCGGGCACATTTTCTTGCAAAGACCAACGCAGAATATCTCCCCAACTACTGTATTTTGGCATGGAAACTTTTGGAATCTTCAAATGTGATAACGATTCTGTATGTGTTTGCAAAGACAATTCCTTATCTCGTACTTTAAAACGAAACTCAGAATTTTTGTACATCGCTTTTTTATCATTCCATTTTTGAATAATATCCCAGTTTCGTGGATCAAAATTCAATTTCTCTAGTTCAAAAGCCTCTTGAAGCCCCTTGATGAGTCGATCTTTATCTTCTATGAGTGTATTCTTCAGCGATTCAATCGAGCAGTGATAGCCATGTAACTTTTCAGCAACCATAACTTGCTCATTGACCCATTTATCGTAATGTCTGTTATTTTCTGAGATTTCGGATAAATAGCGTGTTCTGTCGGGTGGAATGACAAATATTTTTTCCGACATTTCTTTGGTTACTTGAAATGTAGAGTGTAAATCAGCCCCGGTTTTCTCAACAACTTTGTCAATTACAACCTTATAAAGTGAATTCATTCCCGGATCATTGAATTGGGAAGCAATCGTTCCATAAACGGGCATTGAATCAACATCCGAATCCCATAAATTATGGTTGCGTTGGTATTGCTTACGAACATCTCGCAAGGCATCTAAAGCACCACGTTTATCAAACTTATTCAATGCGATGACATCCGCAAAATCAAGCATGTCAATCTTTTCCAATTGAGTTGCAGCACCATATTCCGGTGTCATAACATACAATGAAACATCGGAATGATCAAGAATCTCAGTGTCCGACTGACCAATTCCAGAAGTTTCCAAAATAATCAAATCATAGGATGCGGCTTTTAATACTTGGATTGCTTCCGAAACATGTTTCGAAAGTGCCAAATTAGATTGTCTTGTTGCCAGTGAACGCATGTAAACTCTTGAATTCTTAATCGAATTCATACGAATACGGTCACCCAATAAGGCTCCTCCTGTTTTTCTTTTAGACGGATCAACCGATACTACTGCAATTTGTTTACTTGGAAAATCAATCAAAAAACGACGAACTAATTCATCGACTAACGATGATTTCCCTGCCCCACCTGTACCGGTAATTCCCAATACCGGAACAGATACATTTTCTGCCATTGCATGTACTCTTTGAAGTACTGATGCGCTTGATTCAGGAAAGTTTTCAGCAGCAGAAATAATGCGTGCAATCGCAGGAACATGTTTTTCCGAGATACGATCAAGTTCATTGCTTAACTGATTTCCAACCGGAAAATCTGCCCGTTGAACCAAATCATTGATCATGCCTTGTAAGCCCATGGCTCTTCCATCGTCGGGATGGTAAATCCTTGCTATGCCATACGCATGTAATTCTTCAATTTCGGATGGAAGAATAGTTCCTCCTCCTCCTCCAAAAATTTTGATGTGAGGCGCACCTTTTTCCCTAAGTAAATCAAACATGTATTTAAAATACTCCATGTGTCCTCCTTGATAGGAAGTCATGGCAATCGCCTGAGCATCTTCCTGAATAGCGCAGTTTACGACTTCCTCCACTGAACGATCATGTCCTAAATGAATAACTTCACAACCGGTACTCTGAATGATACGTCGCATGATGTTTATGGCGGCGTCATGTCCGTCAAATAAGGATGCGGCCGTAACGATTCGCACATTATGAAGGGGTTTATATGGCTCTACTTTTTCCATTGTGGCAAATACACTTTTGATTGTGCGCGAAATTACAAAAATGCATACGATAATGAGGTTCTATCATGAATAATTGATTGAGAAATTGTTTACTTCTATGGTCACTGATTCCTATAAATTAGCTATTTGATTTAGATCGGTCAGAAATATTTTTTTTAATTCGTTACTTTTGGATAATTTATTCGTATATTTGCACTCCTTTTTTGGGCTATTTCAAATATTATTTAAGTCATGGACATCATAAAAGAAATTCAAAGCGAACTCGTTGAGTCAAGAGATTTTCCTACTTTCAAAGCAGGTGATACGATTACTGTCTCTTATAAAATTAAAGAGGGAAATAAAGAGCGTATACAGCAATATCAAGGTGTTGTACTGCAACGTCGAGGTAGTGGAAATACAGAAACTTTTACGGTTAGAAAAATGTCCGGAAACGTTGGTGTAGAACGTATTTTTCCTATTACTTCACCCTTTATAGATAAAATAGTTGTGAACAAAAGAGGAGCTGTAAGACGAGCACGTATATTCTATTTCAGAGAACGCACAGGTAAAGCAGCTCGTATCAAAGAAAAGAGAAGGTTTACACACTAAGCCTTAATCATTTTTATCTTTTTTGTTTCCTTTTTCTTTTATTTAGTAAACTGTCAAAAGGTTGTTGTTTCTGATAGTTCTTTTTTAATATCAAGGAAGAACTGTGTTAGCTGTATCTTAATTATTATTAGTTTTTGAGGTAATAACAAGTGATTGTTATTTGTGGAAATTGCAAGTAATGAATTGTTACTTTACCATTATCCAACGGTTTCAATAACTGAAAATAATTTCTCTCTACAAGATTGATCGCTAAATATGACTCAAAAAGCCAATTTCTTTTATAAAAAAACTAATAAATACTAAATGAAAGAGTCAATGGAATTCCAAAAAATGTCTAAATCTTCAACAGCAAAAGGCTTTGGTCTTTATTAAAAGATTGTTTATTTGTCACTTTAGTAATTAAAATTACTATTTAGTATACTATTCGGATCAAGCAATAAAATTTTTCTTCAATCTGAACTTGCCGTTTCATCAAAATACTTGGTTATTGATTAAGTGTTAAATATCAAGTAAGCATTTATTGTCAATCAACAAATAATTGTAATTTCAAGTCTCAAAAATAATCATGAACGCAACTTTTATCACTGGAATTTTGTTGGCATACTTTGGAGTTTTACTCTTAATATCCTATTTAACCTCACGAAATGCAGATTCGCAAACATTTTTTTCCGGAAACAAAAAAAGTCCTTGGTATTTAGTTGCATTTGGAATGATTGGAACATCGTTATCCGGTGTGACATTTATTTCCGTTCCCGGAACTGTAGGAACAGGTGCTTGGTTCTATTTTCAGTTGGTAATTGGTTTTTTCATAGGTTATTTTGTTGTAGCTTTTGTTCTTTTGCCCTTATACTACAAACATAATTTAACATCTATTTACCGATATCTAGAGTACAGATTGGGCTTCGAAGCATATAAATGGGGAGCAGGATTTTTTATCTTATCTCGAACGTTAGGAGCAACTGTAAGACTCTACCTGGTTATCAATGTTTTACAACTTTTCGTTTTAGATGATTTGGGAGTCCCATTTTGGATAACAACGTTAATCGTCATGACGATGATCGTCTTCTACACGATAAACGGAGGCGTAAAAACCATTGTATGGACAGATACACTTCAGACTTTGTTCATGTTACTGGCATTGGTAGTTTGTATATTTTCAATTCAACAATCTTTAAATTGGAACTGGTCAACTGTTTGGTCAACAATGAAAAATAATAATCTGACACATCTTTGGTGTACTGATTTCACAAGAAAAGACTACTTCCTAAAACACATTCTCGGAGGAGCTTTTATTTCGATTACAATGACCGGGCTAGATCAAGAAATGATGCAAAAGAACATAAGTGTTAAAAGTCTTAAGGACGCTCAAAAAAACATGATTTCATTCAGTTTTATATTGTTACTAGTCAATATGCTTTTCCTATTTTTGGGAGGCTTGTTATTCCTCTTTGCAAAACAAAAAGGACTTGACTTTGCACCTGATGACTTATTCCCTTCCATCGTTCAAAGTTATTTACCGAATGGAATTTTTATCATTTTTATTCTTGGTTTAATTTCAGCATTATTTCCCTCTGTTGACGGTGCAATTACCGCTTTGACTTCCTCATTTTGCATAGACATTCTAGGATTTGATCGCCAACAGCATATGACAGAATCTCAAAAAATAACACGAAGAAAAAAAATTCATTTATCGATCGCTGTGCTTTTTACAATACTCGTATTTATCTTTAAATGGAAAAATGACAAAAGCATCATTGATTTAATTTTCGTAATCGCAAGTTACACGTATGGGCCACTTTTGGGTTTGTTTACATTTGGAATACTAACTTCGAGAAAATTAATGAAAAATACTGTTTGGCTGGCCTGTTTTTTGGCTCCGACCATTTGCTTTATTTTAGATAAGTTTTCCGTAAATTTATTTGGAAACTACAATTTTGGGAATGAAATCTTAATCATAAATGGCAGTCTTACTTTTTTAATTTTGTTTGTTTTTAGCACCAACCAAGAAACACATAAAAATGAAAATTACACTCCACGATAACGGTCTTCACAAACAATTTGCCCCTCTAAGCCTCACCCGACCAGTGGGCAACTTGCGTATGGGAATATTTACCAATAACGAACGATGGAAATTCTTAATTCCATCTGCAGAATTGTTCTACCATACGGAACCTTATTTGAAACATCGATTTCTTACTTGCGATTCGCCGGATATTATCATCAATGCTGCTCTTATTCCGGATGAAGATGTTCACATTGCGATTCTGAATCTGGAGGATGATGAACGTTTGGTTTTTGGTGATGAATGGTTGGCTTATAAAGGGAAGGGAGATCGAAAAGTAAATTATTACGGAGGGAAGCCCTTAATCATTACAAAAAGATGGCATTTATATCAGTACAACGAACGAGCAATCGAAAATGATTTCAAGCTAATTACTCAAGGTAAAACTTCTCAAAACCTATCGAAGACAAATCAATTATTAGGTGATGAATCAATGTTATTTATTGAAGAAGGAGCAATAGTAGAAGCCTCTATTTTGAATACAAACACCGGACCTATTTATGTC
>CAZGJF010000054.1:0-13437 GCA_964526595.1 uncultured Akkermansia sp. | reverse complement strand
TTGATTTTCTTTGCTCCCCCTGCTGGACTTGAACCAGCGACCCTCTGATTAACAGTCAGATGCTCTAACCAACTGAGCTAAGGAGGAATTTGTGAATTCAACGTTGAAAAACGAGTGCAAATATAAAGAAAGAAATTAGTTTGTCAAATGAAAATCGAAAAATTATTTAAAAGTCATCTTCATCCATTGTAAAGTCCTCAATAGAGGTGTCATAAGTGTCGTCAAAATCATCGCGGTCTAACATTTCGTCAAAAGCACTTGATTCCTCACATTTAGCAGGACGTAAGATGTTTGTTTTAGATACATTTAATCGAATCTCACAACGATAATTGCCATCATCCTGAGAATAGGCTTTAGCAAACGGTGTACCCTCCAACTCAACCAACGCTCCTCGCTTCAGGAAATCCAATATCCTTAAGTTAGCTCCTTCTTTTTTCCAAATGGTACAATTGACCCACGTAGTCTTGGTTTTCGTTTCGCCCGTTCTTTTATCTTTCCAATTTTTGTTATGCGCTACCGGAAAATTGATTGCAATAACACCCCTCTCCATATTTTTGAC
Source organism: uncultured Akkermansia sp. (assembly GCA_964526595.1). Lineage (GTDB taxonomy): Bacteria > Bacteroidota > Bacteroidia > Flavobacteriales_D > Crocinitomicaceae > M0103. The sequence continues at coordinate 12,878 of CAZGJF010000054.1, read as the reverse complement.
AACAGCATCCTTGCCGATGTTTCCGATTAATCTTGTTTCAAATACCGTAGCCATTTTGTGATAATTTCTTGTGAATATAAAAAAAATATCAAATTAATGTCGTGTGTTAAAAATAAAATCTCGATAGAAGTCTATGTACTCGTTTAAGCTATCTGTTTTTTGACATAGTGATCAACATTTCCTGCTGAAGGTATTTGTCAAATGTTTATTTCAACTATTCATTTGGTTGTTATTAATTGATGAATGGTTTTGAATGAGAGCAGATGAAGATATAATGGCAGACGAACGATCGGGTGGCTTTAAGCAGATTCAAAATGCAATGTCAGAAATATTAAGTTCTTTCGGAGATATTCAGACGTTTACCGGTTTATTTGCTTTGGAACGGGCTTTTCATTGTCGTACAGTCAATATATCATTACTTCTGCATTCCGTTGTCAGTGAATTAAAAACCTTATCTCTCAGATACACGAACCATGTTGAGACGGATGTTGTATTAACGGATAAAATTGCCGAGGAAGAATTACAAAATGTACTTATTTCATTACTTAAAATGTTGTCGGATGTTACAAATCATTCATTCCCGATTAATATTACAACTTTAACAATAGGTGACTGCTTAGAAATTAAATTAAAGATACCACCATTCAAGTGCACCGATCACGGAAAAGCGGAATCATTTTATCAGTTATTATCAGTAGATTCAAAATTGAAACGAGAATATTTGACGCTTGAGAGCAGTATCCATGTGATGGGTGGGCAATTAAAATGGCATGCCGAAAATAATCCAACTGATCTACTCGTTCTCCAATTACCAATCGAGGTTTTCTGAAGATGAACAAAAAAATTCTCCTCATTGACGATGATGCTGTCACGCTGAAAAAAACAGCCGAAATTTTAGAATTAGCAGATTATAAGGTACGCTGTGCAGAGAATGGACGTGCCGGAGTAAATCTGGCAAAATCTGAATTGCCTGACTTGATTTTGTGCGATATATTGATGCCGGAATTGGATGGTTATGGAGTTTTGGCAATTTTGAGAAAAAATAAAGTGACTGGAAACATTCCATTTGTTTTTATAAGTGCTAAAAACACAATCAGTGATATCAGAAAGGGAATGAATTGTGGAGCCGATGATTTTTTGACGAAACCATTTGACGAAACAGCTTTATTGGAAGCTGTAAGAACTCGGATTAAACGGAAGGAACATTTGTTGCAAGATCTAAGTCAGAATTCGATTACAAGTCATTCCACACGTATGGAGGAGGGTACTGTAGAATTTCAACTGCCATTAGAATTCATCAATAAATACCCGACTAAGTATTTTTCGAAAAAGGAGCATATCTATCGAGAGTTTGATCACGCAAACCATTTTTTTTCGATAAAAACAGGAAAAATCAAAATATTAAAAACAGACAGTTACGGTAAAAGTCTCATTAAAGGAGTGTACGTCCCACGAACTATTTTTGGGGATTTGAGTTGTTTCAACCAAGCACTGTATGGTGAAACTGCCATTGCCATGGAAGAAGGTACTCAAGTACACATCATTCCCAAAAAGGAGCTGATTCATTTGGTGAGATCAGACAATCAAAGTGCTTTCCGATTTATTTGTCATTTAGTCGAAAGTATACTCAAAAAGGAAAGCCAATTACTCCAAATGGCTTATTCCCCCGTTCGTGAGAGAGTTGCTGCCACTTTGCTGACTTGTATGAGGTGGCAAACAACTTCAGTTGACCGTGTCATCTGTCTGTCTCGTGAAGATCTGGCAAGTATGGTCGGAACTACGAAAGAATCATTGGTAAGATGTTTGAGCGAATTTAAACTTGAAAAAATCATCGAATCTTCCGGAAGCGATATTAAGATAATTGATGATAACTACTTAAATAAATTAGCTAAGGGCTTTCTATGAGTCACCTAACTAGGGCATTTTTCGTTTTTTGTTAAACAAAAATTCAGTATTCTGATATTTTCTGTTTATTTTAAGAGTACAAAACGAAATACGATGCAAAAAAGATGGAGGCTTAAGGCACAACTTGATCAGGTCGAAGTGAGAAGATTTGGAGAAGAGCTAAAGGTCAATGAAGTGATAGCAAGTTTACTTTTACAGAGAGGGCTACAAACATATAACCAGGCAGATGAATTTTTAAGACCTTCGTTGGCAAGGTTACATGATTCTCTCTTGATGAAGGGAATGCATGAAGCTATTGATCGGGTTAACAAGGCAATTGTTGACAATGAAAAGATTTTGTTGTTTGGAGATTATGATGTTGATGGAACAACTGCAGTTGCACTAATGTTCAGTTGCCTGAAAAAACATTGCCAACGAATTGACTACTATATTCCCGATCGTTATCAAGAAGGGTATGGTGTCAGTTTTTTAGGGATTGATAAGGCAAAAGAACTGGGTGTCTCTTTGATTATTTCGTTAGATTGTGGCATTCGATCGACTGAACAAATTAAATATGCTTCAACTCAAGGAATTGATTTTATCGTTTGTGATCACCACAATCCGGGTAATGAGATTCCTCAGTGTATTGTTCTCGATCCCAAACAAAAGGATTGTCAATATCCTTTCAAGGAACTTTCGGGATGTGGTGTAGGATTTAAACTGTTACAAGGATTATTCACTCACAATAGTTGGAATGCAGACCTGCTTTATGAGCATTTGGATTTACTTGCCGTTAGTATCGGAGCTGATATTGTGCCTGTCACTGGAGAAAACAGGATATTGTGTTTTCATGGGATGACGAAGTTGAATGCCAATCCCAGAAAGGCATTTAGTCAATTGATTCAATATGCTCGAAAGACTTTCCCGATTACGCTGACTGATGTTGTGTTTTCGATTGCTCCCAGAATTAATGCGGCAGGTCGTTTGCAATCCGGCAAATTTGCAGTTGAACTTATGATATCTGAAAATGAAGATGAAATCATTCGCATTGCAGGTGAAATTGATGCTTACAATCAGGAAAGAAGGTACTTGGATCAGCTTACAACAACCGAGGCACTTGAAATGATTGAAAATGATACTGACCATATATCTCGTAAGTCAACGGTTATTTTTAACACCACTTGGCACAAGGGTATTGTAGGCATTGTCGCCTCTCGTCTCATTGAAAAACACCACCGACCAACAATTGTTTTAACTCAATCTGAAGGTAAAGTCACAGGTTCTGCCCGATCGATTCCTAATTTCAATATCTATGAGGCATTATTAAAATGTGAACATTTGTTGGAGCAATTTGGCGGGCATCAGTATGCAGCCGGTATGACATTAAAGCCTGAAAATGTGAGTGCTTTTCGCTTGCATTTTGAAACGATTGTTTACCAATCTCTAGGTGCAGAAGATGAAACACCAGAAGAAATCATAGACATGGAGATATCTTTTGATCGTCTTTTTACATCCGGAGAAGACAGGCGACAATTGCCCCGATTAGTGAAATTTTTGGATCAATTCGAACCATTTGGTCCTGAAAACATGAAGCCGGTTTTTTTAGCTAAAAATGTTTATGCTATGGATATACGTGTGTTAAAAGATGCACATCTAAAGCTGTCTATGGTTCAGCCAAATTGCGATTTAGTAGTTGAGGGTATTGGCTTTAATTTATCTGATCGAATAGAATTTGTAGCTTCAGGCTTACCTTTTGATCTTATTTTCACCATGGAAAAAAATAGATGGAACAATCGCGAAAGCCTTCAGCTAAATATCAAAGATATACGACCTTCTGTGTAACATTAAAGCATCTATTTTATTGAAGTTTTTTTGAAAAGTTGAATATTGCTTGAAGAAAATGTTCTGATTTGGTGATTAATTCTTGAGGATCATGATCGGTTTCTCCCAGTCCATAGCGTGCATGTTCACAAATGGAAATGATTGATATAAAATCATCGATGTAGGTAGTTTCTACATGATGACTGATGAGTTCTTTGATAGCATCTTCTTTTTTTAATATGCCGGTACTATCATCTTGCTTTAGGAAAAGAGAGATTCCACTTAGAACTCCTTGGTGAAGTTGATCAAAAAAACTGCGATTATCACCTGATGATATTGCTTTTTTAGCAGGTAAAAGTAATTCGTTGATATTGGGTTTTTTGATCGGTTTCATTGATGTATTTGTTTGTTTTTCAAATCCTGTGGTATTGGATGATGCAACTTTACTACGGGTGTAAAAAATACGACCAAGCAGCAGTAAAATGATTAGTGACAATATCAAAATCAACCACGTCCTAAAATCCATTGATGTGACACTTTTTACGGCATTTTCGTTAGATTTTCTATGATTGCTTGTGGTTTCAGATAATTGGTTCAATTTCGGTTGAAATTGATTGTCATAGGTTCTTACATCTTTCGAATTTCCTTTAACATGAAGCATCATTTTTGATGTTTCAGTGTATTCAAATTTTTCCGTTTCCGGGTTAAAATATGCCATTTTTATTCGCGGTATTTCCAATTTTCCAGTTTGAATTGCTCGAATGTGATAGAGAAAGATGATTGATCCCTCGGCACCTTGTTGATTGAATTGATAGTCTTCTTGAATTGTCGGGTCACCATACAATTCAAACTCTTTAGGTAAATATAGCGTTGGAACACTAAGGTTTTGAAGATTTCCTTGTCCGGTAACTGTCAGATTGAGTTCAAAAACGTCACCTTGATTAATTTGATGTACGTTTTCGTTTAATTTTCCTTCTATTTTCATTTTTCCTACGCCACCGGTAAAATTTGCTGGAGCTTTAGGAAGTGGTTTGACCCGGATTTGCAAGCTATTTGATTCAATAGGCATACTTTCAAAACCTCTTGACAACATTAGTTGAAAAGGATCTACCTGCAAAGTACCGCTTCCGGATGGAAAAAACAATTTTTTATCATACGAAAAAGTGTAAAAAGCTTGCCCCTTAATGTATTCTTCGTGTATTTGAATACTCTTTTGACCATCAAGTTCGTATTTTTCAACAGCTCCCACGAACGTATAGGGCTCATAATTTTCAAGATGTGTAGGTTCGAAGCGCGCGTAAACTTTTGCATTTAACAACACCGGTTCTCCTTCATAAACGAAAGACTTTGAGCATTCTATTACGCCAAACGCAATTTTTTTAAAATTGTTAGATGTAATCGGAGAATCAATTGATTTATTAGGTTGCTTTGGAATCGATTTTTTAATGTTGACTTCAACAAGGTTTGAACGATATATTTTCATTCCTCTTCGAATGATTGCTGGGCCAATTTGATAAGTACCCGGTTTAGTTATTTTACCCGTTTGTGTTTGATAATTAAATGTTACCGACTTTCCACTTGTGTAGTCGATTGATTGTTCCATCCCATTCATCACATTATATCCTTGAACAAAACCTTTCGGAAATTGGATATCGATGTTGCCCTGAATGTTTGATTTTATGGTAATGGTCAATTCCTCGTTAACTAGTGCATTTTTGGGGCTCACCTCCAAAGTGATGACCGGCTTCTGGGCATTTAAAAAAACTGAAATTAAAATACTTAACGAAATAAATCCAACTCGTTTCATTACCAATCTTTTTCGTTATTTATTGAATTATTCTTAGGGCTTTTATCGTTCATTTTTCGTTTTGTTTCAGCTTCAGATTTCATTAGTTTATCAAGTATTCTGTCAACATTCGATTTAGCCAATTTTGATTTTGCTTGACTCTCAGGAGTTTTATTTTTTTTCTGCTTGGGGGAATTTTGCTTCTGATTTTTTGATTTAGGAGTTGATTTTGGGTTTTTTTCTTTTTCTTTTTCTTTTTTGAGTTGTCGGATAGCCTCAGACAGGTTGTAGCGAGTTTGGCTGTTTGAAGGATTTATCCGCAGTGATTTTTTGTACGATTCAATGGCTCTGGGATAGTTTTTTTGCTGAAAAGCAATATTCCCTAAATTATGATATGCTGAAGATCTTAAATCAGCTTTCGTTTTTGAGCCGATCATATTTTTATACAAAACAGCGGCATTCTGATAAGATTTTGCCTTGTAGAACGCTTGAGCCATTTCCATACTCAGATCAATGTTAGCAGGTTTAATTTTAGAGGCAATTTGATAATGATGCAATGACTTTGTGTATTTATTCGTCTTGTATGCCAATCGCGCTTTTTTAATCTCATCTATCCAGTTTTGAGCACTAAAAGCGTTCAAAATGAAAATAAATAATATCAAAACTAAATGTTTAATCATGGCTTTTCTTTTTAATAAGACTTGGCAAAAGCAACCATAAAAGCCAGTTGATTATGGCAATGAAAAGTGGTTTTTGATAATGTTCAGCTGATATATCTATTGGATTTTCTGATACATCTATACCTTTTTTCCGGTTAATTTGATTTGTTAAATTTCTCAAATCAGGAAATGGATTGTCGGTAATCTGTGAAATCCCGTCACTTTTATTTGCAATGCTATGGATAAACTCAGGGTTTATGCGAGAAATAATTATTTTTCCTTTAGCATCTTTTTTATATCCAAATTCTGATTGGTCTGCTTGTATTGGAATTGGACCGCCGTTTCTTGTACCAATTCCCAAAACACATAGTTTTATTTCTTTGGATTTGAGTTGATCAAGAATTTCATCCGGATTTTCGGAATGGTTTTCCCCATCAGTCACTAACAAAATAGTTTTCCCTGTTTGGGATTCAGAAAACATGCTGACTGAAAGGTCTATGGCTTCCTTGATGTTTGTTCCCTGATTCGAAAACATATCTGTAGAAATTTCATCAATGAATAGCTTTGCAGAGGCATAATCCCCTGTTAATGGCAGTTGCACAAACGCTCTACCCGCAAATACCGCTACTCCAATTTTTTCACCCTTTAATTGATTAATTAATTCATTCATTGACCTTTTGGCGACATCTATACGGGATTCACCCGAAATATCTTTGGTATTCATCGAGTTAGATACATCTAGACATACAACCAACTCAGATTTTGAGCTTATTCCATTTGCTTTTCTCGTTCCATAAACCGGACCGGCAAGGGTCAAGATAAGGCAAACCAATGTGTTTCGAATGAAAAAGTAGTTGAAAAATAATGTAAAGGGCGAGATAGGGGACAACATCAACTTTTGAATATTCTCAGGAATAATGGCCACTTTTTGATTGTTGTTTTTCAATTGTTTGATGAAATAAAACTGAAAAAGTGGTAAAATAAATAAAAGTGCAAATGCTTTAGGAGAACTAAATTCAATTTGATGCATATTCATTCCGGACTCGAAAAAGCCAGTAGAATAAAGAATCAAAGCTAAAATTAGCCAAAAGACTACTTCCCAAATAAGCATTGCAGACAGCAACCATTTCAACGGATATGTATAAATCTGTTTACTCATACTGTCTGAAAAAATATCCGTTAATCAGTAAACTGAAGAGGAGGATCATCAATGCCCAATTCAAAAAAGCTTTAGGAGTAGATGGTGGGCTTGCTTGAAATCGTTTATCTATAATTTTTCGTTTTTCCAGTTTATCTATCTCTTTGTATATTGATTTTAAGCTACTTTCATCTGTTGCTCTAAAGTATTTTCCGTTAGAGATTTTAGCAATTTGTTTCAGCGTTTTTTCATCGATTTCCACAGGCATTTCTTCGAAACGGATACCAAAAGGAGTCATTACAGGTGTTGGGGCAGTTCCATTGCTCCCCACGCCGATAGTGTAAACACAAATATTCTTCTCATGTGCTAATGTTGCAGCTGTAAGTGGATCAATTTCTCCTGCGTTATTACTGCCGTCTGTTAAAAGGATAATTACTTTAGATGACATCCCTTCATTTCTAAGTCGCGCAACAGCTGTTCCCAAGCCTGTGCCGATTGCTGTGCCCGCTTCAATATTTTCATTTCCTATCAAATCAATATGTTGCTTTAAAATAGTGTAATCTAATGTAGCAGGACATGCAGTGTATGCTTCCCCTGCATATACAACTAAACCGACACGATCGCCAACTCTCCCGTCTAAAAAATCTTTGGCAACTGCTTTAGAGGCCTCCAAACGGTTAGGATTAAAATCCATTGCCAGCATAGATAATGAAACATCCATGGCCAAAATAATATCTATTCCATACTTATAATTCTCTTCTCGATTTTCACTACTGATCCATTTGAAAGGCTTGGCCAATGCCAAGACTAATAGCGTAATTACCAAGCAATATCCGACAATCAATACTATTCTCAATTGTGAAATTCGTGGATCTGATAGCTTATTGAGGTCCTGATGCTTTCCTGTGAATTTCCAGTTGCCTTTTTTTCTGTTCTCTCTTCTTATTAAAAGCCATAACACAATAGGAACTAGTACAATCAACCACAAATAATGAGGAGCATAGAAATCATATTCCCAAAAACGTATATCCCAACTATCCAACATTTGCTATGGTGTTATGATTCGTTTTAATGATACAAATAGCGGTTTGAATCAACGACTCAATATCAATGGTATTTGGTGTTGACTTAGCGAATTTAACCATGTCGGATTCGTTCAGTATGAATTCAATCAAACGAATGTGTTCATCCGAAATCTTCTTTCGTTTTAGTATTAATATCGTTTCTTTTGTCGTTTTATCAAGTAAATTGATTTGATGTTGTTGAGATAAATAGGATCGGAAAATCATTGAAAATTGAATGAAGTGTTCTTTTAGCTTTCCTTTTTCCCAGAGTCGTTTTTTTGCTAGTTTTTCAAGTTCTTGGATACTTCTTTCCGCAAATGAAATGACGGATGATTCATTTTTACGCTTTCTTCGAACACTTAAGATAATCCAACCTACTGTAACCAATAAGACGAGTAGCATCCACCACCAACTGTCTTTTAAGAATCGACTGATAGAAAATGACTCATCAATAGTTGTAAATGACTCCCTAATATCATAAATGGATAAATTTTTGATTTTTTGAGCCAACGATACCTTCAATTCAACAGGTGGAAACCGGTAGATGGAATCATGAAATTTGATAGAAGCACCTTTTATGATAAAAGTTCCTGTGTCCCACGCTACAAGACGATAGACACCTCGCCAAATACTTGTAGATTTTCTTTGAATAATGCTGTCACTGAATTTCTTAACAATTTCAAGAGCTTTGGATGTTTTGTTTTGATACTTTTCAATGACTCCGGAAAGTATTTTTTTATTAGGTTCAAATTCGATTAATTTTTCATCCGAATTGATTGCTATTGAATAAGTTAATCTTACTTCCTCGCCTAGCTCAATCTTATTTTTTGAAATAGAAGTTCTGGGAACTTGTGAAAACATAGTTAGAACAGGCATGTAAACTGTCAATACTATTATTGAAAATCTGTTCATCGTCTCCTGTTGAAGAAATCCAAAAGTAATTTTGTCACATCGCTAGTTGTTGAGCAAATAATGTGATCAATGCCATTTTTTTTGAACATATTTTCTGTGTCCTGATCCTGTTCTTGACAAATTGCTTTGTACTCTTTTCTAAATTTCAAAGAAGATGAGTTAATCCATGAGGTTTTTCCACTTTCAGCATGGTATAACTGAACAAATCCCAGATCAGGTAGTTTGTACTCAGCTTCATCGCTTATGTTGATACAAATGAGATCGTGCTTTTGATTACTGATACTCAGTTCATCCACAAACTTATTCTCACTTTTAAAATCGCTGATAAGAAAAGTAATGGTTCGTTTTTTTTGTGTATTACGAAGAAATTTCAAGCCTTCATTCAAATTCGAACCTTTACTTCGTGCTCTATATTCAATCAATTCATGTAAAATGAATAAGGTATGCTTTCTACCTTTGCCGGGTGGGATGTAGCGTTCTACACAATCCGAAACTAGTAGCAATCCAACGTTGTCATGTTTGAATGAAGCAGAAAAAGCAACAATTGCGGCAATCTCAAGAGCAAGTTCTTTTTTGGTACGTTCGCATGTCCCAAAAAGCATGGAACCGGATATGTCAACAATTAACATAATCGTTAATTCTCGTTCTTCTTCAAATACTTTTACGAACGGACTTTGATATCGGGCAGTAACGTTCCAATCAATGGCCCGAACATCATCACCATACTGGTAGTCGCGTACTTCACTGAATGTCATACCTCTTCCTTTGAAAAATGCATGATATTCACCAGTATAAAGGTGTTTACTTAAACCTTTAGTTCTTAGTTCTAATCGCCTTAGTTTGGATAGTAATTCCTGTTTTTCCACAACTGAAGAATGTTAAGGAACTTCTATGCGATTCATAATTTTTGAAATGATATCCGTGGCACTTATGTTTTCCGCATCAGCCTCATAACTCAAACTTAATCTGTGAGCCATCACATCCTGCGCAACGGATCTGACGTCTTCAGGAATAACAAAAGCACGGCCGCTCAAAAATGCATGTGCTTTGGATGCCATTGCCAAATAGATACTTGCTCGAGGGGAACAGCCCGATTCGATAAGCGGTTTCAATTTTTCAAGCCCGTAACTTTCAGGTGAACGACTGGCAAATACCAAATCAATGATATATTGCTCAATTTTTTCATCCATGTAAATTTCACGAATTAAAGCCCTTGCTCTGAGAACATCATCTGCGGTAATTACTTTTTGACATTTTGGCATACCATTCGCTTGAATATTAGAGCGAATAATTTGCTTTTCTTCTTCTTTGGTAGGATATTTTAGAACTACTTTCAGCATAAATCGGTCAACCTGAGCTTCCGGAAGTGGATAAGTTCCTTCCTGTTCAATTGGATTTTGTGTGGCCAATACCAAAAATGGTTCCGGTAATTGGTATGTTTCATCGCCAATGCTGACTTGACCTTCCTGCATTGCCTCCAACAAAGCACTTTGTACTTTTGCGGGAGCACGATTAATTTCATCCGCTAATACAAAATTGGCAAAAATGGGTCCTTTTCTAATGTTAAATTTTTCTGTTTTTTGATGGTATATGAGTGTTCCTGTGATATCAGCAGGTAATAAATCCGGAGTGAACTGTATGCGGCTGAATGAAACGTCTATCGCTTCAGAAAGAGTTTTGATTGCTAACGTTTTGGCCAATCCGGGAACACCTTCCAACAAGACATGACCATTGGAAAGCAAAGCAATCAGTAGACGATCAATCATGTAAGTTTGACCTACAATGATTTTCGAAATTTCATCTCGTAACTTTTGAAGTACAATGGTTTCTAACTTTATTTGCTCACTCAGCCTCCTTAGCACTTCTGCAGGATTGAGTGTCACATTCATTTCTTCAGCCAACATAAAATTGAAATAAGTAGGCAAAGTTGTTAAAGAAATACCGCTAAAGCCTTGATTTTGCTGTTAAATATTGTTAATCTTGTTTTTGAAACATATTAAATCGATTGCCGATGGAACCACGTTTGTGTCAGGAATGCGGTCACAAATTAGTTGGTCGAAAAGACCAGAAATTTTGTTCTGATTATTGTAGAAATACGTTCAATAATCGCCTGAATGAGGACGCTAATGCCTATGTTAGAAGAATAAATAATATTCTCAGAAAAAATAGACGAATTTTGGCTAGATTAAATCCGAATGGCAAGGTCACTTTAGATGGAATTACGATGGCAGAAGAAGGATTTAATTTCCATTACTTTACGAACATTTATACGACACAAAAAGGATCCAAATATGTTTTTTGCTATGAGCAAGGATATATCAAACTGGAAAACGATCAATATATGTTAGTTCACAAACAGGATTATGTGAAGTAATTGAATTGACTGATGTTGACATGAAATTCTTACTTTTGTTCCATGAGCGATAAGAAGGGTATTGCTGTTTTGGGATCAACTGGATCCATTGGAACTCAGGCACTGGAAGTCATTGAAACGTATCCTGACTTTTTCGATTTGCAGGTTATTACAGCCGGTAAAAATGGTGATTTGCTGATAGAACAAGCTATTAAATTCCAACCAAATTCAGTTGTGATTTCCGATGAAAGTCAGTATCAAAAAGTAAAAGAAGCTTTGAGTAATGAGCCTATTCATGTGTATGCAGGAGATAAAGCATTATGTGAAATCGTCGAATCCAACGAAGTTCATACTGTTTTAACTGCGTTAGTTGGTTATGCAGGTTTGAAACCGACTTTGAGTGCCATTCGAGCTAAGAAAAATATTGCCTTGGCCAATAAGGAAACATTGGTTGTGGCAGGGGAGTTGGTAACCAAATTAGCACGAGAAAATGGAGTAAACATTTATCCGGTCGATTCTGAGCACTCTGCTATTTTTCAATGTTTAGTGGGTGAATTTCACAATCCGATAGAAAAGATCTATTTAACTGCATCCGGAGGCCCTTTCAGAGGTTGGTCACACGAACAATTGAAAACCGTGAAACGTGAGCAGGCACTTAAGCATCCTAATTGGTCAATGGGGGCCAAAATTACGATTGACTCTGCTACGTTGATGAATAAAGGATTGGAAGTAATTGAAGCCAAATGGCTTTTTAATTTAAATCCTGATCAAATAGATGTCATTGTTCATCCGCAATCGATCATCCATTCATTAGTGCAATTTGAAGATGGCAGTATGAAGGCTCAGATGGGATTGCCTGATATGAAGTTGCCCATACAGTTTGCGTTGACTTATCCAAATCGATTTCCGACGGATTTTCCTCGATTTAACTTTACGGATTATCCCCAGTTGACCTTTGAAAAACCTGATCGTTCTCTTTTTAAGAACCTTGACTTGGCTTTTCATGCGATGGAATTGGGTGGCACTGCTGCTTGTATCCTTAATGCTGTAAACGAAGTTACAGTAGATGCTTTTCTGAATCATAAAATTGAATTTTTAGACATCGCACGAATCAATGAGGAAACATTGTATTCAATGGTAAATACATTAAATCCTGTTTACGAAGATTTTGTTGAAAGTGACCGAATGGCACGATTACAGGCAGAAAAAATGGTCAACAGAAACCATTGACCATTTTTTCAAAGGAGAAAGGTGTGATTTA
>CAZGJF010000053.1:0-13534 GCA_964526595.1 uncultured Akkermansia sp. | reverse complement strand
TTTCAGAGACATCATCCGTCTTTGAAGTGATAAGCTATCCAAACCCTTATGAGAACTACTTCTATGTTAAACTAAGTTCAACAAGTGAAGAATCAGTAAGTCTTAAGGTTTATGACCTATTGGGCAAGATCGTAGAGCAATATATAGTACCAATTGATGAACTTAACACGTTACCATTGGGTAAAAACACTGCATCAGGCGAATATACCATTGAGATTTCACAAGGTGAAGAATTAATTAGGAGAAAAGTAGTCAAACAATAAAGGAACGTTTTAAAATTTTCGGTAAAAAACAGTTTTAAAAGTAGCTTAAGGCCATTTTGAAAAGAATGTTGTTCGTACGAATCATTCATGATTAGAATCAATATTTCCAAACCTTCTATTGGTTCAAAATGAAAAATGTTAACCAATTGCAGATACAACAAATTCAAATTATTTCTCTTCGTTTGATGAAAGTGTATTAAGGTCGTGTAAGGCATGGTAAAGATTTAATCATATCATTTACATAACCTTATAGAAAAAATTAAGAATTATGACTGAATTATTGTTATCTATAGAAGAAATCAAGACAAGCTGAACAACGCTGTATGATCAACTAATTACCTTATTTTGAATAATTTTCCATCCTAAATATGCCATTGGCAAATAAGCTCCTATAATATCTGTTATTGCAAACCAAAGAGGTGAAGGCAGCATCAAAATAGTTGTAATTCCTCCAAACAAAAAGAAGATGCCAACTAGCATTGCCGGTACTTTTTGGTGTGTCAACGCAATCTTAGTTGCGATCATAGCCCCGACAAATGTTCCAAAAGCATGAGCCATGAATGGAAACAAAAAATGTTTGGGTTGAAAGAGGTGCATTGCTGCTTTGAGTCCTTCTGTTGTGGAGACATCGATATTTGTTGGAGGGGGAATCACCGAGTCACTAATCGAAATGATAGCCATATTTACAAAGCTTCCTACAAGAATTCCCGTCCCCACAGCAAGTGCGTTTTTAAACCGGGGATTAAGTTTCATCCATTGAATTTTATTGCAAGTTAATAAAAATCGGATAGAGAATGATTATTATCATGTGACGCTTTATTTTATAAATGAAACTATTTCCGGCAACAGGTTAGCTAAAAAAATCAACTTTTTATTTACAAAAAATGATATCTTTAGCATAAGACTGAAAAAGTCAACAACCAATGATTGAAGTAAAAAACCTGCTTAAAAATTTTGAATTAAGCAAAAAGCAACAAAAGGAACGGAATACCTCTGAAATGACGACTTGTGCAGTCAATGACATTAGTTTTGAGTGCCTTCCAGGACGTATTTTTTCATTGTTAGGTCCAAACGGAGCTGGAAAAACGACTACTTTACGTATGCTGGCAACGATTTTACAACCAAGTTCAGGCACGATTCAAGTGTGCGGACTGGACAGTGTCTCTGACGCACAAGAGGTACGAAAAAAAATAGGTTTTTTGACCGGATCAGCCGGTTTATATGCGAGACTGACTACTAACGAGTTATTGGATTATTTTGCAAAACTTTATCGGGTTCCAACCTACGAAAAAGAAGAACGTAAACAAAAACTCTTTGAATTATTAGACATGTTCGATTTTCAGGATAAACAAATCGGAAAATTGAGTACCGGAATGAAACAAAAGGTATCTATTTGCAGAACGATGATTCACAATCCCGAAGTTATTATTTTTGATGAACCCACCAGTGGTTTAGACGTTATTTCTGCAGAAAACATTATTCATTTGATTCAGGATTGCAAAAATCAAGGAAAGACCGTTATTTTCTCATCCCATATAATGAGTGAAGTCGATCTTCTTTCAGATGATCTTGCGATCATTCACAATGGAAAACTTTGTTATTCAAACACGATGGATGAGTTTAGAAAGTCTATGCAGGCTCCGAATTTAACGGCGGAATTTATACGAATTGTACATGAATCCTAACATTTAAAATATGATTTTTACCATATTCAAAAAAGAGCTGAAAGAAATGATGCGCGATCGCCGTACCGTCATTAATATGTTGGTAATACCATTGGCCATTTTTCCAATCATCATCAACCTAACTGCTTTTTTTTCCGGAAGTGTTGCAAATGAAGCCGCCAATAAGAAGTTAAAAATCGGTGTTATACTCAATCGAAATTCGCCACTTAGTGAGGACCTTCAAAAGATGCCCAAGGAACTCGGACCCTATGAAATAAGCTACTATAAGGATAAAGTGCTGCTAATCGAAGATGTCAAAAAAGACAGTATACAATTAGCAGGATTTTTTTCTTCAAGTAATATTTCAACAGATTCTATGAGACCGATTCAATGTTTACTTTATTTCAATGGTGCAGATGCAGGAGTAGAGGAACGAGCTAAAGCATACATGCAAACGGTTGAACAGAAGGCACAGGAACGAATACTTCAGAAACTTGGTATTGATGAGGCGATTATCAAACCTTTAAACACACACTACATAAATATAGCTTCTGAAAAGGAAATGTTAGGAAAGATGGCCGGGGGTTTTCTACCTTACATCATTATCTCAGCATGTTTTGCCGGTTGCTTCATTCCTGCCATTGATTTATTCAGCGGTGAAAAAGAACGCGGAACACTTGAGACCCTATTAACCAGCCCTGTTCTCCGTTGGCACATACTTTTTGGAAAAATGGGAGTAATTATAACCGCCGGACTGATCGCAGCAGCTTGTTCACTGACCGGTTTATATCTTTCCATGCAATTTTTAAACATCATGATTGATCAAGATATCCTGACAGTTGTAAACAAAGTACTGAGTGTTCACTTCATCCTCATGCTTTTTTGTTTGCTTTTTCCATTGGTTATCTTTATTACGGGAATCATGGTTCCATTGGCGATTTATGCAAAAAGCTACAAAGAGGCCCAAAGTCTTATTGGACCACTTAATATTGTATTAATGGTTCCTGCTTTTATTGGGCTATTTCCCGGATTTGAACTAAATGCCATGACAGCATGTATCCCAATTGTGAATATCGTTTTGGCTACCAAAGATTTAATTGCCGGCACATTAAACATCGGATACATTGCCATTTGTTTCGGAGTGATGTCTTGTCTGGCACTTTTTGCCGTTTTATTGTCTTACAGACAATTTGGCAAAGAATCAAATATCATATTGTAGGGATAAAAACAGGGATTACCAGCTGCCACCGGATCCGCCACCACCAAAGCTTCCGCCGCCAAATCCACCGAATCCGCCGCCGGATGAGCCCCCTCCACCGAATCCGCCACGACTGCTTCCGAATCCACTCCCAAAAAAGAAAATTCCACCGGGCCCCATGGTAAAACCACCTCCTTTTCCTCCTTTTGAGGACAAGAAAACAACTAAAAAAATGATTACTAAAATACCAATTACAACTGCCCAATTTTCTTGATTGTGTTTTTTAGCGTATTGCTTGTGAGTATATTCACCTTTAGACAGAGCTTTTAAAACTGTAGAGGCATGTTGAATACCCTCATAATAAGCACCCTTTCTGAAATAAGGAAGTAGTTCGTTTTCAACAATTTCATGACAGGTATAATCCGGTATAGCACCTTCCAACCCTTTTCCGACTGCGATGAATGTTTTACGTTCCGACTTTCCACCTGTCGGTTTGATTAACAAAACAATTCCATTATCCTCTTTCTCCTGCCCTACCTTCCATTTTTCACCCAGTTCAGTGGCATACTCCCAAGGTTCATATCCGGCAAGATCATCTACCACTACAACAAGCAACTGATTAGATGTCTCTTTGGCAAAATTTTCCAAATCATTTTCAAGTTGCTGAGCTTCGGGCTGAGAAAGAAAGTCAGGTAACTCCTTGGATAAATTAGTGTATAATCTGGGGGGATTGGGTGCATCAGGAATTCCCTTCTGAGCGAAAGGATAGAGACAAATAAACTGAAACAAACCGAATATCAAAAGACCTTGAATCTGATGAAAAATAAGTGTTTTATACTTTTTCATGCCTTTAAAAAGAAATATCATTACTCAGTTCATTTTTATCATCTGAATGATATGGAAATGCAGCTTTAAGTTGTTCTCCTGCTGCTAAAATACCGTTGATAAGTCCTTCCGTAAGCTGTTCTTTGCTAAAATGGTCAATCATCATGTCACGAATCTGATCCCAAAAATTAGCACCTACCCTATCATTGATCCCTTGATCTCCTACAATAGCAAGTTTTTGATCTTTGAGCGCAATAAAAAACAAAACACCATTCCGTTGCTTGGTTTCTTGCATACCCAACTTTTTGAAAATCTTGACTGCTTCTTGAAAAGGATCTTGTTTACAACGCTTAGTCACATGAACACGAATTTCACCTGATGTATTTAACTCAGCAGTCTCTATGGCATGTTGAATTTTTTGAACCTGCTCTTCGGTAAAAGGTTGTTTTTTCATTCTTTGTAAAATTAAAAAAGCGACCTAAGATCGCTTTAAAGAAATAGACAACTACTCAAAACTGACAGTAGGAGCTGTTTCTGCACCCGAAGCTGATTTGAATGCTTCTTTCTTCGGAAATGTTTCTTTATTCAGGAACATGCTATTGAAGAATCCTCGAATGTGTGAATTGTATTGTTGAACAGCTTCATTGTAATCGTTCCTTGCTTTATTAATACGATTTTCTGTACCTTCTAACTGTGCTTGAAGTCCTGCGAAATTTTCTGTTGAACGAATTTGAGGATAAGCTTCAAATGCCAAATTTATTGCCGTATTAATTTCTTTGCCCAGCATCTCCATATCTTGTGGAGTTTTAGCATTTACGATTCCTGCACGAGCATTGGTCACACGAGTTAAGATGTCCTTTTCATTTGCCGCTGCACCTTTCACAGTTGCGACTAATTGAGGGACTAAATCTGCTCTACGCTGATAACTCGCCCCTACATCTCCCCATGATTTATCCACTGTTTCTTGAAGTGAAATTGCGTTATTGTAAGTGCCTCTATATGCAAAAAAAAGGATGACAACCAATAAGGCGATAGAACCTAATATGATATACGATTTTTTCATTTGATAATAATTAAAATTAATAGCGCTAATATACCTTATTTTGCACTAACTATCGGTTGATTAACAAAAAATAAGAAATGAGATGGTATTACAGGCAAAAATAAAGGCTGCCTATTTAAAAAAGACAGCCTTCGCACTTATGATATTTTCGTTAAACTATGCCATTACTTTCGGCGCTGCAGCCAATATGCTTGCATCTGTTTCAGCAGCAAATTTTTCAAAGTTTTTCACAAACTTTCCTGCCAGGTTATTGGCGGTTTCATCATATGCCGTTTTATCTGCCCATGTTTCTCTAGGATTCAAAATTTCAGAAGGGACTCCATCACATTCAGTTGGCATAGCCAGATCAAAAATTGGAAGTGTTTCAAACTTAACATTGTTTAACTTACCTGTTAGAGCGGCAGTTATCATTGCACGGGTAAATGACAACTTCATACGACTACCCACACCATATGCTCCTCCAGTCCATCCCGTGTTTATCAACCAAACATTTATATCCTTACCATTAAGCTTTTCTCCTAAAAGCTTGGCATATTTTGCTGGATGCAATGGTAAAAATGCTGCTCCAAAACATGCAGAAAAAGTTGTTGTCGGTTCGGTAATTCCAACTTCTGTTCCGGCAACTTTTGCAGTATATCCGGACATAAAGTGATACATGGCTTGTTCTTTTGTAAGCTTTGATATCGGAGGCAATACCCCAAATGCATCAGCTGTTAAGAAGAAGATGTTTTTTGGTGCTCCCCCAATAGAAGGATTTGCAATGTTATCAATGTAATTGATCGGATATGAAACTCTGGTGTTTTCAGTAATGGATCCATCCGTATAATCAGGAACTGAGGATTCGTCTTTGAATCCGATATTTTCCAAAATGGCACCAAATTTAATGGCATCATAGATCTGAGGCTCTTTTTCTCTAGTCAAATCAATGGTTTTAGCATAGCAACCTCCTTCAAAATTAAAGACTGAATTATCAGCCCAACCATGCTCATCATCACCAATTAAACGACGGTTTTCATCTGAAGATAAAGTTGTTTTTCCTGTTCCGGATAATCCGAAGAAAATAGCAGTATCATTTTCTTCATTTCCGATGTTTGCCGAACAGTGCATTGACAACACATTCTTTTCATGAGGCAAGACATAATTTAGCACAGAGAAAATTCCCTTTTTGATTTCACCTGTATATCCTGTCCCTCCTATAATAATCATTTCTTTGGTGAAATTCAGGATAGCGAAATTATGCTGACGTGTGCCATCAATTTCAGGATCGGCTTTGAATCCGGGCGCGCAAACGATGTGCCATTCAGGAAGAAAATCATGCAATTCAGCATCACTTGGACGCAAAAACATGTTGTAAGCAAACATGTTTGACCAAGGAAATTCGGTAACTACGCGAATATTCATGGTATGTTGGGGATCTGCGCAAGCAAAAGCATCACGAACATAAACATCTTTCCCATTTAGATAAGCTTTCATTCGGTTGTAAAGGGCATCAAATTGCTCAGTAGAAAATTTGATATTGACATCACCCCACCACACTGAATTTTCAGTCTTTGCATCGCAAACAACAAATCGGTCTTTGGGTGAACGACCTGTAAACTCACCCGTTTCGATAGCAAGTGCACCGGTATCGGTCAATACTCCCTGTCCGTTTAAAATAGTATCTTCTACCAATTCAGCCGGCGAAAGATTCCAGAATTGATCACCTAAATTAGATAAGCCGATTGATTCGTTTAAATCGGCATTGATCCCATGTTTACCAAATACGTTCATACGTTTAATTTACAGCTAACGCTTAGTTTAGAACGGCAAAATTAGAAGAAGTAAACAAGAAAACGGAAATTTGGGAATGAAAATTTCCCACAATTTAATCGTGCATTGTTAACAATTCATCGGATGCAAACCTACCATTTACAGCTATTACGAACATTGTAACCAACTGATAAGCTCTTCAATCTGAATTAATAAAGGTTTTTTTTCGTCATTTTCAATAACAAAATCTGCTAAAGCCATTTTTTGTTTGTCATCCCATTGTGAGTGCATACGATTCCTGACAGCATCTTCTGTAACTTGATCGCGCTGCATGACCCGATTGATTTTGAGATCCTCAGGAGCAATAACTAAAATTGTTGCATCAAGTTGCTTGTAGGAACCTGACTCAAAAAGGATGGCTGCCTCATTGAAAACAAGCGTACAGTCTTGTTGATTTGCCCATTCACTGAAAGCCATTCGAACCCTCGGATGAATAATTGCATTGACTTGTTCACGCAAGGTTTGATCTGAAAAAATGTGTTGTGCCAAAAACACTTTGTTTAAGTGTTCATTTTGGTAAACATCATTTCCCAACAGATTAATTAGTTCATAACGGATATCGGGATGATTTTCCAACAGTTGCTTGGCGCAAGCATCCGAGTAAAAAACCGGAAAAAACATGGTTTCCAGCACTTTGGCAACAGTACTTTTACCGGAACCTATCCCACCTGTCAAACCAATTTTTCGCATCTGAAACCGATAAATAGCCGATTGAACAATCCGTCCAAAAATAGTATTAAAATCATAAAATTACTTACTTTTGAAGCCTAATTATCATAAAAAAGCAACTAATTATGAATTACGACATCATCATAATCGGAAGTGGCCCCGGAGGATACGTGGCGGCTATCAGGGCATCTCAATTGGGATTAAAAACTGCCATTATTGAACGTGAATCATTGGGGGGAATTTGCCTCAATTGGGGTTGTATCCCTACTAAAGCATTACTTAAAAGTGCAAATGTTTTTGAATACTTGAATCATGCTTCGGATTATGGTATTTCCATAAAGGATGCTACTGTTGATTTTACGGCGATGATTGAACGCAGTCGTGGTGTTGCAAATGGCATGAGTGTAGGAATTCAGTTTTTGATGAAAAAAAATAAAATTGATGTTATCAAGGGATCAGGCTTAATCAAAGCCGGTAAAAAGGTTACCGTAACAGCGGAGGATGGAAAAACAACTGAATATACCGCCGATAAAGGAATAATCATTGCTACCGGTGCCCGCTCACGCGAATTACCAAATTTACCTCAAGATGGTGAGAAAATCATAGGCTATCGTCAAGCGATGTCTATGAAGACACAACCAAAAAAGTTAGTCGTTGTTGGATCCGGCGCAATTGGTGTAGAATTCGCCTATTTCTATAATGCTATCGGCACTGAGGTTACAATTGTAGAATATTTGCCAAACATTGTTCCCGTTGAAGATGAAGAAGTTTCCAAACAGTTGGAAAAATCATTCAAAAAAATGGGAATAAATATCATGACGGGCTCATCCGTAGAATCAGTTGACACCAAAGGCAAAGGTTGTGTTGTTACAATCAAATCAGCCAAAGGAGAAGAAAAAATCGAATGCGATGTCGTTCTTTCAGCTGTTGGTATCGCTGCAAACATTGAATCCATCGGCTTAGAAGAAGTTGGAATCGTAGTGGATAAGGGTCGTATTTTGGTAAATGATTACTATCAAACAAACATTCCGGGTTACTATGCAATCGGTGATGTGATTCCGACCCCGGCATTGGCACACGTTGCTTCGGCAGAAGGAATTATCTGCGTTGAGAAAATAGCAGGTCACCACCCTGAACCACTTGATTATGGCAACATACCGGGTTGCACGTATTGTTCTCCCGAAGTTGCTTCTGTAGGAATGACAGAAAAAGCTGCAAAAGAAGCTGGGCGCGCTATTAAAATTGGGAAATTCCCTTTCTCGGCCTCAGGAAAAGCCAGCGCGGCAGGAGCAAAAGATGGTTTTGTAAAGCTAATTTTTGACGCCAAGTACGGAGAGTTGTTGGGAGCACACATGATTGGTGCTAATGTGACAGAAATGATTGCAGAAATCGTTGCAATCCGTAAGCTTGAAACTACTGGTGAGGAACTGATTAAAACGGTGCATCCGCATCCAACAATGTCAGAAGCAGTGATGGAAGCAGCTGCGGCAGCTTACGGAGAAGTAATACATTTGTAGCAAATCTCGATTGGAAGAAAGTGATCGTTTTACCACGATTGATAAGGAGATTTTATACCTAAGATTATTAATATGGCTTAAACAATTTGAATAGTGGAAGTTCTCGTCATTCAACCTACGTATCAAACACCATTCATTCATTTCAATCATTTGGATGGTTTGATGGAAATCAAGGGGCGATCCATCCCCGACAATTCTGATGCTTTCTGGCTTCCCATTCTCAATTGGTTTGAAACATATTTGGTACATCCAACACAGAATACCGTATTCAAAATAGATTTAGATTACCTGAATATTCAATCGTCAAAACGCATTTTGTTTCTGTTATATAAATTGAATGAACTTATCGAGCATGGTCACGAAGTACATGTGGAATGGATCTATCGTAAAAATGATGAAGAAATGTATGAGGTGGGGCAAGATTATGCATACATGGTCAAAGTTCCTTTTGTGTTTAGAGAATTTTCAGAGTTGGAACAATGAAAAAATCTTCATAAAATTTTTATCGGAATATTTCCCCTTACTTTTAAATTAAATGAGACTTATTAAAGACATTCCTCACGAACGTTTCAAAATACAACTGTTTAACTACAATGCTAAATACATCATTAAAATTGAATTAGGGCAGTTTGAGCAAACATTTAAAATTGGTGAATTGGACATTGATTCCACAGAAGAAATAGAACGCATGCTGACAACTGATCTGCTTTCAAACTGCTTAAAACGTTTCATTGACATGCGGAACGATTGGGAAGCTGCTTTCCGACTCAATAACATTCCAAACACCAAAACGTAGATAAGCTGTGTATGCTGAAAAGAAATAACTCAATGCAAAACTTTTCTAACCTGAATAGCGGGCAACAAGGTTGATTCGCCAAAGTATGTGAACTTTTTATAAAAATATACATCATGAATAAAACACTAACAACAGTTATTTCCCTTTGTTTTTTAGGGATGTTGTTTTCTTGCAACCGGAAAAATGAATCTACTGTAAATACAACTCCCAAAGTTGAAAAACGAGACTTAAAAGGATTGAAAATTGCCTTTTATGACACGGACAGTCTCAAAAAACATTTTGAATATTTCAAAAAAGAAGAAGCCATTGTAAATAAAAAACAAGAAGATTTCCAAAAACAGGTTGAACGAAGAACTCAAGAATATCGAAGTTATATCACTCGAAACAATGAAAAACTGAAAAATGGTCTGTTGTCTGAAAACGAACAAATGCAAATTCAACAGCGTGCGCAACAAATGGAGGCAGAACTGATGCAGTTTCAAGAGAAACAAGGAGCCATTCTTGAAAATGAAACAATGAAGAAATTGGAGGCAATCAGTAAAAAAATTGAAGTCTTTGGGAAACAATTCTGCGAGGAGAACAACATTGACATCTTGCTTATCCATGGTCAAGGGGGACAGATCAATTTTATCCATCCAAGCATGAATGTCACCAAAGAATTTACAGCTTTTCTAAATAAGCATCAAAAAGAGTTGGAAGATGGAATTCAGAACTAATAAAACAAGTTTCGTTTAACTCAAAGTCATTCGTTCATAATTTGATGCTTAAAAAATGACCAGTCATGTTCTAGAAAGTTGAGTTTCATTCAATAAGCGAATTACTATCTTTGAACCATGAAAATCTACCACAATCCTCGTTGTTCCAAAAGTCGCTGTGCCTTGGAGTGGTTAAAGGAAAACGAGTATGACGCAGAAGTAATTGAGTACCTTAAAAATCCTCTTTCTGTGGAGGAGTTGAAATCTGTGTTACGCTCATTGAAGATGCCCCAGGAAGAGTTAATGCGAAAAAAAGAGGAGGAATTTGCACTGCATGTCAAGGGGAAAAACCTCAGTGACGATGAAATGATTGCGAAGATGATTGAGTTCCCGAAACTGATGGAACGCCCTATAATCCTTTGGGACAATCAGGCTGTTATTGCGCGTCCTTTGGAAAAGTTAGAACAAGCTTTGCATCACAAATCGTAAGAAAGGTTTTCTCTATTTATTGATGATTGAAAGTGAGGCATTGATTAGTAGTGCTCAAATGCTTCCTTCAAGCGATCACGAATTCCATCACGAAGCCATTGAGGTTCGATAACTTTAACACGTTCTCCTTGCTTTAAAATCTGCTCTTCCAACTCATAATTTGGTATGACTCGAATGGAAATGCGTAATTCCTGTTCATTATCTACGAGTATTTTCTGTGAAGCGTGCATGGGTAATGATTTGATATAATTACCTTGAAATGGATCAAATGAGAGAATAATCTGCTCCACATCTTCATTTTCATATACCAATCCTATAAGGTTATCGAAAACTTCTTTCGGGCGTTTCATTCTTAGTTTAAATGATTCGGAAAGTACTTCCAATTCAGAAATACGATCAATTCCAATGCTTCGGAACTGTCCATCCGGAAGACATCCATAGATATACCAACGATTTTGATATTGTTTTAGTAAATGTGGCTCGATTGTCATTTCACGTTCCACTTCTCGCCAAAAGCTGTAATGTTTAAAACGAATCACTTTGCGATCAACAACTGCTTTCAATAACGCTCCCAGTACATCTGAATTCATCCGCATTGTCGTGCGGTCGAAATCGATACAATCGATATTGCCATTACTTTTGACAATTGTGTCGTTGATTATTCGGGCAGTATGAAACAATTCAAAAACATGTAACCAATTTTCAAAGTCAGGCCTGCTTTCTTCATCAATGAAATACCCATTGTGTAAACGGTTGTATTTTAATTCTATGAAACACATGTCACGCAATGTTTTCAGATCGCGCTGAAATGTTCGTTCCGTTGGAAATAAATCTTTGTCTTCAAGGTAGGACATGATTTGTTCTTTACTCGGAAACGCGTGGTCATTCACGAAGTTTAGAATGTGAGACAGACGTTCTATGGATTTGAATTGAGACATCGTTATTTTTTTTAAAATACAAATTTATTGTAGTATAACGACATAAGATGGCGGTCATCATAATTTTCTTTGTCAAAAAGAAAAAATGAGAAGTTCAGCATTTGGAAAAATTAATCTACATCCCAATCCAACGGAATGTAACATCGCATTGGTATTAATTTACAATGATTTGCATATTGCATACAATGGTTTTGGCCAACGCACTGGAGCAAAGGCGTTTCCGGAAACCGATCATCACATGGTATTTTACAATTCAGACGAAATTGTTGTGGCTGATAATGACTGTTGGATAAGTAAATTCACCGCAGATTTTAAACCGAAGAAATTAGGAAATGTTGAAAAAATTGATCGCTTTTTTTATGATCCGCTTTATAAACGTGCTGTAACAGTATTTGGAAATTTACTTTTCAAGCACAAACAAGATGCTATTTATGCCTTTTTTGATCTTTTAGTGAGTCATTGGGATGAATTAGAGCGATTGGGGTTTAAAAGCAAGTATCAAAAAGAGAATATTCTGGATATGATTGCTATTTGTGAAATACTACATTTTGAACTAATTACCAGTGAGATTATTAATCGTTTCACAAAACGTATCGAACAGGAACTTCTTCGTGATCTTTATGTAAAAGGAGAAAGTGATTTCAAAAGCGTTTCTGATATTTTGTACGATGAGGTACATAGCTGGCCAATTATTCAAAAAATAAGCTCTATTGTATGGAATTGAGAAGCGTTAACACGCTATTCCTTCATTTGTTTTTCATATTATTTTACTGATTTAAGCTATATTTAGCACGATTAAAATGGATATTCAACATACTTTTACAGCGATCGATTTTGAAACCGCACAAGGATACCGACACAGCATTTGTCAAGTTGGAATTGTGCGTGTCGAAAACGGAATCATTTCAGAAGAAATCAATTTATTGGTTCAACCGCCGGATAATTATTACTGGGAAAAATTCATTGACATTCATGGCATCACGCCGGAAGACACAGCCAATGAGCCTACGTTCGATAATATTTGGCATCAAATAGAACATCTCATTAAAGATCAAGATGTGGTAGCGCATAATGGAATCTCATTCGATTTTCCCGTTCTGGAAAAAACCCTTGAATACTATGGCATGGTTGCACCTCATTATAACAAACATTGCACCTATCGACTTTACAACGATAATTTAGCATCACTCTGCAAAGAATATAACATCCCATTGAATCATCATGATGCGTTGAGCGATGCACGGGCTTGCGCGGAGTTGTTTATGAGGTATAAAATCAATCATTAATTTAACAGACAAATCTAATTTAATAAAAATGATATGGCAGAAATAACTATTAAACCCTACCAATATTTAAAAGACCTTTTTGACGACAACGAAATACAAAAAATCACTGTTCCATCATATCAAAGAGCTTATTCCTGGGAACAAAAACAATTAGATCAATTTATTGGAGATTTAAATGAAATGACCTTGGAAGATAAAAAAGGGTATTACTTTGGACATTTCATTTTTGAAAATGACGGTAAACTTTTTAAAGTAATAGATGGCCAACAACGTCAGTTCGTCTAAAAACCCATTTTCAGATTTCAAACAAACTGTTTTTTGG
>CAZGJF010000052.1:0-14095 GCA_964526595.1 uncultured Akkermansia sp. | reverse complement strand
TGGATATCCGAAGCTAAATGTTACAAATTTCCCTCGAGTTTTTTACTCAGATACAGCTATACAAAAAGGTGCGTATGACTCCTCAAAATTCTATTTTTTAGTTGCTCCGTTTTCAAAAGACAGCCTAGATAATTTTAAGGAAAAATCATTTGCTCTTAATGGAAAATTAATATCCGCAGGTATTTTTCAAGATATTACCGAGCGATTGGTTGTCATGCCTGACTACTCCTTTGGTTTTGTTCTTCAAACACCTGAAGATGGCTTCAAGATGTACGGAACAGATGCTGTATACTCGAAAAAACTTGCTTTGTCAAATAATGGGTTACAAGGATCCGGTCTTGTTGAATTTGTTCAGGCAAGTGCACAATCCGGTTATTTTAATTTTGTTCCGGATTCAACGTTTGGAATAGCTCGAATTTCAAATAAACCAATCGAAAAAGGGATTGAATTTCCGGATATAGAATCAGAGAAAGCCATTGTAACTTATTTGCCTTATAAAAAGCATCTCAAAGTGGAAACATATCTGAATAATGATGTTCATTTTTTTGAGTCTAAAGCCAAATTAGTCGGTACTGCATACATTGCATCCGATGGTATTACAGGGAAGGGAAAGATGAATTTTGAATATGCATCGCTGTACTCGGAAAACTTTAAATTTCTCCGTTGGAGAGTTGAGGCTAATCATTCTGATTTTTACGTCAAAAATAAATACGCAATAGACTCCGAAGATAGCTCAATATTCTATGTTAAGAATATCAAATCAAGCGTTGATTTGAGTAGAGACATCGGACAGTTTTCCGTTTTAAAAGATCCTGTCAAATCATATTTACCTGTCAATAAATACACTTGTGACTTAACACATATTGCATGGAAAATGGCAGATGAAGAGTTGGAATTGAAGAGAATACTTGGTTCCGGTGTAAATTCGGATACTATTTCAAACTTTACTTCACTCGATCCCCTTAAAGACTCACTTCAGTTTTCTTCAAATAAGACGATTCTTCACATGAAGCAAAGAAATTTGAATTGTTTGGAAGTATCTTATGTGATTATTGCGGACGCAAAGATTATTCCTGATAGTTCACGAATTGAGATTGCCCCTGATACGAAGATTAAACAACTGAAAAATGCGACAATTGTTACAGATATTCATTCAAGATTTCACACTTTTTCAAATTGTTCGGCATCCATAGAAAAACGTAACATGTTTCATGCGGATGGATCATACACGTTTAAAACCAAAAATAAGCAGTCATTTATTATTAAAATGAATGAGATTTCGGTTGATAACCAACTCAAGACTTTCGCCAAAGGAATCGTGAGAGACACTCAATTGTTCCAGTTGAGTAATCAGTTTAATTACTATGGCAATGTACTTGCAAGATCAGATTCGAAACACCTCATTTTCGATGGATATGCCAGTCTAAATCATAATTGTGAAAAGCTGCCTAAAACATGGATTAAAATGAACAATCCGATTGATCCAATGAATATTGAAATACCATATAGCCCTGCGGCTGTTAATCACAAAGGTGAAAGGATCGTATCAGGTATGGTTTGGGAAAATTCAATGAATAAAGACAGTATTTGTCTTTATCCGGCATTCGTGTCAAAAGCCAGAACGAATATAGACTCATCAATGATTTCTTTTACGGGGCTACTTAAATATGTAGATACCATTGAATGTTTCATCATGGGTACCGAAGATAAAATTAGAAGTCCCCAAAACAAAGGGAATATCATTGTTTTGGAAACGGAATCTTGTGAGCTGAAAGGCATCGGAAGTATAAATTTAGGCATTCGATACCCTTCACTAAAAATTGATGCTTACGGTAATTTTAGCTATGACAGTGAATCAGAAGAGACATTTTTTGATCTCTCTGCTCGTTTATTTTTACCTGTTGATAAATCTATTTTCAATCAAATAAATGAAAAGGTCTCAAAGATGGATGGTATGAAATCCATTAATATTAAGGTGACCAATTTCGAAAAAGCGATGAATGAATGGGTTGATAAACAAACCACCGATGAGTTGAAGTCAAATTTTATTGAAAAGGGTTTCATTAAAAGATTACCGAATGAATTAGAGTCTAACATAACATTAAGTGATTTGCATTTAATTCACTATGGTCAGTTTTCAAGGAAAAAAGACGCATTGATTTCGTTGGATCAGTCAGTTGTAATTATCGGTTTAAATGGAAATCCGGTGCTAAAATACTATCCTTTTAGTGTTTATATGCAAAAATCTGAAAGGAACATTAAGACAGATAAATTCATAGCAACACTAGGAATGTTAGAGGGGAAAGATTATTATTTTGATGGTTGTTTTTTGAATAATGAAAACGATTTTAGAGTCATATTGGGTGATAATCAATTAAATGCAATAATTTATAGTTACAATCAAAATAAATTAAAATTAAAAGAATCAGGAATGAGAGTTAGTTCAAAGTCAGTTTCATTACAAAAGTTTTGGTCTCTTTTCAGATAGTTATGGGGTTTATGTTATGTTCTCTGCTTGCCTATCTGATTGGATCAATACCAACGGCTGTTTGGGTAGGTAAAAAATTCTATCGTATTGATATTAGAGAGCACGGAAGTAAAAATGCCGGAGCTACCAATACTTTTCGGATATTAGGTAAAAAACCCGGAAAAGTTGTCTTATTGATTGACGTTTTAAAGGGAATTCTTGTAATTCAAATTCCGGCCATTTTCATTCATTTTCATTTTTTTGTAGCACCCAACTCCTTGCCACAGTTGGAAATATGTGCAGCATTGTCAGCTGTTTTTGGTCATGTGTTTCCAATTTTTGCTCAATTTAGGGGTGGGAAAGGGGTTGCAACATCACTTGGAGTTGTTGTTGGTATGTTACCTGTCGCCGCTTTGATCTGTATACTCATTTTTTTGAGTGTATTTCTTCTTTTTCAATATGTTTCGTTGGGTGCAATCATAGCATCCTTAGCTTTTCCATTGATTGTCAAATTTATTATTGGCGAAACATCCCTGTGGTATCAAGGTTTTAGCGTTTTGTTGAGTTTGATGGTCATTTGGGCCCACAGAAAAAATATTTCTCGCTTGTTGCAAGGTCAGGAAAACAAAATGAACCTGTTTAAGAAATAGTATGCACTTCAAAATCACACTATCTAACTGACGATAAAGTTAGTTTACCTCAATGGGTCTATATAGAATGAATATTGTATTGACAGATGCATACAATGCATTCTTTTAACTATAATTGTAGAGCTAAAAATCAGATTGTTATGATACAAAAAGAAATCAACGCAAAAAAAAGTAGCGATGATAAGTTAATAAAAATTATTATCATAATCTT
The DNA here is from genome assembly GCA_964526595.1 of uncultured Akkermansia sp. Lineage (GTDB taxonomy): Bacteria > Bacteroidota > Bacteroidia > Flavobacteriales_D > Crocinitomicaceae > M0103. Next base: position 10,767 of record CAZGJF010000052.1, on the reverse strand, counting down.
TTCAATTATCCTTTATTCCCAAACTGTAAAGTTCGATTTTGTTTTAGACGATGAATCTTTTTACACACAAAACACACTCGTGCAAAACGGACTTGAAAACAGCATTGATTTATTCTTTAGCCCGAGTATTGGTGAACAAAGCCAATACACAAGCAATCAGCCTTATCGACCAATTACCATGTTAGTTTTTGCTGTTGAACACACTTTATTTGGAAACGATGCCAGTGCATTGCATTTTTTTAATTTATTAATATATACGCTCTTACTTTTGGTGATGTATGCTACGCTAAAAAAACTATTTACGAATTATAGCCATCACATAATAGCTGTAATAGTACTTCTTTACGCAGCGCATCCGGTACATTCAGAAGTAGTGGCAAACATTAAATCACTTGATGAAATGCTAGCTGCACTTTTTGGATTTACTACTTGGTACTATTTTTTAAATACTAGTTACGAAGAACCGATCAATTTAAAAAACATGGTTTTATTCTTCATGTTCTCATTATTAACTGTCTTATCAAAAGAAAGCGGTATTTTTTTCTTTGCAATCATACCTTTATCGTTACTGATAATTAAAAAAATTGAATTGAGGAAGATTTTCATCTATGCATTGCCATTTTTAGCAAGCTCCATTATTTTCTTGCTCCTTCGGCAACATGCAGTTTCATCTCAACTGTCGAATTCTCCAATGCCTATATTAGACAATGTATTATACCTCGCTGATTCAATTAATGAAAAAATAGCAACACGATTTCTCACGCTTTATCTCAACATCAAAACAGTCGTTATACCTTATCCATTAACCTGGGATTATACTTATCGGTATGTTTATGTTACTAACTTTTCTGATTACCGTGTAATTGCGAGTATATTGATTTATACGTTACTTCTGACAACAACTATTTATAATTGGAAAAGAAATCCGGTATTCACTTTTTTCATATTGTTTTTTTTCATTAGCATATTACCTACATCCAATATCTTATTTATTAACTCGACCAATTTTGCTGAACGTTTTTTGTTTGTAGCATCATTAGCATTTCCAGTAATTGTAGTTATGTTTTTGAAACAACTTTTTAATATTGATTTTTCATCTTACAAATTCAGTTTTAAAAACACATACAATTATTTAATCGTTGGTTTGTTATTATTTTTTTCAAGCATGACTGTTAAAGCGACTTCGTATTGGAAATCGAATTTAGTATTGTTTGAACACGGGGTAAAGGTGTCCGGAAGCAATACGCGCGCGCATTATAACCTTGGACAAGAATATTGGAAGCTTGCGCAGCTCCCGGAAAATACACATGGAAATAATGACTACGCTCATAAAGCAATTGATGAATTTAAAAAGAGCTTGGAAATCTATCCACGTAATTTTATGGCGATGACGAATCTTGCTTGCTTGTACGAATTAACAAATAATTTAGATTCTTCTATTTATTTTTTCTCATTATCACAAAAAATCTATCCTAAACAACCGATCATCAAAAAAAATATTGCAGCTATTTATATGAAGAAAGCATCGATCTATGTGAATGAATCAAAAATAGATAGTGCAGAGTCAAATTATCAAATGGCACTAAAATATGACTCTACCAATGTTATTGCCTGGAATAATTTAGGGTTGATTTATTATAATCGTGCTGCAATAAGTAAGGCATTTACTGTATTGGAAAAAGGTTTAAAAGCCAATCCTGAAGGTATCATTCTACTTGAAACTTGTGCAGTAATTTCATTTCTTACAAAAGATTATCAAAAAGCCATTGCATATGGGTTGATGGGATTTAAAATTAATCCGAAATCAAAAAAGATAATTGGTGTTTTGGCAGATGCGAATCATGCGATAGGTAACAATGCAGAAGTATCGAAATATCAAGGGGTAATGAACACATTGAATTAATAGTCAATGTAAAATCGCTTTTTCTAAGTCATTAAAACTGATAATGTCCGATTACAATTTAGATTTTAGATTTTCAATTGCCTGATTAAGTCCTGCTGCATTTTTCCCCCCAGCCGTAGCAAAAAATGCTTGTCCACCGCCACCACCTTGGATCAATGGTGATACCTCCTTGATTAAATTTCCTGCGTGGATACCTTTTTCTATAGTGCTATCGGATGCAATGATACTGATGGTGCATTTATCTCCTTCGTTTCCTCCTATTACTCCGAGGAAATTTTGAAATTCACCCTTTAATTGAAAAAGGATATCTTTGATTGAACCCTGATCTAATTGAACAATGGCTCCAAGAAATGATACGCCATTGATATTTTTGATATTCGATTTTAACTCATTTTTGACTGCGATTGCCCGCTCTCGAAGAAGGTGATCAAGTTCTTTTTGAAGTTGGTTGTTTTTTGTTTGTAAATCTTCTACGGCTTTTATCAAATCTTTTGGATTCTTGAGAGTTGTTGAAATCATATCCGCAAGTGCTGCTTTTTCTTTAAAATAGGCTTCTGCGGCTGTCGATGAAATAGCTTCAATCCTCCTTATTCCTGAAGCAACAGCAGATTCAGAAGTGATCTTAAATAGGCCAATTTGACCGGTTGATCTAACATGGGTTCCCCCGCACAATTCCACAGAATCACCAAATTGAATGACACGAACAGAGTCTCCATATTTTTCACCAAACAAGGCCATTGCACCCATTTTTTTAGCTGTCTCAATCGGTGTATTGCGCAATTCGTTCAAAGAAATATCCTGTTTTATAGCTTTAATGACCAAGTGTTCAACTTGTTCAAGTTCTTCCTGGGTTACTTTTGAAAAATGAGAAAAATCAAAACGCAGATACTCTGAGTTAACTAAGGATCCTTTTTGCTCAACATGTGTTCCGAGAATAGATCTGAGTGCTTGATGTAACAAATGCGTTGCAGAATGGTTTGCTGCTGTATTCAAACGTTTTTCTGAGTCAACGAAAGCCGTGAACTCCCCATTCATATCCTCCGGAAGCTCGTTGGATAAGTGGATGATGAGATTGTTTTCTTTTTTGGTGTCAAAAATGACTGTTCTTTTACCGTTTGCTTCGATATAGCCCTTATCTCCAACTTGGCCTCCTCCTTCAGGATAGAAAGGAGTTTGATTGAAAACAAGTTGATAAAATGTATGTTGTTTCTGCGTTACCTTACGGTATTTAATCACTTTTATTCGTGTTGTTAGTGTGTCATAACCAACAAATTCCACAGAATTATCATTGTGAATTATTACCCAATCTGCTGTTTCAATAGCCGTAGCAGCCCGTGATCGATTTTTTTGTTGTTGTAATTCATTGTTAAATGCTTTTTCATCGATACTCAATCCATTTTCTCGTGCAATCAATGATGTTAAGTCAACAGGAAAACCGTACGTGTCATATAATTCAAAAACAGAACTACCATCGATTATTTCCATGTTTTCTTGTTTTGTTTTTTGAACGATGACATCAATTCGCTTTAATCCCTGTTCCAATGTTCTGAAAAAACTTAGTTCTTCTTCACGGATGACCTTTTGGATTAATTCTCTTTGATTGATCAATTCGTTAAATGGATTTCCCATCACATCTCCCAGAACGACGGATAGGTCGCATAAAAAAGGTTCTTTTAAACCCAGTGTTTGATATCCGTATCGAACTGCTCGCCTCAAAATACGTCGAATGACATAGCCGGCACCGGTGTTTGAAGGCAATTGACCGTCAGCTATCGAAAATGAAATCGCCCTTATGTGATCTGCTATAACGCGTAATGCAATGTCTGTATCCTCTTTTTTTCCATATTCACAGTGGGACTCACGCTCCATGTGTTTTATTAATGTCTGAAAAAGGTCGGTATCATAATTAGAAGTTTTTCCCTGAAGAGCCATCGCCAGACGCTCAAGCCCCATTCCGGTATCAACATGTGTGGCAGGAAGAGGTTCGAGAGTTCCATCAGCTTTACGATTGAACTGCATAAATACATTGTTCCAAATTTCAATGACTTGTGGGTGATCGAAATTAACCAATGTTTTTCCGTCAATGAGTTCCCGTTCTGTTTTTGATCGTAAATCAACATGTATTTCTGTGCAAGGCCCACAAGGCCCTGTATCGCCCATTTCCCAGAAATTATCTTTTTTGGATGCCAATATTATCCGATCTTCCGCAATGTGTTTTTTCCAAAATGTATAACTTTCTTTGTCCTGAGGTACATTGTCTTTTTCATCTCCCTCAAAAACAGTTACATATAAACGGTCTTTTGGTATTTTGTATACTTCTGTCAACAATTCCCATGCCCAGTCGATTGCTTCTTCCTTGAAGTAATCACCAAACGACCAGTTACCTAACATTTCAAACATGGTATGATGGTATGTATCGACTCCAACTTCTTCCAAGTCATTGTGTTTGCCGGAAACACGCAAGCATTTCTGTGAATTGGCTACCCTGCTATTTTTAGGTGTTGAATTTCCTAAAAAATAATCTTTGAATTGATTCATACCTGCATTAGTGAACATTAAGGTAGGATCATTTTTCACAACCATTGGAGCTGAAGGAACTATTTCGTGTCCTTTTGAAGCAAAAAATTGAAAAAATAATGTGCGTATTTCAGAAACTTTCATGAAGACAAACTTTAGCTTGAATTAACCGAAATACAAATGTAACGGAATTCGCTGAAAATGGGTAGGAGGCTAAAGACGTTTTTTATGTGTCAATAATACAATCATGAAAGCTTCCGACTGTTTCTGTTTTACAATTCTTTATATTGTGAATTGAATAATTAAAAGTTTAAAATACCTTAATTTTGCCTGCTATGGAATTTGTTTCAGAACTAATAAAATTTCTCCTACTAGCAGGCGTCTTTATCAAATATTCTTCATTTTTTAAAATAGAAGGTTTTGCAACAAAGTGGATGGTTTATCTTTTTATTTTAAAAGTAATTGTAGCTTACATTGGAGTATATTATTTCAGTGTCATTAAAGGGTATGGGAAGACATCGGACATTTACGCGTTTTACAATGATGCAATATTCGCCAGCGGTAAACTTAACTTTACACAAACGGTTAAGGCACTTTTTTTGCCTGAGACGTTTATCGATCAACAAACTTTAAAGACACTTAAAGAACTTATTTATTGGAGCAGAAATTACCAATTTGAGTTGTTGAACGATAATAGGACAATGATTCGCATGAGTCTGCTTTTCTGTTTATTTGGTTTTAAATCATATACGCTCCATGTTGTTCTATTCTCATTCATCGGTTTTATTGGGTCTGTTGCATTTTGTAAAGTCGCATCACTGCTTTTCTTGAATAAAAACAGTTTTATTTTCTATGCACTTTGTTTATCACCATCTATTCTATTTTTTACAAGCGGTATCTATAAAGAGACACTTTTGTTTTGTTTTTTTGGATTATTTACATATTCCATTTTCAAGTCAAAATTCAGACTGACAATTGGATTAGTTGGCTTACTCATTATGTTTCCGATTAAACTGTATTTCTTCATTATATTGCTACCTTCATTTACAGCATTTTTAATAAATAGAATCTTTAAAATAAAGCAGATTTCAATTCCTTATGTTGCCGTTTTTAGCTGTTTGATGTTTTTGTTGTATTATTTTCATGATACAACTAAGTTAGGTCACATAGGAGCTCCCAGAAACGAATTTGATCCTATCGAGTCCATACTAACCAAACGAATTGATTTTTATGAAGATGCATCAGCCCATCAAGGAACAAGCGTATTTCACTTACCCTTATCGCTTAATCAATCAAGTTCATTTGAAACCGTATGTTTTTCTTTGCCATTTTCTTTTTTTGCTACGTTCATTTTTCCATCAATTTTTCAGCCGAAAAAAATCGATTTTCTTTTTTTTGCCATAGAAAATTCGCTCATTCTTTTTTTTCTTCTATGGATTTTATTCCGATATCGCTCTATATCTGAAATAAATAATTTCACTTTGTTTTTGGTGGTTGCAGTAGTTGTATACGCGTCATTTATAGGTTTAATTAGTCCAATTATAGGCAATCTGATTAGATATAAAACTCCCATAATCCCATTTGTTTGGCTTCTGCTTTTCAGACTTTTTCCCACAACTGAGTTTAAAAGTAAGATTATTTAGCTTGTGTAAAATTCAAAATGCATACGAAGAATGGTCCAACTTGGTAATACACATATTTGGTTCATTGATCACTTATGAACTAAATGGTACATTTATCAAAACGTTTTCATTAAGGTCTAAAAATAAAACTAAAGAAAACGATACCTTTGCAACTGCTATGACCAAAAAGAAATACAAATACAATCCACACAGACTTTCATACGAGGAGGTCAAATCCGGTTTTTGGATGCGCTCTTTTAAGTTATTACTCTGGTTGTCCCCAAGTGTTGTTATGGGCTTAGTGTTTGGCTACTTCTTTTCTAGACGAATGGATTCTCCTGTTGAACAAAGACTGAAAACAGAGATTGGTTACTATAAGGATGAGGTTGAGCGATTGAGTGAAGATATGGACTTTGTTCATAAAGTTTTGGATGACATTGAGAAACGAGATGAAGATCTGTATCGGGTAGCATTAAATGCAAATAGTTTTCCTGAAGAACTTAGGGTAATGGGGACCGGTGGCAGCGAAAAATATGACTATCTCGATCATCTTAGTAATGCGGAGTTGTTGAAATCAACTTCTGAAAAAATGGATCGTTTGGAAAGTCGGCTTCAAGCTCAATCGTTATCTTTTAAAGAATTATTAAACATTGCCAAAAATAAAGATAAGATGCTAACAAGTATTCCAGCAATTCAACCGGTTAGCAATAAAAATCTGAGACAGATGGTTTCGGGATTTGGTTATCGGATTGACCCAATATACAAGACCAGACAAATGCACACAGGAACGGATTTTACAGCAAATATTGGTACGCATGTTCATGCCACGGGAGACGGTGTTGTGGAAGCAATTGAAGTGAGTGCTTGGGGATACGGTAACAGTGTCATAATCAATCACGGATTTGGATTTAAAACACGCTATGCGCATCTTAGCGCTTTCAAAGTAAGACAAGGACAACATGTCAAACGTGGTGAGTTGATCGGACTCGTCGGGAACACAGGGAAATCAACCGGACCTCATTTGCATTATGAAGTGGAAAGGAGAGGAGTCAAAGTAAACCCCATTCACTATTTCCATTCTGATTTAACTCCTGAACAATACGAACAATTAATCAAAATGAGTGATAATTCCTTCAACTCATTCGACTGACAAATTGTGAATCAATTCTGTTTCGATAGCTTTTTGTCATATAAACTGTCAATTAGTCATAAATTTTTAATAGAAATACATTAAACAGTGACAAAATAGGTTGCTATAATCATTTTTTTTGCTTGGCACAATGATTGATTTGATACAAATAAGTTTGAAACTTGAATTAAAAACAAATGAATCATGGGAAAAATAATAGGAATTGATTTAGGAACTACCAACTCTTGTGTTTCCGTAATGGAGGGGAATGAACCGGTAGTTATTGCCAACTCAGAGGGTAAAAGAACAACCCCTTCTGTTGTTGCTTTTGTGGAAGGAGGAGAGCGAAAGGTTGGGGATCCTGCCAAGCGGCAAGCGATCACCAATCCAACCAAAACGATATCTTCAATTAAGCGTTTCATGGGTTCATCGTATGATGAAACTAAAAAGGAAGCAGATCGCGTTCCTTATGAAGTCGTAAAAGGAGACAATAATACGCCACGAGTTAAAATTGATGATCGTCTATACACACCACAAGAAATTTCGGCGATGATTCTCCAAAAAATGAAGAAAACAGCGGAGGATTATTTAGGTCAAGAAGTGTCGGAAGCAGTTGTAACGGTTCCTGCATATTTTAACGATTCACAGCGTCAGGCAACCAAAGAAGCCGGAGAAATTGCGGGCTTGACTATCAAGCGAATAATAAACGAGCCCACAGCTGCAGCATTGGCTTATGGTCTTGATAAGAAAGGCATAGATCAAAAAATCGTTGTATTTGATTTTGGTGGAGGAACACATGACGTTTCTGTTCTGGAATTGGGTGATGGAGTTTTTGAAGTCTTGGCTACAGATGGAGATACGCATTTAGGGGGAGATGATGTGGATGAAGTAATCATTCAGTGGTTGGCAGATGAGTTTAAAGCAGATGAAGGATTGGATTTACGTCAAGATCCGATGGCATTACAGCGTTTGAAAGAAGCTGCGGAAAAGGCGAAAATTGAATTATCATCTACTACCTCAACTGAAATTAACTTGCCTTATATTATGCCTGTCAATGGAATTCCGAAGCACTTGGTACGTACATTGCAACGTTCAAAATTTGAGCAGTTAATTTCTTCAATTGTAGAGCGAACTATTGCTCCATGTCGTTCCGCACTTCAAAATGCAGGGTTGTCTACAAGTGACATCAATGAGGTGATTTTGGTTGGTGGATCTACTCGTATTCCAATCATTCAAGATGCCGTGCAACGGTTTTTTGGAAAAGCGCCATCAAAGGGAGTGAACCCGGATGAGGTAGTTGCAGTCGGAGCCGCTATTCAAGGAGGTGTTTTGACAGGCGAAGTGAAAGATGTATTGCTGTTAGATGTTATTCCACTTTCAGTGGGTATTGAAACTATGGGAGGTGTATTCACGAAATTGATTGAAGCAAATACCACCATTCCGTCTAAGAAGTCAGAAGTATTCTCTACAGCGTCAGACAATCAACCTTCTGTGGATATTCACGTACTCCAAGGCGAACGTTCAATGGCGGCAGATAATAAAACATTGGGTCGATTCCAATTGACTGATATTCCACCGGCTCCGAGAGGTGTTCCTCAAATTGAGGTAACATTTGATATTGATGCCAATGGAATCATGAATATTTCCGCGAAAGATAAAGGAACAGGAAAACAACAATCTATTAAGATTGAAGCTTCTTCAGGTTTGTCAGACGAGGAAATTCAACGAATGAAAGCAGAAGCAGAAGCAAATGCAGATTTAGATAAGAAAAAGAGGGAAGAAGTTGAGCTGGTTAACAAAGCAGATTCTACCATTTTTCAAACCGAACGTCAGTTGAAAGAATACGGAGACAAAATCCCGGCGGATAAAAAACAAGCAATCGAAGATGCGCTAGCAGAATTGAAGAAAGAGTTTGATGCTAAAAATACAGCAAACCTTGAACCGGCTATGGAAAAGTTAAATACGGTATTTCAAGCAGCTTCACAAGACATGTATAACGCGGCAAATGCTGATGGAGCACAAGGCGGAGCAGGTGAACAAAATGCCAATGCTGCTGATGAAGTCACAGATGTTGATTTTGAAGAGGTGAACGATAAAAAGTAAGCTGAATTCCATACGAATGATTCAAAATGGGAACACTAAATGTTCCCATTTTTTGTTTTTCCCTAACAACAACAAACCCTTTTATTCAACGAATTATTGAGTTTATTCGTTTAACGAAAAGAAATTAAACTTGGAATGATATTTAAGATGTAAATTCTTAGTAATTTGGCTTTCAAATCTATATATAGAGTAACTATGTTTAAGTCCTTTTTGTTTTGCGCACTTTTTTTTGTGTCGTTCAGCCTCACCGCTCAAAAATATTCACGTGTTAAAATATACACAGATGCCAATGGCTTAAAACAACTTGCCGAACTGGGAGTGGCGGTTGATCATGGAGAATGTAAGAAGAATACTTTTTTTATCTCTGATTTTTCTGAACGTGATATTCACATCATGCAGGAACACGGATTTAATATTGAAATAATTATTGATGATGTAAAAGCAAATTTTTTAGAAGAAAATAAGAAAAAAGAGCCTCAATCCAAAAATGTTTCTTGTCCGCAAGTTACAAGCAGCAATCAATTTTCCCCACAAACACCTTTCAATTTCAATCATGGATCAATGGGAGGATATTTGACTTACGATGAAATGCTGGCAGAATTAGATGCAATGGCAGCTCAATATCCTGATTTGATAACAGTTAAAACTCCCATTTCAACATTTTTAAGTATTGAAGGCAGACCCATTTATCACGTGGTCATTTCAGATAACCCAACTATGGATGAAACGGGTGAGCCGAAGGTTCTTTATACTGCCATACACCATGCCAGAGAGCCAATGAGTTTGATGGAGACTATTTTTTACATGTGGTATCTGCTTGAAAATTATAATAATAGTCATGAAATTAAGTATCTGCTTAATAATACTCAGTTGTTTTTTGTTCCGTGTATTAATCCGGATGGTTACATCTACAATGAAACAACAGATCCGAATGGTGGAGGCATGTGGCGTAAAAACAGAAGAGATAATGGTGACGGAACGTATGGTGTAGATTTAAATCGTAACTATTCCTATGGTTGGGGTACCACCGGGACAACCAATTTTACGGATGATGAAACCTATTGCGGAACTTCTGCTTTTTCTGAACCCGAGACACAAGCAATCAAATGGTTAATGCATCAGCATCGATTTGTTTCTGCTTTTAATGCTCATACGTATTCAAAAGATATCCTTTTTCCAATCGGAACAACTGTTGAGGAAGTTGCGCCGCACAATGACTATTTCCAAGCTGAATCGGATCACATGGTTCAATTCAATGGTTATACCTCTATGAAAAGCTCCGGATTGTACCCTGCATCAGGAGATTCAGATGATTACATGTACAAGGAAGAAATCGGAATAGGGCAGAAGGACACTGTTTTTGCACATACACCTGAGGTTGGCACACAATTCTGGCAACCTGAAAATGAAATTGATGCAACTTGCAAAGAAATGGTCTTTCCAAATTTAGTGTTGGCTCATATTACCCGAAATTATGTGGTTGTAAAAGATCA
>CAZGJF010000051.1:0-14973 GCA_964526595.1 uncultured Akkermansia sp. | reverse complement strand
GTAACTTAAATAGATAACTTTACAAAAAATATTACACAAAAGCTAAATAAATATATACACACATGGTGAATTCGTGTCATTCTCTCTATTTTTTTGATTTATTTTGTTGGGATAGGACTATTTATTGTGATGGAATGATCGGTGCTTCGATGAACTAGCAAGCGATTGTTATCATTAAATTTGGGGTAATCTTGCCTCTTGACCAGCCTCCCAAAGGGGGAAACATTTGATATGAACTTATTCAAAACAAGACGTAGCTCTTGTTAATACACATCCTTAATTCCACTGAAAGATGGAGCATTTTGTGAGCTTGCCAATTCAACGTATTATTTGATTGGAAATCAATTTGAAATAGCATTTTTCTGATTTTATTTTTAGATGATCAACATCTTTTTTAATCTCAATTGATTCTCATTAAGTTCTTTTAAACTTTCTTTTTTAGAGAAGAAAATAAGTAAGTACTTCCATTTGGAATTTGTTCGTTTATACCAACCCCAAAATGAAAAAGCAAACATTCCGCTCATGGGCATCAGCATAAAATAGACAACTTTAAGTACTATGGGCATAAAAAAAATATCAGATGTAATCATTAAAAATGCTGAATATGTCAGGGGGTACAAAACTAACCCTGTTAAAACACTTAAAGATGAATAGTAAGTAATTGATTTTGTAAATCTGGTTACTAGGATTCGTGTCATTTTAAAAGGAAATACATTGTGAATGAATCCAAAAAGAAATAATGGAAGTCCAATAAAAAAGATTAAGATCGAGAAAATTAATTGTAAAAATATGCTTATCAATCTGTTGCTTCGTGAAATAAAATCAGTATGAATCCTTAAATTTTTTGTCTGCCATTCAATTGTATCGATCAGCATTTTTACTTCAGAGATCAAATACGGTTGTGTTAATAGCATTTCATCAATGGATTGCTTAATTTGTTTCCTAATCGTTACCTGATACGAAACATCTTGAAAAGCTAATCTTGGATTAAGTATTTTAACTAACTTTTCAATCATTTTTTCCTGCTCCTCATTGTCCACTGTAAACATTACTCTCTCTAATTCCGTGCGCATCAAACCGGTTATTTTTTTAGCAACTTCGGTCTTGTTTTGACGATAATCTTCGATGTAGTCTGCTACCTTTATTTGATTTCCAACACTTACTAAAACTGAACTTCTGAAGGAATCTGCCTGGTCATAGAATAAACCAAGAGGAATAATTCGCAAATTCAATAACCCTTGATTTCGATTTTCAGCTTCTAAAGCGATTCGTGCTGCACCCGTCTTCAAACTCCTTAATTGATGCTCCAACTCACTATTTCCCTCGGGAAACACGACCAATGACTTTCCTTGATTTAGAATTTGATAACACGATTCAAAAGAATCTTCATTATTGACACCATCGGTTTTTGAGTCCACGGGTCTGTTTATTGGAATCATTTTCAATTTGCTGAGAATTTTTCGTTTGATGGGTTTATTGAAAAAGGTTGCTTTTGTCATAAAATGTACCGGCTTGGGAAAAATATATCCGATAATTAAGGCATCCATCAACGTATTGGGATGATTTGCGATAATGATTTGAGGTCCGTCTGTCAACAGTTTTTCTCTCTTATCGATTTTGATTGAACGATAAAACAAGCGTATGCCAATACCTACAATGATTTTAACGAGCTGGTAAAACATTCTCTGTCAATATTCTAAACAAGAACTATTTTAACTCTGGAAATAGTTTTGTAAGTGCCTCTTCTGAAGCGTCACAAATGCCACGCTCAGTAATCAATTTTGTAATTAAGCGTGCCGGGGTTACATCAAAACCGTAATTACTTGCTTGCGTTGTTTCAGGGCAGATTAAAACGGATTCTATTCTCCCTGACTTATTTTTTCCATTCACATACCTTACTTCATTCTGATCCCGCTCTTCAATTGGTATTTCTTTGATTCCATCGTGGATTTTCATGTCAAGTGTAGTTGATGGTAATGCAACATAAAAGGGAATATTGTTGTCTTTGGCGGCTAATGCCTTCAGGTAAGTTCCAATTTTATTGGCCACGTCTCCTTGTCGAGTTGTGCGATCTGTTCCAACCATGACCATATCAACTAATCCATGCTGCATTAGATGCCCTCCTGCGTTATCAACAATCAATGTATGTGGAACCCCATGTCTTGTCAACTCATAAGCAGTAAGATTGGCTCCTTGGTTACGGGGTCTCGTTTCATCCACCCAAACATGCAACTTGATTCCTTTTTGAATGGCATGATATATTGGAGAAGTAATTGTTCCCCATTCAATACAACCCAACATTCCCGCATTGCAATGAGTGAGAATATTTACCGTTGCTCCATTTTTTTGTTTGGAAATTGCTTCGATGAGCGATAATCCATGTAACCCAATCATTCGACACGTCTCAACATCCTCCTCGACAATAGTTCCGGCAGTTTCCCAAGATCTATTAATTAAATCATCCTCAACCCCATTTAAAGCATCTTTCATCTTTGTAAGAGACCAAAACAAATTGACGGCAGTAGGACGAGATGCTTGTAACTCGACAAATGCTTTTTCTAAAAAAGTTTGATTGTATTTTTTTTCTGTCATCTCCCGAATAGCCAGGTAAACACCATATGCAGCTGTTGCACCAATCAGAGGTGCACCGCGAACTATCATTTGTTGGATAGCTTCAACTGCATCACGGTAAGTGATAAGTTTTCGAACAACAAATTCATGTGGAAGTTGACGTTGATCTATAACTTCAACATAATTATCACTGGTGGTCCAAATGGTTCTGAATGAGTTCATAATGGTCGTTGGGGATTATCAGATGATTAACTTATACGTATTTCATCAAAGTTAGATACAGTAGTATGCCAATTAGCAATAGTCTCCGGTCGAATAAGCTGTATGGTTTGAAATCCTGCTTTGTCTGCAGCCTCAAGTTCTGCTACGACATCTGATAGAAACAAAATTGAGTCCGGATTTTGATCGATATTCATGGCGATTTTTGAATACGTAGCACTGTCCCTTTTTGAACCTGTTTCGGTATCAAAATAATGGGAAATAAATGGGGTTAAATCTCCTGAATCACTGTGTTTAAAAATTAACTTCTGTGCTTCAACAGAACCGGAAGAAAAAATACCGACCTTCATCCCTTGAGATGTCCACTTTTTAAAATTCGGCATAACATCATTATAAACATGACCTTTGAGCTCTTTATTTTGATACCCTTTTTTCCATAAAATACCTTGCAGAGTTTTTAACGGTGTCATTTTTCGATCTTCCTCACTCCATCTAAGTAATGTTTTAATGATATCATCAATGGTTTTTAGTTTAATTCCATCGACCGAATTTGCCTCATAAATTGTTTTTTGGAAAGCATTTTGTACAATCTCATTAGCTGACATTTTCTTCAATTCATCAATGTGAGCTCTGAAATATGGGAATAAAACATCGTAAACGAACTTAACCGAAGTTGTTGTCCCTTCAATATCTGAGAGAATATATTGAACATTCTTTGATTTCATAAAACCAAAGATATAATATCCGTGGTAAACGGATTAATTCTTCACAAATTGAACTATCAAAAAAAAATGTCAAGGAATATACTAAAAAGTGAGAACGCAATCAAACAGTCAACTCAGGATTTGCAAAATCACAATGAACTAATCAGTTTTAAAATAATTATTATTTTCATCCCACAATTGTAACCACTTAAGTAACTACTTTTTATCATTATGAAGCATCTTTGTTTGTCCGTTCTGTTTTCATTTACATTGATTTTTAGTTTTGCACAGCGTACCCAGACGGTCAGGGGAAAAATAGTTGACAGTGAAACTAATTTTCCATTGGTTGGAGCAAAAGTTGAGGTGCTGACAAATGACAGCATCAAAAAATATCGAGCACTTACTGATTTTGAAGGTGTCTTTATGATTCCTACAGTACCTGTTGGAAAGTATCAATTAGAGATAAAACTTGCAACTTATGAGTCTAAAACAATCACCATTGAAGTCAATTCCGGCAAAGAAAACGTGTTGAATATTCCTTTGACAGAGCGAATCATTGAACAGCAAGAAGTAACAATTGTTGGTCGAAAAAAAGGAGAAGTTATCAATGAAATGGCTGTCATTTCTGCTCAGCAATTCAGTGTTGAAGAGACCAATCGTTATCCGGGATCGCGGATGGATCCTGCGCGCATGGCATCTAATTTTGCAGGAGTTCAGGGGGCGGATGATTCTCGAAATGACATTGTAATTCGCGGTAATTCGCCTTTGGGTGTTGTATGGCGTGTTGAAGGTGTTGATATTCCTAATCCGAATCATTTTGCTATTTCAGGAAGTTCGGGAGGCCCGGTATCTATCTTGAATAATAAAATACTGGGTAACTCTGACTTTATCATGAGCGCATTTCCAGCAGAATATGGGAACAGTACCTCTGGTATATTTGATTTAAAGCTACGAAACGGAAATGATCAACGTCATGAATCCACCATTCAATTCGGTTTTCTGGGCACAGAACTTATGGCTGAAGGACCATTGAATAAAAAAAATAAGTCAAGTTATCTTGTAATGGGCAGGTATTCAACCTTATCATTATTTGAAAAGATGAATATTCGAATTGGAACCGATGCCATTCCTGTGTATGGAGATGCGGCTTTTAAATTTAATTGGAAACTAAAAAAAGGAGGGAATCTTTCGCTATATGGCATAGGTGGAAAAAGTAATATTTCGATCGTGGTGTCAGAAAAAACGAAGTATACACAAGACTTGTACGGGGAAGGTGACCGTGATCAATATTTTGGAACGTCTATGGGAATTGCGGGGTTAAACTATAAAAAGGCTATAGATGAGAAGAATTATGTCTCTACAACATTGGCTTATTCGGTGGAAGAGCAACACGCTAATCACAATTATCTCGTTCGTTCATTGAATGAGAATAACACTAACCCAACGATACAAATAGATGCTATTTATCCGCTAATGGCATACCGCTTCAAGACACAAAAATTATCGAATTACTTTGCGATCAATCACAAAATAAACCGCAAGCATGTACTCAAAATTGGATACAATCTTGACGGTTACTTTTTGGATATGATAGATTCTGTTTTAAAGGATATCAATGTCCCGAATCATTTTATCTATCGTTGGAATCAACAAAAAGTAGTAGTTATGGCTCAACCATTTATCCAATGGAAATGGCGCATGTCTGAAAAGACCGATTTTACTGCAGGTATTCACAGTCAGTATTTTTCACTCAGTAACAGTCTTAGTCCGGCAGAGCTTCGCTTGGGTTGGAAGCACCGCATGAAGGGCAATCAGTCGATTTTTGCTGGCGCGGGAATGCACAGTCAGACACAACCTTTGTACACGTATCTTTACAACAGCTATCTTAACAAAAAAATGGGCTTTATGAAGAGTATTCATACAGCCTTGGGCTATGAAAAGTCATTTGGTCAGGGCTTCAGCATCAGAACTGAAACCTATTACCAGTATTTGTACGACGTCCCTGTAACTGTTGCTCCATCTTCATTTTCTATGATAAATATGGGAAGTGGTTTTGCCAGAATGTTTCCTGAAAAACTTCAAAATTCCGGAACAGGCATTAATTATGGGGTGGAACTGACTATTCAAAAATATTTTGATAAAAGTTTCTTTTTCCTTTTTTCCGGAACACTTTATGATTCGAAATATACGGGAAGTGATAAGATTACCAGAAATACTTCTTACAATGGAAAGTTTGTAGCTAATTTTCTGGCCGGTAAAGAATTTAAACTGGGGGAAAAGCACATCATTGGATTTGGAACCAAAATCACCAGTGCCGGAGGTAAACGATATGGATTGGTTGATATTACACAAACAGAAGCCTTGAAAGATCTTGTTTTTAAGGATTCTATGTTCAATGCCTATCAATTTCGAAATTATTTTAGAGTAGATTTTAAACTGAGTTGGCGCATGAATGCGGAAAAAACAACACATGAAATTGGTCTAGATCTTGTCAATATTTTGAATACCAGAAATTTATTGAGTTTGACCTATGCTCCTTCCTTGGATCCTACAGTTGTCAAAAAACCAGATTATCAGCCAATAGCTGAGAAAACGCAATTGGGATTTTTACCTATTTTTTATTACAAACTTGATTTCAGGATCGTACGGAAATAATTCAATTACCAAGTTGGACAATCACATTTTTCTTCTGAAAGAGAGGAAATTACAAATCCAACCGACAAGTGAAATTGAGCAAAATTCATCTTTTGTTCAGCCAATGAATTTGTAACTTTTGATCCCGTAACTATTTTGTTTTGATTAATAAATCCGGCTGATACATCACTTTGAATAAAAAAATAATTTCTAAAAAATAATCTTAAACCACTTAATACAAATAAGTTGAATCCTGAGTTGGATCGTATGTTATAATTCCGAATTCCCATAAGATAAACATTACTGTTGGAGCTGATTACTCCACCACCTATTCCATAGATACCTGATAACGTCAGATTTTTTCGTTTACGACCTTTTGGGAAAAAATCGTCAGATCGTATGACTTGTAACTGTATGTTAGAAATCCCATTCAACTGATAGTTGAAATGCGAGCTATCAACTAAAATGGGTGTATTTAAATAATTTCCGGAAAAGGCACCTGTTATATCAGTTCCTTCATTTACCGAGCCGGATAGGAGCACACGTTGATTGTTGATGAGGTTATAATTGAAGCGATTGTAGCTAATGACTGATGCGTAGTGTTCGTTTAGCGAAAATCCTAATTGCAAGTGAAATTGTGCGGTATTTCTTGTATATTTTGATTTGTCTGCCGGAAAATAAATTAGTCGGTTTCCGTCTGTTGCCTTGATATTCTGAAATGTCAACTGATACGCAGGATCATTTATCCTTAAATCACTTTTGGAATACCAGGTTTTAGTTGTTCCTATGGAAAGAAACAAATTATTTTTTGCCAATATCTGTGACGATTTCTTTTTCCTAGTTTGATTGAACGCAATGAAGGGCAACAAAGTAAAAAGTATCCAAACAAAACGCATGTCAATCTTTATCTGGTAATTATACGATACCATTCTTCTTGGTTCATGATTTTCTCTAAGCGATAATGAACTTTTTTATCGGGCGTAAACCATTCCACTAAGCCATATCCTTTGGCAAAGTAGTTGATTGAAAGACCTTCCAAAACGGCCTCTTTCTTGGTAAATGGATTGAAATTGGTCATGCGAATTCGATCTTTCATAACGATGGCAGGGACTTCTTCTCCCATAACATCGATTTTAATATCCTTACCACTTACTTTCCGTTTTATTTCCTTGAGAATTAACGTTGAATCCATAAAGCCCTGAAAACGAGTTGCAAACCAAACCTCTTCGCTGTCATTCATAGGAATCAGTTGATCTTTAAAAAGCTCTGCTTTCATTTTTTGTCCTTTTCGATTAACCACCATGTGGTCCATAACGTTTAAGGAATCTATGTTGTAATTCAATGCCTCAATGATTCGCCCGTCAGCCGCATAATACTCAACAATGATGTGCTTGCCCCGTGAGTCTTCTACGGTATATATGCGTTGATAAAGTTCGTCTAATCCATTAGCCACATCCCTAAAAAGATAGATTTTAGGAATGGTGTCTGCATTGTAAAAGTATTGAAAGTAAGGATTCTTGGACTCGTTATGTGAAGTATTGCAGGCAGTAATTAATCCTAAAATAAAGGTAAAGTAAACAATGTATTTCATTAGGTCATTTTTAGAAAAGCTACTTCTTTTTCTGTGAGATGTCTGAATAGTCCTCTTGGGAGATCTTTTTTTGTTAATCCTGCAAATTGTACTCTGTCAAGTTTTATCACCTCGTACCCCAACGCTTCAAACATTCTTCTAACAATTCTATTTTTACCGGAGTGTAATTCAACGCCAATTTCTCTGGAACTGCCATCTTTAACATAAGAAGCAACATCAAAATTTGTTCTTCCGTCTTCCAGATCAATCCCTTTTGTAAGTTGTTCAAGATCTTCTTTTTTAACCGGTTTGTTCAGTTCTACATGGTAAATCTTCAATGCTTTGTGTCTTGGATGAGTCAGCTTTTTTGCCAAATCTCCGTCATTAGTAAAAAGTAATAAACCGGTCGTGTCTCGATCTAATCTTCCTACCGGATATACGCGTTCACGACATGCTTTTCGAACAAGTGACATAACTGTTTTTCGACCGTAAGGGTCATCCATTGTGGTAATGAATCCTTTCGGTTTATTTAACAATACATATCGTTTTGTTTCGGCATTGATGGTTTCCCCATCGTATTGAACAACGTCACCCGGCTTAATTTTGTACCCCAATTCCGTGACAACAACGCCATTTATAGCAACGACACCAGTCTGAATTAAAACATCAGCTTCACGTCTGGAGCAAATACCGGCATTGGAAAGGTATTTATTCAAACGGATTTCGTGTTCGTTGAATGACGGTAAAGGGTCTCCTTTCTTGACTTTTTCTTTAAAATCAATGTATTTTCTCTTGTCTCTGACTGAGACATTTTTTGCAGTCTCACCTTGTTTGGGTGTTTTTATTGCTTCTTTTTTTCTTGAACCGGTGGAATTTTTGCGGTTACCGGTGGAGGTTGATTTCTTTTTGGAATGAGAGGTTCCTGAATGAGAGGTGTTCATCACGAGCAGCTTTAAGAATTGCAAAGTTACGCATTCTATCTTGAATTTTTGATATTTACACCCTTAATCTGTGATTCCTTCAGATTCTTGATTACTCCGTTGTGACCCCATCGAAACTGATGGACTTTTCCATAGCTTCTTTTTTTGTTTTCCGAATAATACCGTCCTTGTGTTGCGCAGGAGCATAAACTGTTAAAACCTTTAGTGCTTTACTTTTATCGGTATTGATTAAGTTGTGTTTTGCCCCTGCGGGAATCATTACCGCATCTCCTGCCTTGACGCAATGATTATCACCGTTTATCATACATACCCCCTCGCCTTCTTCGATGCGAAAAAACTGATCATTTGAAATGTGAATTTCATTCCCAATATCTTCACCGGGCAACAAACACATCAAAACCAATTGACTTCGTTTCGTTGTATACAACACCCTGCGATAATCAGAATTTGATTTTACAACTTTTTCTATATTAATACAATATCCTTTCATACGACCAATACCCATAACCCAACCTATATACAATGATAGTTCGTTTTGAGTTCCTTAGGATAAACAAATATGTGAATGTATTATCTTACGCTGTGTAATAAATGAATTATTAATCGAGTTTCACCACCAATTTTAGTGCCTCTTCTATATGACCAATTGGGTCTGTAAGTGAGTTATAGATTCCACGTATGATTCCTTTTTTATCAATGATGTAAGTCACTCTTCCCGGAATTAAACCAAAGAGTTTAGTGGGGACACCAAACATTTTTCTGACTTTCTGTTGAGAATCAGACAGCAAAGAAAAAGACAATCGATATTTGGATGAAAAATTGACGTGTGATTGAATGGAGTCGGAAGAAATCCCAATAACCTCACAGTTGTATTGTTTGAACCGTTCATACTGATCTCTAAAAGCGCATACTTCTTTGGTACATCCCGGAGTTTCATCTTTTGGATAAAAGAAAACAACAAGATTTTGAATCCCGATGTAATCCGATATATTGACCCGATTTCCGTTTTGATCATCCAAACTGAATATTGGACAAGCATCGCCGATTTGAAGACCCATCGTTATTCTTTTAGCGCTTGTTTATACCTCAAAATACAACGTTCTCTTGCTTCTTTGTGTTCTACTATCGGTTGGGGATATTCATGCGTTCCAAATTCCGGAATCCATTTTTTGATATAAACAAAGTCTGGATCGAATTTTTCCTGTTGATTTGTCGGATTAAATACCCGGAAATAAGGTGCAGCATCACACCCGGATCCTGCAGCCCATTGCCATCCACCTATGTTGCTTGCCTGTTCGAAATCGACTAATTTTTGAGCAAAATAGGCCTCCCCTAAACGCCAATCCAACAGTAAGTGTTTAGTTAAAAAACTGGCTACTACCATTCTTACTCTATTATGCATAAAACCGGTTGAGTTTAGTTCTCTCATGCCGGCATCAACCAATGGGTAACCCGTTTTGCCATGACACCAAGCTTCAAATTGTGCTTCATTTTGTTCCCATTCAATTCGATCATAAACTGGTTTAAAGGCATGATACACTGATGCTGGGAAGTGAAACAAAATCATTTGATAAAAATCCCTCCAAATCAATTCATTTAGGTAGGTTTCATTCCTTTTCCAAGCAAAATGAGCTAATTTTCGAATACTGATGGTACCAAACCGTAAATGAATGCTAAGACGACTGGTTCCAAGTATTCCGGGAATATCTCGGTTTTGAGAATAGGATTGAATTCTTTCTTTTGGGAAATCTCGTTGTGGAAACTCAACGGTTTGTTTGTCTTCAAACCCAAGATCTTTTAATGTTATCATTTCAGCCTCCTTCCACTGTGCAAGATTTTGAAGATAAGATTCGGTAGGGTACGAGGAAAGATAGTATTCAGTTATTTTTTCTTTCCATTTGCGTGCATACGGAGTAAAAACGGTATATGGTTTACCGTCATTTTTCAAGATTTCATTTTTTTCGAAAATAACGTGGTCTTTTGATCCGATAAATTGGCACGATATGGCTTGTAATTGCTCTTGAATTTGTCGATCTCGTTCCAATGCATATGGTTCGTAATCACGATTGGTGAAAACGATTTCCACTTTGAGCTTTTTGGCTAAGTTCGGAATAAGATCGGTAGGTTTACCTACTAAAACAATCAAATCTGATCCCAAAGCACGATACGCTATTTTTAGACGAGTTATTTCTTGATGTATAAAAATAATGCGTTGATCATTTTTGGGCAATTTGGATAGGATATTGGTATCAAAAATGAAAACAGGATATACCGTATTGCCCGATTTAAGTGCTTTAAATAAACCCGCATTATCTTCAAGCCTGTAGTCCCTTCGATGCCAAAAAATGGTATTCATTTCCCACTGTATTCAACAATATTGTTTTCCGTTTCCCAAAGTCGAACCATCAACCCAAAAGAGGCATCGATTTGTGGGCGAAGAATATTCCAAATGACTAATGCGATATTTTCAGCAGAGGGTTTCAAGGTTTCAAATTCTGAGCAATCCAAATTGAGATTTCGGTGATCAAAACGTTCACAAACCTCATTTCGAATCAGGTCTTTCAGCTTTTTTAAATCAATTACATAACCGGTTTCTTGGTTAATTGGTCCATCAATCCACGTTTCAAGAACATAATTGTGTCCATGAAAATTAGGATTACTGCATTTTCCGAATACTTCCAAATTTTTTTCATCAGACCAATCCGGATTGAACAAGCGATGAGCAGCATTAAAGGTTTCACGTCTACAAACTTTCATACGTTAAGGGTGTTGTTAATTGCTCAGAATATTGATTGATGATTTTCTTAAACCAATAGGTGTACTTTTCCGGATTTGCCTTGATATCCGTTCGAATTTGATTCAAACTCATCCATTTAAATTCGCTCACTTCGTTCTTGTTGAGGTGGGGATTCTGAGAATAATATCCGACCAATACGTGATCCAACTCATGTTCTGTAAGGTCATTATCCAAGTCAACACGATATATGAAATGAAATGCTTGTTTAAGCTCACAATCAAAGCCCATCTCTTCCTGTAATCGTCGATGAGCTGCACTTAAAACAGTTTCACCGGGAAAAGGATGACTGCAACAAGTATTTGTCCAGAGTCCCTCAGAGTGATATTTACCGATGGCCCTTCGTTGAAGTAACAATTCATTATTATCGTTGAACACAAAAACCGAAAAAGCGCGATGCAATAAACCGTCCTGATGTGCTTTCAGTTTTTCCATGGTGCCGATGGAGTGATCTGATTCATCGACTAAAATGACTGTATTATCAAAGGTGGAACGCAACTATAATAAGTTTAAATTGTGACGTAAGTATGAGGTGAAAAAGAGCCGATATTTTCTATTGTTGGGAATTCTAATTCGTTCATTTAAAATAATTTCAGCAGGTGTTGATTTAATCTTTCCAAATAGTTTATAATAGTAAATATAGGCCATATAAACCCCAAAGCGACTTTTTTTCGGCAATTTCATAATGCCCTCATAACCCAATTTGAAATCAATCTCTATATCCTTCTCGATTTCCTTTTTGATAGTTGAGTTAAACTCATTCAAGTCAATACCCGGAAAATAAGTTCTTCCTAAGCCATAGTAATCGGACTTAAGATCACGTAAGAAGTTGATTTTTTGGAAGGCCGACCCCAGCTTCATGGCATAGGGCTTTAAATGTTCGTATTCTTCGTTTGTTTTGACAAAGACCTTGAGACACATCAATCCGACTACTTCGGCAGATCCTAATATATATTCCTCATAACCTCGCTCGTTATATGCTTTTTGATCCAAATCCATTTTCATACTTTTCAAAAAAGTTTCAATCAGGTCGTGTGATATTTGATATTCATTCACAACCCATTGAAAACTGTTTAAGATAGGATTTAATGATATTTTTTCTTCGATAGCTTCAAATGTTTGACGTTTGAAATCACTCAATAAATTTACTTTGTCGAAGCCGTGAAAGGAATCAACGATTTCATCAGCAAAACGTACAAATCCATAAATGGCATATATCGGTTTTTGAATTTCTTTGTGAAGAAAAGAGATTCCTAACGAAAAAGACGTACTGTAACGTTTGGTTGTCAACTGACTCATTTCGTGTGATACATTATCAAACAATAATTTCATAAGCTTGTATTTTGTACGGTTTTTGAAGTAAATTAAGAAAATTCCTTGATGATCTGATTAGCAACTACTTCTCCGGAAATGATGGAGGGTGGAACACCAGGTCCGGGTACGGTTAATTGACCGGTATAAAAAACATTGTTTAGGTGTTTATTTTTAAGTGAAGGTTTTAAAATAGCAGTCTGCTTTAATGTGTTAGCTAATCCGTAGGCATTTCCTTTGTATGCATGATAGTCATTTTTGAAGTCCGAAATAGAGTAACTCTTTTTGTAACAAATATGCTCCCTAATATTTGTTCCTGTTTTTGACTCAAGTCTAGTCATGATGATATCAAAGTAATGTTCCCGGGTAATTTCATCATCCTTCAAGTCTGTTGCAACTGGTATTAATAGGAATAGATTTTCAAACCCTTCCGGAGCTACACTTGGATCTGTTTTAGATGGAACGCTGACGTAAAATAGTGGTGATGAAGGCCATTTGGGATCTTTATAAATTTCATGAGCATGTAATTCAAAATTTTCATCGAAAAACAAATTGTGATGTTCCAAATGATTAATTTTCTTGGAAACACCGATGTAAAAAAGTAAACAGGAGGGGGCCATGGTTCTGGATTCCCAGTATTTTTTCGTGTAGTTTGCTTTCTCTTTCAATAATTCTGAATCTGTATGCTGATAGTCTGCTGCTGAGACGATAATGTCTGTTTCAATTTTAGCATCGCCTGTGATGAGGTGCGTTGCTTTTTTTCCATCTTGGGAAATACCCAATATCTCTTGATTTGTTAGTATTTTGACACCTTGTTCTTTGGCGATTTTTTCAAAAGCTTCAACAAATCGAAACATCCCACCCATGGGATACCAGGTTCCCAATGAGATATCAGCATAGTTCATCAAGGAGTAGAGAGCAGGGGTTTCTTCTGGCATAGCTCCAAGGAATAATACTGGAAACTCAAGTAGTGTTAGAATTTTTTCATGTTTAAAGTACTTTCTGATGTATTTTGAAAATGATGACAGCAAATGAAGCTTGAAGAGACCTTTTACAATACGCATATCTGCGAATTCTGACAGCTTTAATCCGGGTTTATATACCAAATCGTTTATGCCGACTTGGTATTTATAGGCTGCTTCTTTTAGAAATTTTAGCAGTTTTATACCGCTACCTGGCTCAAGTTCTTCAAACCATTCCATTAATTTTTGTTCACTGGAGGGGATTGATGTGTTACTGTTGTCTTTCCAAAAGACTTTATAGGAAGGATCTAATCGTACCAATTCATAAAAATCGGAAGTCGTATATCCGAACTTGGAATAAAACTGTTCAAATACGTCTGGCATCCAGTACCAACTTGGCCCCATGTCAAAAACAAAACCTGAAGCTTTAAACTGTCTTGCTCTTCCACCGATGGTTTCGTTTTTTTCGTAGATAGTAACATCGTAACCCGCTTTGGCAAGAAATGAAGCTGCGGATAAACTTGATATCCCTGAACCGATGATACTGACTTTTTTATTCATTTTTAATTAAAACGATATTCTGGTAACGCATCCATGAGTTTTTTGCGTGCCATAAAAATTCTACTTTTTACTGTACCAATAGGAACACCTAATTCTTCCGCAATCTCTTTGTATTTAAATCCGCGGCAATGTAATTCGAACGAATCTTTGAATTCCTTGTCTAAGTTACTGATTTCTTTTCTAATTTCTTGCTGACAAATTTGACTTATCGCAGAATTCTCCAAACTTTTACTGTTGTAAGCCAAAAAATTATCAGCAGACGTATCGAAAATAGTTCGTGATTTTACTTTTCTTCTATACTGATTGATGAATATATTTCGCATGATTGTAAATACCCATGCCTTGAAATTTGTTTGGGGAGCGTAATGTTTGCGATAGGTGATGGCTTTCAAGATGGTTTCTTGAGTCAAATCCCTTGCATCATCTCTATTTCTGGTAAAGCTCATCGCAAAGGTCTGCAAATGGTTTTCTAATCCTACCAATGCCTCGTTAAATTCTATTGTTGACATAATATTGTTTAACTTTTTTTCTTCAAAGTTAAACATTTTTGTTTAATAAAAAAATTAAAATGTTAAACAAACATAAAATATCTTGGAATGATTTTGAATGAAAAGGTATTTGCATCAAAACCGCTTCATGTAAAAACAAAGAAGTCGTCTTCAAAGGACGACTTCTTAAATCAAAAAATATTAAATTGAGCTAATTA
>CAZGJF010000050.1:0-16120 GCA_964526595.1 uncultured Akkermansia sp. | reverse complement strand
CTGGATGCTTCCCACTGTACCGCTTGCCAATGTAAGGGTAGCAGTATTGGTGCCCGAACAGACCGAGCTTGTTCCTGAGATCGTCTTGGTAATGACCAAAGGACTGACAGTCAAGACAAATGCATTGGTCGGCGCCGTGCAAGAACCAACTGTTGAGACGGCTCTGTATGCTGTTGATGCTGTCACAGCTCCCGTAATCAATGTGTCATTGGTGAATCCTACAATGGTAGTCCATGTAGGGGCTGTTGCGGTCCAGTTACTTGACTTTTGCCAAATGATACTTCCTATGTTCCCACTCAAGGTTAAAGTTGCACTATTATTTGAACATAAAACAGATGTTGAAGTTAAAATAGTGCCTGAAACTGTTGTTGGTTTTAGAGTTAAAACAGTAGAGTATGCAGAAGGACAGTTTCCGTTAGTAACTTTTACTCGATAATTACTGCTTAAAAGCAAATTTACAGCATTAAAAATAGCTGTTGTTGCACTAGACATATCTGTCCAAGACTGACTCGAATCTGTTGATACCTGCCAAACTATAGACCCAACATAACTATTTATTTTCAATTGTTTACTCCCTCCAGGACAAAAGTTTAAACTTGTTCCGTCATTGATAGAAACAGTACCTCCTTGTGATGCTGGAGTGATATTCAGAATAAGTATCGCAGTTGAATCACAACCCTTCGAATTTGTAGTATTATATGTATATGTACCACTTGATGTGTACGTTTGCCCGTTCCAAGTGTAATGGTTACATGTTGTGTAGTTACTTGTTGAACTAGTTGAATTGTAGATTGTTAAGTGTAAATTTATAATAGAGTCACAACCCGACACATTGGTTGTGTGGTATGTATAAATACCACTTGATGTGTATAATTGTCCATGCCAGTAGTATGAGTTACATCCTGTTTGTATTTCATTGGACGAAGTTTGATATGCTACCTTCACTAATAAAATTGAAGTTGAAGAACTCTCACATGATACTCCATTCAACGTTGAAATTGTAATTCTACGATATTGAGTAGTATTAGTCAAGCCGGATGGAATATCGTATGTAGCTAAAGTCGCTCCGGAAATTGCGTTCCAAGACGGAGTTTTAAGGTTAGTGTTTGATTCCCATCGATATGTTATTATACCATTACCTGTTCCATTCGTGCTGCTTGTGAATGCCATTGGATCTCCTCCGTTGCAAATGGTTTGATTTCCGAAAATACTTCCTGGACTTGGTGTAGATAGAACTGTTACAGTTAGTATATTAGTAGCAACACTCTGACACGCCACCCCGTTCAAAATCGAAATTGTAAATCTACGATATTGAGTAGTATTAGTCAAGCCGGATGGAATATCGTATGTAGCTAAAGTCGCTCCGGACATTGCGTTCCAAGATGGAGTTGTAAGGTTAGTGTTTGATTCCCAAAAATACGTTATAGTTCCATCTCCTGTTCCATTTGTACTACTTGTGAATGCTATTGGATCTCCTCCGTTGCAAATGGTTTGAATTCCGTAAATACTTCCTGAACCTAGATTAACTTGAACTGTAACAGTTAATACATTGGAAGCAACACTTTCACATGCCACCCCATTTAAAGTTGAAATTGTAATTCTACGATATTGAGTAGTGTTAGTCAAGCCGGATGGAATATCATGCGTAGCTAAAGTTGCTCCGGAAATTGAGCTCCAAGATGGAGTTGTAAGGTCGGTGTTTGATTCCCATCGGTATGTTATTATTCCATCTCCCGTGCCATCCGTAGTGCTGGTGAATGCATAAGGGTTGCCGCCATTACATATCGTTTGACTGCCCTCAATAACACCCGTCGTTGGAGTTGTTTGAATTGTTACTTTTACATTAATTCTCGGTGAACTCTCACATGTTCCATTAAACTCAGACACATAGAAAGTTGTTGTAGTATTAATTGCGGTTAGATACGTTGTATCTGTTGTAGCCTGAAGCGGTGTTCCACCTGTCTCAGCTGCGTACCATCTGAAAATAGGACTTGCGTTTCCGGAAGTTGACTTCACAGATGCTGTTGGTATTTGCAGACCACAATGTGTGGAAGGTGTTGCAGTTGGACCTGCAGGTAATGGGTTAACCGTTACAGAAACGCTTGCGCTAATCGGACAATTCGATCCTGTTGAATAACCTGAAGCACTGTATGTAGCTGACGCTGTAAGGTTTGAAAGAGCTAATGGATTCGTAGAACCAATGGTGTTTGTACCATCAGACCAAGTAACGTTTTGTACTCCTAATGTATTACCGTTTAACGTAAACTTAGGACGAATACTATATGTGTTCGTTGCAGTAGTTTGTGTGCATGGGTTTGTAGTTGCAGTAGTTGTGTTCCAGTGTGCCACAGATATAAAAGAAGTTGCATCTGACTTCACTGTACTTGTCAATGCTGTAGTATTGTTATTACCAAAACATGTCTGTATTACAACATTCGAAACCCCATCCCAATAGAACGGAGTTGTAAATGTCATGGTATTTAGACCTACTGTCGGAGTTTGAGTAGCAGCTGAATAAACAGTTGTCAAGGTAGAAGTTACAAAAGAAGCCATGTTAACTGCATTTGTATTCCCCATTTGAATACTGAAGTTTGACATAGCCGTCACTCCTGATGTAACATCAATACCTAATGAAGTGATATTTCCTTCCTGGAATCCTAAAGCTGTTAATTCACTTGCCAAAATCAAGTATTGATTTTTGGAATGTCCATAACCTGAATAGAATGGGTTCGGATAAGAACTGTTTGTACTTGCACCTGAACCTAAATCCTTAGAAGCATTTTTGATCAATTTCAACTTCAGCGAACTTCCAAATCCTGAACACAATGTTGCAGGTGTTGCTTCAGCAACTGTCTGAGAACCAATCAATGGCTCATCTGAGTAAGATGTTCCATTGTAAATGGTTGTCAAACCAATATCATTTGTTGCCGTGATACTCCAAGATACTAATGCGTTAGCAGTAGCCGGAGCTGTAATGACGCCTGACCAAGTATTTCCTGACACATTACTCATTGACACCGGAGATTGAGCAACACCATTGTAGCTGTAGTTCAACACAGAAGAAGTAATTGTTCCTCCGGAAGTAGTTACATCGATAGAAATAGTTCTATCAACTTTTGTACACTGAGAGCTAAGTGATGGTGAGGCTGAAATGTTTGCAAAAAGAGGCGCCGGAGTAACACCATTAAACTCAACAGCACCTATGTCAGGTGTGCTGGCATTTCTAGTGTTTCCGTTGTAGTCAGTTGTAATTCCCGAAACAGGAGTAGCACCACCTTCCGCTTGAGTAACAGCACCACTCGCAAATTGGAGGAATCCTGCATCTGAGCCATTTGTACTCGTAAACGTACAATTCTCAGTTTTAGAATTGGCATCACGGTTTGCTACTCTGGTTTTAAACGCCGCTAAAGTTTGATCGGAATTTGTACCATCATAAAAAATCAAATTGCTTACACCAGGTGTTCCAGCATAAAAAATGTTTGAGTTTGATGTCGAAGCATACGAAGTCAATGTTGAAGAACTTCTTCTGTATGCAACTGTCAAACCTGTTCCAACGGGCGTGCAATTATTAATTAATATATTATTTCTCAAATCAAGTGTCATACCGGTATTGACTGATAATGCACTTGATCCAAAATTAGCTCCGGTGCTTGTGCCTGCAATTCTAACCGTATTGTAATAAATATTTGCGGCACCCGTTGTTCCTGAACAACTAATGCCTATAACTTGGTTAGGAGTAATTGCTGTAGTAGCAACTCCCGTTCTAAGATCCCCAATAATATTGTTATGAACAGTATGGCTTGTTCCACCTGTTACTGATAACCCCAATACTGTACCTCCTGAGTTTGAAGAGGAAATGTTATAGATTTTATTATTAGAAATAAGGCATGAGGTAGGTGAGGCCGTTGCAATTGCTGTGACTGAAGTTGCCCCACTCGAAGCTAAACCGTAAATTGTATTGCCTAAAATAGTAGAAGAAGTTCCTAGATTACCAATCTGTATGCCAAATATGGCACCTGATCCGGTGATGTTTGAAATGATATTGTTGGAAATTAAATTACCCATACCATTATTTCCACCGCCATTGGTTGAATTAATTGCAGTGATTGTACTTGTTCCACCTGTAATATTACTGATGGTATTGTTTAAAATAGTGTGATTTACTGTTCCTCCATCTGCATTATTTATAACAGTAACAGTAGTTGCTCCGGTAACTGTAATATTTGAGAAATTGTTGTTATTCCAATTTTGAGTAATTGTATTTGATAATCCCCCAGAAGTAATACCTGTAAGAGTTCCTCCAATTCCTGTTTTGCTGAAAGCTGTAACTATTTGGTTTCCATTGATATTTTGTGATCCACCGGCAGGCACTGTAATATTGTTAGAAATAAAGGTAAAACTCCCAGTAGTATTTGTAGAGAGATTTGTGAACGTATTGTTACTGATTGAAGTTGTTAAATTGGTACTAGAAATTGAAATAGCATTGATTGTTCCATTTGAGGAGATTGAATGATTCAGACGGGTAAAATTGTTATAATTGATATTTGCTACGCTTGAAGCACTCGCAGAACCCGAAGGATAATTTATACCATTTATGGCTCCTGAAGCTACACCGGACTGAAGAGATATGGTATTGTAAGAAATAGTATTCGTGAACGCCACTGTGGGCGTTGTTGAGGAAGCGGGAATTTGAATACCGTTTAAAGTTCCGGCTATTACACCACCATCTGAACTGGTAATGGTATTATTAGAAATATTATAACCGTTAGAATTACGAACCAAAATACCATTACATGTATTACTTGATACATTGGCATAAGAACTAAAAGTACCCGTTGTACCATAATTTGTAATGGAATTTACTTGGGTTCCCCCGATACCTCCTATGTCAATTCCAGTATTAGCATCAGCTGCTGCAGTAGGACCTACAACAACAATACCATGGTTAACATTGCTGATTGAATTTCCGTAAATTTTCAGTCCACTGTTACCTCCTGCCGATGTTGTTGCAGTTGCAGAAGTTGTTGGAGTTGTTTCAGCATGAGTTGAGTTACTGTAGATTCCGAACGTATTTTGGTATGTTCGATTTAAGGAAATAATATTGTCTTTGATGGTACAGTTCTGTGCCCCGTTAATGGTCGTTGCATACAACAAAGCCACCCCCCATTCAGTCATGTTGTTTGAGGCTACCGTTGTCACGGTGTTGGCGGTATTTTCCTGCATTTTGAAACCTTGTATTGTAATGTAATCACCACCAACGACCTTAATAATTGCATCATATAAATTACCTGAAGTTAAGCCTGTGGTAGCAGTAATGATAGTGTTGGAGCTACCCGCCCCCTGAATAGTTATTGTATTTATTGAAGTACCGGTTGCCGTTATTTTGTAACCACCTAAAGGAGCTGTTTCACTACCGGAAGCACAAGTAATGATAACCGGACTTGAAATAGTCGTTGTGTTCAGAGCATTTATTGCAATTTCCAAACTTGAATAATTTGCCGCCAAGCCTGAACCTCCGTTGGTTGTTACCGTTAACTGAGCTATTGCATTATTGCAAAATCCCAAAATGAGCATGATCGAACATAAATCAACCCCTAATTTTCTGAGTTGACATGAAGGAATTAATCTTTTGAATCCATTTGCTGAGATTAAGCAATTGTTTTCTAATGTTCTGAATAGCTTCAAAATTTTGAATTTTTTGATATTAACAAATTTAAAACTTTTTCTAAATAATAGTCAATGAGGAATCTATAACCTGCTTTTAATAAGTTTAAAGTGAGTTCGGTTAAAGCGGCTAAAAATAACTGTCCATCAGAATGTTCTTTGAATTGAATGTTTAAAGATGGTTTTTTGGGAAGAAATGATCAGCACAAAAAGCGCCCATAAGATTGATTAGAAAGTTGTTAAGACTTCGATGTTAAGTGTGTTAGAGTTTACAAATGTTCTTTAGTTCGTCATTGAAACACTCAATGATTGCTCTTTTTATAAGGAGTATTTTCTCTTTTTGGGAGAGGTTTTGTGCTTTCATATTTTTTCTTGGTTTTGTGTTCAGTTGGATTCTGTCTCCAAATAAAATATCTGAGAGTAATTGTGAGATTTATCCTTTATCTCCAAATAGTTTTCCATAAATCTCCTTGGTCATATTAGAAATCAATTTGAGGTTTCTATCATCAACATTTCCCTGGGTGAGATAGAACGATAAAATTTCACCTTTATCATTTTTGTGGCCTATAATTTTGTTATTTATTTGATATTCAAAATATAAAAAAATAATCCGCTTGATTAGTATAAATCTTCAGATTTTTATTTCGTACTCACGTTAACATAAGTTCAAATGTTATCAACTTATTTCAGGACGGAACAATGTACTAATCCAAAAGCAGCGAGTTAACGTTGCTTTTTTTGTATATTCAGGTATAATTTATGAAAGAAAAATACCTGCATTACCTGTGGTTGAATAAACTGATACCTTTCCATCGAATAAATATTTCGAATTGTAGGACTTTTCAAATCATCGAATCAGGAGAATACAACGAGTATGGAAGTGGTCCCGATTTTTTAAATGCTAAAATTAGAATGGACGAAATGATTTGGATCGGTGATGTTGAAATACACATTCGAGCTTCTGATTGGTTCCGACATGGTCATCATGTGGATCATGCATATAACCAGGTAATTTTGCATGTCGTTTTATTCAATGATGCTATGATAACTCAAAATGGTTTTATGATTCCATTTATGGAACTAAAAGAAATCGTTGATCATACTCATTATCATAGTTATATTTCACATTACCATTACAACAAGAAAATTCTTTGTGGTACACTACTTAAATCAATACCACTTATTGCGATTCAAAATGCACTTGATAAATCGTTAAGTCAACGTTTCCTTAGAAAATTAAATGATCTGAATGGATTCGATGATTCAAAGCAGGTTTTATACACCCTTTTGGCTAGATCCTTTGGCACAACAGTAAATAAGCTCCCTTTCGAGCAATTAACCGTGCGTATGCCAATTGATAAGCTCAAATTTCTTGATCCCGAAGAGCGAGTCGAAATGATCAAGTATGTTTCCGGATTATTTGAGTTTGACAAAGAACTTTCATTCTTAAAGATTAATCATATCATGCAAACCAGATTGTGTATTCCAAACGGTATTATTTCAAAAAGTAGTTGGGTTTTTGGGGGAGTAAGGCCTTCAAATAATCCAAGAATACGTATGATTCAGTTTGCTGCTTTTATCGCCGTTTTTGATTTTGATATGAATATTTGTAATCTGACAAGTGATGGACTAATCAATAATATCTCGTTATTTTTTGAAAAGGCGTCCCAATTAATACCTGTAAAGTTTTCAAAGTCGTTCAAAGATCTAATTTTGATAAATGCTATTGTTCCCTTCATGGTATGGCAGAGTGCACAAGAACAGGACCCCATGTTGAGGCAAACCGCTGATGAAATCTTGCAGCAAATTTCACCCGAAAAAAACAATATCCTCGCTAAATGGAGTAAATTTGGAATTCATGCTAAGTCTTCCTTTCAAACTCAAGCATTGATGGAATTATATAAATCTTTTTGTGTTAAGAAAAGGTGCTTAACTTGTGATATTGGACTATTTTTGCTACAATCATGAAAATAATTCAGAAAATTTTGTTTTTTTTTGAAATGCGCTCATTTGGCGTCTGTGTCTGGCTTGCTCGTAAGTTGGGCATCCAATTATCAAAGGTTCGTCTGGGGTTTATTTATGCTTCTTTTATTACATTAGGATCTCCTTTGATTATCTACTTGATTATGGCATGGATTTTAGAACATAAGCATTATTTTATGCTCCAGAAAAAAAGAAAATCATCCATTTGGGAACTTTAAACAAAACACATGAAAATTCTGATCACCGGATCTAACGGATTGTTAGGACAAAAAATAGTAAAACAACTGCTTAATTCAAAGGTACAATTTTTGGCCACCTCGAAAGGTGAAAATCGAAATCCGGACTGCCCCAATCAATATTATAAATCTCTTGACATTTCTGATGAAATAGCAATACAATCGGTTTTTAATTCGTTTAAACCGACTCATATTATTCATACAGCAGCCATTACCAACGTAGATTATTGTGAACTTAACCCGGAGGAATGTCAATTGGTTAACGCTTTCTCGGTAAGTCTATTGCTTGATTCCGCTAAAAAAATAAATGCCCATTTTCAATTGCTTTCAACAGATTTTGTGTTCGATGGACTAACAGGGAACTATAAAGAAACGGATGAAGTTGGTCCTCTCAGTGTTTACGCACAATCTAAAGTTGATGCAGAAAAAAAAGTAAAAAACAATTCTTATCAAAATTGGTCTATCGTCCGAACAATAATTGTGTATGGAACGGCAAACAATTTATCACGATCCAATATCGTTTTATGGGCAAAAGATTCTTTGATGAAAGGGAATCCATTATCAATAGTTGATGATCAATTTAGAGCTCCGACTTGGGCAGATGATTTGGCATGGGGTTGTATCACAATTTGTAAAAAACAGAAAACCGGAATTTATCATTTATCAGGTCCTGAAACAATGTCAATTTATGAACTGGTTTGTCGCATAGCCAAACATTATCATCTGTCAATGGATCGTATAACCCCTTCCAAAAGTGAGGATATCAAACAACCTGCTAAACGTCCGCCAAAAACCGGGTTTGATTTGTCAAAAGCACGAAAAGATTTGGGATATAATCCCAAAGTGATAGAAGAAACACTCGATTTATTATAAATTTATGTGTTTTATCAGTGAAAATAATATCTTTAGCTCCTTAATCATTAAACGAATAAACCTATGGGAGCAAGTGTATGGCGTAAAAAACCGATTAGTGCCTTTGAATCTGACTTTAAAAAGAATGAATTAAAGAGGGTTCTGGGGAAATGGGGCTTGACTTCTTTAGGGATTGGAGCCATCATTGGTGGTGGGATTTTTACACTAACCGGTATTGCCGCCCACGACCACGCAGGGCCTGCTTTGGCACTATCATTTATCATAGCAGGTGTTGGTTGTTTGTTCGCTTCACTGAGTTATGCTGAATTTTCTTCAGTACTTCCCGTTGAGGGGTCGGCCTATGCTTATTCCTATGGTACCATGGGGGAATTGTTTGCTTGGATTATCGGTTGGAACCTAATCTTAGAATACATGATGGGAGCAACAACTGTGGCAGTAGCTTGGAGCGGTTATTTTGAAAAATTGCTTCACCAATTCCATATAGATCTGCCTCTGTGGATAATGAATGATCCCGTTACAGCCGCGGTA
Source organism: uncultured Akkermansia sp. (assembly GCA_964526595.1). Taxonomy (GTDB): domain Bacteria; phylum Bacteroidota; class Bacteroidia; order Flavobacteriales_D; family Crocinitomicaceae; genus M0103. The sequence continues at coordinate 6,836 of CAZGJF010000050.1, read as the reverse complement.
AAGGCTACGGCAAACGGCCAATTACCACCCTCATTTGCGTTTAATTTACCTGCAATCTTGATCACTTGGGTTGTTACTGCCATTCTCGTTAAGGGAATTAAAGAGGCTGCAAAAACAAATAATTTGATCGTTATGTTAAAAGTTACCGTAGTGCTTTTTGTCATTTTTGTAGGGTTCTTTTTTATTGATACAAATAATTATAAACCGTTTATCCCTAACGAAGTAGTTACCGATGGCGTGTCTCATTTTGGGTGGGGAGGAGTTGTTACTGCTGCTACCATTGTTTTCTTTGCATACATTGGTTTTGATGCGGTATCAACACAAGCAGGAGAAGCAATTAATCCCAAAAAGGACGTTCCATTTGCAATCATCATGTCCCTAGTTATATGTACTGTACTTTATATCATCGTTTCACTTGTTTTGACGGGAATGGTAAGATATGATCAACTGGATCTCAAAGCACCTGTTGCCTCTGCTTTTGAAGGTATAGGAATGCCTTGGGCAACGGTTTTAATCACAATAGCAGCTGTTGCTGGTTTAACATCTGTAATGCTGGTAATGATGCTCGGTCAGACTCGAATTTTCTTAGGAATGGCAAAAGATGGTTTGTTGCCATACAACATGTTTGGTAAAGTTCATGAGGTTTACAAAACACCATATAGGAGTACATTGTTGGTGGGATTTATCGTTTCCGTCGTAGCGGCATTTACTCCTATCGACAAAGTTTCAGAAATGTGTTCAATGGGAACGTTACTAGCTTTTTCGATGATCTCAATAGCTGTAGTTATTCTTCGAGTAAAACAACCAAATCTTGAACGACCTTTCCGGACACCTTTTCTCTATTTTGTCGGCCCTCTGGGGGCAGCATTTAACATCGGATTGATGTTTTTTGTTCGACCTGATACTTGGGTTGCTTTCGTTTGTTGGTCAACCTTGGGAATCATTGTTTATTTTTTATATTCAAGAAAGAATAGCAACTTGAATGATCATGCTTTTGAAGACTCACTTCGTGGTCACGATGCTTTGTTAAATGCCTCAGAAGAAAATTAGTGAACGGCGAATTGAAACGAAGCCTCGGTCTAATTGATGCTACAAGCATCGTAGCCGGTTCAATGATTGGCTCAGGAATCTTCATTGTGACTTCTCAGATGGCCAGAGACATCGGTTCTCCAGGTTGGATTTTAGTTTTATGGCTACTCACAGGATTAATTACCGTCTTTGCAGCGTTAAGCTATGGTGAATTGGCAGGAATGATGCCGAATGCCGGAGGTCAGTATGTATACATCCATCGAGCTTATGGTGAAATGCCTGCATTCTTATATGGATGGACAGTGTTTATGGTTATACAAACCGGTGTTATTGCTGCCGTAGCCGTTGCTTTGTCAAAATATACTGCTGTCTTCTTTCCTGCATTAAATACGGTTTTTTTTCATTTGAGTGATGATATTCAAATTACTTTCGCTCAAATACTTGCAATTTTCAGTATTGGATTACTAACTTTTATAAATTCTCGCGGAATCCAGAATGGAAAAAGGATTCAACTTTTTTTTACTTCAGCAAAACTGATTGCTTTGTTCGCTTTGATTGTATTAGGTTTTGCCTTTGGCTTAAATTCGGATGCCGCTTCAGCTAATTTTCAACAATTTTGGAAGGCCGGAAAAACAAGTGTTTTAAACGGGTCTGTTTCATTTTTGCCATTGTCAGGCTTTGCTCTTGCCGGAGCCTTGGGGGCAACAATTATAAATTCATTATTCTCCTCAGATGCTTGGAATAATGTAACGTTTATTGCCTCTGAAATCAAAAATCCAAAAAAAAATATTCCCAGAAGTTTATTTTTAGGAACACTGATTGTAACAATAATTTATATATTGGCAAATATTGCTTATTTGCTGTTGTTACCTTTTAATGGTCAACCAAATTCGCCTGATATTCTGAAGCAAGGTATCATGTTTGCCGGAAATGACAGAGTTGGTACTGCAGCGGCATCTGTTATTTTTGGAGATGTAGGGGAGTGGATGATGGCTGCACTCATTGTGATATCAACTTTTGGTTGCAACAATGGGTTAATTCTAGCCGGTTCACGTTTGTTGTTCGCCATGGCAAATGATGGTTTGTTTTTCCAAAAAGCGAAACATCTTAATAAATACAATGTGCCTGGAGTTGCCATTTGGATTCAATGTGTTTGGGCAAGTACTCTTTGTTTGTCTGGAAAATATGGTGATTTATTGGTCTATGCTACCTTTTCATCGCTGTTGTTTTATATCTTAACAATAGGTGGCATTTTCATACTACGAAAAAAGGAGCCTGAAACAGAGAGGCCCTACAAGGCACTCGGATATCCTATTATTCCAATTGTATATTGTATCATAACATTTGCTATTTGCATTGATTTGCTAATTTACGACTCTAAAAATGCAGGTTTGGGTCTATTTATCGTGTTAATCGGTGTACCCATATATTTTGTATTCAAAAAATATGAAAGAAAATAGTTCGTTTTATATTTCCAAGCAAAATAAGAGGGGTGTTTTTATCATATTGTGCATATCAATCACAATCGTTTTCACTCCCCGCTTCATTCAGTCATTTAGAGAAAAGAAAAAATATCAATTGACTTCGGAGGATTTGAGCGAATTAAATGAAAAAACCCCCAATAGTTTTCATAATTCAATAAAAAACCGTAAAAAAAGTTATACCAAAAAGCGGTATCAATTACCACCTAAAAAATTTGATCCAAACTCATACACGAAAGAAAATTGGATGTATTTGGGCTTGTCAGAAAAACAAGCACAAGTTGTGCTTAATTTTGCTCGAAGAGGGTTGTATTCTAATGAGCAACTCCAAAAAATATTCGTTATTTCGGATGGTTTGTTTGAGTTAATCAAGGATTCCACCTTTTATCCGGAAAGAGATATTGCCAAAAAGAATTTTGTCTTCAGTGAAAATCAATCCCCAAATCCTAAAAAATCAATTATTCAGATCGAATTGAATGAAGCAACTCAGGCAGATTTGGAATCAATAAGAGGAATCGGATCATTTTTTGCCAAAAACATCATTCGATATCGCGAAAGACTCGGAGGTTTTGTTCGTAAAGAACAATTGCTTGAAGTATGGAAATTTGATACAGCAAAATACAATGAAATAGAACCTTTTATTACAATAAATGACCAACTGATTAAGAAAATAAATTTAAATACAGCGAGTGCGGAAGAATTGAAATCCTTCCCTTATTTTAATTGGAATATTGCTAATTCAATAGTGAAAATGAGAAATCGTTTGGAAAGATATCACGATATCGAACAAATTAAAGAATCAGAATTAATTGATGAAGAATTGTTCGACAAAATAAAACCCTATTTATCTTTGTGACATGACAATTGCAGAAAGGTTAATACAAACCATACGAGATGTTCCTGATTTTCCTAAAAAAGGAATTGTTTTTAAGGATATTTCAACTATTATGTTAGATCCGCGTTTATCCTCTGATTTGCTGGATCATTTAGTTGAAGAATACCGGAATAATCACATTGATGCGATTGCAGGTATTGAAAGTCGTGGTTTTTTAATGGGTTATCCGTTAGCTATTAGACTTGGACTCCCTTTTATTCTCATTCGTAAAGAAGGGAAATTACCCTATCGAAAGATAAGTCATGATTATGAATTAGAATATGGAAATGCCACTATTGAGATGCATACGGATGCGGTTTCTATTGGTCAGCGCGTCTTGATTCATGATGACTTATTAGCTACGGGTGGTTCTGCAGCCGCCGCCGCCGCCCTGATTCAAAAATGTGGTGGTCAAGTGGCAGGATTTAGTTTTTTGGTTTCTTTAGACTTTTTGAATGGTGCTGATAAATTAAAATTGTACAGTGAACAAATACAAAGCATAGTTGGTTATTAGTTTATAAATTGTTTGAGTTTAATTTAATATGAATTTTGATTTTAGTGAGCAGCAACAAATGATTGCTCAAATGATTCGTGATTTCGCAGAAAAAGAAATCAAACCACATATCAATCAATGGGACAATGATGAGTATTTTCCTGTGGAAACCATGAAAAAAATGGGTGAAATGGGGCTACTTGGGATTTTTATTCCCGAGAATTATGGCGGAGCCAGTTTTGGATATTTTGAATATGCAACCGCATTAATGGAACTTGGAAAGGTTTGTGGTGGAGTTGGTTTAAGTGTGGCAGCTCATAATTCATTATGTACAGGCCATATCTATTATCATGGGAGTGAAGCACAGAAACAAAAGTATTTGCCCAAATTAGCTAATGGAGAATTTATTGGCGCTTGGGGTTTGACCGAGCCTAATACAGGGTCTGATGCCATGAGGATGAAGACAGTCGCTAAAAAAGAAGGGGAATATTGGATAATTAATGGCGCCAAAAATTGGATTACTCACGGTCTTTCCGGTGATGTTGCAGTAGTTTTGGTTCGTACCGGAGAACTGTTAGATAGTAATGGTATTACAGCCTTTATCATAGAAAAAGAAACACCTGGTTTTTCGGCAGTTAAAATTAGAGACAAATTTGGTGTCAGAGCGAGTGAAACAGCTGAATTAATTTTTGATAATGTTCGTGTTCACGAAAGTCAGGTGATAGGTCAGATTGGCCAAGGTTTTAAACAAGCCATGCAGATACTTGATGGTGGTAGAATTTCAATTGCTGCTTTGAGCTGCGGTGTTGCTCGAGGAGCTTATGAGGCAGCTCTGAAATACGCTCAGGAGCGGGAGCAATTTGGACAAACAATATCGAAATTTCAGGCAATTGCCTTTAAACTTGCAGACATGGCTACACAAATTGCTGCTGCAGAGTTACTGACTTTTCAGGCAGCTGATTTAAAGAACAAAAAACAAAGTCTCACCAAGCAAGGAGCTTATGCTAAATATTATGCCAGTGAAGTAGCGGTTAAATGCGGTAATGAAGCAATGCAAATTATGGGCGGATATGGCTATACGAAAGAATATCCTGCTGAAAAATACCTGCGTGACGCACGATTAATGACAATTGGTGAAGGGACTTCAGAAATTCAAAAATTGGTAATCTCAAGAGAATTGTTAAAATAGTTGCACGAATATTATTTATTTGTATCTTTGCAGTCTTAATTTAAAACAATTTAAAGAAAATATATGCTTATTATTCCTGTTAAAGAGGGGGAAAATATTGAAAAAGCCCTTAAGAAGTACAAAAAGAAATTTGACAAAACAAATGTCATGAAAGAGTTACGTAAACGCAAAGAGTTTGAAAAACCTTCAGTTACATATCGTCAGGGGAAAATAAAGGCCGCATATGCTCAAAAAATGCGTTCAGCTGAATAAGTTAGTAACTTTATTTTTGAAAATACGTTAAGGAGCCTATGGCTCCTTTTTTATTAGTATGTGATTTTATTTCATATCTTCGGATTGAGAAAAGGTATTCCGAACACCCCTTCTTGGCCTACCAAAAGGACCTCACACAATTTATTGAATTTGTCGCTGTTGATGAGATTGAAGATGTCAACGAGTTGAATCAGTTTATAGTCAGATCATGGATAGTGTCATTGATTGATTCCGGAATAACCAATAAATCAGTGAACCGAAAGTTATCTTCACTTCGGTCTTTTTTTAAATGGCTAAAAAAAGAACATTTAATGGGTTCAAATCCCTTAAAGAAAATCTCGGGACCAAAAAATGCAAAACGTTTACCGTCATTTGCTAAAGAATCGGAGTTGGATACCGGCAAGTTGAATCAATTATTTACAGATGATTTTGATGGTTGGAGAGACCGATTGATGATTGAGATTTTTTACCAGACAGGAATTCGTTTAAGTGAGTTGATTTCACTAAAAGAGAAGGATGTTACTGAAAACTCTTTGAAGGTTATCGGTAAACGCAGTAAAGAAAGGATTGTTCCAATCACGAATGAATTGTACACCCTCGTTGTTGAATATTGTAGAAAAAAAATAGCTCTTGATATTCAAACGGATGTTTTATTTGTCTTAAAAAATGGTAAAAAAATGTATCCAAAATTTGTTTATCGAAAAATAAATACTTATCTTAGTTTCTTAACGAGTTTAGATAAGCGTAGTCCGCATGTATTGAGGCATACTTTTGCTACCCACATGTTAAACAACGGTGCCGGCTTGGAGGTGCTGAAGGATATATTGGGGCATGCAAATTTGACAGCTACGCAAGTTTATACGCATAATTCGTTTGCACAGTTAACAGGTATTTATTCACAAGCTCATCCAAGGGGGCGCAAAAACGATTAGCTATGGTAGTTCAAACACATTCGATTCATTTTACGGCAGATAAGAAGTTGATTAATTTTATCAATGATAAGTTGGCTAAGTTGGACTTGTTTTTTGACAAGGTTATTGCTTGTGAAGTTTATCTGCGCTTAGACAAGAGTGTTGACAAGGAAAATAAAATTGCGGAGTTGAAGCTTTTGATTCCCGGAAAAACACTTGTAGCTAAAAAGCAATGCAAAACATTCGAAGAGGCAACTGATTTGGCGGCAGAAGCGATTAAAAAGCAGGTTAAAAAACACAAAGAAAAAGCCCTTTAGTTATAATCATTTGATTATCAGATATGTAGGCTATTTATCGGTGTTATTTTTAAAAAAAATCCGCAAAAGTATTGTCTCATAAGATTTTTTTAGTAAATTTGCAGTCCGAAAAGGAAATTGACTTTCAAAAGTTCTTTTTTTACTGCAACACCAATACGCGCCGATGTAGCTCAGCTGGCTAGAGCAGCTGATTTGTAATCAGCAGGTCGGGGGTTCGAGTCCCTCCATCGGCTCAATAGTGTTGGGGAGATACTCAAGCGGCCAACGAGGACAGACTGTAAATCTGTTGG
>CAZGJF010000049.1:0-16535 GCA_964526595.1 uncultured Akkermansia sp. | reverse complement strand
CCTTCGGGTTATGAGCCCGACGAGCTACCAACTGCTCCACCCCGCACTCTATTCATTTAGAAGCTAAACTTCCAAATGCAGTACAAATTTACATTTTATTTGGTTTACATACAAATAAAAGCAAAAATAAAACTATTAATTTCTAAAAAAAATGTTGTAATTAAGATCAGAATTCACCCTTATCAGTTTATGAACTCAATCTATACTTCTTGAAAAAGGCATCCCAATTCCATATAAAATTAGCCATAACCTCATCCATTCTTTTCAAAAACAAGGGATTGGGAGACTGAGTGCGCTTAAAGTATTCATCTTGAAATTCATTAAGCTTATACTTATGAAAAAGTGCTTTTGACATCCCATAAATCATATTTTTTGAGGGATGATTGACGCGCAAAATAAAACTTTGATAATCACGAATCAATTTTGTAAACTCTGATTCAGACATCTCATACATCTTAGATACCTTCTCAAAAATTATTTTTTCTACTCGACCGGCCTGATCAGCATCAAAAGTACTTTCGAGAAAAGATAAATTTCCGACAATGACAATTAAAGCAAACTCACCATTAAGTTTTTCAGGCACTTGCGGAGATCTTACAAAGGCAACATCTTCATTGATCATCTGAGCTACCTCCTTAAAACCATTATCAACAGTATCAAAAATAGCATTGATGAAAATATTGGCAACCTGGTTGTCGGATAATTTTCGTTTAAGAATTGTACTTAGCATTGAAAATTAATTAGGGTTTATACAAATGTAAACCTTGCCAATTGGGGTTTGACATGTTGAACAATTAGGTTTTCAACGAAGTTTTCAACAAAACTCATTTATTTTTAAAAAAAATGTAATTATCCAACATCTGTTGCTTTACTTTTGAGTCTTTGTGATTTTAATTTTATCCTACATTAAAAGGCATCCATTATTGTTTTTTGGAGCCATTAATCTAAATATCATTTGATATGGAATATATTGGTCTGAATAATGATGATGTCCAAAAACAATTTAAAAAATACGGATACAATCAACTCAGGTCAACTCAAAAAGGAAACTGGAGAGAAGTTACAACGAGCATAATTAGAGAACCGCTAATTTTGATTTTGATTTTATGCGGTACAATTTACATGATTGTTGGAAGCTATGACGAAGGCATCATTCTTCTTTCTACTATATTATTGATCAGTTTTATCACTTTTTTTCAACAAATCAAAACACAGAAAGCCTTGGATGCGTTAAAAAAACTGTCATCTCCAAGAGCTTTGGTTATTCGATCAGGAAAACAAGTTAGAATTTCCGGTAAGGAGATTGTACCGAATGATCTGGTCATGCTGAATGAGGGCGACCGAATTCCTGCTGATGGTTTACTGGTTGAAAATCAAAATTTAACGGTTGACGAATCAATACTAACCGGGGAATCTTTGGCTATTTTAAAAAGCAATGATAAGTTCTTATACAGTGGAACACTCGTAGTAAAGGGGAGAGGTGTCATGCAAGTAACAGATACCGGCAGCAATACACAACTGGGCAGAATTGGCAAGTCGCTCGGAGAAATAAAAGAAGAACAAACGCCCTTACAAAAAGAGATGAAACATTTCATAAGGCTTTTAGGAGTCATCGGCATGTTACTTTGTCTTGTAATCACCGTGCTATTCTATTATACAAGGAGAAATATAATTCAAGCGATTTTAAACGGTCTTTCAACTGCAATAGCCTTATTACCCGAAGAATTTCCTGTTGTCTTAACGGTCTTTCTAGCATTGGGGGCCTGGCGTTTATCAAAAAGAAATGTACTGACAAGAAAATCATCCGCCATTGAAACATTAGGTTCAGCTACAGTTCTTTGTTGTGACAAGACAGGAACTATTACTCAAAATAACATGGCTATCGCTACAGTCTATTGTGAAGGAATTTATTTTGATCGAAGTAATTTTAAGAGCGAAAATCTTCCTTTCGAAATCATCGAAACAGCAGCATTGGCATCTCACCCAAACAGCGCTGACCCGATGGAAAAAGCATTAATCGAAGAATACCAAGCAAGTCCAAACAAAACTAAGACACATCAAATCATCAAGGAATTTTCATTTTCAAATGATTTCCGAGTCATGTCTTGCGTGCATAAATTTGACACTTCAGAAGAATTATTTGTTGCTGCTAAAGGTGCTCCGGAAGACATCTTACAATTGTGTAAGCTCTCTATCCAAACCCAAAATGAACTTCAAAAAACACTAGAATTTTTGGCATCCAAAGGTTACCGAATTCTCGGTGTCGCAAATGCAATAATTAAAGACTTAAAAATACCAGAAATACAAGAAGATATCTCATTCCATTTTTGCGGGTTTGTCGCATTGGAAGATCCCATTAGACCTGAAGTAAAGGCAGCTGTTGATGAATGTCATAAAGCAGGTATTCGAATCATAATAATAACAGGTGATTTTAAAGAAACAGCGATCAACATTGCACAACAAATCGGATTAAATTATGTAATGGTTTTGAACGGTGATGAACTTGACAAGCTTTCCGATAAGCAATTGGATGCTATTACACATCAAAACGGAATAATAAGCCGTGTGAAACCAGAACAAAAATTACGCATTGTTGAATCGCTGAAACGAAATGGAGAGATTGTAGCAATGACAGGTGACGGAGTGAATGACGCTCCTGCGTTGAAAGCTGCTCACATCGGTATAGCTATGGGAAATAAAGGCACTGACGTTGCCCGTGAATCTGCTTCATTGGTGCTTCTGGACGATAATTTTGCTTCAATTGTAGGGGCAATCAGACTTGGCAGAAGAATCTACGATAACCTCCAAAAAGCAATGTCATATATTTTATCAATACATATACCCATCATCGGTTTAACCCTTATACCTGCATTTAATGCAAATTTCATTATTGTCCTTATGCCCTTACACATCGTATTTCTGGAGTTAATTATTGATCCAATCAGTTCCGTTGCATTTGAATCTGAAGGAGAAGAAAATCAAATCATGGAACGAGTGCCCAACAAACAAAGTGTAAGATTTTTTGGTTTTCAGCAAATTTTCAGAAGTATTTTTGAGGGTATATTATTGCTTGGCGTGGTCTTAAGTGTTATCTACTTATCAAAAAACGAGGGGCATTCCGATAATGAAATTCGCGCAATTTGCTTTTCATCTTTAATCATCAGTAATATCTTTTTGATTTTCAGTAAGCTTTCCAAAACACATTCTGTAACGAAGATATTGAGAAGTAAGAATTGGTCTGTCAAGCTGATCTCTTTAGCCGCACTATTGGTTCTTATTATCACAATAACCATTCCTGAAATTGCTCAATTATTTCAATTTTCTTTCCCCGGATTGAGTCATTTTTTCATAGCCATCATTTTTTCGTTTGTATTGTTGTTGATCTTGGAAACACAAAAATATTTTCAAAATAAATAAAATGAACCGAAATACTCATAACTAATCCGGCTATCATTTTTAACTGGGATTCGAAAGCGAACAAAAAGTCGATGCTTTCTAAAACAAGCTATTTTAAATAGGAATAAAACAAACAAAAATCCACTGAATTTTTTAAAAAAATCTTACAGTCTGCACTGCCTTTTAGCTTAACTACTAAAGCATACAAATCCTTGTTTATGGGACAAAGGTTAAAAATGATGCCGCTTGCCCCATCGAGTAAGTTGAATGCTATATTTAAAAAACACGGATATTTCTACTTTCTCCGTTTTAGACCAAAGCATAATTTAAATTTAAAAAATTAATATTCAATTAAATAAACGATTCGTTTCAATCCAAAGAACCACTTTTTATTTTTTCCTAAATCTACAAAGGATTAAAAAATCAATTTGCTTTTAAAAATTGTTACATTTGCTCCCAAACTTTAAATAAAATTAATATGAATAAAATTTTACTTTCTTTGGGTGTATTAATGACATCGTTGTCATTTTACTCACAATCATTTATTAATGGAGGCTTTGAGCAGCCAATGACGCCCATTAGTGGATTGGTGAACACTTATTCTACTAGTGGTTGGGATGGTTTAAATTTATCTCCTGAAACAACTTCTCCTTATCAGGGAAGTCAAGCTGCTAAGTTGACAACAACAAGTGATCCAGCTCTGAATGCAGCATTAAATTGGGGGGATGATGTCATTTCCGGAGTTGCAGTACAAACATACAGCGGTGTTATTAATAATCCAACTAATATTAGTTTATCTTTTGCCTACAAGTACACTAAAATGGGGCAAGATACAGCTTATGTTCAAGTTACTATCAGTGATACCATGCTTGCTGGATCTTCAGATGATGTTGTATTGTATTTTGATTATCTGGAACTTGGTGCTTCTGTTGCTTCTTGGACAATGGCAAACTTTACAATGAATTCAACAGGAAATACAGGTACTCCTAACGAAATGTCTATCATTGCGGTTTCTTCTACAAGAGGTTTTTTTGATACACAAACTCCTGCAGTTGGATCAACACTTTGGTTAGATGAATTTCAATTAAGTGGTGTATCAGCGGTTTTAGAGAATCAACCGATCTTGACAAAAGTTTACCCTAATCCTGCAACAGATGTTTTGAATATTCAATTGAATACAACTGCTACTTCTGTTTCTTTAATTGCAATGGATGGAAAAGTAATTTCAACTGATAAAGTAAATTCAAACACCGCATCTATCAATGTTTCAAACTTGGTTTCGGGAATGTACTTCTATGAAGTTATTTCTGAAAAGGGAGAAGTAATTAGAGATTCCTTCGTTAAGAATTAAAAATACTTTGACTCAATGGAAAACGGAATCAAATTGATTCCGTTTTTTGTTTTTGGTATTTTTTTAGACCCAATAATAATTTCCTACATCTTGTAAATTTGTAAAAAAAATGATGCCCTCTTTTTTAAGACGCTTAAAGTATTACGGTATTGGTTTTTCACTTGGCCTACTTTTTGTTTTCTTCTTTTTTAAGAACCGCGGATGCTCATGGTTACCTGGAAACAGGGTCAAGAATTCTATTTTGGAACGTTTGGTTGTGGTTTCAGAAAAAGAAAGACTAAAAATCGAATCGAAGGGTTTCAAAATGAAAGATATTGTCAATGCTTTGAATCACGGTTCTGTTCATTTTTCTGAAAGTAAACGTCACGGTACAGATAAAATTTACCTGATATCTAAAAAGGATCAAAGAAGGGGGGATTTTAAATGTTTTTTCAACCTGCCTCATGATAGTTTTTTAGCTGAAGTTTTTTGGGCGGATAAACCGGTGTCAAAGATCCGAATTTCACAAAGTGGCTATGGAAAGTTTGTTCATTTCCCAAAAGATGACCACCTTGTTTACATCGATTCTAATAAGACTATTTCATGCCAATTGAATGCCTTACAAATTCATGCCCCGAATCAAATTTTAAATTTGCTCAAAAGGAACGGTCAATTCGATTTTAAACAGACAAATTTGACCACAAAACAAAAGCCGATCCATTGTCTTGTTTTTTCTAGTAAAAGTTATGATCGTATTAGGATTTTTGCCAATTGGTACAAAAACAAAATACATGTTACCTCATTCTTATTACCATTCCGAAACAAATGCAATTGAATCTTTTCAATATGCTGTGTTGATAAAACATAAAAAACGGTGCATGAGGGTAAATATCTTTTAATAAATTTGATTCATGGAATTTACTGCGGTACAAATAGCTGATATCCTAAATGGTGAAATTATCGGGGATTCTGCTTCGGTCGTTTCGGGATTAGCAAAAATTGAGGAAGGTCTTCCGGGTGCACTTTCTTTTTTGGCAAATCCCAAATACGAAGAATTTATATACAAGACTAAATCAACCATTTGTATCGTCAACAAAACATTTAACCCTCAGAAAGAATTGCCTCAATCACTGACATTAATCAAAGTTGATGATGCGTATTCTTGTTTTGCTAAGTTGTTGGATTTTTACAATCAGTTAAATAAAAAACAACCTAAGATTGAACAACCGTCCTACATATCTTCTTCAGCAAAAATTGGAACAGACATGTATCTCGGAGCATATTCATACATTGGAGATAATGCAAAGATTGGTGATCAAGTTACCATTTATCCCAACGTGTATATCGGTGAAAATGTAGAAGTAGGTTCCGGTTCAGTCATTCATCCTGGAGCTACTATTTACGAATCTTGCAAGATAGGTGAAAATTGTATCATTCACGCAGGAGTAGTCATAGGATCTGATGGTTTTGGTTTTGCCCCTGATGCACAGGGTGAGTTTCATAAAGTTCCTCAAATAGGAAATGTTGTATTGGAAGATAATGTCGAAATAGGATCAAACACAACGATTGACCGAGCAACAATGGGATCAACTGTCATTCGTAAAGGTGTCAAAATTGACAATCTATGTCAGATTGCACACAATGTTGAGATTGGTCAACATTCAGCTATGGCAGCACAAGTAGGGATTGCAGGATCTGCAAAAATTGGATCTCAGGTTATGATTGGCGGACAAGCAGGCATCAGCGGTCACCTCCACATTGCAGACGGAACTAAGATTGTCGCACAATCCGGAATTCCTTCGACTGTTAAAAAACCAGAAACGTTGATGGGTTCTCCGGGTATTCCTCTGGAAGACTTTAAAAAGTCATATTTTGGATTTCGGAAACTGCCTTTTATTCTAGCAAAATTGCAAGAGTTGGAAAAAAAGATTAAAACACTTTCTAAAGATTAATTATTCATGGCGGAAAAGCAACATACGCTCAAAAGTTCCATTCAATTAGCAGGTGTAGGACTACACACAGGAGAAAAAGTTAAGTTAGAAATTTGCCCGGCTCCAGACAATCATGGATACAAATTCCAACGTGTTGACCTCGAAAATCAACCGCTAATCAAAGCCAACGCCGATCAAGTGATCTCAACGGAACGCGGCACAACACTTGAGCAAGACGGTGCACGTGTGCATACAACGGAACATATTTTAGCGGCCCTTTACGCCTGTCAAGTCGATAACGCCCTTATTAAACTTGATGGACCTGAAGTTCCTATTTTAGATGGAAGTTCTCAACTTTTTGTGGATGCTATTATCAAAACAGGTCTAGAAGCTCAAGATGCCAATCGTGACTATTTTGAACTTTCGGAAAATATTCCTTGGGAAGATACAGAAAAAGGGATTGAATTTTTGGCTGTACCGGATAAAAATTACCGAATTACAGTGATGGTTGATTACAATTCACCTGTTTTGGGTACGCAACATGCTTCAATGTACGATATTTCAGAATTCAACAGAGATTTCGCTTCATGTAGAACATTTGTCTTTTTGAGAGAACTAGAGTATTTGGCCACCAATAACTTAATCAAAGGCGGAGATCTTGACAATGCAATCGTTTTGGTAGATCGTGAGGATATTAGTAAAGATGAATTGACTCGATTAGCAAAGTTATTAGGAAAAGAAGATTTAAATGTTTCAATAGAGGGAATTGGGGTTTTAAACAGCACCAAATTACAATATGAAAATGAACCGGCACGCCATAAATTATTAGATATTGTTGGTGATTTAGCATTGGTCGGTAAGCCCATCAAGGCACATATTTTAGCAGCCCGCCCCGGACACTATGGAAATGTTTGTTTTGCGAAAGTATTACGAGAGCAAATTCGCAAACAAGAAAAAGAGGGACTTAAGTTTGATTTATCAGCAGAACCTCTCTATAATATCAATGATATTGAGCGTATGTTACCTCATCGGTTTCCATTTTTGATGGTTGATAAAATCATGGAAATTCGGGAGGATTCTATACTTGGGATTAAAAATATCACTATGAACGAGCCTATATTTACCGGTCATTTCCCCGGTAATCCCGTGTTTCCCGGAGTACTCCAAATTGAAGCAATGGCACAAGTAGGTGGAATATTCGCACTCAGTAAAGTAGAAGATCCTCAATTGTATTCTACCTATTTCATGAAAATCGATAATGTCAGATTTAAACAAAAAGTGATACCCGGTGATACTTTAGTTTTAGAATTAACCTTACTTTCACCAATTAGAAGAGGCCTCGTAGAAATGATTGGTAAGGCTTATGTGAATGGCAAAGTCGTGTCTGAAGCAACCATGTTGGCTCAAATAATTAAGGATAAACAAACAAATGATTAGTCAATCGGCTCAAGTTTCAGTTGATGCCTCACTTGGAGAGGGTGTAATCATTGAATCCTTTTCTACGATTTACGAAGATGTTGTTATTGGAGCAGGTACCAAAATACATCCCAATGTGACTATTTATCCGGGAACTCGAATAGGAACAGATTGTGAGATTTTCCCCGGAGCTGTGATTGGTGTAGTACCGCAAGATCTCAAGTTTGATGGAGAATACACCAATGTTGAAATTGGAAATAATACCAAGATTCGAGAATGTGTAACCATTCATAGAGGGACCAAAGATAGACTGAAAACGAAGATTGGAGACAATTGCTTGTTAATGACTTATGTTCATGTTGCTCATGATTGTTTGATCGGAAACAATGTAATTTTAGCCAGCTATGTTGGTTTATCGGGGCACGTAATCATTGATGATTATGCCATTTTGGAAGGAAAAGTAGCAGCTCAGCAGTTTGCACATATTGGTTCCCATGCTTTTATCGGTGGTGCATCATTGATCCGAAAAGACATTCCCCCTTTTATTAAAGCAGCTCGAGAACCGTTAACTTTTGCCGGTGTTAATTCCGTAGGTTTACGCAGAAGAGGTTATTCAGACGAACAAGTTCGTGAAATTGAAGATATTTACCGTATCTTGTATGTTCAAAATAATAATATTTCCAAGGGTATTGATGCTATCAGAGAGGGGATGGAAGAAACACCTATTCGTGAAATGATTCTGAATTTTATTGAAAAATCGGACAAAGGTATCATTCGAGGAATGATTTGATTTCTGAAATAACTTCAAATGGTTAGTAGAGGCGAAATTGTTGAATTAGAAATCGTTGATTACGCTTTTGGTGGACGCGGAATTGCCAAAATAAAGTCAGATGACTCTTATTTTGTTGTTTTTGTTGATAATTCTTTTCCCGGTCAATTGGTTAAAGCCAAGGTAGAGACGAAACGAAAACGTCACGCTGAAGCCAAATTGATTGAGGTATTAAGACGTTCAGCAGATGAGGTGATACTACCTTATCAAGAAATATCAGGTGCTCCTTTCATCTTTGTACCTGTATCACTTCAACAACAATACAAGAAGGATGCAACGTTAGAAGTTTTTAGTCGAATTTCAACTATTCAGGAAATCAACTCACGATTTGATGAATTTGTGACTTCACCGGCACACTTTTTCTACCGAAACAAAATGGAATACAGTTTTTCATGTATAGAACATTGTTTGGAGACAAATGAGGATATAGATGATTCATTCGCTCTTGGGTTCAAACGTAGAGGTACATGGTGGAAAGTCGAGAATTTAAATAAGCCATCAGGTTTGTTTGATGAACAATGGGAAACCATTTTAAAGGATATCAGAATTTTCCTTTCTCAAACAGGACTTCCGGCTTGGCATCCACCTCAAAAAAAAGGTTTTTTCCGTCATATTATTGTACGTAAATCATTTACTAATAACCAGTTGTTAGTAAACCTGGTTACATCTTCCGATGGAATAGCATATTTCGACGTTGATTCTTTGGTACAATTCTTAAAACAGATCTTAGGTGATCGACTTGCAGGATTCCAGCATACTGTAAATGATCAAGTTGCTGATCGAGCCAAAATGGAAAACGGTTACACAAAATTGATTTATGGAGAACCAATCGTTGTTGAAGAACTGTCAGGTCTATCTTTTGAAATTTCGATGGTGAGTTTTTTTCAAACAAACCCCAAAAGTGCCGAGAAGTTATACGCCAAGGCTATGGATTATGTTTTTGAAGAATCTGTTCCAAAGGGTAAGGTCGTCATGGATTTGTTTTGTGGAACCGGTACTATTGGACAATTATTATCAACCAGAAAAAATGATGTTTCGATTATTGGGGTAGATATTGTACCGGAAGCGATTGCTGATGCCGAAAGAAATGCTCAGCGAAACAAGATTCAAAATATACACTTTTATGCATCTGATGTAGGTAAATTTTTGAAAGAACATCCTGAATATATTGGTCAAATTTCAACCATTATTTTGGAT
Source organism: uncultured Akkermansia sp. (assembly GCA_964526595.1). Lineage (GTDB taxonomy): Bacteria > Bacteroidota > Bacteroidia > Flavobacteriales_D > Crocinitomicaceae > M0103. The sequence continues at coordinate 6,436 of CAZGJF010000049.1, read as the reverse complement.
CCTCCTCGTGCCGGAATTGCGCCAAAAACGCTTCAAAAAACAATCGATTTGGGTGCTGATAACATCGTTTATATTTCGTGTAACCCCTCTACGCAAGCCAGAGATGCAGAAACGCTTCAAAAGGCAGGTTATGAATTAGAAAAACTGTCCTTTGTGGATCAGTTTCCACATACGGGACATATCGAATCTATTGCAAAATTCAAACGAAAATCCGCATGAAGGCAGAGATAATTTCTATCGGTGATGAGTTGCTTATTGGTCAAACTGTTAATACAAATGCCTCATGGTTGGGGCAAGAGTGTTCCAAATTAGGAATTCGGATTGTTCAAGTAACTGCCATTTCAGATGACAAAGACACCATTTTGAAAGCAATTGCTGAAAGTTTTGAACGAGCAGATCTGATTTTAGTAACAGGTGGTCTTGGGCCAACGAAAGACGATATAACGAAACACACCTTGTGTGACTTTTTTGACACTGAATTGGAGTTACACTTGCCTACATTGAAGCATATTGAACTTTTTTTTGCGAAAAGAAACCGCCCTATGCTAGATGCAAATATTAGACAGGCAGAATTGCCAAAATCATGTGAAATTTTAGAAAATAAGCATGGTACAGCTGCCGGTATGTGGTTCAATTATCAGGAAAAAGTGTTGATTAGTATGCCCGGAGTACCTTATGAGATGAAAGGAATCATGATTGATCAAGTATTTCCTCGTTTGAAAGATCAATTTCATTTACATTCGTTGTACAATCAAACCTTGTTAACTCAAGGTATTGGAGAATCGTTTTTGGCTGAACAACTGACAGATTGGGAAAATGAGGTGCGTAACAAGGGATTTTCATTGGCCTATTTACCTTCACCCGGAATGGTCAAACTAAGACTGACATCTTATGAAGGATCAATCAGAAAGCATGAAATTGAATCATATTTTCGACAGTTAGAAGAAAGATTTCCCCAATATGTATTTGGGAGAGAATCTGACACTTTGTCATCTGTATTAGGTAATTTACTAAAGTCAAGAAATTGTACCATAGGAACAGTTGAAAGTTTTACCGGAGGTGCTTTGGCAAAGGAAATTGTCAGTGTTCCTGGAGCATCCACTTATTTCATGGGTAGTTTTGTACCATACAGCAATGTACATAAGATTCAATATCTTGGAATCGATCCTGATCTCATAAATCAATTTGGAGCTGTTAGTCAACAGGTAGCAGAGCAAATGGCAGTTCAAGGGATCATAAAGTTGGGTGTTGACATCTGTATTGCTACTACCGGAATTGCGGGACCTTCCGGCGGGACAACCGACAAACCCTTAGGTACTGTTTGGATTGCCATAGCAAACTCCAATCATGTTATTTCGAAGAATTTCCGATTTGGAGATGATCGTGAACGAAATATTCACATGGGTGTTTTAAGCGCCCTTAATTTGGCAAGATGTTTTTTGTCCTGATTTTAGATAATTAAAAAATAAAGGGCTGCCCTGACGGACAGCCCCATGCCTGATTGAAATCACATTATTTCTTCAAATAAAGATCATTTACTAAAGCGCAAAAACTTCCCTGTCTATCTCTAGTTTGTTTTTTACTTTGGTAATTCCGGGGGATGACCAAACGGCTTTTTCAGCATCGTTTTTCTCAGCCCAAGATCTCACTTTACCCTCCAAAATAATGGTGTTACCTGATACATCAACTTTGATATTTTCAGCATCAACCGTGGCACTTCGATGGAATGCATCACTGATTTTTCGTTTTAACTCACTGGGAACGACCCCTGATTTGACTGTAATGTTGTTGACAATTTTTTTAATTCCAATCAGGTTCTCTATTTGTAAGATAACTGAGTTGCGTTGAAAGTCCCAATCCACTTCACCATCAAGTGTTACGATACCATTTTCTACCTTTACTTTGATTTTTTCCTCATTGATTGCACTATGCCATTTCAAGGCGTTGAGAACAGCTTGAGCAACTTCCGTATCGTTTCTGGCGATGTCTGTACTGTATTTGACTTCAATGTCTTCCACAACAGCTTTTACACCTGCCACTCTTTTTGCAGCTTTCTCTGCCGTTGTTTTTTTGAGATATGAGTCTACTGTCCCTGAAAGCGTTACAGCACCATTTTTCACTGCAACTCCAATTTCAGTAGCATTTAGAAATGGCTCCCATTTCAATTCCTCCATGACATCTTTCTGAATTTCTGAATCTGTTTTCATTTGTTTCAATTTAAATTGTTAAAGATTTTGATTAAGCAACTTTAATCTCTTTCACCGGCTTTTTCACGGTAACCTCTTTTTTAGGTAGTGACAATTTCAAGATACCGTTATCGTACTGTGCACTGATCTTTTCAGGAACTGAATTTTCAGGTAAGGCAAACGACCTTTTAAAATTCCTATAAGAAAATTCCTTGATCCTATAATTTTCGTTCTGCTGCTCTTTGCTTTCCTTCTTTTCGCTACTGACTACCAGATAATTGTTGTCAATTTCAATTTTGAAATCTTTTTTCTCCAAGCCCGGAGCTGCCAATTCAAAACGATACTCTTTTTCGGCTTCTTCTACATTAACAGCCGGCAAAGAAGTTAATTGCATCTCAGGAAAATCGCGATAAAAATCTAATAATGCCGGACGAAATAATAAATCCTCATCAAAAAAATTGTTCATTAAACTTGGAAGCACACTTCCCGCTCTACTACTTGTTAAAAGTCCCATAATGTTTGATTTTTAATTTCTGTAAAACTACCATCAGTCAGACATGAATTCCATTGACAGATTATAGTCACGAGATTGATATTAATCAATCATAAGATGAAACAGATAAATTTGCTCAAGTTACTCCCAGTGCATGGGATCAAAAGAATCATATGAATTGATATCTTCCCAACTAAATTGTTGGTTGTAACTTTCTATGCTCCCATCATCGTAAATCACGAAACGATATAAAGACTTCCAGTTGGAATAGGTCGCAAAAAAAGTACATCCGTTGTTTCGATGAAGACTCATGATATCTGAACGCCTTTGCCATTTTGCTTCGGGCAATTCTACAGCGTTCATTTTAGAAGCTTGAACGTACGCAAAATGTTGTTGGAAATACCAAGAGAAATACTTCAAGAAAAATTCCTGTGTGTAAAAGTTATCGTCTTCGTATGTAAATACAATGCGATTGGCATCAATGTTCAGATCAGTTGGTAATTTCCATCCTACTTTTTGAAAAACTAGCAATAAGTCACGTACATAGTGGTTGGAAGTATCACTTATTTCAAGTCCTTTGAATAGCGCAACAGGAAGCGTAAATGTGATTTTAGGGCGATCAAGTTGGTTCGTAATCGGAAAATCGTCTGATGCTTTCCATGCATTTTTGAACCAATAGATACGCAAGGCAATCGAATCAACTTGTGATTTGTTGTAATAAAGTAAGGTGTCTTGTTTGGAATAATGATTTAACAGAAAATAGGTAAAATTGTAAATATCCTTTTTTTCTGTGGGTATCAATGTTTCCCACTTTTTGATTTTAGGGGTAATGCGATTTGTAAATTTTTCATCAACGCATCCTTGAATGTAATTTTGGTGCAAGACCAGCATGTTTTTTTCATCATACTCCCTGCAAATACCATTTCTTAATCCGAATGCGTATCTAAAGTTAATTCGAATATTTCCCAGTGTATCAAATGTTTGATAATTACCGTGCAATAATCCATCAAGCATCTGTAAGTATTTTGTTTTGATACCGTTTTGATGGTAAAATTCTTCCGAACGTTCTCTATTTTTTTGATAAATCACATGTTTTTTGTTCCCATTATCATAGTAAGTAATATGTGAAAACTCCTGATTATTATTTTCCCAAGTAGACTGATTCACTTCCACAATGAGGATACCGGCGCTGTTCCATTCTTTGTTGGATTTAATCTTTTTGCCATACGATTCCGATTGAATGTTTAGTTTGGCAATTTTTCCGTTTTCAAAGTATTCTATATACGTTGTATCTGCATTAAGATTATTGTTTAATAGGGATTTCAGTTTGTCATTTTCAAACCAATGTTTCTCGATTCCTTTACTTTCTCGATCAGGAAAAATATCTGTTTGTTCAATCAAAACACCATTTTTGGACCATACCTTGCGTTGACCAAGACCTATTGAATCAATTAATAACTCAAGTGTTTTCAAACCTTGCTCGTTCCATTCAGTTTTTTTAGTCGGTTCAAAAGGATGTTTCGAGTTGATATCATAGATGTATTCATACTTTTTTGTTCCGTTTGAGTGATACCCTTTCCAAATACCTATTTTTAGATTATTTCTGTAGAAATTTTCTTCGATGAGATTTCCCAAGTAATCATAACTTAACCAGGTACTGTCTTTGTGACCATTTTGATAGAAACCGGTGGTATGCAGCTTGCCATTTTCATGATACAATTCGTAGATACCATTTCTGGCATATTCGTCCGCATGTGGCATAAAAATGATTTTAAAGGTTGTAATTTCCTTTAAGTAGCCGGTCTCATAATACGAACGATGTACACCAAAAGGAACTTTTGTATAGGTATATCCTTCTTCATCAATCGTATGTGGTGGATAATTTTTATCTTCAGATGGATCCAGTTCCTCCTTTTTGACCCAAGCAAAATAGTTATCGAAGCGCAATTGACCATTTGGGAAATACTCTAAAACATGCTCACAACGTCGATTGGTTTGGTCGTAATAGAAAATAGAATGTTGAGTAAGTACGCCTTTTTCATTATAGATTTTTTGATAAGCAATGTTGTTAAACACTTTATTTTCAGTTAACTTAAATTCACTTCTCAATACATGTGTATCAAAGAAATACAGTTGTTCTTCCAGAAGTCTGCCCTTTGAAAACACGCGTTTTTCATAGGTTTTCCCATTAGAAATGGTTTGACAGACACCATCCAAGGGTGTTTGCATATTGTCTTCAAAAAAGGTGCTGAACAAATAATGACCTCCTTTTTTGTTGTAGTATTTAAACTCACAACGATCTTGAGCAAACATGCTGTTTGTAAAAATCAAAAATTGACACAGCAAACGGACAGCTATTTTCATCAAATCAAAAGTAACAATCCTATTTCATTCATTAAAATTCTAGTTGAATCTGCTTATTCAATCATCATTTTCAAGAGGAATCAAATAAATAACATTTAAAGATTGATAAAACAAATGCAAAATCCTATTTTTGCAAACTCATAATCAAATGCCTAAAATTTCGCAAGATGAGCGTACTCGTTAATAAACATTCAAAAGTTATTGTTCAAGGTTTTACCGGTAGTGAAGGAACATTTCATGCAGGTCAGCTGATTGAATATGGAACAAATATTGTTGGTGGAGTGACACCCGGAAAAGGAGGGACAACTCATTTAGATAAACCCGTTTTCAATACTGTCGCTGACGCGGTTGAAAAAACAGGAGCTGATACATCTATCATCTTTGTTCCACCCGCTTTTGCTGCAGACGCTATTATGGAAGCTGCTAATGCAGGAATTAAAGTTATTGTTTGCATTACAGAAGGAATCCCGGTGAAAGATATGATTATGGCTCGTGAATACATCAAAGGGTATGATTGTCGTCTCATTGGACCAAATTGTCCCGGTGTTATTACTGCTGGAGAGGCGAAAGTTGGGATCATGCCCGGTTTTGTTTTCAAAAAAGGTAAAATTGGAATTGTTTCTAAATCGGGTACATTAACGTATGAAGCAGCGGATCAGGTTGCTAAAGCAGGCATGGGTATTACTACCGCAATAGGAATTGGAGGAGATCCGATTATTGGAACAACAACAAGAGAGGCTGTTGAATTATTGATGAATGATCCTGAAACTGAAGGTATCATTATGATTGGAGAGATTGGGGGTAATCTTGAGGCCATTGCTGCACGATGGATTAGAGACAACTCTAAAAAGCCGGTTGTTGGGTTCATTGCAGGTGAAACTGCGCCTAAAGGACGAACTATGGGGCACGCCGGAGCAATTGTGGGGGGTGCTGATGACACTGCTGAAGCCAAAAAACGCATTATGCGTGAATGCGGTATTTATGTGGTTGATTCTCCTGCACAAATTGGCGCTAAAATGGCAGAGGTTTTGGGAGTTATCGCGTAATTATTACATAAATTAACTCGTTGTGCATTTAGGTCAAATTTACTTTTAAGTTGTTAATAGATCGATTGAAAACAAACTTATTGAGATGTTGAATGATTGTGATAGCTGCAATTTTAGATAGGATTCTAGTTTTAAATCCCTTGAATGATTTAGCAAGATTTTCTCTTACTCTGAACTGATTACATTTTTGGAAAAAAAAGGTTTTAATTCTTTTTCGTCCTTTTTTAAAAACATAAGATTGTTCTTTATAACCTGACTGATTTTTTCTCATCGGGGTTTTCAAATTGATTTTTACTGTCTCAAAGAGATTCAGCTGAATATCAGCGGATAAATATCCCATATCACCG
>CAZGJF010000048.1:0-16588 GCA_964526595.1 uncultured Akkermansia sp. | reverse complement strand
TATTTGGGTTTGCTTTTAAATCAAGAATTTCTGCCTCCAACAAAACTTTTTCAAGCAACGCATCAATATTCAAATTTTGTTTAGCTGAGATTTCCTGAACCTGATATTTTCCTCCCCAATCCTCAACCAAAATATTCATTTGTGAAAGCTGTTCACGAATCTTGTCAGGATTTGCTCCTGGTTTATCAATTTTATTGATGGCAAATACCATCGGAACACCCGCCGCCTGAGCGTGAGAAATAGCTTCTTTCGTCTGAGGCATCACATCGTCATCTGCCGCAACAATTATGATGGCGACATCAGTCACTTGTGCACCTCTCGCTCTCATCGCTGTAAATGCCTCGTGACCCGGTGTATCCAAAAATGTCATTTTACGACCATCCTTCAATGTAACAGAATATGCACCAATATGTTGTGTGATTCCTCCTGCTTCACCTTCAGTTACATTGGCATTACGAATTTTGTCTAACAAAGAAGTTTTACCGTGATCTACATGCCCCATGACTGTAATAATCGGAGGCCTTGGAAGCAAATCTTCTTCTTTGTCTTCTTGCATCGGGATAGACTCCTGAACTTCAGCACTGACAAATTGTGTTTCATAGCCAAATTCTTCTGCCACAATTTGAATAGTTTCAGCATCAAGACGCTGATTAATTGAGGCAAAAATTCCCAATGACATACAAGCAGAAATAACCTGAGTTGGTTGTACACTCATCATTGATGCCAATTCAGAAACGGTAACAAATTCAGTCAATTTGAGTACTTTTTCTTCCAATTCGGCAGCTTCCATTTCCTCCTGCCTGCGTTGGGCTACAAAATCCCTTTTTGCTCTTCTGTTTTTAGATGCCTTAGACTTACCTCCTTGATTGGAAAGTCTTGCCAAGGTGTCCTTTATTTCTTTCTGGATATCTCTTTCAGTGATCTCAGGTTTTTTAAACGATTCACCGGGTCTATTAAATCCTTTACCTGATGGCGCTTGTGATTTATTGTGTCCACCATTTGGTTGTGCAGTACCCGGATCAACTTTACCATCAATTTTTTTGATTCGCTTTCTCTTTTTACGAGATTCAGCAAAGGAACTGTGTTCTGTTTTATCTCCGGCTGTTTTTGGCTTTTCCACAGGAAGTTCTATCCGACCCAATACTGTAGGACCTGTAATTACAGTTCTTTCAGCTCGAATTGTTTCAATTACCGGTTGCTCTGGTTTTTCAGGCTCCTTTGAAACGTCCTCAAAAACTTGACTTTCTTCAGGTATTTGTTGTTCGGTAATAACTTCGCTTTCGGGCTTTTTCTTGTCAGGGCGAGTTTTAGCATTAATTTTATCCAGGTCAATTTTACCAACTACTTGAACTTGAACTTCGGGAGTAACAACTGTTTTCAGCTCTACCTCAGGTTCAATGACTGCTATTTGAGCAGAATCTGACGTTTCTTCATTACTACTTGATTTCACATCATCAATTGGGGCTATTCTTTCTGACTTTGTTTCTTCTTGTTTAGAATCACGCAACGAAACAGTTTCACGTTTCTCCCTAAATGCAGTTGAAGATTTTGTTTGCTCTTTTAAATTTTGGTCGGCAGCAAACTCCTTTTGAAGCAAGTCATAATGCTCAGCCTCTAACTTAGTGTTAGGATTGGCATCAATCTTTACTCCCTTTTTTTCTAGAAATTCAACAAGCGTAGAGATTCCAACGTTGAGTTCTCCGGCTACTTTTCCTAATCTGATTGGTTTTCCTGCCATGAGTTAAACTTATCCTTAATTATTTTGTATTTTATTTAGTTAAGTTGAAACAAAGAATTCAAGTTACAACAAAATTTTGAATTATTCAAATTCAGCACGTAAAATATTAAACACTTCTTCGATGGTTTCTTCCTCAAGATCAGTACGTTGAACTAAATCATCAACGCCTAATTCAAGTACCGATTTCGCGGTGTCACAACCAATTGCTTTTAATTCATCAATGATCCATCCGTCAATTTCATCGGCAAATTCTTCCAAATCAACATCTTCAACATCAAACTCGCCTTCCCTGTAAACATCAAGCTCGTATCCACACAATTTTCCTGCAAGTTTAATGTTATTTCCTCCTTTTCCAATTGCCAAGGACACTTGATCAGGTTTCAGATATACTTTTGCATTTTTTTCTTCCTCATTGATTTCAATAGATGAAATCTTAGCAGGAGACAATGCGCGTTGGATTAGTAGCTGTGAATTATTGGTATAATTAATTACATCTATATTTTCATTACGTAACTCCCTTACAATACCATGAATTCTTGATCCTTTCATTCCGACACATGCACCAACCGGATCAATGCGATCATCGTAAGATTCAACAGCAACTTTAGCTCTTTCTCCCGGTTCACGAACTATGCGTTTAATTGTAATCAATCCATCAAAAACCTCCGGAACCTCCAGTTCAAAAAGTCGCTCAAGGAACTCTGGAGCAGTACGAGACAAAATGATGACGGGACTGCTATTTCGCATATCAACTTTAGCAACTACTGCACGAATGCTTTCTCCTTTCTTAAAATAATCTGATGGAATTTGTTCAGATTTGGGTAAAATCAATTCATTTCCCTCATCATCTAAGACCATGATTTCTTTTTTCCAAACTTGATAAACTTCCCCGGTCACTATTTCACCAATACGTTCTTTGTATTTTTTATATAAGTGATCTTTTTCAAGTTCCATAATTCTGGAAATCAAATTCTGACGAAGAGACAAAACATTTCTTCTTCCAAAATCAATAAATTTGAATTCTTCGGCTACCTCTTCACCTATTTCAAAATCAGGTTCAATCTTGATAGCATCAGAGTAAGCTATTTCAGTATTTGGATCTTCTACTTCACCATCATCAACAATTTCCTTATTCAGAAATATCTGAACATCTCCTTTATCAATGTTAACAATTACATCAATGTGTTCATCCGTATTGAATTTCTTTTTCAACATGGCACGAAAAACATCTTCCAACACATGCTGCATTGTTTGCTTGTCGATATTTTTCAACTCTTTGAACTCTGAAAACGAGTCCACTAAATCCAAGCTATTCATAACAACCTATTTAAACGTAATTACAATTTTTGTTTCCTTTATTTGATTTAACAAGAGTTCAGATTGTTCAACAATCAGCTCCTTTTTCTTTTTACCTTCAATTTTTTCTTTCCGTTCTTGCTCAAGAATCAGTTTATTTTCGTCTGCAGCAATTAAAACACCTTGTAATTTACTGTCATCATTCATTAACACCTTGACTTGTCGCCCAATATTCTTGATGTATTGGGGCAAAACGCGTAAAGGCTTGTCCAAGCCGGCAGATGAAACATTCAATTCAAAATCTTCTTGTTCCCGATTTAAATTGTGCTCCACATTGCGGGAAACTGCCATGCAATCACTCAATGCAACATTCCCCTCATATTTATCCAACTCAACATAAATCACATTCGTCGCTGAGATGTGGATATCAACAATAAATAAGCCGTTTGATAACTCAGCAATCCGATCTTCGATTAACTTTAGGACTAATGTTTTACTAATCATTTGATTGAATTATGAAAAGAGGGGACTTTCGTCCCCTCTCACTCATTGTCTTATAAATATTCAACGGCACAAATATACGAATTATTTTAAGAAATAAACTTTTTTATTACTAAAGTTTAAGTTTTTCCCCTCCAATTTATTATTTTCTTACTAATTTTTTTACGCATTCGCTTAATTACAGAATCTTTACTTGATATATTTCCACATTTGATTAATTCTGAAGCCATAAACACCCCATCCCTGAAAAACAAACACTCAAAAGTTACTGAGGAAATTTCTTCTCTGTAGATTGGAAAGAGATTCCCGGAGCCAAGCGTCTCTAAAAGTGATTGCTTACCGGATGAAGGCTTAAATCTCTTATCATAACCCCTTACGCTGACAAGCATATAAGTACTAATTCCCTTTAATTTTAAAAGCTTTTGAATAGAATCCATCGCTAAATTTTTTAGATCAGCACCAGATTTAAGAATGTTCAATGATGGAATTGCTTTTATTCCCGACTCGTTCAGCAATTCAGTTACATTGACTTCAATTGTAAACCGATCCTCTGACTTATCAATTTGACCAATAACCAATGCCTCTTTTAAACTCAATTGACGATTTTGAGTATAGCAAAAAAAGGAAAACTGAATAAAAATTAAACTGGATAAAACTCTTTTCATAGCCATCTCAAAAAACTTCCTTCGCAATTGACTTAACCATGGATGAATTGGACATGGTGTAATAATGAATACAGGGAACGTTTGATTTTTTCAACTCTTTAGACTGTTGAATCCCCCATTCAATTCCCAATTCTTCTACCTGAGCATTATTCTTACATTTCAAAAGTTCTTTAGAAAGTTCTTCAGGATAATCAATTTTAAAAAATTTGGGTAAAAATGTGATATGCTCCATTGTTTTAATAGGTTTTAATCCCGGAATTATGGGGACATTTATCCCTATATTGCGGCAAGATGTAACAAAATCAAAATATTTTTGATTGTCAAAAAACATTTGAGTAATAATGTAAGAAGCTCCTGCATCTACTTTTGCTTTCAAAAATTGCAAATCTGTCTTTAGATTCATTGCCTCAAAATGTTTTTCAGGGTAACCAGCCGTACCAATACAAAATGAAGTAGGTGCTAATTGAACGTCGTCCATCATGTAGTTCCCATTATTCATGTCAGAAATCTGACGAATCAATTCTACGGCATATCGATGACCATCCTGATGTGGTCTGAACGCTGATTCAGTTTTGATAGGGTCACCCCGTAATGCTAACACATTATCGATGCCTAAAAATTGTAAATCAATCAGGGCATTTTCCGTTTCTTCTCTATTGAATCCTCCACAAATAAGATGCGGAACTGCGTCAACCTGATATTTATTCATTATTGCAGCACAAATCCCAACTGTTCCGGGGCGTTTGCGAATAGCAATTTTTTCAAGCAATCCATTTTCCCTCTCTTTGTAAATGTATTCTTCACGATGATAGGTCACATTAATAAATTTGGGCATAAACTCCATCAAAGGATCTATTCCATCGAAAATGGATTGAATGCTCTTACCTTTTAAAGGAGGAAGTATTTCAAAGGAAAAGAGAGAGTCCTTAGCGTTTTTTAGGTGGTCGGTAACTTTCATTATAACCTGACATTTTTGGTCAAAAATAGGCATAATGAGTGGAATAAGCTATTGGGATCAGATGATTTGTGATGTTATTCTTGTCGATTGATATTGGCAAACTTAAAAATGAACATTTTAGGAATGATCAATTATTTTTACAAGGCAAGATTTCTTTTATTTCCCATACAAGCTATCTTTAGCGATTAATTTGAGAATTTCGGTAACCACAAAACAAATCAGAAGACAGATATCTAAAGGTATATGGGAGAAAGAAATAATCATCAGTGGAATTTAATCATTGAACCCAAAGTAGGCTTGTTCCATTTTAATTTGAAAGAAATTTGGGCATATCGTGATCTGTTATTAATCTTTGTCAGAAGAGACATTGTATCTGTTTACAAGCAGACTGTGCTAGGACCCTTATGGTTTTTTTTAGGGCCTTTATTCACCGTATTCACTTTTACTTTTGTTTTTAATACGATAGCTAAAATTTCTACTGATTCGATTCCGGCACCCTTGTTTTATTTAGCTGGCACCACATGTTGGAATTATTTTCAAAACTGTTTTAGTGGTACATCCACTACTTTTATTTCTAACTCTGCTATATTTGGAAAAGTCTATTTCCCTAGAATTATCGCTCCTATTTCACTGATTATCTCCAATTTATTGAAGTTTGCTATTCAATTACTAATGTTTTTCTGCTTTTGGTCATATTACTGGTACAAAGGAGCTATTCATCCCAATTTGATTATTTTAACACTTCCGCTTTTAGTTTTAATAATGGGGGGAATTGCATTAGGGATTGGAATTATCATCTCCTCGTTAACTACCAAATACAGAGATATGAGTTTTTTTATTTCATTTGGCATTAGTCTATTAATGTACGCAACCCCTGTAATTTACCCAATTTCTGCCATTCCGGATATGTATCGTTCTGTTTTAAAATTTAATCCAATCGCACCCATTATCGAAACTTTTCGTTACGGGTTTGCCGGTTCAGGGGACTTTGAATGGAATGACTTAGGTTATAGTTTTATTGTAATGATGTTATTACTGTTGGTGGGATTGACATTATTTAACAAAACCGAGAGGGTCTTTGCTGATACCGTTTGACAAAACATCATAAAAAGCCGATTTTGAAAGAAATGATGGTGACAATTACCAAAAAAATAGTTATAAATTTGCTAAAATGCGTAATGTAATCAAAGTAGAAAATCTATCCAAGCAATATCGTTTAGGAAATGTAGGTTCTGCATCATTGAAAGATGATATTTTACGAATAGGCGCTAAGATTAGAGGCAAGGAGGATCCATTTCTTCATTCTGCAGAAACAAATGATCGTTCAGTGAAAGGTGAATCGAATTATGTTTGGTCTTTAAAAGATATCAACTTTGAAGTTGAGCAGGGTGATGTGTTGGGAATTATAGGAAAAAATGGCGCAGGAAAGTCAACTCTTTTAAAATTAATATCGCGTGTTACAGCACCAACAACAGGATCTATTAAGATCAAAGGGAGAATTGCCTCTTTGTTGGAAGTCGGGACGGGGTTTCATCCTGAATTAACCGGTCGTGAAAATATTTTTCTGAATGGTGCCATTTTAGGAATGCGCAAACATGAGATAAAATCAAAATTTGATGAAATTGTTGATTTTTCAGGGGTTGAACGCTACATTGACACACCTGTAAAACGTTATTCATCAGGCATGTATGTGCGTTTAGCATTTGCCGTAGCGGCTCATTTGGAACCTGAAATTTTAATAATTGATGAAGTATTGGCTGTTGGAGATGCTGAGTTTCAGAAAAAGTGCCTCGGGAAAATGAAAGATGTCAGTAATGCCGGACGAACGGTGTTGTTTGTCAGTCATAATTTAGCTGCTATACGAAGTCTTTGTAACAAAGGTCTTCTTCTAAATCATGGAAAGGTTGATCATTGGGGGGATTTATCAACCTGTATTCAGAGATATAATTCAGGTTTTAAGACAACTCAAAATCAAAGAGTTTGGGATGACTCAGAACAACTTGTAAGTGGAATTAATTTGATTGAAGCAAGCATTAGTGGAAAAGGCAAAGAATTAGCAGAAAATACTGATATGACAGATGCCATGGAATTCAAATTAATACTCAACAAAGTAGGATTCAATAAAAGATTGGATGTGACACTCCATCTAAAAGATACTTCCGGAGAGAAACTGTTTTCCTGTTCTTCTGCTATTATAGAGTCAAACACAGATGATGATAAAATTTGCTTCCAATGTAATTTTCCGGAAAATTTTTTCAACGTAGGGAAGTTTTCATTAGATTTATTCATTGTAGAAGAAAGAAAAAATGTGCTGTATCAGGAACAAGATTTTTTGGAATTTACTATTAACAATAAGTCAATAGAGTTAGGTCAATACATGGGCAATGAACCGGGTCCTTTACATCCTCATTTTGAATGGTCTATAAGCAAATTTAGTGAATGAATATTACTGTAACCAAACCTTTTTTGCCTCCATTGGAAGAATATGAACCCTATTTAAAACAAATATGGGAGAATAAAATCCTTACCAATAACGGACCATTTCATCAGCAATTTGAAAAAGAATTGGCAAATTATTTGGGTGTTCCTTTTATTTCTGTATTTTCAAACGCCACATTGGCTCTTTTGACTGCGTTACAAACATTAGAAATAAAAGGTGAAGTAATTACTACACCTTTTAGTTTTGTTGCAACCACTCATGCATTAAATTGGAATGGAATTACCCCTGTTTTTTCTGATATTGATGAGACATACGGGAATTTAGATCCAAGCAAAATTGAAAGGGCAATAACTCCAAAAACAACCGCAATCATGCCGGTGCACGTATATGGAAATCCTTGTGATCACGAACGAATAGCGGCCATTGCATCCAAACATAATTTGAAATTAATTTATGATGCAGCCCATTGTTTTGGAGTAAAACAATCAAAGAAATCCATTCTGAATTATGGAGATCTCTCGGTTATTAGCTTTCATGCAACAAAAGTATTTAACACCTTTGAAGGAGGCGCGATCATCAGCCATAACAAAGAAACTAAACAACGAATTGATGATTTAAAAAATTTTGGATTCAGAGATGAGGTGACTGTAATTGCTCCGGGAATTAATGCTAAAATGAATGAACTACAGGCTGCATTTGGATTGCTTCAACTGAAATACATTGATCAATTAATTGAAAAGAGAAAAAATATTTCGCATTATTATAGAGATCATTTACGAAAAGTAAAAGGGATTCGATTGTTGGAAGATATTCAAGATGTAACTCATAATTACTCTTATTTTCCAATTTTTATTTCAAGTGAATACCCTGTTTCTAGAGATGAACTGTATGATAATTATAAACGAAATGGAGTTTTTGTGCGACGTTACTTTTATCCGTTGATAAGTAATTTCAGCATGTACAGTACCTTAGATTCATCTGACAAAGAAAATTTGAAGGTTGCCAATCAAATGGCAGAAGAGGTACTTTGCTTACCAATTTACCCTGAATTAGACACCACTGTTCTCGATACAATTATAAAGATTTTAAGCAACGTATCATTTGAAAAGAATGGTTATCATGCCAAATAAAAAAAGAGTTCTTGTTTTTCCATGTGGTTCTGAAGTAGCTCTTGAAGTTTACGATTCTTTGAAACACTCCACACACTTTGAGGTATTTGGTGCAAATAGTGTTGAGGATCATGGAAAATTTATATTTGAAAATTATATTGGAGATTTACCTTTTTACACCGCTGAAAATTTCATTGCTGAACTATCGAAAATAATTAAAAAATTCAACATTGATTTGCTCTATCCTGCAATGGATGCTGTAATTTGCAAATTAAAAGAAAAAGAAAATCAGCTAGGGGCAATTGTTGTTTCTTCATCATTTGAAACAACTAAAATTTGTTTATCAAAAAGTAAAACATATGAAACACTCAATCACAAAATAAACACGCCTCGTATTTACAATTCAAGTCAGACAAATCTAAATTTTCCTGTTTTCATAAAGCCGGATATTGGTTATGGTTCGAGGGATAGTTATAAGATCCATGATTTCGAAGAATTAACTTTTTATCTAACAAAAAGGTCTGATTATATTATTTGCGAATACCTTGATGGAGAAGAGTACACAATAGATTGTTTCACAAATAAAGAGGGTAAATTACTTTTTACCGGCGCCCGAAAAAGAGAACGCGTGTCAAATGGAATTAGTGTAAAAACTGAAACCGCAACAGCTTTGACTACTGAATTTGAGAAAATTGCACATACCATTAACGAATTAATTTCTTTTAGAGGTGCATGGTTTTTTCAACTAAAAAAAAATAGTTCAGGTGAACCGATTCTTTTAGAAATTGCTTCTCGTATTGCCGGATCTTCAGCTGTATATAGAATGCAGGGAATTAATTTTGTGCTACTCAGTTGTTTTGACCATTTAGATTTAAGTGTTTCCATTCAACAAAACAATTTTAAAGTTGTAATGGATAGAGCTCTTTCCAAGAAGTTCATGTTAGACATAAAATACAATACTATCTATCTTGATCTAGATGATACTTTAATTATTAACAATCTTGTAAACACAGATTTAGTCGCATTAATTTATCGATGGATAAATGAAAAAAAAGAATGCATCTTAATTACAAAACATCAACATAATTTAACTGAAACACTTCAAAAATATCATTTGGATAATTTATTCACAAAAATAATACACATTGGCTCAAACGAATCAAAATCAGACTATATTACCGAAAAAGATGCAATTTTTATTGATGATTCTTTTGCGGAAAGGATGGACGTATTTTCAAAAACAGGTGTTCCCGTTTTTTCAGTTGATTGCATTTATGGATTATAATTTCAATACATTTTATCTGTTCTAGGATAAGCTATACTAAGAACATATTTACCATTATCGATAGTCGTAGAAGTATCAACTGTCCAGTAAAAACCAGATAACGGCACTATTATATCGCTTTTATTGCTCGCTTTACATAAATCAAGTCTGACCTTGCCGTAAGTTGATATGATTGAATTAATGGATTTACAATCTTTCATAAAAGAATCTATTTTCTTTAAATCTGATTTTGTGATCCATACATCAAAGGATTCAAATTGAATATAGCTGGATTCATTATATATTGTGTTTACCGTATCAAAAAACTGAGAAGTAGGTAATTTAACAAAGGATTGATTATTTTCAAGTGATACATTATGTTCCGGCCAAACAAGTTGAGAAAAAACTGGAGTTGAAAAGACCAAGATTATTATGATTGCTGCTAACTTTTTCATCTCATAAAATTTAAATGATTTATCACGTTAATCATAAGATAAGAAATTGTAAAAAATGCTATTATTTGTATTTTCCATAGGGGCATTTTCAAGTAGTGATAAAACAGTTATTTTACCAAAGTAAATTTGAATAATTAAAAAGTCTTGTATTAAATCGCCTGATTCAATTCTGTATAAAATAGAAACATCTACTTGTTTATAATCATACGGAGAGTCATTATTTGCACTTGACACGTTAGTTGATACTTTAACAAACTTATCTATTCTTTTATTTAAAAAATTTGTCGACTTGAAAATATTATTATCCCCATATGTCGCAGAATATGTATCAACATTATAATAATCATCTTCTTTGAATAACACACTTTTCGCATAACTTATTTTAGATATATCATTGTAAAATTGATTCAAACTAGTTTCTGTCAAAATCATTCCATCTATTGATTTAAATGTTTCAATGATATTATTTATATCAGCAGTATTGCCTTTTAAAGATTGGGCACAACCAATTTCACAAACAAAAGCCAAAAAAATTACAATTATTTTTTTCATCTCATGAAATTTAAAAGGTTAATCATAGACTTAGAAATTGTAAAAAATGCTATTATTTATATTTTCCTAATATTACAACGTGTTGACCATTAGTCGTGTCATAATAAAAATATACGCAATCCCATTTTGTATCTTTTGTTAAAGATGTCCAATGTCCGTTACAAGCTTTGTATTTACTCCAAACTGATTCGGCAACTTGGATGTATGTTTTATGTTTGTTATAATATTCGCCCGTTAATTCTTCTGTAATTTCTGAGAATACCGTTTGATCTAATAACTTAATACGTTGCTCAGGATATAAAATTTCAGTAAAGTTTGGGATATCAACACGTTGATTGTGAGTTTGTGTATACTTGCCTCGTTGCCTCTTTTCTTCACCTGGCTGAAAAATATTATTAGTAAGACAATAACGATTATAAACTACATTATGCCACGCTGCTGGTTTTAAACGTTCGTCATAAACCAAAGCTTTCATGCCTGCAGCCTTTCTTATTTCATTTAATTTGTTGATAGATACTTTTTGAATGTATTCTCTTTTTAATGAATCTCTTTTCGGATTACCATTATTGATAAACGTCCACTCGCCGGTGAAAATATTTAAACTTTGATTAATACCAAAATGACCAATCGTATCCGTTAATTTGAAAGTCGATTGACCGATTGCTAAACTATTAACTAAAACTGCTACGATTAACATTAACTTTTTCATCTTTAAGAATTTTTAATTGGTTTGAAAATCAACTATTATATCTATTCTGAATGCATTACTAGTGAATCTCCCCTTAGTAAATCATCGAGATTTCTTTATGCTAAGTCTAATGTAATTGAATCACAATTTGATAAACTTTCCTCCTTTGATAGCAAATTTACTTCCACCGATGGTTACCATTTCACCTTCTTTCATTTGTGCTAAATTTGAGATTTCCTCTTCTATAGTAAGAACCGAGCCTCGTGTTTTTCTTGCCAGATCTAAATATTGAGGATTGATAGGTGAATTTATACCTGCATATTTTGTACCACATATAATTACTTTTACAGGAAGGGATACCTCTGAAATAAGGCCATAATCTCTCATGTCTGACCAATTATCAGCTATCATTACTATCTCTTTGGAGTTAGGAAACTTTTTAAGTCCTTTTTTAATTGACTCAATATTGTTTTCAGGAGTATCACCTCCAAATCCGTTTTTTATACAAGTATATGCATATTTTGTCATGGTATCTATTGAGTTTGTATTTACTAGATAGATCCCTCCAACATTTCCTGTTTTTTTCAAATGGTCGGGTTTATTATCACCGTCATTAAAAAAAGAGAAATTCATGGGAGTTGTATTCTTTTTTAAATGTAACCATACAAAAAACTGGAAATAATACGGAGACATACTTCCTGTTAAATCCACACAAATAAGCTCTTCGTTTTTTAATTTTATGTTTTTATCAAAAACGCGAAATAATGAAGTATCGATACGTCCTTTTTTTATTTCATTTGTCATTTCTGATAATGTAAGAGGTTCATATTGTGGTACTTTAATATACTTTATTACAATTCCGTGAAATAATTTCTGAGCTGACGCCTCATTACTACAGCCGGTTTGTTTAACATACCACCACTGGGTCATTGACTGACTAAAAACGTCAGGGCACATGAAATAAAGCTCTGTAATACGTTTACAATTTAATCTGTCTTGATAAAATTGATCTTTAAAATCAGTGTATACAACATCTACGCTTATGATATTGCAACCACCTTTTTCAAGTTCATACGCAGCATCTGGATTTAGAATTTCAGAACCACCATAGTTCATTTTCAAAACAACCGTTTTTATGCTATCCTTTTTAATAGTTGAATAGGGTTTGTACACTTTTACTTTGATAGTATCAACCTTTAGGTTAATTTGCACGCCTACTGCCATTTTTTTATTTTGAGTCATTCCGTCAAAAGAAAACAAGACAAGCATGATCATTGTAATTGAACACTTAGCATACATTATACACTTCCAGTTATTTGCGTTTTTTGATTGTTGATTCGCTTCCATACTTTTTAGTTTATAGTAATTCGATTTCTTTTACTGAGTATATTTCACCATTAAAATCCAAGGTAAACTGTATTTTATTTGGTATTTGTATGTACAGTTTTTCTTCTACCGTTTTAATGGATGTTCCATCTCCTTTGAAATCGAAAGACATTCCTGTTGAACGAATCAATGAAGAAATATCACCTACCCAATCAAAACAAGCCATTGTTACTTTTTGATCTATAATTAATTTTCCTTTTTTGTCAAAAAACAAAGGATTATACGAACCAACCAACTCCTTCAGAGTTTTGACATCTTTCAATCTGATCGCAGCAATCACTCCTTTGATATATGAAACACTTTGCTTTCTGTTTACTGTTGAAATGAAATAGTTCATTAAATCTGTTTGCCCCCCTTTAAATACAACAGTCTTCAATTGTAGTTGACCATCAATTTCAATCTCAAGCGGATTGATTTGTTTCGCTAATGGTGCAATAAAATAGGTACTATCACCATCAAAATGGCCAGATCCAATGTTCATTTCAGTATAAGAAGTGGATTGTGCAGCCCCCTCACTTTTATATACCTTTTGAGTAATTTCGCTAGGAAAAGTTGATACAGTAATTATATGTTTTCCAGGAATAACTATTCTAAAATTTGAACCTGAAAACTGTCGAGCAAGCAAAGATAAATTTACCGGATTAGCCGATCCCACCAATGGTTTTACTACTGGGGCAGATAAAAATTGTTCTTGAGAAATGGGGTTTGGCAATAGTTGATGTGCACTTAGATCAGGAAAATGTGATCCAATCATTACTAAAGGGTCAACATCTATCCACCTCATATCTATTGTCTTATTTTTGTCTGACCAGGTAACATCGTATAATTTTTGTTTTCCGTCAACTTGAATCAAGTTCCATGAATGATAACCCCCTAAATATGACAAATCAGAGAAATTTTGTTTAGTGTAACCATAAACTTTTTCAGCATTGATTCCAACAAGCCCACATAATTCAGTTACTGTGTACGAATAGCCGGCACAAACAGCTAGACGTTTGTTCCCCGCAATGATGCTTTTTACATCATTTTGCTTGTTAGCATAAATATCTTTATAATAACCGTCGTAATCATACTCAATACTACTAACCACAAACTGAATGATTGACATTACTTTTTCTTCTTCGCTTTTTTTGTTTACGAGAATATAACTCATCAAACGATTCAAATCAATTTGTTCGGCAGCTTCATTGTTGCAAACTACTTCATCAGTATTTAAGCAAATAAAGAATGGTTTAAAAAACTTTTTATTTTTTGATGTTCTAAAGAGCTCTTTCTTTGGCTGAATCTTCATTTTAAATATCGATTCGTAAATTTTCCCATTGTAATAAAAAGTCCCATAACGAAACTTTCCGGAAAATTCTTTGGTTGTTGGCGCTGAAAATGTAATCTGCGATCGGTTTACTAAATATCTGCCCAAATTGCGTTCAACCTCTTCTTTGTCACTTGGTTTTTGTGTAAATTTTAGATGTTCATAGCTGCCATTATCGTAAATTCTCAATAATTCATTTGATTTTGAGGATTCATTGATTACGAAAACTTTTTTGATTGCTCCACTACAATATTCCCATGCTTTTTTCTCTTTGGCAGAAGCATTTATCCCAAACGCTGTCACCACCGTAAACAAAATCATTCTTTTCATTGTAATTGATTTTTGGGGTTAAAGCGTAGAAATTTGTCATAAGCAATGAGGATTTATCCTTATAACGATAAATCAATTGAAAAATAACAGCAAGGATTTTTTTAAATTGACTGCGAATGAAATAAAATGAATCAAATGAAAAATTAATATCCTGTTTTCCGCAATCCCTTATTTGACGGTTCTTGTAGAGGATTATAAAAATGGGAATTCCAACTTTTCAGCCGAAATCCCCACTTGGGTGGGCAATACCGGGCTCGAACCAGTGACCCCTACCTTGTCGAGGTAGTGCTCTAAACCAACTGAGCTAATTGCCCTCTTAAGAAATCCTTGCATACAATATCGGCATAGCAAGTACTTTTTTTAACCCACAACATGCGGATCGTATTCGCATGCAAATCAAGAATATTAATATGCAACCATTATTGTGTTGCCTTTGCAGGGTTTTTGTGTGGTCCCACCTGGGCTCGAACCAGGGACCACCTGATTATGAGTGGCTAAAATGACTTATATACCATTGATATTCAATTAAATAAAAATTGGGGATTTTGCAAAATGTTACATTTTTTGACATTTTGCCACTCAGAAAGTCCACTCAGAAACTTTTCAATATCAACCTACCTTTCAATCCGTATTATTAAATCGTATTCAGTATTGTTGGATATAGCCTTTGTCAGATTTGACAAAGGTTAAGTCCACTTAGATTCTACAATGAATCAAATTGGAATGAATGTAAAGGCTGATGTGGTTGTATTCAATATGTTATTTTGTGGAATCAATAAATTGATTTAACTTTGATGAGAATATTAAAATTATTGATTGATATACTGAAAAACAATTTGTTAAACAATATCAGCGTTTGCTAAACAACCTGTAGAAGAAATCGACCAAATTAATTGTACACAGGGAAGTTAGAGCAATACGCTCACGATAAGGCGTGGGCGTTGCTTTACTTTGTGTACGGGTTCTTGGTCGAACCTCTTCTACGAGTGGAAGTGACTGTCCCACGCTGACTTTTTAAAACCATTTGATATGAAAAAACTTTTACTTTTTACTTTGCTTGTTGCTAACCTCAGCATCGTTTTGGCTCAAAACAACACGCCAACATTCTTTGCTGATTCGCTCGGACACATCAAATGTACCAACTGCCAAGCTGGAGATACTGGAACGGTAAATGGAGTGGTGTATGAAGCCGTTGACAGAAATTTACTGAACCAGCGAAGGGACCAAGGCGCAGACTTAACAAAAGTGTGTACATCATTGGTGACTGATATGAGTAATTTATTTTATGGAAAACAATCTTTCAACCAAGCCATCGGGAATTGGGATGTTAGTAAAGTTACAACAATGGGACAGATGTTTCAAGGGGCAACATCTTTCAACCAACCTATTGGGAATTGGGATGTAAGCAATGTTACTAATATGAATCATTTTTTTGCATTTGCTAGTTCATTCAATAAACCTATTGGAAATTGGAATGTTAGCAATGTAACTAATATGATAAATATGTTTTATAGTGCAAGTGTTTTTAATCAACACATTGGTAATTGGGATGTAAGTAAAGTACTTGTGATGGAGGGTATGTTTCAAGGCGCAGCATCTTTCAACCAACCCATCGGTGATTGGGATGTGAGTAATGTTACTAATATGTATCATATGTTTAGCTGGGCTGCCTCATTTAATCAACCTTTAAATAATTGGGACGTGAGTAATGTAAATATAATGCTTGGAATGTTTAGAGGTGCAACATCTTTCAATGAACAAATAGGTAACTGGAATGTAAGTGGTGTAACAAGAATGGATAATATGTTTCAAGGCGCAACAGCATTCAATCAACCCATAGGTAACTGGAATGTAAGTAATGTAACTCTAATGGGGAGTATGTTTCAAAATGCAACAT
>CAZGJF010000047.1:0-17334 GCA_964526595.1 uncultured Akkermansia sp. | reverse complement strand
AACAACACGAGGTAGAATTAGACCTTTCCCTCAAAGCATATTTGCTCCTCAAAGAGGAATACCCTTTGACCATTCCTTACGTAAAATTCAACCCGAAAAAAGACCTTTATGAACTAAAAATTAAGGTAAACGATTTGAAGCCTATTCAGCGGTTTATGAGGGGGATTGAGGTTGATGTTAATACAAAGTAATATAGTGTATAAATCCAACTTTTCTTTTTATCTTCATGCCCTACTACAAAAACTATTCATGAACAGAATCAAGGAAGTACTTCAAGAAAAGGGTATAAAGCAGACCTGGTTAGCTGAGAAGTTGGGCAAAAGCTTCAATATCGTCAATGATTATTGCAATAATCGAAGACAACCCAGTTTAGAACTAATCTTTAAAATTGCTGATGTTTTAAGTGTCAATCCCAAAGATTTAATCAAAGAAAACTAAATGAAGCCCAACATTCAAGAACAAAATATTGTTGCTAATCTCATTCCTGGAGAACCAGTTATAATAAACAAAATTCAACCACTAGGTAAAATGGTTTCACTGAATTATGTTGGGGTTAATTCAAAGAAACAAAGTTCAAAAGTTATTTCGATTGAAGAATTTGAAAAACTCATTATTGTATCGGAAGAGGGAAATTTTAATTTTTCTGGTAATCCTGTTCGTTTTTCATTATTCGCTGAAGCAGAAAGAATTAATACAGCCTATCAGTTTGACCCCCTATTTGCTGTAAACTGCAGTATTGTAGACCCTTTGCCTCATCAAGTTGAAGCAGTCTACAAATATTTGTTACCACTTCCAAAAATAAGATTCCTTCTTGCAGATGATACAGGTGCAGGTAAAACTATAATGACAGGTCTTCTTATAAAAGAACTTTTAATGCGAGGTCTTTCAGAAAGGATTTTAATAGTTACGCCTGGTGGATTAACAAAACAATGGCAAGAAGATGAAATGGGTATCAAATTTAACATCCCATTTACACTCGTTAATCGTGAAAGATTTAACTCAGATCCAACTGTATTTCATTCTGCAAATAAAATCGTTACCTCAATTGATTTTTTATGTCAAGAAGAAATACTTGGTGTTGTTGGACAAACTCATTGGGATTTAATTGTTTTTGATGAATGTCATAAATTATCTGCTTATGATTATGGTGCGAAACAATACCTATCTCAAAGATATAAAGCTGCATATACCATGTCTCACCAATGTGAGCATTTACTTCTTTTAACGGCTACTCCACACCGTGGACGAAAAGATACATTTAAAAAATTACTTCAATTATTAGACGAGGATATTTTCGCTACTGATGATATCGCTGCTCAACGCATAAAAGAACTAGAACATAATGGAATAAATAAATTTTTCATTCGTCGTCTGAAGGAAGACATGAAAGATTGGAATGGAAGTCCTCTATTTAAATTGAGATTCACAAAAACTGTTGCTTACGAATTGACAGAGGAAGAAAAGATCCTCTATGATGCAGTTACAGATTATTTAACGGTAAAAAAAGAGGAAGCATCAGAGACCCGAAACATTCACGTATCATTAGCATTAACAGTTATGCAACGTAGATTGGTCAGTTCTATTTTTGCAATAAAAAACACCCTTGAGAAAAGATATAAGGCTTTACAAAGCATAGTGGATGAAACAAATAAGAACCCAAATATTTGGAGTCAACGTCATAAACTGGATGGGTTTGATGTAGATGATATCGAAGATTTTGAGGAGCTCGAGGATGATGAAAGAGATGCGTTAGAAAATATTTTATCTGACCCAAGAAAATTCAGATTATTTACGACAGCAAAAGACCTACAAGAAATTAAACAAGAAGCAATTGAGGTTAAAGGGTTATTTGATATGGCCCAAGCTCTTTATTTGAAAAATCAAGAAGAGAAAAAATTCCAACAATTAAAAGAATTACTTAAATCAAATGGCGTTCTTGAAAATGGGGAAAAGCTAGTAATTTTTACGGAGCACAAAGACACTTTAATTTATCTGGAGGAACGTTTAACTCGAAGTGGTGGGTACAAGGTCGCAACAATTCACGGAGGTAAAAATGTCGATGAGCGAAGAGATGCTCAACGAGCATTTGCCAGTAATGAAACACAAATAATGATTGCTACCGATGCAGCTGGAGAAGGTATTAATCTTCAATTCTGCAGATTGTTAATTAATTGGGATATTCCATGGAACCCAAATCGACTTGAACAAAGAATGGGTAGAATTCATCGTTATGGACAAAAACAAGATGTCATTGTATTCAATATGGTGGCAAATAATACCAAGGAGGGAAAAGTACTTGAAAGATTATTATCTAAGCTTGATATAATACGTGAAAGTATTGGGGACGATAGAGTATACGATGTAATACAAGATGTACTAGAAAATGTAAAACTAGATCAAATAATTAAATCCGTTTTTAATGGTGAGGAGAGCGAATTGGATGTGTTTTTATCTCAAGACAATGAAGTTCTAAAACAAAAATTCGTTGAAAAGATAAAAGAGCAAAAAGACACATTAGCACATAGCAAAGTTGACTTTAAGGATGCAAGAATTTTAAAGGATAGCTCTGACGAAAAAAGACTGCAGCCCATTTATGTACGATTATTTTTTGAAAAGGCATTTAAATCAATTGAAGGTTCATTCACTGAATTGAGGAAGTCCATCTACCAAATCAACAATCTTCCCGAAAGCATTATTCAAATTTTAAAACAAGATTTTAATATATATCCTCAAAGCATAAAACAGATTAAATTTTGTTTTGACAAACAGATTTTTTTAGAGTATCAAGCTATCGGAGATTTAGGTACAGTTCACTACATAAACCCAGGCAATCCACTGTTTGACAGCTTGATAAAAGTAATAAGAAATGCCTATCGCGAGGATATGCTTAGAGGAACTGTTTTAATATCAGCGGATGACAAAGAACCCTATTTTGCGTTTTTTGTAAAATCCCAAATAATCGATAATAGACCGACAAAAATAGATGACAGTATCGTCGACGAGCGACTTTTAATGGTATATAC
This sequence comes from uncultured Akkermansia sp., assembly GCA_964526595.1. Lineage (GTDB taxonomy): Bacteria > Bacteroidota > Bacteroidia > Flavobacteriales_D > Crocinitomicaceae > M0103. The sequence goes on along the minus strand of CAZGJF010000047.1, from coordinate 14,311 downwards.
AACAGGTGATGGAAATTATAAACTTACCTCACCAGCTAAATTTATTGATTTACATTCCCCGACCGAGTTTGCAAAACCCATAAATCCTCCTGAAGTCATTAATTCAGACGATGTCATACAATGGAGTTTTGAAAATATTACGATGCCTCAATTCAATGAAACTTCTGAACACGTTTTAAAAGACTCAAGAGACAGAAAGGGTTACTTGGAAACTGCATTTTCTCATGTAATAATGGATCTACAGTCCGAAATTTCCTCATTACAAGGCAAAATACTTTTAGGCGATCAAAAAGCTCAAGAGAAAGTTTGGAAGAAACAGGAACGAGTTAATCAATTGTATGAAAAAAAGAAAACTCGTCTTGAAAATTTAGAATTGATGAGTCAAATAAATCCAAAAGCTCCTGAAATATTAGGTTGTGCTTATGTTATTCCTCTCACTCAAGTTGAATACCAAGGTCATTACGGAATGAGTAGAGATGACGAAGCAGAGACCATTGCCATGGATGTTGCAATGAAATACGAACGAGACAATGGATGGCATCCAGAGGATGTTTCGGCCAATAATGAAGGTTATGATATTCGTAGTACGAGTTCTGATGGTTTGAAACGATACATTGAGGTAAAAGGGAGAAGTGTCTCGGATGGAAGTGTTATGCTTTCCGAAAATGAAATGAATCGTCTTGCTCAATTGCGAGATGCTAGTTGGTTATATATAATAACAAATTGCAAATCAACACCTACACTTTCTCGTATCCAGGACCCTGCAAATCATCTTCAATTTCAAGTAAAAACAAAAGGAATTCAATATTATCTTCCTATGCAAGAATGGGAAAACAAGAAATTAAATTAATATGACCCAACCTAAAAAACTCATAGAAGTTGCAATGCCGATTAAAGAAATATCGGCTGAGAGTGTTAGAGATAAATCTATTCGACATGGACATATTTCAACCCTACACTTATGGTGGGCTAGACGTCCATTGCCAGTTTGTCGTGCAGTAGTTTTTGCTAGTTTGGTTCCGGATCCGTTAGATCCAAATTGTCCGCAAGCATTTAAAGATGCTGTTGAATTACTTCTTGGAAAAGCAAATAATATCGGTGATCCCTATGCACCTTATGCAGATATACCTTGGACCAGTATTTATGATCCAATGGAGGATAACCTGCGCAACCGATTGCAAATGTTCATCGGCAAATTTACTGAACCGATGCAGCAACATCTTTTAGGTCGTGGAGCTAAACCACAAGCTGGAAAGATGTTAATCGATAAAAGTTTGATAAAATGGGATAGTAAGAACGACGAAATCATTATCGGTAAAGCTAGAAAATTGATTTGGGTTGCACACAATTCAAAAGAGAACAAAAAAGTTTCGGCAAAAGAACTGATCGCTGATTTTGATAAGCATTACAAATCAATCAAGGATGCGGAAGTAGAATTGTATGCATTAGAAAACCGTCATTTAAAGACCGATATAGTATCTTCTTTGGAGGAAAAATTGGAAAGCGCAAAAGAGGCTTTTTTAGATAAAATGCCCAAAGTTTTCGATCCTTTTGCCGGTGGAGGTGCGATTCCTTTAGAGGCAGCTCGTCTGGGTTGTAGAAGCTATGGAAATGATATTAATCCTGTGGCTCATATTATCCAAAAAGGAAGTCTTGAATTTCCTCAAAAGTATGGAAAGCCAATTACATTCACTAAAGGTGAGTTTATTAATCTGTACGGTGAGAAGGAACTTTTAAAATGGTGTCAACAAAATGGCTTACACATCGATGCACCTGATTTGAAAATTGAGATACCAAATCGTTTAAGTTTTGATGTGGAGTTTTACGCACGAAAGTTATTGACTGAAACAGAAAAGGAAGTAGGACATCTGTATCCTAGTGATGAAAAAGGGAACAAACCAATAGCATATTATTGGGCATATGAAGCATCTTGCTCAAATCCATCATGTAAGGCAAAAGTGCCATTGCTAAAACAGTTTTACTTAGTTAATAAGCCCGAAAAAAAAGTTCATTTATCACCAGTAATTAAGGATAATGAAATCAGTTTTGAGATAAAGACTGGAACAATTTCAATAAACAATTGGATTGAAAGAAAAAATCTCAAATGCCCTATTTGTGGAAATATAACTGATATTAAGGAATTAAAAAGACAATTCAATGCAAAAGAACCTAAGCAAAAAATAATTGCTGTAATTGAAGAAGGAGATAATTCCAAAAATTATCGTTTACCAAATTCATTAGAAATAAGTGTTTTAACTTCAATTCCTCACAAACCCAAAGATTTTTCTGAAAAATTATCAGTTGGAAACAATAGGGATTTGCATTGTATTGGTTGGGGAGTTGAAAAGTGGTCTGATTTATTTTCAGATAGGCAAGCCTTTTTCCTAACAAATTTGTTGACGAAATATCAAGAGATTAGATCTAATCTGGAACAACGATTTGATTCAAATTATTTCGAAGCTATTGTTGTTAATATTTCTATTTTAATTGATAGAATAGCTATAGCAAATACATCCTTTGGAGTTTGGCACACCGGAGGGGAAAAGTTGGAAAGGATTATGGGTAGACAGGCAATACCAATGGTCCTTGATTTTCCAGAATCGAATCCATTTTGTAAATCATCTGGAAGTGCTTTAAATCAATTAGATTGGATAACACGATATATTGAATCAGAATGCAATCAACCTTTTTCAACTGCACTGGAAAACGCTTCAAGTGGTGAAAAAACGCAATTCAAAGAAAAGTTTATTACAGCTGTAGTAACTGACCCTCCTTACTATGATGCCATTGCTTATGCTGATTTATCTGACTTCTTCTATGTTTGGTTGAAAAGAACCTTGGTAGATATTTACCCTTCAAACTTTGCTACACCCCAAACGCCAAAATCAGAGGAATGTACAGCATTAAAACATCATCACAATGGAAATGCAGATATAGCAAAACTTCATTTTGAACATAAGTTACTTGAAATTTTTGATGCCATAGAACATCAAACCTCAGACATAGTCAGCATTATGTTTGCACATCAAAGTACAGAAGCTTGGACTACATTATGTAACTCTATATTGGGTGCCAGAATGAACATTACAGGAAGTTGGGCTACTGATACGGAAATGACAGGGGCATTAAAAACAGATAAAGCCTTTTTGTCTTCTTCGGTTACAGTTTCATGTGTTCCAGCGCAATCTGATGGTTATGGAGATTACAAAGAGGTTAGAAAAGCCATAGAGGCAACGGTTTCTCGAGAGGTAGATGAATTGTACAAACTAGGTTTCCGGGGTGCAGATTTATTGACGGCATGTTTTGGTCAAGCTGTAAGTGAGTTCGGTAAATACAAAAAAGTAGAAAAAGCAGATGGCAGTGAAGTAACTGTAGCAGAATTGCTGGAGATGGCTCGTGAAAGTGCCTTTAATGCGCTTCTTAAAGGTTTTGATGGTGATGAGTTTACCAAATTCTATATTGGTTGGTTACAGCTAAATGGCTTTTCAGAGAGTGATTTTGATGATGCTGCTAAGTTTGTTAAAGTTGGCCTATCAATCAATGTTCAAGAGTTATTTACCGAGCACATTCTTATAAAAAATGGTAACAAGCAAACATTAGGTGATTACGCAGAGCGCATTAAGGCCAATAAAAATATTGGGGATAAAATAGGAAGTCATTTAATTGACCAAGTCCATAAAGCGATGTATTTGTATAAAGGAACAAATCGTGGTTTATTACTAAAATTCATAGGTGAAAAAGCAGATAGTCCTGACAGTCCTTTTTGGCGTGTTGTAACATCCTTGGATGAGCTATTACCAAAAGATTGTGATGATCAAAAATTAACAAGAGGACTTTTATCAAGTAAGGAAAGTTTAATTAGAGAAAGTAAGGAAACAACAACAACTACCTTTACTCAAGGTACTTTAGAATTATAATACTATGGCAACAAACGATAAAGAAAAGCTAGCAAAAGCATATGCAATTTTCATAGAAGGTATAAGAGCATATTTAGTAGCATTGCTATATGAAAACGAAGGTGATAAATGGCCAGCAAAATTTGCTGAATGTTTGACTTACGATCAAAAAGAGTTTTGGAACAGAGGTCTTAAAACGGGTACTTCACCAGAAGCAATGATAGACTACCATCATTTAAAGTCATTTGCAATCAAGAACCGAGAATTATTTAAAAATGATTTTCAAAAGAAGGCTGGTGATTTACCAAATTGGTTTGGTGAAATAGCATCTGTAAGACATGATTTGAATCACTACAAACCTGTTATTGATGAGGATGAGGCAACTAAAGCGTGGATTCATATGCGTACAATTGCCAAAACTATTGGAATGACAGAACTAGAGGAAGAGCTGAATAAAATTCAAAACAAAACAAAAGAACATAGCCTATCTACAACATCTACTGCAGCAACTTCATTTTCAACAAGTCCAATAACAAATAGTAATTTAAAACCTTGGTTTCTTATTTCAGAGCCTCACTTTGATATCAAGCAAGGCCATTTAGACGAATCTGTATTTGCAGCTAATTTAGCGGAAGTTGCATTAGGAACGGGAAGAGAGATCTACAAAGATCCCAATTCGTTCTTTTCTAAAACCTATATGACCGCCGGATTGAAATCGGTGGCAAAGACAGTTGTGAAAGGACTGAATGGCAAAGAGGATGCTGAAAACCGTGTAATATCCTTACAGACTGGATTTGGTGGAGGTAAAACTCATACTTTGATTTCTATTTATCACTTGTGTAATTGGGGAAAAAGTGCAGCATCATCATCTCACACTAAAGAACTTCTTGATTATACGGGAATACCAGAATTTGATAAAGCGAACATTGCCGTATTTACAAATACAACCAATGACCCTGTTCAAGGTAGAACTGTTGATGGAATTACAATAAGAACCATTTGGGGAGAAATAGCTTATCAGTTAGGTGGTATAGAAACATACAATTTAATTAAAGCAAATGATGAACAATTGAGTGCTCCAAAAGGCTTATTCAAAAGTGTTTTAGATCGTTGTAAACCAGCACTCATATTAATTGATGAATTAGCGGATTATTGTGTCAGTGCTTCTGCAATAACAGTTGGTAGTAGCAGTCTTGCAGATCAAACGATCAGTTTTATGCAAGAGTTTACCGAAGCAGTCGCAGCCACAGAAAACTGTGTTGCTATCGTTACTTTACCTGCAAGTGTTCAAGGAGTAGCTAACTCACCTCAGGCTTCTGCCATTTTAAGTAGTCTGCAAAGTCGTGTGAGTCGCGTTGGTGCTGATACACAACCTGTTTCGGAAGATGAAATTTATGAAGTAATACGAAGAAGACTTTTCGAAAATATAGGTGATTCCAATTACATTGCCAATGTCGCTGATAGTTACATAAAGCTCTACACAGATTATTGGACCGAATTACCTGATAATGTCACAAAAAGTGAATACAAACAAAAACTAGTTCAGTCATACCCATTTCATCCTGAATTGATTGATATTTTCAAAACAAAATGGGCAAGTAACAACAATTTTCAACGGACAAGAGGAGTTTTACGCTTATTGGCAGCTATTGTTAGTGACTTGTGGAAGCGTCAACAATCATTATCTGGAAGTAACATATTAATACAATCCGGTGATTTACACTTGCCAAATTTAGACTCTGTAACTTCTCAGTTGAAGAAACTATATGGAAATGGATACGAAAGTGTTATTTCAGCCGACATAGCAGGAAACGGGTCAAATGCATTTAAAATCGATTCTAATAAACCAGATTTTGGGCAATATCATTTAACGCAATCAATTGCGACAGTTTTGCTATTGAACTCATTCGGTACAGAAGCATCAAATAAAGGCTTATCAGCGAAAGAACTAAAACTTCATTTAGTCTCTCCGAACGGATATAATCATAACAATATTAATGCTTCTTTAGATTATCTCGAGGATTCAGCATTTTATCTTTATTCCGCGCAAACGGGGTCAAGTGGGAAACGTTATTGGTTCCATGTGAAGCCAAACATTAGTATGTTGATTAATCAGGCAAGAGAGGATATTAAACCTGATGAAATAAATAACGAGATAATCAAAAGGCTGAAGGAAAAAACAAGAGGAATTTCTTTGTTCAATGTGTTAGTTGACCCATCGAATGATATTCCTGAACAAATGAAACCAACTTTAATTGTTTTAAATCCAAGAAATGCTTCTTCTGCTGAGTCATTAAAATCTGAAACTAAAACAGTTATACAAACTATTGCGACTAAAAAAGGTTCTACTGAGAGAGTCTATAGAAATACAATTCTTTTCTTAGTTCCTCAAGATTCAGCATTGGGTAAACTTCAATCTGAAATTCGAGATTTTTTGGCTTGTCAAAAAATATTCAATGATTACAATTCAACTTTAGAACAAGATCAAAAGTCTGATGTCAAAAAGCGAAGTGAGGAGGCATCAAAAAATGCAGAAAGTAATTTATCGGTAACTTATTCGACTATTGTTAAATACTCATCCCAAAATCAATTTGAGATGAACATCATTAAAGAATTCAAAGATAGCTTTGATATCCAAGTTAATACCTATTTGATTGACACCTTAAAATCTGAGGAATGGTTAATCGAATCAGTTGGAATGGGGGTTCTTCGTAAAAACAATTTATTACCTGACGCCAATACACCGATTAGGTGCAAGGATGTTTATGAAGCTTTTTTAAGGTTTGATGATAAACCAATGATAACAGGTGTTGAAGCTGTAAATCGAAGTCTGTCGAGGTACTGTGTAAATAATGAATTTGGTATTGCATCTGGAGACGGAAATACATTTACAAGCTATTATTTAGGTAAAGATGTTCCATATTTTGATACTACTGATTCGACTTATTGGTTAGTTGATAAATCATCAATTCCGGTGGAGAAACCGATAGAAACCTCTGATGGCGATTCACCACTTCCAGTCACTCCAAAGGGTGGGGATTCATGGATTGACACTCCTCCTCCTGGACCTGATAATACAATTAAATCGATAAGTGCTATTACAATATCTGGCAAGGTTCCTATGGAACAATTCACACAATTATTCCCAAGTTTCATTATGCCACTTTCACAAAACAATATTGAAATAGAGATAAGAATAAAGGGAAAATCAACAAATCTGAAACCTTTGTCTGAAAATAGTCCAGAATATAAGATTGTTAAAGAGTCAGCTAAACAATTAGGGTTAAATTTTAATGAAGAGTAAATGTTATTAAAGACCTTATTTAACCGCAGAAAATTGTCATTGATGTCAATTCAAAATATGTACCAAATGTCCGTAATATATGTCAGGCACTAAAAAAGAAAGTCACTGGATTTCCTTAGCGGATCTTATGACCGTGCTTATGGTCATTTTTCTGTTCATGTCGATTTCATACATGGCATTGGTTGAGAAACGTGAAAGAGAACAGAATAAAATATTCAAAGATTACGAAGCATCAAAAGTTGCTTTATATAATGAATTAAGAGAGGCATTTAAAAACGATTTCGCTCGATGGAATTTAAAACTAGATAATGACCTTTCCATCAAGTTTACAAATCCACAGGTTCTTTTTCCCACTGGTAAGTCAGAAATAACACCCTATTTTCAGAACATTTTAGCTGAGTTCTTGCCAAAATATCTTGCGGTCGTACTTCAAAAGAAGTATAAAGACAAAATCGCAGAAATTCGGATAGAAGGACATACTGATACAAAGCCCATTGGAGCATCCGGGGATCCCTACATCGATAATATGAAACTATCACAAGACAGAGGTAGAAATGTATTAGCATTCTTAAGAACTCAAAGTTGTTTTTCTAACTTGAATCGCGGTGAAAAAGAGAGATTACAGTATTGGCTCACAGCAAATGGTCTTTCATATGGTCGTACCGTTGATAAATCCTACAGACTAACTTTTGAAAGTAACCAGGCTGTTGATAATGACAAATCTCGTCGAGTAGAATTTAGAATAGTAACCACAAGCGAAGCAATTATTAACGAAGCGCTTAAAAATATAGATGAAAAATGAGTACAGAAGTATTATTAGGAATTGGAATCATTTTAGTAGCAGCAATTTGGGCAGCTTTTTACATAAGAAAAAGAAGCAAAGAAAATAACAATGAGCATTTGTATGATTTTATTCCCCAGTTGTTCCCAACTCTTGGAATCTTATTCACCTTCCTTGGAATAGCCATTGGATTATGGAATTTCGATAGTAATGACATTGAAAAAAGTATTCCAGAATTAATGAATGGGTTAAAAACAGCCTTCATTGTGTCAATTTTTGGTGTTGCTCTACTTGTAGTTTTTTCATTCTGGACAAATATTAAAAGAAAGAAACTTGAAGAAGGGGTTTTAAGTGAGGAAACACGTGCAATCATAAAATTAACTGAGGTTTTAACTGAACTCCAAAATGATTTAAAGTCTACGGATGAAAATGGAAACGTAATAAAACCCGGAAACTTATTTCGAGATTTATACGAAGAGTCAAAAAAACAATCTAATTCATTACAAACCTTTTCCACTGATTTGGCATTGACAATCTCAGCAGGTTTTGAGCAAATATTAAATGATCCGAATGAAGGGGTTGTTGCTGAGTTGAAATTAGTAAAACAGGAAATTGAAAATTTAGGTAATAAACTTCAGGATCCAGCAACTGATATGACTCAAAATATTGTAAAAGAATTACAAGATTCAATGGGGAAAATGGTTGAAGAATTTAAAACATCGATGAGTGGAGATACAAAAAATGAAATGGAAAGATTGGCAAGCATTTTAGGTCAGGCAGGAAGTTCATTATCTGATTTTCCGCTGAAACTTCAGTCCATGACCGATAATCTCAATGAAAATTTCAGGGGATTGCAAGACGTTGTTCAGCAAATATCAAAACAAACATTATCTCAATCCGAGGAGTCAACAAATCAAATGAAAAAGCAAGTTGAGGATATGAGTAAAATTTTAAGTGAACAAGTTGGTGGTTTGCAATCAGGTCAGCAAACACTCATTACTGAACAGTCAAAAAATTTAGAATTATCCGAAAATCTACTAAGTGCATTTAATTCCAGTATTGAAAAAATGAATGGACTTTCAAATGGAGTAACTGATACTGTTACTAAGTTAAATCAAGCTCATATTGAACTTGAAACTGTAATTTCCTCATTTAGGAATATTTCTCAAGATGTGAATTTATCAACTTCTAAATTTGGGGAGTCCCAAGTTTCGTTCTCAAAATACTCAAATGAGTTTTTACAAAAAAATTCTGATACAATCGAGGAAATTCAGGACTCATTAGTAACAGCTAAAGATGTCTCAAAGGATTATGCAGAGAAATTTAATGTTATTGAAAAAGGGCTTCAAGAGATTTTCTTTAAAATAAATCAAGGTCTTCAAGATTATCAGTTGACAGTATCAACAAGTTTAGAATCTTTCTTAGGTAAATATTCAGAACATCTTACCAAAACAGCTGAATCACTCGCAGCGGCATCATCAAAACAAGAAGATATTTTGGAAGAATTAACGGAACAACTAAGCAAATTCAATAGCCGAAAAAATTAATCATGAAAAGCGCTAAGGAAATTCTGAATTTTCACTTTTCAAATTCTAGCTTGCAGCAATCAGCAGTAAAGATAATTCCAAGTGCCCTCGAAAATCTTTTAGATATTAGAATTCGAAAACTAAACGAGTTATCAGAAAAAATTGGCTCAAAAAGTTTTGAATTAAAAGGAGACCATTTAATTCCACAGGTTTATCGAAAATTCAAACATGATTATAAAACAAAGAAATTATCTTTCGACAGAAAGGAGCTTAGAACCTTATCGTATGCTTTCTCTCATTCTGAAAATACTTCGTCCTCGATTATCAGTAACAATCAAGAACTTGAATATGCAATTGAACTACTAGAAAAAGAATGGAAAGATTCATATTTATTTGGGTTAATCGATTGTTTATTAAAGAATTGGGAAACATCTCTTGACAGTTCATTAAGCAAGTTGACTGACTTTATTGTTTTGAAATTAAACTTATATGAAGGAAGTCGAAACTCTATCATAGGATTGAAAAACAATTTAAAGTATTTCGACCAGAAAAATGGTGATTTAGTATTGGGTAAAGAATTAGGCATGAAGAATATTTCTATCCTAAAAGCAACTAGTTATTTATCTGTACCAGACTCTTGGATAAACTATCCATATTTCTCAAGAGTAATTATTTCCTATTTAGAAAACAATAAAAATGATTTCATCGAAACCATAGAAGAATTAGAAAGTATCTTAAGAACACATGGAAAGGGAAATATTCAAGGTCATAAAACGAATAAAAGAGCAATAAGCAAAATTATTATAAAGGCCGATAATCCAAAATTTGCCGCATCACAAGATAAGGTAAAAAAATTAGCTTTCGAATTTATTGGTGACCCTGAAATAAAAAGTGAGTGGCATCCATTTGATGGGGCAACGGAAAAAGAAAAGCAAGATTTAGATAAAGCACGAAGCATTCTGAATGAATGGATCACTCGTCAGTTTATAAATGTTTTCTTTAATGTCTGCATCAACGATGTCAGGAGAAAGAATTTTTGGTTAAAGCATGCTTCAAGTATTTCATCATTCAAAGTCTATGGTCCATCCAGTACAAAAATGTTATTGAAACGTGACGATAGAATTTCACAATACCTTGACACGAGATTTGTAACTGTTTACAGTAACAAAAATGTTTCGGCTTTTATTCTTTATATGAAAAACTATATGCTCATTGAATTCAGTGAGGATGGATATGCTTTTTATGGATATAAGGTCGATGGTAATAAAAAGCCAAATGTTAATGCGAAGTTGAATAGTGTTGACGATTTAAGAAATGGTAGCATGTCTATGGCTGTTGAGAGAAAATACGACGATATTATTGCTCACCATGCAGAAGGCAGACTTAGGCATGCCGATGGAAATTTCAAAGATGGATCTACGCTCAAATGGGAAGAGGTATTTAATTGGTGGTTAAAAAATTATAATATTGTTTGATGTTCAATTTCAATTATGATAATGCGTTTTCATTCCATATATCGGATACCGATGGGAAAATTATTCCGATAATAAAATGGAATAATATTAAAGAGCTTTACCTATCTCAAATATCTATATTATTTGAATTTGTAGACAATGGCGTGGCCGTCTTTAATGAGGATACTTGCTTAGTTGAGCCATTGGAAATTCTGAAATTAAATGAAATTGATAAGCAAATATTAGGTCTTCCAGATGAATATCCCTATGATATTTATATTCAGTCAGACGGCCAATTAAACCAAAGTAGTTTCAAGTTCAAATATGGTTTTTACGACTTTGCCCCAAATGGCAATAGATTTCAATACGTAAGAAACGGACCTTTTATATCAATAGATGAATGCAATTATTTACTTTCTGAAAAACAATATTTAGTTTGCGAGGCATTGGATGAATTTAATAATCTACCTGAAAGTGAAAGATCATTTGAAAAAAATCTAAAACGATTTGCAGATATTAAAAGTTTTTCAACAGATTCAGCAGCAACTCTTGATGCATATTTACAAAGTCAGGATATTCACTACACAGATAAAATTAAAATTGATATTCAGTTTAAGAATGGAATACTTGAAGTAATACCAAATATTGGAATAAATAATGAGATAGCTTTTGTAAACACATTCGATAAACTTCCAATAGTAAGAGATGTTTATCCAGTTTCAGATTTAAATGGTAATACAACAAGAGTTTTAATTTCGAAAGAACAAAAAGAGGAACTTCAAAAAATTAAGAAGATTCGAAAAATTGAAAAAATTGACCGTATTAATCAAATTGTAGATAATCCTGAATATTTTTTCGATGAAAATGCAACTGATTTTTCTGTATTTTATAGTGATCGAGTAAAAGAAATAGGAATCTATCAGCCTAAATTTTATCCTTTTGTTTGTCCATATAAATCAGAGTGGATTCCGGGAATTGAAATAAAAGACAAAGTCGATGGTTCTAAAAGAATCTATTTCAAAACATTAGATAAGTTAAGTGATTTCATAGACATTAAGGAAAAAGCAGTAAAGGAGGGAAAGCAATACGTCAAATGGGATAATGTAGACATTCCAATTTCCGATGCTGAAATATTAATTTCTACTGCCAAAAAACAGTTTAGAAACCCAAAGCAACCGTTAAAGCAGGAAAAGAGTCAGTCAGAAAACGAGGTTCTAATTATTAAAGAAAATGCAGAACTAACCGAATTTATTCAAAATTCAGAAAGTCCTGAATCAATAATCCATAGTTTTTCAGAGATCGATAATTTAGAAAAAAGCATTTCGCTAAAAGATCATCAAACTGAAGGGATTTCATGGCTTCAAACTTTATACAAAGAGAAATTAAGTGGTTGCCTTTTAGCAGATGACATGGGTTTAGGTAAAACTCTACAATTACTATATTTTATTGAATGGCATAGCAAGGTTAATTCGAACCTCCAAAAACCATATTTGATAGTAGCTCCGGTTAGCCTATTAGAAAATTGGGAAAATGAATACAAGAAATTTTTTATTCCTCAAAACCTTACTCTAACGAAGTTATATGGTTCGACAAAATTAACGAGATCATTCGACCATTCTCAAAATAAAATTGAAGCAAATCAATTACAAAGACAACATGTTATCTTGACAAATTATGAGACTCTAAGAAGCTATCAAGCTACATTATGTCTAATTGATTTTGCAGTAGTTGCACTAGATGAAGCTCAAAAGATTAAAACACCAGGAACTCTTGTAACAAATGCAAGTAAGGCATTAAAGGCTGATTTTAAAATTGCTATGACTGGAACTCCTGTTGAGAACACATTAGTAGACATCTGGTGTATTATGGATTTTTCTGTACCTGGCCTACTTGGAAATGCAAAAGAATTTTCAAAAGAGTACCAAAAACCATTAAAAGAAGAAGATACAGATCTGAAAGCTTTAACAGAAAGACTAAGAAGCAAAATCGGAATATTTATAAAACGTCGCTTAAAAAGAGATGTAGCTAAAGATTTGCCAAATAAACATGATAACGATAATTCTAGAATAAAAAAAATAATGCCTGCCGTTCAATTAAATAGGTATAAGATTGAAATTGAGAATGCAAATAATCCGGAAAATAAGGATAATGATGGAAGAAATCAAAAATTAAAATCCCTTTGGGCAATTCGTGATATTTCTGACCATCCATATCTTATAGACAACCAAATATTAAATTTCACTTCAGAAGAATTAATATCCTCCTCTGCAAAATTGCAGATAACTATGGGGATATTGGAAAATGTAAAAATAAAGAATGAAAAAGCTATTGTTTTTGCTGATCGTAAGGAAACACAGAAAATGCTACAAAAAGTTGTGTTTGATAATTTCAAGATTTTACCAAGTATTATTAATGGGGATACTCCAAGTATTAAACAGAATGAAGATAAAGCAAAACTTAGCCGTCAGCAGACAATTGATAGATTTCAAGATGAAAATGGTTTTAATATAATTATCATGTCTCCTCTTGCAGCAGGTGTTGGTTTAAATGTAACAGAAGCAAATCACGTAATTCATTATTCCAGGCATTGGAATCCTGCAAAAGAAGAACAAGCAACAGATAGAGCATATCGAATCGGACAGAAAAGAGATGTTCATGTATATTACCCAATGGCTATCTTTCCTGAAGAAATGTGCAATGAAAATGGTGCCAAGCAAAAATCCTTTGATGAGATTCTAGACAATCTCTTGAATAATAAAAAAGCACTTGCAAGTAGCACCTTATTTCCAACTGAGCAAGCAGAAGTTAGACCTGATGAATTATTCGGTAATATTTTTGGGTTTGAGCCAGATATTAAATACCCTTCATTATCAATTAATCAACTTGATAAACTAAATTCAAATTTATTCGAAGCCGCAATAGCAGCTCTTTTTGAAATAAAAGGATACGATGTTTATTTAACCCCATATTCAAATGATAAGGGTGTAGATATTGTTGTGCTTAGTGAAACCCAAAATTTCCTAGTTCAAGTAAAACAATCGCAATCCCTTGTTGGTCGAGATGCAATACAAGAGGTATTCACTGCAAAGAAATACTACGAGAATAAGTTCAATAAAAAATTCACTCTAAAAGTATTTACGAACAATGAATATAGTTCTACAGCCATTATACTTGGTAATTCAAATTCAGTAGAATTAGCAAATAGAAACGATCTAAGCTCAATGTTACAAGATGGTTCTTTGACAATGAAAGAAATTAACAAAATTGAATCGAAAAGGCTACAAAGCATCTAAAAAATGAAATTCGGTTTCCGCATACCATCTCTAACCAAACGAATAGCAGCACGCACA
>CAZGJF010000046.1:253-17657 GCA_964526595.1 uncultured Akkermansia sp. | reverse complement strand
AATTCAATTGAACATTAAGCGTTTAATGGATATTGGTTGTCAACGAGGTATTCGTCATAGATCTGGATTACCATTGAGAGGTCAACGAACCAAGAATAATTCCAGAACCAGAAAAGGAAGAAGGAAAACAGTTGCTAACAAAAAGAAGGTAACTAAATAATAATTAAAAATCCAAGATGGCAAAGTCTAATCAAAAAAAGAAGAAGAACGTTAAAGTAGATCCGTCCGGTGAAGCGCATATACAAGCTACCTTCAACAATGTGATTATTTCTTTAACGAACAATGCCGGTCAGGTTATTTCTTGGGGTTCTGCAGGTAAATCAGGCTTCAAGGGTTCTAAAAAGAACACTCCGTATGCTGCGCAAGTATCAGCTGAGGATGCCGCCAAAGAAGCTCATGACTTCGGATTACGTAGAGTCAAAGTATTTGTGAAAGGTCCGGGTGCGGGTAGAGAATCAGCAATTCGTTCCTTGCACAATGCCGGAATTGAAGTGACAGAGATTGTCGATGTAACTCCACTTCCCCACAATGGTTGTCGACCACCAAAAAGACGAAGAGTATAACGTATTTAATCACAAAGAGCAGTAGTATTATCGAAGGAATGCCTTAATTCATAATCGCTCTTTCAAATTCATAAAAATGGCAAGATATAGAGGTCCTAAATCAAAAATCGCGCGCCGTTTCAGAGATGCAATCTTTGGTCCGGATAAAGCGCTAGACAGAAGAAGTTATGGTCCGGGACAACATGGCCCGGCAAAAAGAAGGGGTGGAAAGCAGTCAGAATATGCTATCCAACTTGGTGAAAAACAGAAAGCTAAATATACCTACGGGATTTTGGAGCGTCAATTCTCTAATTTATTTGAGAAGGCTTCCCGTATGAAGGGTATTACCGGAGAGAATTTATTACAATTGTGTGAGTCTCGTTTGGATAATACGATTTATCGACTTGGTGTTGCGCCAAGTAGAAGGGCTGCCAGACAACTTGTCTCTCACAAACACATAACAGTGAATGGAGAAGTTGTTAATATTCCATCATTTACATTGAAAGTTGGAGATGTTGTTGGTGTCCGAGAAAAATCAAAATCATTGGAAGCAATTACATCGTCATTGACTGCAAACAATAAGAAATACGATTGGTTGGACTGGAATAATTCCGATATGTCTGGCAAAATGTTGGCAGTTCCTTCCAGAGAAATGATTCCGGAAAACATTAAAGAACAGTTGATTGTCGAATTGTATTCTAAATAATTAATTAAAGCATTAATATGGCTATTCTAGACTTCCAAAAGCCTGACAAGGTAATCATGATACAGTCCGACGAGTATCACGGACAGTTCGAATTTCGTCCACTTGAGCCTGGTTATGGTATCACAGTGGGTAATTCATTGCGTCGAATTTTACTTTCCTCATTGGAAGGTTTTGCAATTTCTTCTATAAGAATTGAGGGAGCTGACCATGAATTTGCAACATTAAAAGGTGTTGTAGAGGATGTGACAGAAATCATCTTAAACTTAAAACAAGTTCGATTTAAACAGCAAATTGACGGAACAGATAGTGAAACAGTTGTTATTTCAGTTACCGGTCAAGATAAGTTAACCGCCGGTGACATTGGCAAATTTACATCTGCATTTCAGGTTTTAAATTCTGATTTGGTCATTTGTCACATGGAGTCTTCCGTTAAAATCGAAATGGAATTGACAATCATTAAAGGGCGAGGCTACATATCAGCGGAAGAGAATAAATTAAATTCTTCACCTTTTGGAACCATTTTTATTGATTCTATTTTCACACCAATAAAAAATGTTAAATATGCGATTGAAAACTATCGTGTAGAGCAAAAAACGGATTACGAAAAACTTGTTTTCGATATTGTCACAGATGGTTCTATACATCCGAAAGAGGCTTTGAAGGAAGCAGCTAAGATTTTAATTCATCACTTCATGTTGTTCTCAGATGAGCGCATCACATTAGATAGTGAAGTGAAGTCAGATTCTGAAGAATTCGATGAAACTTCTCTACACATGCGACAATTACTGAAAACAAAATTGGTTGATATGGATTTATCCGTACGAGCTCTGAATTGTTTAAAGGCCGCAGATGTTGAAACGTTGGGAGATTTGGTTTCTTACAATAAAAACGATTTGTTGAAATTCCGAAATTTTGGTAAGAAGTCACTTACTGAATTAGAGGATTTAGTTGACAATAAAGGCTTGACTTTTGGTATGAACGTCGCTAAATACAAATTGGACAAAGATTAACTATCGATTAAAGAATTGAGATGAGACACGGTAATAAAGTAAATAATTTAGGTAGGAAAGCGGCGCATAGAAAGGCAATGCTTTCCAATATGGCTTGTTCTTTGATACAGCATAAGCGTATCAACACCACTGTTGCAAAGGCGAAAGCTTTGAGGACTTTTGTTGAGCCCTTATTGACCAAATCAAAAGCAGATTCGACGCATTCTAGAAGAACTGTATTCAGTTACCTGCAAAATAAGGATATTGTTACTGAATTGTTTAGAGAGGTAGCACCAAAAATTGCTGATAGACCAGGTGGATACACGCGAATCATTCGTACAGGTTACCGATTGGGTGACAATGCCGAAATGTGTATGATTGAGTTGGTTGATTTTAATGAAATCTACACAACAGAGAAAGTTAAGA
This sequence comes from uncultured Akkermansia sp., assembly GCA_964526595.1. Classification (GTDB taxonomy): domain Bacteria; phylum Bacteroidota; class Bacteroidia; order Flavobacteriales_D; family Crocinitomicaceae; genus M0103. The sequence goes on along the minus strand of CAZGJF010000046.1, from coordinate 14,994 downwards.
AGACCACTCGTCGTTCAAGAAGGTCAGGTGGAGTGAAATCAACTGAAGCATCCATATCCGCTATTTCAACTACAGAAGTTGAAGATGTTATATCTGAAGAAAATTCAACTAATGTCACTGATGAAATAGTTGTTGACGACACGTCTGATACTTCTGAATCAACTAATGTTACAGATGCTGTAATTACTGAAGAAACTTCTAATAATCAAATTGTAGACTCTGAAGACATCAGTATAAAAGTTGAAGAGTCAGAAAATAAAGCTGTTTCTGAAGATGTTATCGATTCAACAGATGCTAACGACAAAGATCAAGACGACACCATTTCTGATGAAGCTAAAGAACCAAAATAAAATGGATTTTTGTTAATAATCTGAAAGGGTAATGGAAACATTACCCTTTTTTTGTTTAATTGTTTTAGAAGTTGTAATGATATTCTAAATTTGTAATGATTTATGATGAACGGAAAAATACCTGCTGTCTTAGTTTTGGCCGATGGCACTCAATTTCGTGGACTTGGCGTTGGTAGTATTGGAACAACTACAGGTGAAATTGCTTTTAATACCGGAATGACCGGTTATCAAGAAGTTTTTACGGATCCATCATATTTTGGTCAGATATTGGTAATGACAACGTCGCACATTGGAAATTACGGGACACATAAAGATGAAATTGAATCTGAGACCCTCAAAATAGCCGGCTTAGTCACTAAGAAATTTTCAGATGTATATTCTAGAGCTTCGGCAGGGAAATCACTTGAGGCATATATGGAAGATAGTAAGACTATTGGTATTGCTGATTTAGACACACGAGCTTTAGTAAGACACATTCGAAGCAGGGGGGCTATGAATGCGATTATTTCTTCTGAAAATCTGGATGTTGAGTCCTTAATGAATCAATTGAAAGATGTGCCATCTATGAAGGGTATGGAGTTGTCTTCTCGGGTGTCTATCAAGAAAATTTATGACGTAGCTCCTGAAAACCCCCAATTAAAAGTCTCTCTTGTCGATTTTGGTGTCAAGAAAAGTATCATACGTTGCTTAGTGGAACGTGGTTGTCACGTCAAAGTATTTCCTTTAAATTCAACTAAATCGGAAATTGATAGTTTTCAACCGGATGGCTATATGCTTTCAAATGGTCCGGGAGACCCTTCAGCAATGCCTAACGCAATTAAATTAGTAAAAGAATTAGTAGCTTCCAATAAACCAATATTTGGAATTTGTCTTGGACATCAAATCCTAGGATTAAGTCAGGGTCTTAAAACAGAGAAAATGTTTAATGGTCACCGAGGTATTAATCATCCTGTTCTTAACCTCAAAACAGGAAAAGGTGAGATTACTTCTCAAAATCATGGGTTTGTAATTTCAGATGATAGTGTTGCAAAAAGTCCTTTTTTTAATGTAACACACAGACATTTAAATGACCAAACAATTGCCGGCATTGAACTAATTGATAAACCAGTTTTTTCTGTTCAATTTCATCCGGAAGCATCTGCAGGACCTCATGATTCACGCTACCTTTTTGATCAGTTTATTCAAAATATGAAACATTATAAGTATGGCTAATATTACAAAAGTTATCGGAAGACAAATATTGGATTCTCGTGGTAATCCAACAGTTGAAGTAGATGTTGTAACAAGTAATGGGGTTACGGGAAGGGCTGCCGTGCCTTCAGGAGCATCTACAGGAATTCACGAAGCGGTGGAACTACGAGACGGAGATAAAAGTAGATACTTAGGAAAAGGTGTTTTGCAAGCGGTTTCAAAGGTGAACACTATAATCAATGATGCTTTACATGGAATGGATGTATTCGACCAAAAAGGCATTGATTTAGTTATGATTGCTTTGGATGGAACGGAAAATAAATCCAATTTAGGAGCTAATGCTATTTTGGGAACCTCTCTTGCTGTGGCTAAAGCGGCGGCTCAAGAATCTGGATTGAAATTGTATCGTTATATAGGAGGTATTGGGGCGGTTACTATGCCGGTTCCGATGATGAACATATTGAATGGAGGATCGCATGCAGATAATTTAATCGATATTCAAGAATTCATGGTGATGCCATTTGGAGCCTCATCCTTTTCTGAAGGATTGCGCTGGGGAACCGAAGTATTTCATCACTTGAAAAATGTCTTGAAATCTAAAGGTATGTCTACCAATGTAGGGGATGAAGGTGGTTTTGCTCCTAATTTGAGTTCTAATGAAGAAGCTATCAACGTAGTTATGGAAGCCATTCAAAAAGCGGGGTTTATTCCCGGTGAAGACATATACATTGCCTTAGATGCTGCTTCGTCTGAGTTTTATAATGCAGAGAAAGGAATGTATTTGTTTGAATCTACAGGAGAAAGTCGCTCGTCTGCCGAAATGGTAGCCTATTGGAAAGAATGGTGTTCAAAATACCCTATTGTTTCTATCGAAGATGGATTGGCTGAGGATGACTGGGCTGGTTGGAAACTTGCTACAGATGAGTTGGGAAAAAAAGTACAGCTAGTTGGAGATGATTTATTTGTTACTAATACTCGACGATTGGAGAAAGGAATTAATGAGGGTATAGCAAACGCTATTCTAGTCAAGGTTAATCAAATTGGAACGTTAACTGAAACTATTGAAGCTGTTCAGATGGCTACACGGAATAACTATACATCTGTGATGAGTCATCGTAGTGGTGAAACAGAGGACAGTACTATTGCTGATTTGGCAGTAGCATTGAATACCGGGCAAATTAAAACCGGTTCGGCTTCTCGAAGTGACCGAATGGCTAAATACAACCAACTACTTCGAATTGAAGAAGAACTAGGAGAATCTGCCAACTATCCAGGGAAGAAATTCAAATTTTTATGATTATACGGTTTTTTTCAGAGAATTATAAAATATAATCTTCTTGAAGTAGTTTCTTTAAAAAAAGTCATCCGAAAGGATGACTTCAAATGCAAGCTGAGAGCTATATAAGTTAATAATTTACGAATCCATTTTGCTTAGATTCGTGAATAAAGATAGTAGAAAAATCAATATTCTCAAAAGAATTAATTTTTAGATTTCGGACTCGTGCATTAGCTAATAAGATGAAATTATCGTTGATTATGGGTATGATAGGACAATCATTTACTATCAGTTGATTGCACTGTTTTAACAAGTCATTTCTTGAGGAATTTTTGGCGTTTGCAAGATTAAACAGTGAGTCGAAAAGCATATTATTATAATGAAAGATGTTTCTATGATTTTCCCCATCTTGAGTCGTATAGTCATAAAATAGTGAAAGAAAACTTGTAGCATCGGGATAGGATGCTGTTTTATCACTTATCCATAAATGGGCTTTATCCTGAAATATTGCATGATGCAATTGATCTGTATTACATAAAATTAGATTCATTTTTATTTGAAGACTCTTTTTGACTTGCTCAATAATCCCTAAACATAAGCGATGCTTTATCGTACCTTTCTTTGTGTCGGAGTATAGTGTTAAATTTTTTATGCCCCATTTTTTTGATATTGATTTTGCAATATTTGGATTAAATGATGTTTCTATTACTCCCTCGTTTAGGTAGGAACCAATTTTCGGAGTCAATCCATTTTCATTGATTGATCCTTCTCCTGATAACCAATCATTCATTAGTCCTTTTTTGTTGATACTTTGAGAAAATCCAAGTCTAATTAATGAGTTTTGAAAAGGAAATGTTTTACAATTAAATCCTAAATAATATACTTTATAACTGTTTTTTGAATAGACTCTGTGTCTTATGTTTCTTTTCGCTTTGGTCTCATCGAATGATCCCAAAATATGTTCAATTTCATTGACGGGTAATCCAATAACAAAGTCAGTTTGATTTTTCCAAAAAGCCTTTAGTTCACTTTTTTTTGAAATGTAATATTTGATTGAAAGTGTATCAATAAACGGTAAACGATTTCCAAATTGGTCATGTCGCCAATACGTCTTATTTTTGATTAACCGAATTCCGTCACCAGTTAGATTCTCCAATTGAAAAGGACCTGTTCCCAAGGGATGTTTAAGTATTTCTTTTCCATAAAACTCAAAGGCTTTATTAGAGATGATACCCAGAGCAGGATCTGAAAGTAGTTTTGGGAATGCCGTAAATGGTTTTGATAGTTTAATTTCAATTGTTTGATTATCAATAATTTTTATTCCGGATATGTTTTGATTTAAAATAGTTGATATGGATCGATGTTTTAAATTGTACGCTCCTTCTATTAATTCACTCAAAAAATCAGGAGTTTTTTTCTTGTAAAGATCAGAACAAGCTAATTGCAATGTAAATTTTACATCGTTTGAGGTAAGTAATCGACTTCTTGTATTTTTGAAGCATTTGTCCTCATGAAAGAGTACATCGCTCCTCAGTTTAATCAAGAATATCGTAGCTTCTTTATTTGATTGGATGGATTTTGCAATGCAGGGTATTGCGTCATTTTGTTCAAAATCAATTCTGAATAATGTCTCGAAAATTTGGGAATTGATTCTTTCAGTATTCCGACTCGTTGAATATGCAGGAAAAATGATTGAGATTTTTTCAGGTGAGCTGAGGCGAATTTCTCCCCCGTAGACCTTATTTCCTCTATCTATTGATTGATTTTTAGCATCAGGTGAAGGCTTACAATTACATAACAATAATAATACCCCAGTGAGGATTGGAATATATCGTGTATAAAATTGAAAATTCATTGATTATTTTGCAACAAACCTAATTTATGCCTTACCCTACTTAAAACTTCTGATGCAACATTTCGAGCTCTTTTCGCTCCTGCTCTCAGTGCTTCATCTACAATCGACGGATTATTTATCAAGTATTCATAGTTGGTTCGCTCTTCGGAAAATCGATCCATAATCAATTCAAAGAGAGCTTGTTTTGCATGCCCATAGCCGTATCCCCCTGCCAAATAATTTTGTTTCATGATCTCACTATTTTCTGGGTTGGCAATATTTTTATAAATGGCGAAGACATGGCAGGTATTAGGATCTTTAATTTCGTCAAGCCCTTTACTGTCTGTAAAAATGGACATAACCTGTTTACGAAGTTCTTTTTCGGGAAGAAATATATCGATAAAATTATTTCGTGATTTACTCATTTTCAAACCATCTGTACCGGTAATATACATCAATTTTTCTTCTATTTTGGCGTCGGGTATAATAAATGTTTCTCCCATTTGGTGATTAAAACGGGACGCCACATCACGGGTTATCTCAATGTGTTGTAATTGATCTTTGCCAACCGGAACAATTTCGGCGTCATACAACAAGATGTCAGCGGCCATTAATAAGGGATAACTGAACAGCCCTGCATTGACGTCTTCCAACCTATCTGCTTTGTCTTTAAATGAATGGGCTAGTGTTAGTCGTTGATAAGGAAAAAAGCAACTCAAGTACCAGGCAAGTTCAGTTGTTTCTGGCACATCTGATTGTCGGTAAAAGACAACCCTTTCCGTATTCAAGCCACAAGCCATCCAAGTTGCAGCTACACTGAGGGTGTTTGATTGAAGTGTGATTCTACTTTTGATTTGTGTTAGTGAGTGTAAATCAGCAATAAACAAGAAGGATTCATTAGATGCATCATTTGACATCTTGATTGCAGGTAAAATGGCACCCAAGATGTTTCCCAAATGAGGAACGCCAGTACTTTGAATGCCGGTAAGTATTCGAGCCATAATGTTTTTCGTTATCGCGAATTTAATAATTTTACAGGGAATCCGTTTTCAATAAGTAGCTCTTGTCGTAAACACGTAATTTAGATGATGACATTTCTGAAAATAATAACTTCTTACATCTGGAAGTGCTATGTTGGATTGATATTTTCAGTGTTTGCTATTTTACTCTATCCGTTTTTTGTGTTTCTTTTGTCAGACACCGAACGTAAAAAAAAGAGTTTTAAGTTGTTTGTTTTCTGGAGTTGGTTAATGCGTATTTTCTGTTTTTATCATGTAAAGAAAATGCAGAAGTCTCATTTACCTGAAGGACCTTATATCATTATTTCCAACCACACATCTTACCTTGATATTTTTTTGATGTACTCAATCATGCCGAATCACCCATTTTTGTTTATGGGCAAAGGAGAATTATTGAACTATCCCTTGATCAAAACTTATTTTAAGGGGTTAAATATCCCTGTCCATAGGCAAGATAGTAAGAAAGCCGCCAGATCATTTATTCAGGCAAAACAGGCAATTAAGGAAGGCTGGTCGATTGTTATATTTCCTGAAGGTGCTATTCCCAATCAACAAATTCCTAAAATGATGCCATTTAAGAGTGGGGCATTCAAACTGGCAAAGACTGCATATGCTCCGCTTATTCCCATCACTTTTCTAAATAACCACAAACTTTTTTCAGATCCGACAGATTTTAAAGGAAGTGCACATCCGGGGATTTCAAAGGTACACATACACCCCTTCATACCCAAAGAAGAAGTCTTATTGCTCAGCGAACAAGAATTATCGGATAAGTGCTTTCACATTATTAATAAACCATTTCTCAAAAAGAAAATTAAGTGAATCTTACTAAATTTGTATAATGAACATAACAGATGATATCATCAATCACATCGCTCATCTCGCTCGCTTGGAGTTTGAGGGGGAGAGGAAGGAACAAATTAAACAAGATTTGGCAAATATTATTTCGTTTATCAATAAATTGAACGAAGTACCTACAGATGGTATAGATCCCTTGATTTTTATGAACGAAGAAGTTAATAATTTACGAGAAGATGTTGTATCTGCAACTATAACTCAAGAGGAAGCCCTCAAAAATGCCCCTAAGAAGGATTCTGATTATTTCAGAATTCCCAAGGTGCTTGAAAAGTAATGTTCGTGATTTTTTCTAATGTCTGATCTTAGCAAAGATAAACACGACCCGTTTGCAGTACTTCGTTATCGGGAATTCCAACTTTTTTTAACCAATCGATTTTTTTTAACCTTATGCATTCAGATGCAAAGCGTGATTGTCGGATGGCAAATTTACAAGCTGACAGGCAATGTGTTGGCATTAGGAATGATAGGTCTTTCAGAAGCGTTGCCATTTATTTTAACTTCTTTATTTTCAGGGCATATTGCGGATACATTTAATCGTAAGTACATCATCTTATTCTTTAGCTTTCTATTTATCATTGACACTTCCTTCTTATTGTATTGTTCCGTAGATGGGGTTAATATTCTGTCAGAGTTTGGAAGTACTCCCATTTTCATTGCAATTGCTTTTGTAGGGGTAATTCGTGGATTTATTTCTGCAGCAAATCCTTCTTTTATGTCCCAAATAATACCCAGAAAACTATATGGAAATGCAGCAACATGGAACAGTACATTTTGGCATATCGCTTCTGTTTTAGGTCCTTCCTTGGCAGGGTTACTAATAGCTGTCAGTTATGAAACAGCATATATTGTTGATCTTTCATTTTTGATCATCGCATTTATATCCTTTACCTTTATCAAATCTAAGCCTTTACCCACCAAGGATAAATCGGAAACACTATTTGCAAGTTTATCTGCCGGAATAAAATTTGTGTTTAAAAATCAATTGATTTTAGGTGCCTTATCTTTGGATTTATTTGCGGTATTATTTGGTGGTGCCGTTGCTTTGTTACCGGCATTTGCTGAAGAAGTGTTGCATTCCGGAGCTGTTCAATTGGGGTTTTTACGTGCCTCACCGGCTATTGGGGCAGTTGTGATGGCTATTTTAATTGCGTATAAGCCTCCTAAAAAACATGCCGGACGAAATTTGATTTTATCAGTAGGTGTGTTTGGATTATCAACTGTTTTTTTTGGACTATCGACTGATTTTTACACAGCATTTTTCTGGCTGTTTCTCACAGGAGCGTTTGATAATGTGAGTGTGGTTATTAGGCATACTATTTTACAATTGGCTACGCCTGATAATATGAGGGGCCGTGTATCTGCCGTAAATGGTATTTTCATCGGTTCATCTAATGAAATTGGTGCATTTGAATCTGGAACTACTGCCAGATTTTTTGGATTAAAACCATCTATTGTTATAGGCGGAGTTCTGACCATTTTTGTTGTTGCAATTACGGCAAAAATGGCACCAAAGCTAAAAAAGCTTGATATTGATCACCTTTAATTTTCTATTTGAAATCTCTCCGATGCTTAAATGTCAATACTGGTCAAAATACTTCGACCAGTATTTGTCACAACGTTAAAACAGTTACTCTTTTACAAATGAGGCTTTATAAAATTTACCTCCATATTTAAAGATGATGAGGTAAACTCCCTTTTCAAGACTGTTTACTTCCCATTTTATTTCCGCTTTTTGATGTTTTTCAATAAGAATTTTACCACTCAAATCCACAATGTATCCATCGACTAATAGATTTTTATCAGGTAGATCCAATTCAATCAAATCACTTGTCGGATTAGGATAAACATTGACTTTTTCAGATATTTTCAATTGTTTTATTCCTACATATTCCGGGGGAACAACCAAAAACTGTCCCATCATGCCGGCGTCTTCATGCATCAAGACATGGCAATGAAACATGTAAGGAGTAATCGAATCTGTAAAATCCTCAAATTTAGTAACAAAGACTACAGAATCACCCATGGGTACATATACCACATCTTTTCTCCCTTGTTCTTGTGGAATAGGGGTATTTCCATTGCGATCTGTCAGATAAAATTGTACATCGTGAATATGAAAGGGATGCCCTACCATCGTTTCGTTAACTAATTTCCATACCTCTGTCTGATTTAAAGGAATGATAAAATCAATACGATCCATGTTAAATGAACTGTCGTTAAAGTAAAAAGGTCCGTCCATGACCATCATGCTGTCAGCAGTAAAACGAATCGTTCGTGTAACAGATGCAGCACTTGTGTCATAAGGAACATCGTTACCAAGCACAGTCGGTATTGTCACTAAGGGATTGGGTGTTTGTTCACCAACTTTAATTTTGAGTACATTGAAATCAACTCCATTCAACGGACTATCCATTGGAGGACTTCCAGGAGGCATAGGCATGGTTGGCCCACCCTGTACGCCCATCGGCAATTCAGAAGCATAACTCATCAAAAACAAGGAGTCATTTTCCATGCCGTTCAAATCTAGAAGAACTTCTGCTCGTTCACCCGGTGCAAGTCTTACACGGGTTGTTTCTACAGGTTGATTCAACAAACCACCATCAGTAGCAATCTGCTTAAAAAGTGTATTCGCTGAAAAACCAAAATTAAATACTCGTTCACCGGAAGCGTTCAACAAACGCAAACGTACAACCTGCGCCGGTAAATTAGCATATACCTCATATCCGTAATTAGCTAATGCTCCATTAACCAGCAAGGTACTGTCTTCCATCCCTAAAGGCATCGCCTGATTCAGCGAATCATATTGTTGGGACTGAACAACAATGGGAATGTCATCCACCCCGTACTTCCTAGGAAGATTCAAGCTTGCCTCCTGCTGATCCCGCACTATGATTAATCCCGCAGCGCCTTTGATTGCTTGAAGGGCTGTTTTTTGGTGTAAATGTGGATGATACCAATACGTTGCGGCTTTATCCAAAACTGTAAACTGTGGACTCCATGTTTCCCCTGACATAATTAGGGTATGAGGTCCACCATCCCATTTTGCAGGCAGGTGAATTCCGTGCCAGTGTACTGTTGTTGTATCGTTAATTTGGTTATGAACTGTTATATTGATCGCTTGTCCTTGTTGAAAAATCAGTGTGGGCCCCAAATACGAATATTCATTGTAAGCGTATGTCCGAGATTTTATTCCGGGGAAAAACTGAACACTGTCAGCATGCATTGTCAAATCAATAGTCTGACCTGCCAATGTGTCAGGAATGAATAAAGGTGTTTGGGCTGTTGTACAATAATACAACAGTACCAAACATCCCGAAGTAATAAACTTCTTCATGATTCAAATTAATGAATTACTAACATGTTCGTTTCCACCGTATTCTCGGTTGTGATTTTCGTCTGATACACACCTTTTGGCAAATTACTTATTTCAATCGAAAAAGTATGCTGATCTTTCGAAAAATCGGTTTCCTTTGACAATACAATTTGACCGGCTTCATTGATCAATTCAAGAAAACAAGGACCCCCATTAAAATTGTCAATCGCAACATTCAAGATTTCAGAAGTTGGGTTGGGATACACTGAAAATTTATCTTGGTGTTTCAGTTCTGATATTCCGGCCACATCCCCACTAAATGCTAAATTGTCTACCCATAAATAATCTTGATCGGTAGGATTTGTGCCACTTGCTTTTAATACAATGATACATGTGTCAGGTGCATTCGTTTCTGTATATACAAATGGAATGGTGAAATTGGCCCAACTCATTGCCATACCGGATAAAGTCTTTGTTGCAGTTGCGACGGTAATCCGTGAATTAGATGCTACATCCCAACGTGTCAAAATTGCAGAAATAGAACCTTGACTACTACCGTAAATCATGTGCTGCCATTTTCCTGTTAAGGATTGTGGCTGACCGGTGAACGGAAACCCGGAAGTTGGTTGCTGAGTAACTGGATCAAACGTACCACTCACGGCAATACCATTGACTACAGTTGTGCCTAAAGTTTTTGACGTTAACATCAGATACGAATTACCGGGATTACCCTGAGTTCCTTTTTCTACTGTATATACACCAAAATTTGTTGTCAAATCATTCATTGTTGACCAACCATCTGGGTTGTCATACAAACCCATCGAACTCCACATTTCAAACCCTCCATTAGGGATTTGTGCATTTACGACAGAAGTGTGCAAAAAAATTGCACCGATTGATATAAAAAATCGATTCATTTTACTTATTTTATGAATACTATTAATAACACATGTTACTTGTTTTTAAGGCATAAATAACCTTTGCATTCTTAGAATCAAAGGACTCTGAGAATGAAATCTGTGTGAAATCAAATAAGTAAAACTCGTTTTTGGATATACAAGGGCGCTTTAGTTATTAGTGGAGGTGGATCTTCAATCTTAAACGGCAAGTGGGTAAACATATAAAAACAGGAATCAACCACCCATTTAAGTTTTGTTGGTTTCTCAACAAATATCGGAACATCCGTTTGAGCAAATTGCACCTTGTCAGAATCATCGTGATCGTTGATTTTAAAAACATACGATTCATCGTGACAGCATGAACTGGACATTTCTTTTTCATCAGCACAACATCCTTTTTCATCAGAATGGTAAAGAGAAACTTTCTCTAATTCATCGCAACAATAATGGAAATTTACAGACACTTTAAGCGCACTGCACAGATAAAAAGGAATAATTAATATGGCAAAATACCTTATCAACCTAAATTAATTTTAAAGCAATTTACAAATTAAATAAACATAACCTAGAATTAAACATCGTTGAAAAATATTCTAACAAAGTATTTACATCGTACCACAATGTAAAATTTTTAGAGTATAAAAAAATTAATCTCCAAAAAAGTATGACAATAATCAAATTACTTTAGTATTTTGGAAATTCAGAGATAAAAGGTATAACGATTTGGTAATTAGTGGAACATTTGTAAATACTCAAACTTGTTCTTTACAAAAATCAACTCTTTTTTTAAAGTATTTTTAAACTCATAACATGTTTGCGAACTAGCTAAATGGTAAGTGTTATCAGCTAAAGACTACCCGATAATTTGTTCAATGTAATTCAATAACTTTTCTTTTCCGAATGAGGATTCACTAGAAGTCGTAAAAACTGGCGGCAACTCCTCCCAAAATTTCAACATTTCTTTTTTGTATTTGGCTAAATTTTTCTGCAACGCGGAGGATGACAATTTATCTATTTTCGTAAAAACCATCGAAAAAGGTATTTGTTTCTCTCCACACCAATTCATGAATTCTATGTCAATTTTTTGTGGCTCCAACCTACTGTCAAGCAGCACAAACACATTGAGAAGAGATTCGCGTTTAGTGAGATAGTCGGCAATGAATTTTTCCCACTTTTCACGCTGCATCTTGGATGCTTTGGCATAACCATAACCCGGCAAATCGACCAAATACCACGCATTGTTAATCAAAAAGTGATTAATCAGCTGAGTTTTACCCGGTTTACCCGATATTTTGGCTAAACTTTTATTCCCAACCATCATGTTGATCAGTGATGACTTGCCAACATTGGAACGACCAATAAATGCAAATTCAGGACTATTTCCTGAAGGACATTGCCTATAATCAGTATTTGAAATAACAAATACAGCTTCTTTGATTTTCATGATGCTTTTCCACAAAGATAATTTTTGTTTTACATGAAAAATCAAACGAAATTACACACTAAATTATTCCGTAATAACTATCGGATAGTTGGTGACAGATTGTTCGTTGGAAACACGAACAACATAATTGCCTTTATAACAAGTAGTCGTATTTAAAAAACTGAGCGTACTTCCTGGCAAAATAGACTGTTTTTGAATGAGTCTTCCGGTTGCATCAATAAGTTCAATTTGAATGGTATTTGAATGAAATCCTAATGCTTGAACAACAACAATGTCTGATGTTGGATTTGGAAACACCTTGAATTCAATCGATTTTTCAGTTTCTGTTAATGAAGCAGATGAGGAATAGCTTGTTACTGATTCAGTAATACTCGTTACTTTATCCGCCTGTCTCACACCATAAAAAGTTGGCCCAACAGCATACGGATATGCTGAATTATGATTGGTATCTACTGTAGCAAAATAACAATAAATTCCCTGAGGATATTCAGGAGTTACGCAAAAACGACCATTGTGTATGTCTAAATAATCATCTTGTCCCGGATGCGCAATAAATTCATAGTCTTCACGAAAATAACCAAGAACATAAGTGCTGTTAATCGCAGGGCCATCAGGCACATCTGTTCCATCTGCCCAAACTGTTCGATCGGTGATGTTGCGCAATTGATATCCTGACTTTATTCTTACAATTCCACCTGTTCCATCTGAATGTGCAAAACCATAAGCACCATAAATGGGAAACCCATCTGCAGCGAAACCAATGAGTGGGGAATGTTGGTTCGGGTTTATGGCATAGAGACCATCTGCTGCATATAAATCACAAATAGTAGATATTACATTTAGATCTAAATCAAAGGCACTTGGGTTTTGGTGATGATGATAATTGCCTTGAGCAGGATGCCCTTTTGAGCAGTCAAAACCGGGTTTTTCAGCCGGAATAGCATCACGATTCCAAGACATAGTTGCAGCCGGACCTCCCGGACAAGGAGGGTTTCCCGGTCCTCCACACAACGAATTTGTTGATGTATTCCAAGCTACACCATCTCTGCAATCAAACAATGCGACACCATTTATGAAGATACCAATATCTCCCATATTTGTTGATGTTGGTGTGGACGTATTTTGAGATGGGTTTAACGGAAATTTGAAAATGGCATTTTGATCCGTAGCCAAAGAAGGATTGCCATCCATAAAAGGTCCTGTCGGATAAGCAGGAATTCCATGGGTTGAGATATAAACCCAATCTGCTGAGTACTGAACTGATTGAACATTCGCCTCAACATTATCAGGGATGACTGTCGAATTTCCTGAAATGTAGTGACTTCCCATGATGCCGGTTGTATTTTGCAGCCATGACGTAATAACAGGATTCGTTTGACCACAAACCACAGAAACGATGACTGTAGCAAAAAATGTATTCAATGTTCTCATTAGACAGAATTTTTGTGTTAGGTAAATATAGATGCTTTTTAATTAAAAATCTTGCGCCACTTCATTCTTTTGGAAAAGAAAAGCGTGGATTGTATAAGAATTGTTTGTCTGTTAAAGTTAATAAAAAGGCCAGCAAATCTTTTTGATCATAGTCAGATAAATGCAATGGTCCTTTCAATTCCTTACTTAGAATTGAATGATTCGAATTAATTTGATCACTGTAATATACGATGACTTCTTTCAGTTTTCGATATCGACCATCATGCATGTATGGGAAAGTATATTCGATATTTCGAAGCGTTGGAATCATAAATTTCAATGAGTCTTGAACCCTTCCGGTAATTGAAAATCTACCATAATCTTTATATTCTTGATTGACAGGCAAACCATTTGATTGAAACTCTTTAGATGTAAATAAAGGTTCCTGATGACATGAAGCGCAATGTCTTCTGAAAATCAAAAGTCCATTTTGTTCCTGATCTGTAAAAGATATTCCTTTTTCTTTTCGCATAACCTGATCATATTTGCTGTTACACGAAATCAGCAAACGAGTAAATTGAGTCAACGCATTCATTATTTTGGATGTTGTGATTTGATCTGTACCATAGACTTTTTTAAATCGTAACAGATAATCATCATTGACAGTTAAGCGACGAATGACTTCCGACAATGTATTATCCATTTCATCAGGATTAGTTAGGGGATTGATGGCCTGAGCTTCGATGTGATTAACTCCCCCGTCCCAGTGAAACAATTTTTTCCAAGCTAAATTGATTAATGCCGGAGCATTCCGTGTGCCCTTTCTACCTTTGACACCGTGGCTTACAGCATGATCTACATGAGCGAAACCTGTGTATTGCAAATGACAGCTAGCGCAAGAAATACTTGAATCTTTGGACAAAATTGGATCATAGAAGAGTTTACGCCCCAATTCGAAGCCATCTTGAGTGATTGATTTGGGGGAAACATCATATTGAGGTTTAGGCCAATTTTTAGGGTATAACAAGTGCCCATCACCTCGATTTGATTTCAAGCGAAATGCCAGCAAAAAAAGAACTAGACCCATGAATAAAAACAAGACTATTTTATTCATCTGTTTCGACTAAATAAATAGATTGTTGCATCC
>CAZGJF010000046.1:0-243 GCA_964526595.1 uncultured Akkermansia sp. | reverse complement strand
TTTTGCCAATAAAACAGCATCTTTACCTGGGGTCATCAAATCAAAAAGTCCTTTTTCAAATGAGGACAATAACCATTGTTCCATCTGAAAGAAAAAAACAGGAACTTTCTGAGCTGAATTTATTTCAAAGGAGAGGTTTCTGACTGTTGTATGGGGAGACAGATAGCCTCCCACATGAAATTCAAACGGCTTTTTTGCACCTGCCGTGTCCGCAAATACCCCTTCAACCTTTACACTAATATA
>CAZGJF010000045.1:3517-18099 GCA_964526595.1 uncultured Akkermansia sp. | reverse complement strand
CAATTTGTTAATAACATATTTACTAACAATCCTTATCCCGAACTCACGTTAATTAATAAAAAGTTAGGGTGATAGCATTCTAGATAAAGAATTTATCGATAAAACCGAAAACATAATTCACTGATAAATAATTACTTTTTTTTGCGATCAGTTGTTACATGTTTTTGCAAAATTCGAATGCCTTCAATGTAAACTTCTTGGTTTTTTCTGAAGGCATATACTTTTTGTGCCGCTTCTTTTCTTGCTTTTTCGGGGTCAATGATTGGAGAGGGGTAATCAACACGAATCTTACAGTTATAAAATAGTTGTTCCATGTCATTCATTTTCCATGGCTCATGTATCAAAGGAGTCGGCACATCTTTAAGTTCATGAACCCATTCCTTGATAAAGAAACCATCGGGATCATGATCAAAAGAGTTTTTTATCGGATTATAAATTCGAATGGTATTAATACCGGTTAATCCTGCTTGCATTTGAATTTGAGGATAATGAATTCCGGGCTCATAATCCAAAAATTGCCTTGCTAAAAAATGTAAATGATGCCAATCTTGCCACAAATCGTAAACTAAAAATGAAACTACCATCGCTCTCATTCTGAAGTTAAGATAACCACTTTGCTTTACACAACGCATACAGGCATCAATTATTGGGATTCCTGTTTTACCTTCTTCCCATGCTTTGATAAGATTAGAGTTAGAGTTTCTTTTCAAGAGAGAGAAAGCACGGTTTACAGGTTCATATTCCATACGGCATTCGTCTTCAAATTTTTGTATAAAATGACAATGCCACTTCAATCTGGAAATGAAATTTTGCATGGGTCTTTTCCAACCGGATTGATGTGATTTGATCTTGGCAAGTTGATATACTTGTCTGATTGAAAGATTTCCATATGCTATGTAGGGAGACAAACGACTGCACGATTTTCTGGATAATAATGGCTTTGATATATGTTTGGAATAATTAATTCCTCTACGATCAAAAAAACTGGATAAATACTTTACTGCCATTGTTTCTCCTCCTTTCTGAAAAAGAGGGTGTTTGAAATTTAATTCAATTGGACACAAAGTGATTGAATAGCTTGAGTGAAAAGAGTTCTTAAGTTGGATGTTTTTAAGCTGATTAAGATTAGGTTGATCAAGCGGGCTTTCCATGAAATGATGCCATCGTTCATCCCATCCTGTGCGCGTCTTCAACTTTCTAATAACTCCATTACACTGAAATTCAATCCAAGGGATAGAATAGGAGTCTAATACATCCTTCACTTTAAGATCTCTGTCGTACGATACTTTATTTCCTGTCTCAATGTATGACAATACTTGCGAAATACTATAATTACTGGCAATATCTCTGAATATGGTTGCCGAATCGCCATAGAATATTTCGATACGTGCATTAAACGGACTTAATTGCACTTGTAAGTCAATTAAACTTTGATATGCAAATTGCCAGTGACGTTGATCAGAATCTGGTTCAGAAAGAATGGAGGGGTCAAAAATATAAAGCAATAAACTACCCAAATTTGATTCTATTGCCCTTTTCAAGGGTGCATTGTCTTGAATTCGCAGATCTCTTTTGAACCAAATAATCTGAATGGAATTATTCATTTAATTTTTAATCGTAGACATGCCTCCATCAATGTGTAATATTTGACCTGTTATCCAACTAGAATCATCACCCAACAAATAATGAATGGCATTTACAAGATCGGAAGTGGTGCCGATTCGTTTCAATGGATGTCGTTGATTGATTGTATCTGTTTTTTCAGGTGTATTAATTAGTCTAGAAGCAAGCTTAGTTGCTGTGAGTGATGGTGCCACGGCATTGAAACGAATTTGAGGAGCATATTCAGCGGCTAGTGATCTGGTAAGTCCCTCAATAGCCGCTTTTGCTGAAGCTATCGAACTGTGAAAAGGCATGCCTATTGTTGCAGCAACACTACTGAAAAGTATCACAGAAGCACCGTTAACATTCATGTTGGGTAAATATTTTTGCAATACTTTTATCGCTCCAATGAAATTGATTTCAAAATCGTTTTCAAAATCACTCAATTTCATTAATTTGAAAGGTTTAAGCGAAATAGATCCCGGGAAATAGACGAGTCCGTCTAATTGTGTTGCTAATTCAGGTAGTTCATCGAAATCATTAATTTGATAATATTTTGTCTTGGCAAAAGATTCCTGAAATCCCCTTGAAAGTGTAATAAAATCATATAAATTACCGTGTTTTTGAATAAATGACTGAGCAATGTCAGAAGAAGCTCCGACCAGTAAAATCTTTTTCATGTTCTTTTAACAAATTGATAAGGCAAATGTTTTTAAGTAAAAACAACTTTTTAAAAGAATATAGAACTGCTTTGAATCTAATTGATGTGTTTATTCATCGATTCTGCTAACATATTATGGTATTTTGGGTGTGCAATTTTGATGAGTAATTCGGCACGTTCTTTCAACGTTTTTCCATATAAATTTACGGCACCGTATTCGGTGACAACCCAATGTACATGTGCCCGTGTTGTAACTACACCGGCACCTGACTTTAAAATGGGTACAATTCTTGATATTCCACTAGTAGTTGTTGATGGTAACGCAATGATCGGCTTGCCCCCATCTGAAAGGGATGCTCCGCGAATAAAATCCATTTGCCCACCAACGCCGGAATATATTTTGGACCCAATTGAATCGGCACATACTTGCCCGGTAAGATCAATTTCTATAGCACTGTTAATAGCAGTTACTTTTGGGTTTTGTCGTATAATTTCTACATTATTCACATATGAAAAGTCAAGCATTTTGACTATTGGGTTGTCGTTGATGAAGTCATACAATTTTTGAGAGCCTACAACAAATGATCCTACAATTGAATTTCGGTGTTTTACTTTTTGCGAACCATTAATTACTCCACTTTCAACTAATGGTAAAATTCCATCGGAAAACATTTCTGAATGAATACCTAAGTTACGATGATTGACAAGACATGAAAGAACTGCATTTGGAATAGCACCAATTCCCATTTGAAGGGTAGCTCCGTCTTCGACTAATTCTGTGATATGTTTGCCAATTTGATGTTCAAGTTCAGAAACAGGGGATGTGGATGTTTGAGACAATGGAACATGGTACTCAACGGCATAGTTTATTCTTGAAAAATGGATAAAACCATCGCCATGTGTGCGGGGCATGTATTTGTTGATCTGCGCGATGATAATTTTAGCAGTTTGTATAGCTGCAAGTGTTATATCTACGGATGTGCCTAATGAGCAAAACCCGTGTTCATCAGGTGGAGATACAGAAATGAGTGCAATATCTAATGAAATAGTGCTATTTCGGAATAGGGCAGGAACTTCACTCAAAAACACAGGGATGTAACTTCCTCTGTTAGCTTGAATGTTTTCACGGACATTTGCTCCTACAAAAAATGGCTTAACGTTAAAAGCCTGTTGCATTCCTTCTGCTGCATAAGGCGCGTCTCCTTCTGTATGAATGGAATAAATGCTCACGTTGCTCAATTCGGCATGACGTGCAGTCATTGCTTGTACTAAAATTTGAGGAACCGCGGCTGCAGAATGAATAAATACATGATCGTTTGATTTGATCACTCGAACTGCTTCTTCTATAGTTGTTATCATATTTTTAAATAATAAGCAATGAAGTAATAATCGAAAAAAACATCGTATTTAATCTTTGGTTTTTATTGGCTGTCCAATTTTTCGAGCATAAACGGAAATAAATTTTGCCCCGAAGAAGATGATTTGAGAAGAGTAATAAACCCATGCTAATAAGATGAAAATGGTACCTGCTATCCCGACACTCTTGGCGCCAAAAAAAAAGTGAAACAAATAGTATTTAATCAGCAATTGACCTATGTACAACAAGAAAGCTGTAAGTAGCGCACCCCCAAATGCCAACTTCCACCTGATTACTGCATCATTAACGTATTTAAATACAAGGGTAAACAAAACAAGATTGCTTATCAAAGACAAACCTTGCCTGATGATATCTGAAATGATGCTTTCTACAAACTCATTGTTTCCTAAAAAGCTGTTACTCAATGATAGAATAATGGTTTGTGAAAAGTAAAATAGTATAAATCCAATAGTAACTATAGTAACAAACAACATCGAGAATAAACGAATCAAAATGTTTTGAACTAATTTATGTTTCCTGCTTTCATAATTGATTTCAAGATCAAAAAAATAGTTGATACTGTGACGTAGACAAACAATAAAAGCGGAACCGGTTACCAAAAGTAAAACAAAACCAAGGAATTCCATGAAGTAGTTGGATTTGTTAAAATCCAGTGTATTCATAAACTCTAAAATTCCTGAAACATCTTTGATACCTACTTCTTTTTGAAGCAGTTCACCTACAATTTGAATCATGAGGTCATGACCGACAATTTTACCCAAATAAACGGTACATAAATAGAGTATGGGAACCAACGCAAACACTGCATAATACGCCAAAGCAGCTCCATGAAAAAAGCTTTTTTCATTGGCAAAATCGCTGACTGATTCATTAATTAATCCCGGAATTTCACCAACTTTCAGATGATATACTTTTTTTTCTGATAGTAATCTGCGTGACATTTATTAAGGGTTTTAAACTATAAAGTACAATTGTTTCATTATTAGATGTGATCATGTAATTTTCGTATGTCATTCCGTTAAATAAACTGTGACTGTAATTTACGTCAATTGAATAGTCAGTACATATTTGGTGATTCTCTTCCAACAAGTATTCATCAGGTCTGAACAAAATTTGTTTATTCTTTAATTTTACCGAATTAATTGTCCCAAGTAACCTTGCTTCTTTAATACTTTGAGGTTTATAATAAAAGTTGATTGGATGACCTTTTCGACTTATTTGCCCATCATTCAAGTACAATATTCGGTTGGCAATACTCAAGATGTCTGCACCATCATGAGAAACTAAGATTAATGTTGTTTTACGGGTTTTATGCAGTAAGAGTAAGTAATTAAGAATTCTGCTTTTAAGTCTATTGTCCAAGTGAACAAAAGGTTCGTCCAGAATTAAAATTTTTGGCTCTTTTGCTAACGCTCTGGCAATGGATAAACGTTGCTGTTCACCACCGGATAATGTGTGTGCTTTTTGTATGCGTAAATCATTCAAATCCAATAAATGGAGTAAGTCTTCGGTCAGTCTGTCACGTTGCTTCGCAGGTAAATACAAAATTTGTTCTCTTATATTTTCTTCCAATGTATGATAGGTGTCTAACTGAAAATCTTGATTGACAAGTTGGATATCCGGGTGACCAGGTACTAGTTTTTGTGCTGGTCCTTCAACCGGCTCGTCACGATAATAAACGAATCCACTTGTTGCTTGTAAAAGACCAGCCATGATCTTTAATAGCGATGATTTACCTGCACCACTTTTGCCGATAATACCTACAATGTCCCCTTCGTAAATGGTCGCATTGATGTTTTTCAGAATGCTTCTTTGGTACTCTAAATTGATATGTTCTAAGCGTAATATCAAAAAATCAATGCCTTTGGAAATTCTTTAGAAGCAATATATATACCCGGAACGGGGTTTGCCATAGGTTCAAAATCTTTAAGAAAGATCTGCAGTCTGATTTTTCCATCTATCAGGTCTTGTTTCCACGAGCTGATAATGCTTCGTGATGCCCCAACAAATGTTGGTGGACTATCAATCGAATGTATTTCAAACAAGACCATCCTTTCAATCTCATACGAAAATGATTCCCCATCCGGTAACTCACCTTGTAAAGGATAAACTGCATCCTCATGAACTTTAATTTCAGTAACATTTGATGTAATATCAATTTCATCTTCCCATTCATATTTCAAATTGTTTTCGGATTCTTTTCCCTGATGATGCGTGTCTGCGTGTTCTTGAGAAAAATGATCATTCAACAGATAGACATGTATGTTACAATTCATGATATTTTACAATTTAAAGAAGTAAAAATACATACTTTAAGGGAGTTTTAAGTAATCTTCAATATTCAGCTATTTAGGGTATGATTTACTACATTTGTGTTGGTTTTGAAATTCATTCTATTTTGAAAGTAATAAAGGTTCTCAAGCATAAAACGGATGCAATCTTACGGCGACATCCATGGATTTTTTCTGGTGCTATTGATCAAATGTCAGAAGATTTGGATGATGGAGATGTTGTTGAAGTCGTTGACCATAAAGGTCACTTTTTGGCCAGAGGGCATTTTCAAAATGCGACGATAGCAGTTCGTATATTGAGCTTTGAAGACCAAGCAATAGATGAAGGTTTTTTCAATGAAAAAATTATAAATGCAGTTCAACTAAGAAGAAATCTTCAATTGATATCTGAAACTAATTCGATTTGCAGACTTGTACATGGAGAGGGAGATTTTTTACCCGGTTTGATTGTTGATTATTATCAGGGTGTAGCCGTTGTTCAATGTCACAGTATTGGAATGTACCTTTCTATGAATTACATCACAAATGCACTTATTTATTCATTGGGGGATGTGTTGACAGCAGTTTATTGTAAATCATCGGAAACCTTACCTAAACGACTGGAAGTAGTTGATTACTACACTTTCGGCGATTGTTTAACACCTCATTTGGCGATTGAAAACGGTATTCAATATCATATTGATTGGATTAATGGTCAGAAGACCGGTTTTTTCATTGATCAACGTGAAAATAGAAACTTATTGGGTCGCTATGCTCGGGGGAAAAAAGTACTAAATACGTTCTGCTATTCTGGTGGATTCAGTTTGGCTGCGCTTTTCAATGGCGCCTCCTTGGTTCATTCGTTGGACAGTTCCAAAAAAGCCATTGCATTAACAGAAGAAAATGTGGCCTTGAATCAATCCAATCAACATCATAAATCTATTGTAGCTGATGCGATGGAATACATTAAAGAATTACCCGAATCATACGATATCATTGTTTTAGATCCACCTGCTTTTGCCAAGCATCGAGATAAAAGGCATCAAGCTGTTCAGGGGTACAAACGTTTAAATGCACATGCAATTCGTCAGATTAAACCGGGAGGAATTATTTTTACATTTTCATGTTCTCAGGTAGTTGATAAACAATTGTTTAACAATACTGTTGTCGCAGCATCCATTGAAACAGGTCGATCAATCCGAATTCTGGAACAATTACATCAACCGGCAGATCATCCAATTAATGCAAATCATCCCGAAGGGGAGTATCTCAAAGGCTTGGTAATACAAGTTGATTAACAATAAAAACTTTAAAATGGAATTTCAACGTAAAAAACACTGGGAAACGATTTATGCAACAAAGTCTCCTGAGGAGGTTAGTTGGACTCAACAAATCCCCGAAAGGTCTCTGTCAATGATTCGTGCACTAACCATGGATAAATCAGCTAAGATTATTGATGTTGGAGGTGGAGACAGCAGATTGGTAGATTGTTTGCTGGAGGATGGTTATGAGAATATTTCTGTTTTGGATGTTTCGGAAAATGCCCTAAAAAGAGCACAAAAAAGATTGGGTGACCTTGCAAAAAAAGTTACATGGATTGTCGCTGACGTTACTACTTTTCAACCGGAACAGACCTATGATATTTGGCATGATCGTGCTGCATTCCATTTTTTAACTTCTGAGAAGGAAAAAGCAGCTTATGTGAGTTTGGTTTCCGATGTTGTAACTAGGTTTTTAATTATAGGAACATTTTCAACTAGTGGACCTTTGAAGTGTAGTGGTATTGACATACAGCAATATAATAATGAAACTTTAAATGATTTATTTAAGAAAAAATTTAATTTGTTAACCAGTGTGAGAGAGGATCATGTGACACCTTTTGGCACAATTCAGAATTTTCTTTTTTGCTGTTTTGAGAGATCACGCAAAAGCCTCAATTAATTAGTATCCGAGCTTTTCATTAAAACGCTTCTGTTGTGTTTTTTTTAATTCATTAAGATTTTCAGGGATTTTTCTTTTCCAGCGTTTGTGTGACCAGATCCAATAAGTTGGAGAACTCACTATTTCTTTTTCCAGTAATTTCACATGTGACTCTGTTATTTCACCCCAACTCATCTTGCGAGGTTGATCAGTAATCAGTTTTAATTCAGTCTCATAATATCCCCGTTTATTTTTTTTTATTGAAAAGAAAACGACTGCAAAATCATATTCATGAGCCATCAACTCTGCACCAAACAAAACGGGTGTTGTTTGATTAAGAAAACTCATCCAGTAACTTTTTTTGGAATCTCCCGGCGCCTGATCGGCAAGGGTCAATATTGCAATTGGTTCATTCGAAAATTTCGAAATATTAGATTTTATGTTACTCGCATCAATTACATTCATCCCAAATCGTTGACGACGTCCATTGATTTTTTTATTCCAAAATTTTGATGACAGGGGCATACCTATTCCCACCGCTTGGTGAGGAAAAAGAAAGTTTTGTGAGGTAATCATCCATTCCCAATTGTTATAATGACCAGATACGAGTATGACGCTTTTTCCTTGTTTATAAAGTGATTCCATCAATTCCGGATTATGAACTTTGAATCGTTGAGAAAGCTCATTTTTTGAAATACTCAAATTTTTGATTGCTTCAGCAAGTAAGTCACAAAAATGTCGGAAGAATTGTGTGCTTATGTGTTTAATTTCATCATCTGATTTTTCAGGAAAGGAATTTCTGAGATTACTTATGATTACTTTGCGACGATATGGAATAATTGTAATCAACAACACGAATAAAACATCAGAAAACAGATAGATTATTCTCAATGGCAAGTAAGATAGGGGTATGATAAACAGGTAATATAAAAGTCCGGCAATCATCACTGATAGGTTTCTCCCCATAATTTTTGTATCACAGCTTCTATTTCCTGTTCTTTTTGGGAACTACCGGCTCTAAAGAACGAAGTTCCCTTAATTGAATCGGGGAGGAAATCTTGCTTGACAAAATTTCCCGGAAAATCATGTGCGTATTGGTATTCTTGACCATAACCCAATTCCTTCATAAGTTTTGTTGGGGCATTCCTCAAGTGAAGAGGAACACTCAAGTCACCGTTTTTGTGTACTTCTTCTAACGCTTTTTCAATGGCCATGTATGCGGCATTTCCTTTGGGAGATGTCGCTAAATAAATCGTGCATTCTGCCAAGATAATTCGTGCTTCAGGAAACCCTACGGTATTTACTGCCTGAAAACAATTATTCGCAAGTAACAACGCATTGGGGTTAGCCAAACCAATATCTTCGGCTGCGGAAATGATCAATCTGCGCGCGATGAACTTGGGGTCTTCACCACCTGCAACCATGCGTGCCAGCCAATATACGGCTGCATTGGGGTCTGATCCACGTATTGATTTGATAAATGCAGATATAATATCGTAATGTTGTTCCCCACTTTTATCATAAAGAGCCATGTTTTGTTGAGCGGATTGCCGAACCAACTCATCGGTAATTTCAATTTCGTGTTCGGCGGAAAAGGAACCGATGATGACTTCAAACAGATTAAGTAATTTTCGGGCGTCCCCACCTGAATAGGATAGTAGGGCATTTATTTCTTTGAGTTTAATTTGCTTAGTTTTTAGAATGTCGTCTTCTTTGATTGCACGCTGCAACAACATCAATAAATGTTCTTTGGTATGTTCTTTTAATACATAAACCTGGCAGCGTGAGAGGAGTGCTGAAATCACTTCAAAAGAAGGATTTTCTGTAGTGGCACCGATGAGTGTGATGATTCCTTTTTCAACAGCCCCCAACAATGAATCTTGTTGAGACTTTGAAAACCGATGAATTTCATCAATAAATACGATACTACCCTTTTGCTGAAACATACCTGCTTGTTCAATCCGATGGATGATTTCGCGGATATCCTTTACTCCCGACGAAATGGCCGATAGTGTATAAAAAGGCCTTTTCAATTCCAGAGCAATTAAATTAGCCAAAGTTGTTTTGCCAACACCCGGAGGTCCCCAGAAAATCATAGAGGGTATCAGTCCGGCACTAAGAGCCTTGCGTAAGGAAGCTTCAGCATTCAATAAGTGTTCCTGACCAATATATGCATCCAGTGTTTTAGGACGCATACGTTCAGCCAACGGAGCAAAGTGCGACATGTTATTTGATAACGATTCTCTCAGATGTTAAATGGCCGTTAATATCAAGTTCAACAATATACATGCCGGCATTTAGAAAACTCAAATCTAATTGATCTCCGTTTGCTACTGAAATAGTTTGAATTGTTCTGCCTAATTGATCTTTAATGTTCCCACTCATCATTCCTGAGAAATTAGAAGTCAGATGAACTTTTCCTGAACTTGGATTTGGAAAAAGACTGTAATTAGTTTGTTTTTGCTCCGAGATACCGGCATTTTGAGTCGGTTGAACAGCAGAAAGCACAATTGATTTTTCAGTATTGTTGATATTTATAGTTGTGTGAACAAAAATGGGTAATACGCTTGTTGCACTGCTCTCCAATAATGGATAGTATTCATATTGAGTTCGTATCATCTTTACCGTTCCCAAAGGAGTGGAAGCAATAACTGTATCAGATATGAAATATCTGGTAACATTTGAAATAGTTGAATTGGAAACAATTAAGTTTCCTATTCCATCCACTTTAGCAATGGAAGATCCTGAACAAGGAAGATTAAAACTTGTGTATACCATTGTTCCTGAAAAAATATCATTAACACTGTTGTTTAGTGCAAAAGGGTACTGAGCTAATATTTCGTTTTCTTGACTGTAATTCGCAATAATGTTGGAGCTGCCGGATGCTGCATACACAAACCCTTGAGATAACCTTTGAGTAGCTGTTGAATTGAAAAATGTTACTAACATGTTTTCGTAGCTGATTGCTTTGGTGGAAGCAGGAAAGTAAGTGCCAAATTGTGAAGAACTTGGATTGATCACAGTCATTGTGTTTGTTAATCCATCGTAACCAAAAATGTTAGAATAATCCCAAGTGGATCCGGATCCGGTGACAGATGCAAACGAATTAGCAGCTGAATCACACACATACAACACTTTTGAATCTCCGATTTGAGGTTCGTTTTGTTGGTCAAATGATTGACTGTAAGTGTTGTAAACTAAAAAAAATGTTAATAAGGTTAAAGTAATTTTTTGCATGACATTATCAATTTAAATTTTAAATAGTAACGAAACAAATCTTAAAAAAGTTAGTTAAATCAACTTACTTTAGACCAAATTTAGCTTTTTAAATGAGAATAAATTTCGAATTTCAAAAAAAACAAACAAATGTTGTAACTCAGAGTCAGAACTAATTGTAAACTAACTGAATGATTTGTTTTGCCTCCTTGACATCATGGACTCTCAGTATGCTAGCGCCCTTCATGAGTGCCAATGTGTTTAGTACGGTGGTTCCATTGAGCGCCTCTTCGGGAGGAATTCCCAATGTTTTATAGATTATTGATTTTCGGGAAAATCCAACTAAAATAGGTTTTTCAAGTATGTTTAAGAGTGGTAATTGATTTATGAGTTCAAAGTTTTGACTCATCGTTTTACCAAATCCGATTCCCGGATCAATGATAACATCATACACTCCACGATCTTTCAGTTGTGATAATTTTTCAGAAAAATAGCGAATCATTTGATTGAACAGTAATTCGTTATTTTTCGTTTGATGCATCGTTTCGAAAGTGCTGTTACAATGCATTAAGATGTAAGGTAATTTGTATTTCTCAAGTGTGTCAAGCATCGCATCATCGAATTGAAATCCACTAATGTCATTGATTAAATCGGCTCCATGCTCGATACCTGATTCAGCTACTTTTCCACGAAAAGTATCGAGTGAAATAATAATGTTCGAAAACTCTTTCTTGAGTGCGTCAATGATTGGGATGACTCGATTTATTTCCTCTATTTCTGAAATACAGGTAGTTCCTGGTCTGGTTGAAAATCCACCTAAATCAATTATATCAGCACCATCTTCAATCATGTTAGCTACTCTTTTTAGTACCGCTGTAATTTCTGTGCATTGACTGATTGAGTAAAATGAGTCTGGTGTGATATTAATGATACCCATTACTCGAGGAATTTTTAAATCAAGTAAATTATCCTTGAGTCTGATTGAGCTAAATTGTGGAAAATATGTATCTTCAACCGCTGAAATTTCCATTGTCTAAAAATGAGTCAAACCAATTCCGAATATACAAATGTAGTGAATGTTTGCAGAGATATTTTTCTAAAAAAAACAATCGATTACGGAACTGCATGGAGAATATTAAGACCACATTCATTGACAGATCAATTGTATATCAAGGCTCAACGTATTCGTACCATTCAGGAAACAGGAGAAAACAGAGTGGGTGAGTCAGTTGAAGATGAATTTAGGGCAATCATCAATTATTGCGTGATGGCTTTGATCCAATTATTGGAATCAGATTTGAAGAAAATAGAATTAACGACAAAACAAGTTACAGCTTTGTACGATAAATACACCCATCAGGCATTTCAACTGATGGCTAAAAAGAATCATGATTATGGCGAAGCTTGGAGAGACATGCGTGTCAGTTCTTTGACTGATTTGATATTAATGAAACTCTTACGGATCAAACAAATTGAAAACAATCAGGGTGAAACACTCATTAGTGAAGGTGTCGATTCCAATTATTTTGATATGCTCAATTATGCTGTTTTTGCATTGATTCATCTGGAAACAAATCAATGATGCCCACATTGACCATTCAAGGGAGATCGCTCTATTTGAATATTCTGTTCGTATTACTGAATATAATAGGTTTGGCTTTTGTTGTTTGTAGTTTTATATCAACTCATAAGTCAGCAAACATAGGTAAATGGATCGGTTTCTCGTTTCTATTAATTTCTTTGATAGGGATAATCATCTTCAAGGGAAGACTAATGATGTCAGCGGTTTCAAGGGTATTGGTAGGGAGCACTTGTATTGCATCCGGATTGATCAAAGCGAATGATCCGATAGGATTTAGTTATAAATTAAAGGAATATTTTCGAGATGAGGCCTTAGCGTATCATTTAAAAGAATGGTTTGATTCTCCTTCTTTTTCATTTGATTTTTTTGCTCAATACGCCTTGATTATAGGTTTTTTTATTTGTGTACTTGAAATTACACTCGGAGTATTATTGTTGATGGGACAGCAAATTAAGTTAACTGCTTATTTCCTGTTAATCATGTTGTTATTCTTTACATTTTTAACATGGCAAACCGCTTCTTGCAATAAAAAACACATGTTTGTTGATCAAGATCAATATGTATTGAATGATCCAATTGCTTTCATCAAAATCAAACAGTCTAAGTTCAAAAAGGATTTAAAAATCATAAAAAAAGAAAGCGATTTTTGGGTTATTAAAGAGCGAAAAAGGGTTTATTGTGTGTCGGATTGCGGTTGTTTTGGGGATGCAATGAGAAGTTCAGTTGGCAGATCTTTAACTCCTGATGAATTTTTTTGGAAAGATATTATACTGATTTATTTTTCGATTTGGATTTTCTTGGCAAGAAGAAGAATCAAAGAGAATACTTTTTCAGAGAATAGTTCGTTTTTATTGATTTCAATTGCTATTCTCACCTTTTTTTCATGGCTGTTTTCTTGGTATGCACTTGTCTTGTTTGCCCTTTTATTTTTTGTAGGAGCTCTTTGGATCAGGCATAACGGTGGTAGATATTTGGGGAATTTGTTTGGAAGTTTTTTGATGATTTTCGGATTGGCCACTTTGCTTATTTGGTATGTGATAGCCTTTGAGCCTTTGAAAGACTTCAGTCCTTATGCTGTTGGTAATCATTTGATACAAAAAATGAATGATGGTGATTCAGGCAGTTATCAGAATGAATTGACTTACCGACATAATAAAAATGGTAAAACAATCCAATTGGACGCTGATTCGAAAACATATATTGATTCAAGAATTTGGAATAACAAAAACTGGCGTTTTGTAAAAAATGAGCAAAAAATAATAAGAGAACCTAAATTACCATCCATAACAGAACAATTTAATCCTACGATTTTAATTTCAGAAATTGGTAAGCCTGAAAAAGAACTGTCATACGTTTCGTCAGAGATACTGAAAGCACAAAAATCAGGAGAATCAGAAATTAGTATTAAGAAATGGATTCTTCAAGAGCATTTGTTTTTATTATTGAATGTGAATGATTTACCAAATGCAGATTGGTCAAGAATTGATCGAATTAAGTCCATTTACAGCCAATGTAAAATGCGTCGAATACCTTTTGTAATGCTAACAAGTGCTTCCCGAAAAGCGATTAATTTGTTCAGAAAAAAATATAATTTTCAGCTACCTGTTTTTGAAAATGATCAAACAGAACTTAAAACCATATCCAGATCAAATCCTGCATTATTGGTTTTAAAGAAAGCAGTTGTGAGAGGAAAATATTCCCATCGTTCGTTACCTACATTTGAACGATTGTACCAAAAAAATATGAAATAAGATGAGAAGAAGAATTGTAGCGGGAAACTGGAAAATGAATATGCTATCTACCGATGCATTTCAATTGCTTGATGAGATTGAAAATGGATTGAATACAGATAGTGTTCAAGTCATTATTTTTCCTCCTGCCATTTTTACTCGTGAATTGGCTATTCAAAAAAAACACATTCATGTTGGAATGCAAAATTTTTATCCTGAAAAT
>CAZGJF010000045.1:0-3507 GCA_964526595.1 uncultured Akkermansia sp. | reverse complement strand
AAAATGAGGGGGCATTTACAGGTGAAATATCCATTCGACAACTTGTAGATACAGGTGCTACACATGTGTTGATAGGTCACAGTGAAAGACGGCTTTTATTTTTTGAATCACCTGAAATAATAAAACGAAAAGTTGATGTAGCCATTGCAAATGGAATTACACCGATATTTTGTTGTGGTGAAGTGCTTGACATTCGGGAAAATGGAGACGAATTAAATTATGTCAAAAAGCAATTAACAGACAGTTTATTTCATCTGCCGAAGGAATTAATTCAACGCGTTATTATTGCATATGAGCCTGTTTGGGCTATTGGAACAGGTAAAACTGCAAGTGTTGTTGAGGCTGAACAGATGCATAAAGCTATCCGATCGTGGTTACACGAATACTACGGGAATGAGCTGGCAGAATCTGTTTCAATCCTATATGGGGGTAGTTGTAATGCTTCCAATGCATCTGAGCTCTTTGCTTGTCCAAATGTAGATGGTGGTTTAATTGGTGGGGCTTCATTGAAGTCAGCTTCTTTTTTACAGATTGTTCAATCTTTCTGATGGACTATATTGAGTTAACTATCGACATTAATCCCAGAAATCCTTGGTCGGAAATTTTGTTAGTAGAACTGGCTGATAATGGTTACGAAAGCTTTGTCGATACTGAAACAGGCATCATCGCTTATGCTCCAATCAGTTCAGTGGACAAGCAGAATCCGGTTAAAAATACAATGCTTGAACTGTCCAATGATCAATTTCAAGCTCATTGGATACTTAAGGTAATCCCTGCGCAAAATTGGAATGCTATTTGGGAGTCAGATTTTCAACCGGTTCAAGTGGAAGATTATGCGACCATTTTAGCTCCATTTCATGATGTGAAATCAGCTCATGGAATGCTAATTAAGATTATGCCTAAGATGTCCTTCGGTACAGGGCACCATCAAACAACATGGATGATGACCAAAGCTTTGTTTGAATTAGATAAAATACCCGAAAAAGTTCTGGATATGGGTTCCGGAACAGGTGTTTTGGCAATCATAGCATCTAAATTGGGAGCAAATCAAGTTGTAGCAGTTGACATCGAGGCATGGTCGGTTGAAAACACAATTGAAAATGCAACTCAAAACGATTGTAAAAACATTAAAGCGATACACGGAGATATTGAGGTTGTTGAGAATCAAAAATTTGATTTGATTTTAGCCAATATCAATAAAAATGTTCTAAAGCGACATATGAGTTCATATGATGATGTACTGGAAAATAATGGTACTTTATTGATTAGTGGTTTTTTTGAGACAGATGTTGATGAGTTGTTGAATACAAGTATGTTATATAATTTACAACAAATTCAGGTTTATAAAAAAGATTCTTGGGCTGCAATAAAATTCTTGAAAAAGTTACTTTAGTAATTGTATGAGATGCTTCCTTTTTTTGTGTTTTTTAACAGGTTCTTTGAGTTTGTTTTCTCAAACATATTCAATAGAACGAGAAAAGTTTGTCAAAGATTTCGATCAGTCTTTGAATAAATACGGAAAAGGTGAATTCAGCCAATTCGCCAAAAATCAACTGCCGGAAGCACTATTAAAAGATCAACTTTTCAGTAATGATTTTTTTTCGGATTTAGTTCAGACATGTAATTTATTGGCATCCAAAAAGGCAGCAGCATATCCTGCGATTTATAACTACGTTTTTGCAGCATACCAAGCCCATAAAAAAAACAGAAGTATTTCTGAGATAAATACTTGGCAAGATTTGATTGTGAAATTAATTAATCGATCAAATCTTAAAAAATACGAAGATTTTGTTGATTTTAGTTCTAATTTTTACGCAGAAAATATCATTTCTCGCTCAACGAATTTTAACTGGTATTTTGAAGGGGGGGATTACACATTCAATATGGATGACAATTCAATCGCAGTTAATTTTAGTGCAGGAAGCCTGAAATGCAGAGTCATCAATAAAAAATCAGAAACCAAAACTGAAATTCCCTTCATTGATAGCATTGTGGTTCTTAATACAAACGGTCTTTATGATGTATTCATGCAAAGATGGATTGGTCAAGGTGGAATAGTGACCTGGGAAAAAGTTGGCGTAAATAGTGAAGAAACAATTGCAAATTTAAATCGTTATAAAATATCACTTAATACCTCCTATTTTTCTGCAGATACAGTTCAATTAAAATCAAAGTACTTTGATTTTCCAATTTTAGGACGAATCTCTGAAAAGGCAATGACAATTAATCGTGAAATAGATAAAGTATATCCTCAATTTAGTTCTTATTCCACTAATCTTCAAATAAATGAAATTTTACCCGGAGTAAATTATCAGGGAGGTTTTAATTTGAATGGAAACAGTTTTTATGGTTCTGCATCTGCAGGTGTGCTGGCAACTATTTTTATAAAAAGAGATCATAAAAATTTCATTAAAGTATCCTCTAAATACATCGATTTTCAAAATGAACACATTAAAATCAACGATGCAATAATTAGTATCTATTTATCCGATAAAGATTCGATTTCACACCAGGGTTCATCTTTTATTTTAGATCTTAAAAATCAGTTGGTAGAAATTTCAAGACCTCAATTTGGCAATGGTCAAGCCCCTTTTTACAGCTCTTACCATAAAGTATTTGCCTTCTACCCTAAATTAACATGGAAACTCAAGGGAAATGAAATGTTATTTACGTTTGATAAAGGAACATCGGAAGAAAAACATATTGGTCATTTCGAATCGGAAAACTATTTTGATAAAGCTACTTATGACCGATTTCAGGGGTTAGATAAAACGAATCCGTTGGTATCAATTTATAATGATTATAGCAAAAATAATCATTCAGTTATTGACGAAGGTGATTTTGCTTCGATTTTGAATAAAACCGTCGAGCAATCCAAATCAATTATTTTAGAATTATCTGCGAAGGGATTTATTTCTTATGATTCTGATAGTAAATTAATACGA
Source organism: uncultured Akkermansia sp. (assembly GCA_964526595.1). Classification (GTDB taxonomy): domain Bacteria; phylum Bacteroidota; class Bacteroidia; order Flavobacteriales_D; family Crocinitomicaceae; genus M0103. The sequence goes on along the minus strand of CAZGJF010000045.1, from coordinate 562 downwards.
TTAAATCAAAAATTAATAAACCATGTGTTAAATAATCAAGGTACATTGGATTATGATGATTTGGTCTTTACAACAGACTTAAGACCTAAAGATTTGTCAAAATATACAACTGATCAAATCCAACAAGATCCGTATTTGAAAATGCAATTTCAACAAAATAAGTTATTAAAAAAATATGATTTTTTTGCTAAACTTAGTTTAGAAGATTTAAAAATCGAAATGAACAGTATTGATTTCATTACTTTGTCTAACAGTGAAAATTCAATGGTTTTTCCTGATGAGAATCCGGTTATTTTAGATAAGGATAGAAATTTTACTTTTTCAGGAAGTGTAAATGCAGGAAAAATGGAACTGAATATCAAAAAAGCATCTTATATCTATCAAGAGAATAAGTTGATTATTGATGAATCAAAAGAATCTTTATTTCGAGTGGTTCCTCTCAAGGCAGAACATGGCAAGAAACCCATTGCTATGAAAAGCTCAATTCATAACTTAAAAGGTAATGTTTTGATTTCTAGTCCTGAAAATCGTTCCGGTTCAATGCAAAAGTCAATTGGATATC
>CAZGJF010000044.1:0-20210 GCA_964526595.1 uncultured Akkermansia sp. | reverse complement strand
TAATTATCCTTGTTTGATTAGTTGTACTTCACTATTCAATTTGATTTCATCACCAACCACAATGCTTCCGGCCTCCGTAATTGCGCTCCACTTTAAACCAAATTCACTCCGTTTGATCTTACCGGTAATTGTTAATCCGGCTTTAGTTTGTCCATAAGGATCTACTACAATTCCTCCAAAATCAGCATGAAGATCAACAGGTTTCGTTACATCACGTATGGTTAAATCGCCACTGATCACTAGTGTTGAATCATCTTTTTTGATGATGTTGTTGCTTTTAAATGTTAATTCCGGGTAGGTCTCCGCATTGAAAAAATCATCTGATTTGAGATGAGTATCTCTGTCTGCCACTCCCGTGTTGATTGAGTTTATTGCAGCGGAAAAATCAAATTTTGCTGTTGAGAAATCATCCCCATCAGTCACTGCATTCGCTTTAAAGTCACCAAATGTGCCACTCACATTGGTAATCATCATGTGTTTCACCTTGAAGCCAATTTCACTGTGCATGTTGTCAATTGTCCATTTTGTTTCCATATTGTACTTAATTTAATGAAATACAAATTTAGGGTGAATGATACTTAGAAAAGATTGATGTATGTTAAGCAACTTTATAATATTTGCTTATGTTCGAATTTCTAAATTGTTGTTCCTTGAATAAACACAACTATATTTTCGATTTAGTGAGTAAATGAAAAGTGCGAAACGAAAACCATAAAGAGTCGATTGAATATCGATCAAAAATTTATAACAAGAAAGAACTAAAATCTTAGACCTATGTTTTTCATTCAATTTATAAAAAAATCTTGATGGTTTTTATCTTTGTTACTATTATTTGTTTAAAATCAATATATTAAACAGATTAAATGATTCATACATTAAGCCTTTCTTACTTCAACACCACATTATTAATAAAACTAAACCATTTCAATAGATTTATTCAGGAAAATGGATATCATTTCTAGGCTATCAAACAATTTTAAGAATTGAGTTGTTTAATGTTCATTATTATTTTTTGTTTCTAATCAATTAAATTCTTTAGTAATTTAGTCGGCGTATAAAAATAAATTAGCAACATACATAGAACAATGAGTGAGATTGCAAAAATTGAGTTAGAAGGTAAGGTATATGAATTTCCTGTTTTTGTAGGAAGTGAAAACGAAAAAGCGATTGATATCAGTAAATTAAGAGATGTTACGGGGTATGTAACCCTTGATACGGGATACAAAAATACCGGGGCAACAAGAAGTTCCATTACTTTTTTGGATGGCGAAGAGGGAGTTTTAAGGTATCGAGGGTATCCTATCGAACAATTAGCTGAGAAAGCCTCTTTCATTGAAGTTGCTTACTTGTTAATCTATGGTGAATTGCCTAATGTTACACAACTTGACAACTTCAAAAACAGCATCACAAAACACACACTTGTTCATGAGGATATGAAGCAGTTTTTTGAGGCTTATCCTGCAAAAGCACACCCAATGGGCGTGCTATCGTCCATGGTTTGCTCCTTATCAACATTTTATCCAGAGTCATTAGATCCAAATCGCAGCGCGGAAGCCAAAGATTTGACGGTTCATCGATTACTGGCAAAACTACCAACATTGGCTGCATGGTCATATAAAAATGCCATGCGACACCCATTCATGTATCCTCGCAATGAATTTGATTATTGCAGTAATTTCTTACACATGATGTTTGCCATGCCAACAGAAGATTATGAAATTGACCCTGTTGTAGTTGATGCCCTAAATAAATTGTTGATCTTGCACGCAGATCATGAACAAAATTGCTCCACTTCAACTGTCCGTATTGTTGGTTCATCTCAAGCAAACTTATATGCTTCTATCTCTGCAGGAATTTCGGCTTTATGGGGTCCTTTGCATGGTGGTGCAAACCAAGAAGTCATTGAAATGTTAGAGAGAATTCATCAAGATGGTGGTGATATTGATAAGTGGGTTTCAAAAGCCAAAGACAAAAACGACCCATTCCGCTTAATGGGCTTTGGTCACCGCGTTTACAAAAACTTCGACCCGCGTGCTAAAATCATTAAAAAAGCTTGCGATGATATCCTCGAAAAACTTGGTATCCATGACCCAATGTTGGAAATTGCGAAAAAATTAGAACGCTTAGCATTGGAAGATGAATATTTCAAATCCAGAAATTTATATCCGAATGTTGATTTTTACTCGGGGATTATTTATAAAGCGATTGGAATTCCAACTGAAATGTTCACCGTCATGTTTGCTATTGGTCGTTTACCCGGTTGGATTGCACAATGGAAAGAAATGACGGAAAACAAGGAACCAATTGGAAGACCTAGACAAATATATACCGGTGCAACTCCGAGAGACTATGTTGAGATTTCAAAAAGATCTTGAGTAATTAATTTGACAACTTTGTATAGAATCGGCTGATAGACACCTCGTGATTTAAAAGCATGTCGTCCAGTAAATACCCTGTAAATTCTTTTGCAAGCAAAGGTGCAAGCATGTATCCTTTGGATCCCATTCCATTGAAAACATGTAACTTATTAAATATTTGGTGACTACCAATTATCGGTCTTCTGTCTGGTGTTGTTGGGCGTATACCCGATTGGTGTTGAATGATTTGGTAAGCTTGTTCCGATAAATTCTTAAGTTTCTCTATCAATTCTTGTTTTCCTTTTTCAATTGGAGTTGAATCGGTCGTATTCCACTCATACGTCGATCCTACTTTGAATAAATTATTCCCTATAGGTAGAAGAAAACACTTTCGATTTAAGGATTCTTTTTGACTGATTGATTCAGCCTGAATAGTTAGAATATCACCTTTAGTTGCATTCACCGGCAAGTCCTTAAACCATGGATTGTGTCTGGATAAAAAACCTTCGCAGAAAATAATGCCATCGTAATTTGTAGTGCCGTATGAAGCTAATTCAGGGTTTATTAAGGTATAATCGATATTTCCTTGAATTAATGAACCGTTTTCGTTTGAGGCAACTAATTCTTTGCCGGTACGAATAAATGCTTCAGTCAACACATAAAACGCTTCTTTCAACCGGCCTGATCCAAATAAATTAATAGCTCCTTCAAATCGGTCATCAGCTTCATTGATAGGTTCTAAATACAACTTAAAATCTTCTTCTTTTTGCTTAACCAACCAATAATTACGTTCCTGTTCAGAAGAAAACATTCTGCGAATAGTAATCTGTTCAATTAAATTTTCACCTGTTTTTTGTTCCATAAAATGATAAAAAGAACGACAGTATGGTAACAATTCATCTACACGCCAAGATTTAGTCATCCGTCTGAAAACGATTGGATTGACAATGCCTGCTGCAATTGTTGAACATACATTTTTGTTGTTATCAATCATCGTTACTCGTTGACCTCTTTCTATGAGATGAAGAGCAATACAAATGCCTGAAACACCCGCACCAACAACTAAAAAATGATTCTTTTTCATCTCAATGCAAAAGCTAAACTGACAATACTTATTCGAATTTCCGGATATACCTGATGTATGGAACGAATCATAGATTCGATTGTTGAACCGGTTGTTATTACATCGTCTATGATGACAAGGTGTTTTGGGATTTTGTTGATTTTAGGCGACACTAAAAAAATTTCCAACACATTATCCCATCGTTTAAAACGCCCCAGTTTAGTTTGACTAATAGTATTTATTCGCTTAGATATCAACGATTTATTGATAGGGATATTTAATACTTCAGACAAGCCCTTGGCGAGCTGTTCACTTTGATTATAACCACGGACAAACTCTTTTTTCGGGTGAATGGGTACCGGTATAATTGCATCCACATCAACAAATTGACTCATTTGCTTCATTTGTAATCCTAATTTTTTTCCAAATTGAATACCTATTCGAGTATTAAATTCATATTTTAAAGCATGTAAAATTTGCTGGGTTGATTTTTCTTTTTCGAAGAACAACAGTGCGAACGTTGCTTGAACCTCAACTCTGCCCCAAAACAATTTATCTAATGTTGTTGGCTCGGTGAATTTTTCAAAGTATGTGTAAGATAATTGATTTTCACAGAATGGACAGATTTCATTTATGCGGTCATTGATTATTTCTTCTAAACAAATAAGACATGATTTGGGATATATTAAATGAAGTATTGAATCTATATCTGATTTAAAAAATTGCAGCAAATTCATCACTCCATCTATTGCTTGTCTATTTAAAATGTGTATCCACAATTACTTGTTTAAAATAACAATAATTTTGCTTATACATTGACTAAAATTCTCACTAAATTTATGTTTCAAGTCTGAACATATTTTATAACAATTACTTAGGATTTTTCTGCTAATAACAAGGCTTTAGATGTGAATATCTTTTGTTTTAGTGTTGAAAAGGTTCCTTTTGTTTATGGATAGTGGGGTTCAGGTTTGATATGTTAATAACATTAAAACATTGTGAATTTTTTTGGTTTGTTTTAGGCAAGTTTTTTAACAATTTTTGTAGGCCTTAATCAAAGCCGTTCATTCCGGGTGAATTTCACAAAAAAGGACTAAGAAAGCAAAAAAGAATAGAACAATTGAGGAGCTGCCTTTAAAAGTTGAGGCGAGAAACATTAAGTTTATTAAGTAACTGAAAACTTTAGAAAATGAGTATAAATGAGCCAATATTAGAAGAAAATAAGAATCGATTCGTACTTTTCCCGATTCAACATGATGATATTTGGCATTTCTACAAAAAAGCAGAGGCAAGTTTTTGGACGGCAGAAGAAATTGATCTTTCACCCGATTTAATTGATTGGGAAAATAAACTGAACGATGATGAACGTCACTTCATTAAGCATGTCCTTGCGTTTTTTGCTGCCTCAGATGGTATCGTAAATGAAAATCTGGCACAAAATTTTCTGTCAGAAGTACAGTACACCGAGGCTAAATTTTTCTATGGATTTCAGGTAGCTATCGAAAACATTCATTCCGAAACATACTCCTTATTAATAGATACTTATATTAAGGATTCTCAGGAAAAAAAACATTTGTTTAATGCGATAGAAACCTTAGATTGTGTACGAAAAAAAGCAGAATGGGCATTGCGATGGATCGAAAAGGGTTCTTTTGCAGAACGTTTGGTTGCATTTGCAGCTGTTGAAGGAATCTTCTTCTCGGGGTCGTTTTGCTCCATTTTTTGGTTAAAAAAACGTGGCTTAATGCCTGGTCTTTCCTTTTCTAATGAATTAATTTCCAGGGATGAGGGATTGCATTGTGATTTTGCATGCTTGTTATACAATAAACATTTAATCCAAAAACTTCCAAAAGAACGTGTTCAGGAAATCATTATGGACGCTGTTGCAATAGAAAAAGAATTTGTAACAGATGCATTACCGGTCAAGTTAATTGGAATGAATAGTGATTTAATGACTCAATACATCGAGTTTGTGGCTGACAGATTGCTTATCGAGCTTGGAAATGAAAAAGTTTATAACGCTGCAATGCCCTTTGATTTTATGGAAATGATTTCAATTCAAGGAAAAACAAATTTCTTTGAAAAACGAGTTGGAGAATACCAAAAAGCTGGCGTATTGGCAGGAAAAGAAAATCAGACGTTTAGTCTAGATGAAGAATTTTAGAATCATTAATTATTAATTTGAAATTATAGAGTTACCATGCATGTAGTTAAAAGGGACGGTAGAAAAGAGGCAGTTAAATTCGACAAAATTACGGCACGTATAGTAAAAATGTGCTACGGTTTGGATCCATTGGTGTCGCCTGAGGCTGTCGCTATGAAAGTAATAGAAGGAATTTTTGACGGCGTATTGACTACAGAATTGGATAATCTTGCGGCCGAAGTCGCAGCATCCAAAACGATTGATCATCCTGATTATGCGCTTTTGGCCTCCCGAATCGCTGTCTCTAACTTACATAAGGAAACTAAAAAGACATTTTCTGAAGTTATAGAAGACCTTTATCACTATGTAGATCCCAAAACCGGTCAAAATGCCTCATTAATTGCTACAGATGTGTATGAAATTGTCATGAATAACAAAGAGGTATTGGATTCAAGCATCATTTATGACCGAGATTTTCGTTACGATTATTTTGGATTCAAAACATTGACTCGTTCATACTTAATGAGGTTAAACGGAGAGATAGCTGAAAGACCGCAACAAATGTTGATGCGGGTTTCCATCGGAATTCACAAAAATGACATTAAATCAGCCATAAAAACATATAATTTAATGTCAGAAGGTTGGTTCACGCATGCCACACCAACTTTATTTAATTCCGGCACACCAAAACCTCAAATGTCTTCGTGTTTCTTATTAACCATGAAAGAAGACAGCATCAGTGGTATTTATGAAACACTCAAGTCATGTGCTCAGATTTCTCAATCAGCCGGAGGTATTGGGTTAGCAATTCACGACATTAGGGCAACGGGATCGTATATCAAAGGAACGAACGGAACATCGAATGGAATTGTACCAATGTTGCGAGTATTTAACGATACAGCTCGTTACGTGGATCAAGGAGGAGGCAAACGCAAAGGATCATTTGCAATGTACATAGAACCTTGGCATGCAGATATTTTTGATTTTCTGGACATGAAAAAAAATCATGGAAAAGAAGAAGCCAGAGCAAGAGATTTGTTCTACGCTCTTTGGATTCCTGATTTGTTTATGAAACGTGTCAAAGAAAATGGTGAGTGGACATTAATGTGCCCTCATGAATGTCCCGGTCTGTCAGACACTCACAGTGAAGCGTTCGAGACATTGTACTTGAGTTATGAGCGAGAAGGAAAAGGGAGAAAAACAATCAAAGCTCAAGATCTTTGGTTCAAAATATTAGAATCACAGATTGAAACCGGAACGCCTTACATGCTGTATAAAGATGCCGCAAATGCAAAGTCAAATCAACAAAACTTAGGTACAATTAAATCCTCTAATTTGTGCACAGAAATTGTTGAATATACAGCTCCTGACGAAGTGGCTGTCTGCAACTTGGCGTCTATCGCGTTGCCAAAATTTGTGACAGAAAATGGCACTTTTGATCATGATAAATTATTTGAAGTAACTTATCAGGCGACCATTAATTTGAATCGCATCATTGATGAAAATTACTATCCGGTTGCGGAAGCCAGAAATTCCAACATGCGACATCGGCCTATAGGACTAGGAGTTCAAGGATTAGCAGATGCATTTATTATGATGGGTTACCCATTTGAATCGCTTGAAGCAAGAACACTTAACAAAGAAGTATTCGAAACAATTTACTATGCATCTATGACTGCCTCCAAAGACTTGGCAAAAGTTGAAGGATCATATGAAACATTCGCAGGTTCTCCCGTGTCCAAGGGAATTTTTCAATTCGATATGTGGGGTGTTACTCCTTCTAACAGATGGGAGTGGGATGTTTTAAAAGAAGAAGTGAAAGAATACGGTGTGAGAAATTCATTATTACTTGCACCAATGCCAACAGCTTCTACAGCTCAAATTCTTGGAAATAATGAATGTTTTGAACCATATACTTCCAACATTTATACACGTCGTGTTCTTTCAGGTGAATTTATCATTGTCAACAAGCATCTTTTAAAAGATTTAGTGAAAGAAGGTCTTTGGAATAAAGAAATGCGAAGTAAAATTATGATGCACAATGGTTCAATTCAAAACATCAATGAAATACCACAAAAATTAAAAGATTTATATAAAACCGCTTGGGAAATCTCACAGAAAGCGATAATTGATCAAGCTGCTGATAGGGGTGCTTATATTTGCCAGTCACAATCTTTAAATATTTTCATGGAAAATGCCAATTTTGGAAAGCTTACTTCCATGCATTTTTACGGCTGGGAAAAAGGGTTAAAGACAGGGATATATTACCTGAGAACAAAAGCAGCAACAGATGCAATTAAGTTTACGGTTGACAAAACAACAGTTGCTGAAAAACCTGAGGTACAGACCATTGAACAACAGCAAGCGGCAATTGCATGTTCTTTGGATAATCCGGATTCATGCGAAATGTGTTCCGGGTAAAAAACTATGGAATGATTACTTTTTTTACATCCTTGGTTCTAGCGGAGAAATAACCTAAACACCCCCCGGAAAAATTGGAAGTGGGATTAGCCGGTGTTGAACCGCTAATGTTTTGAAGCAAGGTATAAAAGTACTTGTAAATAGGTTTGTCGATACAATACATTTCAACGGTGATTGTATCACCACTGTCTATACTGTCAGAAAAAATTGGTTCTAACATGATATTCCCATCATTAAAATCGTCGTTTTGGATGTAAACTCCTCTTTTTTGAATTCCTTTTTCGAATAGATTGAATTGATAATAATTGGCAATATCAGGGATATCGAATCTGACCGGTACGAGTGCATTTATACTTGCTGGTCCAAAGCTGAAAGGGAAAGTAGTTAAAGTATCCATTTGAACTAGTGGTGGTACTGTACTGCTTGCTTGAAATATTTTAGAGCCAATGGTTACGGAGACTGTATATGTTCGACCTTCGTGTATTTGATAATTGCTCACTTGATAAGTACCCTGCCCGGCATGTTCAAGCTCAACATTATTGCCTAAATCATCCGTTAAGAAAACTATGGCATCACCTACAGTCGGGTATGCAACAGATTCATTAAGATTCAATGTTCTGGTTATTTTCACTTGATGGGTAGTTTCTCCCAATGTTACAACGCCTTCAATCACATATTGTGGGTCTTTGGAATTCAAATTGACATCAATCACCTTAGTGCACGAAGAAAATGTCCAACAAGCAATGAATAGATATACCGGAAACATGAAATTTTTCATAATTACTTAAACTTAAAGTTATAAGTTACCGAAGGGATCCATCTGAAAAGAGAAGTTTGAACCGCTTCAGTCACCTCAGGATTATCCGCTTTCTCTCTGAATGAAATCGAATAGGCATTTTCTCTTCCATATACATTGTAAATTGAAAAATTCCAGCTTGATTCATACGTTGAAGTATTTTTTCGCTGCCAAGTCACACCAATATCCATTCGATGATATGCCGGCATACGATACCCATTTCGTTCGGTGTACAAAAATTCTGTTTGACCATTTACCATGTATTTACCGGATGGGAACGTAACTGCATTTCCTGTATAATAAACGAATAATGCTGATATAGAAACTTTTGAATTAATTTCAATTATTGAAACAATTGATAAATCATGTGTCCTATCTTGCTTGGCAACATACCATTTACCTTCATTAATACCATCTACTTTACGTTCAGTTCGTGAAATAGTATAACCGATCCACCCGCTCAAACGACCTGTTTTCTTCTTCAAAACAAATTCGGCACCATAAGCTCTTCCGATTCCATACAACAATTCTCCTTCAATGAGTTCGTTCGCTTGCAGGTTTGCACCATTGCGGTAGTCGATTTGATTTTGAAGGCTCTTATAATAGGTTTCCAAACCTATTTCATAGGTGTTTTCTTTGATATTCTTAAACCATCCTATCGAAAACTGATCACACAACTCGGGTTTCGTATTAAAACTGGAAGGAATCCACAAATCAGTCGGAGATGCAGATGTGGTGTTTGAGATGAGATGGATAAACTGAGCATTATGTGCATATGCTAATTTGAAGGAGGCTGTTTTGCTGTATAGGTAACTCATTGAGATTCTAGGTTCAAAAACAGGATAGGTTTTAATTAAAGCATTTTTTGAATAAACAACAGTGTCCGTTACTTCTCCCATCTTATTGTACGCATAAATGTTTTGTTTATTTCCAAGTAATGAAAAAGCACTCAATCGAAATCCGCCGCTAATATTCAAGTGTTCAGAAACAGTCATCTCATCATTCACAAACAAAGCTGATTCCAAGGATTTACTAGCAGTTAATTTTAGTGGCTTAATTCCTCCCATTTCAGAATCAATTTGTCCGGGGATGATCGCATGTTGAATGGTATTAAAACCAAATCGCATTTTGTTACGTGTATTGATGAAATACTGATATTCGTGCTTTAAATTGACATCCTTAATTGATGACTTAACATCAAAATCAACATCAGCATTTTTAATAGCGATTAAATAATCGTATGAACTGAAAATAAGCGATGTATTTACAAATAATTTTGAGTTAATCACATAATTCCAACGCATAGTTCCCGTGGCATTTCCCCAATTTATCCCAAACTGATCTCCCAACCCTAATTTATCTCTTCCAAAATAACCGGAAAGATACAAACGATGTTTATCGTTAATTCGATAATTTATTTTGGTATTCAAATCATAAAAATATAGGGTGTTATCCTTGAACTTGTCACTGGTTTTTAAGAACATATCTACATACGTTCGCCTGCCTGATATCAAAAATGAAGCTTTGTTTTTGACAATGGGTCCCTCCACGTTCAATCTGGATGAGATTAATCCGAGTCCGCCACTAACATTGTATTTTTTGGAATTTCCCTCATTCATTTTAATATCCAACACCGAAGAAAGGCGACCGCCGTAATTTGCTGGTTGATTTCCTTTGAAAAGTACAGCATCTTTGATGGCGTCAGAATTAAACGTGGAAAAAAAACCGAGTAAATGTGAAGCATTGTACACAGGTGCCTCATCTAATAAAATCAAATTTTGATCAGCTCCGCCACCACGCACATAAAAACCGGCGTTCCCTTCACCTGCATTTTTCACACCGGGCAAGAGCTGCATCGTTTTTAGTATGTCTTTTTCACCTAAAAGAACGGGTATTTTAGCTATTTCGGCAGGGTTCAATCGCTCTACCCCCATGATTGGGTCGGAAATATGTTGATCTTGTTTTTTACCCGATACACTAATTTCCTTAATTTCTTTGATTTTATCACCTATTGATGTGAGTTGAAAATTCTTGCGGATGTCATTATTTAAGATCAAGTTATATTCTTGTGATTCGTATGCTGTTGCGAAAATTAACAGTGTATAATTTCCTTTTGGTAAGGTGATAGAATAAAAACCATATTCATTGGAGAGAGCGCCTAAATTCATTCCTTTAACCTTGATTGAAGCATTAATGAGCGCTTCGCCTCGGGCAGAATCAGAAATTGTTCCACTCAATGAATATCTTTCTTGTGCTCGAAAATGGTTTATCACAAGCAAAATCAAAAAAAATAACAGCTTTTTCATACGACCACAAAAGTATTCAATATAAAAGAAAGCACACCTTTCAACTGAAATGAAAAAATTATTTATGTACGACCTCCCCTGATAATTGTATCAGATCGTTCGCTATTTCATCACTTTTTTGGAGATTCATGCACTTAAAATGCTTTCTGGGACACGCTTTAAAACCTATTTTTGAACATGGTCGACAATGCAGATTATTGACTTGATGTATTGTGAATAAATTTTCAATTTCCGGAAAATAAGGGTACATGCCAAACGAAGGGTGTGTATTTCCCCAAACACTGACTGTAGGAATCTGAAAACAAGATGCAATATGCATTAAGCCGGTATCATTAGTCAATAACGCGATAGATTGTTTCACAATACTCGCTGATTGCAACAAATTATATTTTCCACACGCATTATAAAGTTGATTTCGGCCTTTATTTTGCTGAATAATCTGTTCTGCCAATGGAAAATCCATTCCGTTTCCCACCAATACAATTGGCATTTTAAGTTGTGTAATAATTTCGTTTATTTTCTGTACCGGCATCTTTTTGGTATCATACTGTGCACCGATTGCTATACTTAAAAAACCCTTTGAATTAAGCTTAAATACATCGTGAACGGAAATCTCCTGATCATCACGTATGAAGAGTTCACATTTTTTTCGGTCATTTTGAACTCCTAATTCTGTTACTGCCTCGAAATAACGTTCAACAACATGTTTTTTCGGTAACTTATTGATTTTAAATCGAACAAATAACCATTTTCTGAAATTCAATTTTGGAAACGAAAAAGAAGGTGTTTCCAACTTAAACTTCAAATATAACGACCTTATATTGTTATGTAGATCAATTAGGTGTGTGTATTTCTCTTGTTTAAGAGACGGTAAAACTTCTTTTATAGACTTCTCAAAACAAAATACTTGATCAATATACGGATTGTTTTCTAACAGCGAAGTGTATGAACATTTCGTAACATAATGAACCGTAACTTGAGGTAATTGTTCTTTCAGAGCCCTTAAAACCGGAGTTGTTAGGACAATATCTCCTATTGAACTGAAACGTATGATAAGTATTTTCACCTGAAAAACATTGATTTACTTTGTAAGATTGAGAATATTCGTTTGCCATACTTCAATGTACTCATTGGCATTTCTCGGATTTAGTTTTCGCAGTATAAGATCCAACAAACTGGGGTAACATTTTTTAACCAAAGACATGTGAGGATAAATCTTTTGGTATTTTTTTATTCTGGCTGCCAATTCTTTATCATCGAAAAAGAAGATATAATCATATTTTGATCCGGCATTTACATCCAATCTCTGAGTATTATCCAATCGTTCGGTAAATGAACAATGCCAACTGGAAGCATAAAACTTAGGAAGCATCGAAAGCCGGTTAGAAGCAGATCCTTCAAGTAATATACGTTCATTCTCTATCTTATTGCCATAAATACTGTACATGGATTCAACCCTTGATTTTTTGGAATACATTGTCGAAGTAAAAATTAAAAAAGGAATATTCAAAACCCAAAAAATCTGATTGGATATCCTCCACCATTTCATTTTCAAAGGAGTATCTCGTAACAGTTGATAACCCATGACACCTAATATAATGAAAAAAGGAATAATCGTCAGAATAAACCGTTCCTGCCTGTTTGGGTAAAAGGTATGGAATAGGATGAATAATATGGTTGGCAAAGCCAAAATAAAATACTTCTTGATTGATTTAACGAAGCCTAAGCCCATAAGAAAGCCTAATGGAATGAAAAATACGCCTATCAAAACATAGAAATACATGAAATAATTCTGATTAGGTAGATATGCTGTTCCTTCATTCAGATTATAGGTTACGTAACCTTTTAATTCAGCAAAGGGATAACCCCAAATCATATAATCAACTAACCCCTGTGTCAAGCAAAAAATAAAAATGACACCTAATGAAAAATAGATGAGTTCTTTCAATTGCTTTTGAAACAAAAAGTAAAATGCAATACCAATGGCAAAAACCCCAATTTGGTAGCGAAATGAAACAGCAAATCCAATCAGTAGTCCTGCTACAAAAAGAAATTTGAACGATTGTTTTTGTAATAATAACCATACTCCTATCATAATGAACGGTAATGGTGCCACTTCAAACAAGTTTCGGACTGATACATAAGGTATCATCCACAAAAGGGCTAAAAACCAACCAACTGTTTTAGCATTGGATTGGTTTGACAGTTTCTCGGTAATTTTCATGCTGTACCAAACAACAAACAATGAGGCCAAAGCATGCAACAATCTATTAAAAAACATCAAGCCTTTAGGATTAACTAACCCGATTGATTTCATCATCCAGAAATAAATGAAATTTAAGCCAACATATGTGAAACTATGCCCTTCCGGAACACCTTTGTTTCCATGCGACCAAGGTAGCCAATGGTTATAATCGTACCCATCAGTCCAAGATGCGGCTGCTTCTATGACCAAAAAATGATCATCGTGCATGCCATAACCTTGTGAAAAAATAGCTGCAACCAAACGGATGATTAATGCAACAAAAAGGATGCCTTTAAATTCGTTATTTTGTTTAAATTGATACATCTTATAACCTCTTGAATTCTTTGTAAACTAGCGACATGAACGCATGACAACGCTTTTTTTCCTGAATAAGATCACGCTTTTCATAGCCAAGATCAGTATAATTTCTCCCGTCCATATTGTAGCTAAAATTCCCATCAGGCGTTATCCATCCGTATCCCCCATTGATTGTATGCAATGCAAATTGTGGGCACTGGGGATTAAGCAGATCCTTGCTCCATGGATAATGGTTTGTATTTCCATTCATTTGGTAAAGCAAGGTAGCAACTACATCAGACTGGGATCCGATAGATTCAATTCGTTTACCGCGATATTCTTTTTTAAGAGGCTCGCCATAAATCAGTAACGGAATGTGAAAATAAGCAGTCAAATTTGGATTTTCAACATTCGGCGCCGCATGCCCATGGTCAGCAATGAAAACAAATAAGGTATTCTTAAACCAAGGTTTTTTCTTACACTGTTTTAGAAATTGGTACAAACACTTGTCTGCATAGTAAAGCGAAGACATAAATGCAGCTTCTTTTCCCTTCCAATTCTTTATTCCATTTTTGGGATAATCGTATGGAGAATGAGTACTTCCAGTAAATGCCACATGCAAAAAGGGAGGCTTGGTATGATCAATCTTTTTCAGGAGCAAGTGATATAAGTCTTCGTCATAATAATTCAATTTTCCTCGTTGAAGATTTTTGGGGAAATTTGTTTCATCTTCGACTGTATCAAATCCATGATCAATGAAGTAACTACCAATATTTCCATACTTCAAATCACCACTGAAGAGATAATGCGATGAATATCCCCATTTTTTGAGATCCTGATTCAAACAAGGAATTTTACGGTGCTTATCTGGTTGCATCGAAATCCAAATTTCAGGTAATGCAGGATAAGCACTGAAAATTGAAGAGTTTCCCACTTCAGAGGTACCGCCTGTTGCATAAATATTTGTAAAAAGCAATCCTTGTTTGGTCATTTTATCAAAATAAGGTGTCGCCCCCGGTTTACCGGTAATACTTTGTATGGCATTAGCAGTCCAACTCTCTAACACAATGAAGATAAGGTTGGGCCGTTCTTGTCTTAATATTTGATTACTGTGAGTTTTCTTGTATTTATATTCAAAAAAATCAGGAAGCGACTTTTTGATTTCAGTATCACTTAAAACGGGGAACATAGCTGCTGACTCCCCACGGCTATATACCAAGAAACTTTTTGTAAAAAAATAAAGTGAATTGACAGATAAATCGTTTGCTGCGTAGTTGTTGGAATAATAGGCTGCATCTGTATTTATGGGTATAGGCTGAGTTCCTCCACGTGCCATTAGAATGAGCCCGACTCCCGAAAAGGCAAATGTTATCAATCCAAGTGAAATGGTTGAAATCGAATGTTTAGCATAAAACATATTACTTTTCAATGAGAACATGAACTTCATCCATTTATAACCAACTAATATTTCAATGAAGGCAAATACAGCAAACCAAATTGTCATACTGTAATCTGCTGTTCTGACAACCTCATCTGGATTTAGTAAGTGGGTAAATACACGAGTAGTTAATTTATGATTCCATTCAGGATAAGCGTTGATTTCTCCACTATGCACCAATGCGCAAAATGTCATTTCAAACACAACAACACCATAGAAAAGAAAACGGAGTAAATGATTCGGTTTGACAGTAAAAATGAACAAAACAAGCAATGGAATAATACTCAAAATGGAAGCTGTTGCAAGATCTAATCGTATCGAATAAACGAATGCCTGCATCCATTCCAAAAAGGAAATTGTTGCAAACTTATTCCAATTGAATACAGAAAAAAGCAAGCGCTCAAAATCAAATAAAACAAGCCAGAAGAACAATAGCTTGACTAACGATAACAAAAGACGTCTGATTAATTCCACATGCAAAGATACATTTGTGACAGAAATAGATGAAAGACTGTTTGCAGATCAATATTAACAATAAAAAAGTGATTTGTTTGAGAGAAAGACCTTTCTTTCAGAGATTACTAATTGAATTCAACTAGAATAATTTCACAGGAAATTAGGTCACAGTTGCACTATCGACCCCTGATCAACATGAAATAACTTCTTGTCCATGAAATCGCTATTGAATATTGACCGAATTCGATCTTCATCTGTATCTGTGACCAGTACCTGCCCAAAATGTCGATTTGAAACCAACTCCAATAAGCTTTTAACACGAGATTTATCCAGCTTATCAAAAATATCATCTAACAGAATGACCGGATCTAACTGCAAATGCTTCTTTAACCATTCATATTGAGCAAGTCGTAAAGCGATAACAAATGATTTTTGCTGTCCTTGTGAACCAAACTTTTTAATAGGGTGATCTTTGATGGTAAACAGGAGGTCATCCTTGTGAACTCCGGCATTAGAATAATGAGTGAGAGCATCCTTTCTCTCAAAAGATTGAATGAGATCTTTAAAACTCATTTCATTGAGTTGAGATCGGTATTCCAAATTGACATCTTCTGCGTCCAAACCAATGAAATTGTATCTGTCTCTAAAAACAGGTATAAACTCCTCCAAAAAAGATTTCCGTTTGGTATATATTGAGTTTCCTGTTTCGACCATCTGTTCATTCCAGATTTCGATTGATTCTCGATCGAATATCCGTTGGTCAAACATGTTTCTTAACAGTGCATTTCGTTGATCCAAAATTTTAGTATATCGTTGCAGATCATCCAGGTATTTGGGATCAAATTGAGAGATGATACCGTCCATCCATTTGCGACGCAACTCGCTTCCCTCCGAAATCAGATCACGATCATAAGGGGAAATCATCACTACAGGGAACTGACCAATATGTTCTGCCAATTTTTCGTATTCTTTTTTATTGCGCTTGACTATTTTTTTGGCACCACTTTTAACTGCACAGAAAATAGACACGTCTTTTTCCTCTTTGTGCCAAATGCCTTGAATGGTAAAGAAATGCTGATCAAATCGGATATTTTGACGATCCATCACATTTAAAAAGGATTTGCAAAGACTCAAGTAATGAACTGCATCCAAAATATTAGTTTTACCAGATCCATTTTTACCAATAAAACAATTTACGTTGGAAGATAATTCGATGGAAATTTCTTCGTAATTTTTGAAATTAATGAGCTGAATGGATTTCAGATGCATATAACAAAATTACTCCATTTTGGGTGATTTGAAGCAGATCATTGCATGAATTAAAATGTTTAACCTATCTTTAGGTCAATGAAAAAACTGAAGTTAGGGTTATTATTTTTCATGACATGTGGTTTTGTAGTTAAGTTACAACTTCAAAAAGGAAGAGCGAGCTATTATTCCTCTCGATTTGAAGGAAGGAGGACATCATCCGGAGAAGTATTTCGTCAAGACAGCCTTACTGCAGCACATAAAACTTTGCCCTTTGGAACAATCGTAAGAGTTCGCAACCTTAAAAATGACTCTGTCGTAGTTGTCAAAATAAACGATCGACTGAGTAAAAAATCAGGTCACATCATTGATTTAACACTAAAAGCTGCCAAACAATTAAATTTTATACATCACGGTACTGCAATCGTAACACTTGAAAAAATGAACTAATTACATACATGAATCGAAGTAAATTTTTGACACTTATGAGTGGTATACTTTCATTTGGTTCAGTTGGAGCCATCGATTCACTGATACAATCTCTGCCGGAAACGGATTCTAAAATGCCGGTACTGTTTGTTGGACATGGGTCTCCGATGAATGGTATTGAAGACAATGAGTTTTCACGCTATTGGAAAAAAATGGCTACAGAAATTGATCAGCCGAAAGCGGTACTCTGTATTTCAGCACATTGGCTCACAAAAGGCACGTATGTCACGGCAATGGAACATCCGAAAACCATCCACGACTTCGGTGGATTCCCACAACAATTATTTGACGTGCAATATCCTGCACCAGGCAGCCCAACACTCGCAGACGAAACTGCTAAACTCATCACTTCTACAAACGTCATGCTGGACCATGATTGGGGGCTGGATCATGGTACGTGGACAATCGTACGACACATGTATCCAAACGCAAACATTCCCGTTCTGCAATTGAGTATTGATTACAATCAGCCTGCAAACTATCACTATAACCTCGCCAAACAACTTGCTTCGTTACGCAAAAAAGGAGTATTAATCATTGGGTCGGGCAACATGGTTCATAACCTTGGAATGGTTGCATGGGATAAAATAAACGATTCGTACGGATATGATTGGGCGCTTGAGATGAATGCCATTTTCAAAGAAAAAATTGAAGCAAATGACCACGCAGCATTGATGGCTTACGAAAAGTTAAATCCGGCAGCAAAATTGGCTATTCCAACTCCGGATCATTATTATCCATTGATTTATACCTTGGGATTACAAGAAAATAAAGACACTATTTCATTCTTTAATGACAAGCCCATGGCCGGTTCGCTGACAATGACATCTGTTAAATTTGGATAAAATCATCGCATAACCATGTTCTCTAATCTCAAGATTATTGATGCCTCAACAGTTTTAGCAGGACCTTCAGTTGCTACATTCTTTGCGGAATTAGGTGCGGAAGTCATCAAGATCGAAAATCCTTCCACTCCGGACGTTACACGCAGCTGGAAATTACCGACCGAAGATAAGAACAAACCCGTATCGGCCTATTTTTCTGCGATTAACTTCAAAAAATCATATCGTTTTTTGGATTTAAAAAAAAAGGAAGATTATAGTATTTTCATTCACTTAATTAGCGACTCAGATATCTTGATCTCCAACTTTAAACCCGGTGATGAAGTCAAATTAAATATCGAAGACGCTACGTTACGAAAACACAATGCTAAGTTGATTTGTGGTAAAATCAATGGGTTTGGCAGTTCCAGCGATCGAGTCGCTTATGACCTTATCCTGCAAGCTGAAACAGGGTTCATGTCGATGAATGGAACTGCTGAAAGCGGGCCTGTGAAAATGCCGGTTGCTTTGATTGACGTATTGGCAGCTCACCAACTTAAGGAAGGACTGCTGCTTGCACTCATGAAACGGATGAATGATGGAGTTGGAAGATCTGTATCCGTATCACTCTACGAATCCGCTATCAGCAGTTTGGTAAATCAAGCATCAAATTATTTGATGGAACATCATGTTCCTCAACGTATTGGTAGCTTACATCCAAATATCGCGCCTTACGGTGAGTTGTTTCAAACCAACGAAGGAGATTACATCACTTTTGCGATAGGGAGCGACCTACATTTTCAGAAACTGTGCGCTTACTTGAACGTAGAAGAACTTTCAACAGATAATCGTTTTATTTCCAACTCAGAACGGGTGGTTCACAGGCATGAACTTCAGCAAATTTTGCAGGAAAAAATCAAACCATTAGCAAGTGATCAGATCCTGCAAGCAATGCTTGAGCAACATGTACCTGCCGGAAAAATAAAAGACCTTGCAGAAGTTTTCAAAGACCCTACGGCTTCTCAAATGATTCGAGAAGAAGTGATTCAGGAAACCCAAACTAAACGTGTCAGTTCAATCGCTTTCACATGGGAATAAGCATTCGAACTCCGGTTACCAAAGAAGAATGGGAAGCGTATTTTGATTTGCGGTTTCGTGTTTTGCGCGAACCATTAAACCAACCACGTGGTAGTGAACGTAATGAAGCGGATGCAACCGGAATTCATTTTGGACTGTATTTAGAAAATCAATTGCATGCGATTGCTCGTTTAGATAACACAGCGGAACAGACCATTTCTCAAGTTCGATTTGTTGCAGTTGACTTAAACCATCAAGGAAAAGGCTATGGAAAACAGATTATGGAATCGGTAGAGGAGCGCGCCAAAGAATTGGGAAAAACAACGATGATCCTCCATGCGCGGGATTATGCACTTCATTTCTACACAAAAATAGGATACGAACGCGTTGAGCCTTCCTATAAATTGTTTGGCGTTTTACAACACTACCTCATGCAAAAAGTACTTTAAACGATAAACATTTATGCTTAAAAAACTGATTTCTTTTGTCGTGATGTCAATGCTTTCAGCATGTGCTTACCGTGGCATGTCAGATTCTGACAAGGCTACCGTGAAGTATTTTGAGCGCAAATATCGTCGGATTGAACGCTATGAAAAACGATATCCAAACGATCCCTTTCAGCCCTACAGCATCACTGGAATTGTGCAGGATGAAGAAAGTCATGAACCAATCACTTTTTCCTCGATTCGCATTACGAATAGTCAACATGAATGGGATCATTTAAGCCACCTTACCGATAAAGACGGTCACTTTGTTGCAATGATCTACGACACATTGTTTGATAAAAAACGCAAAAAAATAAGTGTGTTGATACATGCTGAAGGGTATCAAGACTCAACTTACGTCATTAACTATAAGGAATTTAAGGATAACCGTTTGGAAAAAACCTTTTACTTATTTCAAAAACCTATTTATTTAGATTAAAGAAACTGCTACTTTAAATATAACAACAATTAGGATTTAATGTTAAACAAATATTATTTTTATTTCGAACTAACTAACGTGAGTTCGGGATAAGGATTGTTAGTAAAAATGTTATTAACTAAATGATAA
>CAZGJF010000043.1:7624-20782 GCA_964526595.1 uncultured Akkermansia sp. | reverse complement strand
ATGGTTGGTTCGACAGGCTCTCCAACCTAATACTTCGGATGCTGAGCATAGTCGAGCTCTGTATTTAAGGCAGGTTACTTGGCACGAATAGCTTCAGTACTTCTGTTTCCGCTGAGCGATGGGTAGAATAAATCTTTATAAACAATACTTCAATCATCATCAGACTCAGCTTCTTCGGACATCGAACCGTTTGTGGCATTTTTTCCGGTTCGAATTTCCGTATGGCGTATTTCTCCTCCACTTGTACCCGTTTGTTTTCCCATAAACAATGCTCCTAACGCAACAATTAACACACCATACGAAAACAGGGAAGCTAACTTGTTTTGTTTCCAATTCAACCACAGCGCAATGAGCGATAATACGCCCACAATGTAACTCAACATCGCAAATAATTCTGCTTTTTCTTCGTGTTCATGTATGAAGCGTTCTGAAACGCCTGCAATATGTTCCGCTACCTCTTCAGCACCTTCACCTGTCAACATAGTTGGTAAGGTAGCAACTGCGCCAAGTATAAAAATAAAATAGGCAACGCGCTTAATGACCGCCGAACGAAAAATAAAACCTCCTACTAAAACAATCAATCCAACCATCGGAAAAATGATTGGTAAGTGATTGACAACTAAATGTGAATGTGCTTGATTCATATCATTATTTTTTAGTGAATTAACCCGCCATTGAAATTCCAATGACCTTACCTATCCCGAAGGTTATTGCTGCGGCTGCCAAGCCAAAAAAGACTTGCCTCAACCCGGAATACCAAACGCTTTTACCTGTAAACAAGGTAATGGCAGCTCCAATTAAAAAGAGTCCGATTGCACTGCAAACACTACTAAGCACAATCGCTTGTACACCACTTAAAAACATAAAAGGGATGACCGGAATGATGGCACCAATCGCAAACAAAAAGAACGATGATAAGGCGGCTTCCATCGCTGAACCTTTCAGCTCTTCGGCATTGATTCCTAATTCTTCTTTGACTAACACTTCATGAGCGTGTTCTTTATTTTTCATCAACTCATCTACGATCTCCGAAGCTTGATCTTCCGGAATGCCTTTCGCCATATATATCAGCTTTAATTCTTTGCGTTCGCCCTCAGGATTCAATTCAAGTTCTTCCATTTCCAACTGCATCTGGTTTTCATACAGTTCTTGTGAACTTTTCACTGAAATCCATTCTCCCAATGCCATCGACAATGCTCCGGCCAACAAACCGGCCATTCCAGCTAATAACACACCTGATTGCCCAGTAGTTGCACCCGCTATTCCCATAACCAAGCTGAAATTAGATACCAAGCCGTCATTGCCACCTAAAACGGCAGCACGAATTGCATTGCCTCCAACTGAACGGTGGCGTTTTTCAAAGCGTGCCATCTGTGTTCCTGAAACTCGTTTATCATTTTCAAGAATTGAGCGGAGAATCTTCACATGTGAATCTTCGTTTCCAGTCAATTGATGCTTGCTGATTTCTTTTTGGCGAATCACAGCGTCAGACAAACTTTTTTCGGTATCCATCAAAGCTCCCAACACGTAATCATAGCCAAAAATCATTCCGATGCGATTCAATGTTTTGGCCCTCCACGATGGTTTACAAATGGATTCGAAAGGCAGATTCATACTGTTCGCAAATTCAACAGCGTGACTCTTCTCTATTTCACTCATTTGTTCAAACACGTGTGCAACCAAGGGGTCGGATTCATGCGCTGCTAACTTGGCATATAAATACCAAGCATCTATCTCTATTTGTATGTGACCTTTGTCCATTAGGGTATCAAAAATTAATTGGCAATGAGTTTATTCGACCCTGTATGACAGGTATTGCATGAGCCGGTTGAAACGGGTGAACTCATGCTAAACTGTGAGCCGGTTGAGCTGACAATGACAGGATATAATCCTGAATATTCGATGTTATCAGTAGAATAAAAATTACCTTTCGAATCGATCGGAATGGTGTATTTTAAGCTTCCTGCCCCACCCGGTTGGGTAAACAATTTCACGATGCCGGCACTTACCGGTGATGTCGTATTCATTTTACTGACACTTCCTGCCACTAAAAAACAACCTTTTCCTTCTCCCCCACTTTTATGGCAATTCATGCAATCCATTCCAAAATTGTGAGATTCATGACCCCCTGAAATACTTTTGTTTGTCTCTCCGCATTTTTCACCTTTTTTACAACTATAAAAAGATAAGGTACCGACAAGCAGTATAAAACAAAGCATCAACATCGAATGAAATTTCATGAATTAAATGTAATGAATTATTCCTCACTTTGAATCAATACGGCAGATAATATGTCGTAAGCACCTGTAAATACAATGCGATCTGTAAACAAACGGTTCGGATTTTTAAATCGAATCGCTGTCTTAGCTTCATCGCTTGCAATAAGTGTTACTTCTTCAGGGATAAAACGTGTTGCGTTTCCTGATTTTTTGAGTGGACAAAAAACCACATTTTTACCCTCATATTCAACAATAGCCTCAGATGGAACACAATATTGTTCCGAAACACCACAATGAATCTTTGCTTTAAAAAATGAACCGGGAGCAATCAAACTATTTTCCTTATTCAAATGACAATGAACTTTAACCGAGCGATCTTTTGCAATTTCTTTACCGATCAAAAAGATTGTGGCATCAACTTGTTCATTTTCATCAGCAAACAGTAGACTAACTCGCTGCCCTATTTTCAGCTTCTTTACATCTTTCTCAAACACAATAACTTCTGCATGAGCATGCTGTAAATCTATAATCTCAAGCAAATGATCTGTAGGAGTTGCATAAGCGCCCACATCAACAGCTACTTTGGTAACAACTCCCGAGAATGGTGCAATGATTGCAATGTCTTCTTGGATTTCACCTTTGGACAATTTATTGAAATTGACTCCCGCCATTTTTAATTTGGAACTAAGCCCGCTTTTCTTTGCTAAAGCAGCGTTATATTGTGATTTTGCTTGCTGAAATGCTTTTAGACTTCCTGCCTCTTTTGTTACCAAGAGTTTTTGTCTGTTTGTCTCGGCTTCCAAATATTCGAGGTTGCCAACAACTTCTAAATAATCCTGTTGTAGTTGTATCAGTTCAGGGTCTTCAAGTGTCAACAAAGTTTGACCTTTTTTAACAGACATTCCATCCAAGACTTTGAGTGATTTGATAAATCCTCCAAACTGAGCACAAACCACCGTTTTATTCTGCGGGGGAACTTCAATGGTACCATTTGCATAAACAATCAGACCAATAGGCATTTTTTCGGCAAGGCCAAACTGAATTCCGGTATTTTTAATTTGTTCTTTTGTAAGTGTAACTGATTCAACTGATTTCACAACATGATCAGTATTGCTTGTTTCCTTTTTTTCCGAGCAAGAAACGAATAGAACAATCAACGTAAGTGTAAGAATTATAGTTTTCATTGATTCAAATTTAATTTTGTACATACCAGTTTAATTGATGTGTTGTTTGGTTAATATCTTTAATGAGTTGGATAAAATTCAATTCTATATCAATAATGGATTGCTTCGTTTGCAAAAATTCAATCATTGAAATTTCTCCGGTTTCCAAAAGGAACACTCCTTGTTCGTGCATCACTTTTGTTTGAGGGATGAGTTGTTCCAGATACAGTGTGTAAGAATTTAACAGCGTAGAATAACTGTTAAGCGCTTGATCTAAACCTGTGCTCAAATTACTTGAGGCATATTTTTTGTTCAGTGAATTTTGCTTTAATTCCAAATCCAAAACTGCTACTTGCTTTTTAACAGAACCATAGAAAAAGGGAATTGCCAAACCTACTTGCCCGACATGAAATCGATCCGCAGGTGTAAATGTCACTTCATTTCCATGAATCAACTGAATGCCACTCAATGACTGATTGCTGTAACCAACTGTTATATCAGGAAGCGCACGTGCTCTTAAAACCTCTTTTTGGGTTACCAACACTTTATTTTGTTGAGTAAAAAATTGAACATTCGGGTGTTGATTCAGTGATGAGGTATCAGTTGATTCAATAAACTTTTTGATTTCAAACGGTTCTTCCACAGTGGTAATACGCTGATCAGAACCAATCAAAACTTGCAATTTGAATTCCTCTGAAGCAAGATCTTGCCCTTTATTTATCAATGCATTATGAAGTTCTTTTCGTTTCGTATTTATCAGTAAAGCATCCAACTTTGTTACTTCTTGAAGACTCAACTTTAATTCATATTTCTGTTCAATTTGAGCCAATAACGAATCTTGTTGTTTCAACAACTGAATTGATTTCTTCAAAAAGGAAATTGTTTCGTATGTTTTTTGTATGTCCAACGACAAATCTTTCCATGTAGCCTGATACATCACTTTTGCCTGATCTCCACGTGCATTTCCGAGCGCTACTTCTTTTGAAAAAACAGTAGGAAATGGTATCGTTTGGGTCATGGTCAGGTTATTATCCCGTTTGACATACGAATTATACTGACCCATCATCAGATTTACGTTTGTTTTGGGAATAGCAGCATTACTCCGACCGTTGAGTTGCTCCTTTTGTATCTGCAAGGAAGATACTTGTAAAGAGGGATTATGTTGCCTGGCAAATTCCAAACACTGATCAAGGGAAAGTTTTTGAGGCAGCTGAGAAAAAGATTGAAAACTAAGCAAAGCTAAAATCATCAATATCCATTTTTTATTCCCTTTCTTTTTCATATTGCGCTCTGAAAATAAATAAAACATCGGTAGAACAAATAAGGTCAAAATAGTTGCCGTAACCAAACCACCTATAACAACTGTTGCCAATGGTTTTTGTACCTCTGCTCCACTTCCATGTGACATGGCCATCGGTAAAAAGCCAAGCGATGCCACTAAAGCTGTCAATAAAACCGGTCTCAGCCTGACACGTGTACCCATCAAAACAATACGCAATCGATTGGTGTATCCATTTCGCTTGAGTGAATTAAATTCGGATATCAAAACGATGCCATTCAAAACAGCAACACCAAAAAGAGCAATAAATCCTACTCCGGCAGATATGGAAAATGGCATTCCACGCATCCATAGTGCAAGAATACCACCCAATGCTGCCAAAGGTATCGCAGAAAATATCAATACAGCCTGTTTGATGGACTGAAATGTTAAGTAAAGAAGGAAAAAAATCAAAAATAATGCCACAGGAACGGCAATTGATAAGCGTAATCTGGCATTTTCGAGATTCTTGAACGTTCCCCCAAAAGTCGGATAATAGCCCGAGTCAAACGTAACCTGATGATTGATTTTATCTTTTAAATCATTAACAATGCTTTCAACATCCCTGCCTCGTACATTAAAACCAACCAAAATCCTGCGTTTTGCATCATCCCGTTGAATTTGATTGGGACCCTTAACGCAATCTACCTGAGCTAATTGTGATAATGGAACCTGAATACCCAATGGCGATGTAATGGTTATGTCTTTTAAATCGTCTATGGATTCACGGTTTGTTGAATCCAGTTTGACCACTAATTCAAATCGCTTTTCTCCTTCAAAAATTAAACCGGCAGCTTGACCGGCAAAACTGATATTAATTAAACGATTGATTTCTTCTATACTGATGTTATATTTAGCCAAAGCTGATCGGTCATAGGAAACAATCATTTGAGGCAAACCTGTTACTTTCTCAACGTAAATATCTTGAACACCTGAAATTGTTGATGCTATTGAACCTATTTGATTCGCATATTTACTCAACTGATCCAAATCTTCACCATATATTTTCACTACCACATCTTGCTTTGCGCCTGTCATCAATTCATTAAATCGCATTTGAATTGGCTGCAAAAAACCAAAAGATATGCCCGGAATGTTATTTTCAAGATGGCTTTGCATTTTTTCTGCCAATCCTTCTTTTGTTTTAGCAGAGGTCCACTCTTCTTTATCCTTCAAAATAATCATCAAATCGCAGGCTTCCATAGGCATGGGATCGGTTGGAATCTCGGCTGTACCAATTTTTCCGACAACCACTTTGATTTCAGGAAATCTTTTTTTGAGTATCTCTGATACTTTGGAGGTTTCCGTAATGGTTTTGGTTAAGCTTGTTCCTGTTATTAAACGCGTTTCTACGGCAAAATCGCCCTCATCGAGTGTTGGGATAAACTCCGCACCCAAACGGGTAAATAAGAATAAACAGGTGACAAGTAATACCATTAAACATGAAAGAACAAGACGTTGTCTTCTCAAAAATGTGTTTAGGACCGGTACATAGAATCGTTTTACCGATTGAACGATCCGATCACTAATGGTTTCTCTAACGACAATTTTTCGATTTAAAAACAAAGCTGAAATCATCGGAACATATGTTAAAGACAAAATCAATGCCCCGATAATGGCAAACATAACTGTCTGTGCCATGGGCTTAAACATTTTTCCTTCAATGCCAACCAATGCCAATAAGGGTAAATAAACAACAAGAATAATTATTTGTCCAAAAACAGCACTTTTACTGAATTTAGAAGCTGAATGATATACTTGTGCATCCATCTCCTTAGGCATCAGAGTTCGATTCCCCTTGTGTTGCAATAAATGAAGAGTAGATTCAACAATGATGACTGCACCATCGACAATTAATCCGAAATCTAAAGCACCCAAACTCATTAGATTACCTGAAACACCGAAAACATTCATGAGTGAAATGGCAAACAACATTGCTAAGGGAATAACTGAGGCAACAATCAGACCGGCTCTAAAATTCCCGAGAAGTAAAACCAAAATAAAAATAACAATGACTGCCCCTTCGATTAGGTTTTGGGACACCGTTGAAATGGCTCTATCAACTAATTTGGTTCGATCCAAATACACATCAATTACCACTCCTTTAGGAAGGGTCTTTTTGATTTGCTCCATCCTTACTTTAACATGTTCGATGACTTTGGAAGAATTGGCTCCTTTAAGCATCAGTACGATACCTCCAACAGCCTCTCCCTCTGCGTTGTATGTAAGTGCCCCATAGCGAATAGCTGAACCGATTTTGACGGTAGCAACATCTTTAACAAGTACCGGAATACCATCTGCTGTTTGCTGAATCGGTGTTTGTTCAACCTCTTCGATTGATTTCATCAAACCATCTGTTCGTATGTAAGTAGTAGAGGAATTACGCTCAATGTAAGAGCCACCCATGTTTTGGTTGTTTTGCTCTACAGCTCTAAAAACATCTGCCACGGTCAAACCAAATCCTTTCAAGCGAACAAGGTCAACAGCAATTTCATATTGTTTCAGATTCCCCCCAAAACCACTTACATCAGCAACACCATTAACACCAAGCAACTGCCTACGTATGATCCAATCCTGAATTGTTCTTAATTCCGTCGGAGTAAACTTCTTCTCATATCCTTTTTGAGGTCGAACAATGTATTGATAGATTTCTCCTAATCCTGTACTCAACGGAGCCATAGAAGGCTCACCAAATCCGGGAGGAATGGAATTTTTAGCTTCTGAAAGTCGTTCGGAAATCTGTTGTCGAGCCCAATAAATATCTGTTCCCTCATCAAATACTACGGTCACAACGCTCAATCCAAAACGACTGAACGATCGGATTTCCTCTATACCGGGGACGGTAGCCATCGTCTGCTCTATGGGAAACGTAACAAAACGTTCAATGTCTTCAGCACCTGAAGAAGGAGCTGTAGTGACAATTTGTACTTGGTTGTTGGTAATGTCCGGAACAGCATCTATCGGCAAATTTTTCAAGGAGAAGAGACCCCAAACAATAAGTGCTGTGACCAAAACACCAACTAATAATTTGTTGGATATGGACCAATTAATAATTTTATTTAACATGAAAGAAAGTATTAATGAATAAAAATGAATCATCTAGATTCATGCTGTCAATTCATTAACACAAACGAGGAGGATTCCAAATGGAAATGGTTCGATTTTGAATGATGTGGTTGGGTTCACCAAAACAATCTTTTTGGGTAGAAGGCTGAAGTGGAAATAATGCAATATGAGCAGGATCAAGCTTTTGAAATACTACAACTAACTTACAAAGAGAAGTGGACTTAAAAGGCATTTGTTTCTCATCATTACTGGTAGGATGATTTTCGAAATAATGACTTTTTAAAAAAGTTATAAATGAGGTAAATCGCTCACTTCCACTTTGATGATTGTTGTAATGCTCCAATACTTTTCCAAAATTCAACCACTGAGCACCTTGTAAGTTAGGGGCTATTGAAATAAATCCAAAAACGATTGCAAATGATATTGCAAAAATTCTCATAGAGCAAAAATAAATAAATCAAATGAATTTTTAAACTCAAAAAGATGGAGACTCAAGCCATCGTGCTTGGTGTTCCAAAATTCATTGGAGGCATCGGCGGTTGATCGGTTTCATCAATCGTTCCAAAGTTTTGTTCATACTTCTGTATATTGTCTATGAGAGCTCTCATGAATCGTTTAGCGTTTTGTGGAGTCATGATAACTCTTGAACGAACCTTACCTTTAGGCATTCCAGGCATCATCTGTATAAAATCACAAATCACCTCAGCCGGAGAATGGGTAATGATTGCTAAATTAGAGTACACTCCCAATGCCGTTTCCTCACTCAATTCGATATTTACCTGATTTTCATTGTTTTCTTCTTCCATCATTTTACTATTAAACCATGAAGTTACAAATTAGTACGGTTTCATTTGAAAGATTAAACCAAAAAAAAGGAGCAACTTTCGCTGCCCCTTTTTAAAAGATTATAACTTGTTAATTTTCAACAAGTTCTCTGTATGCTTCCTTAGATGCTACAATCATTTTCTGAAAATCACGAACACCTGTTCCTGCAGGTATTAAATGGCCCACAATGACATTCTCTTTCAAACCAAGCAAGTGATCTTCTTTACCGGATATAGCTGCTTCGTTTAACACTTTTGTAGTTTCTTGGAATGAAGCTGCAGAAATGAAAGACTGTGTCTGCAATGAAGCTCTTGTGATTCCTTGTAACAAAGGTGTAGAAGTTGCAGGTATTGCATCTCTGGATTCTACAACTTTCTTGTCTGATCGTTTCAATTGAGAATTTTCATCACGCAATTTTCTGGCGGATACAATCTGTCCGGCCTTCAATACTGTGGAATCTCCTGCATCGGTAACAACCATCATTCCAAAAACAGAATCATTTTCTTCCATGATATCAGCTTTATGAACCGATTGACCTTCCAAGAATTTAGTGTCTCCTGCGTCAACAATTTCAGCTTTAAGCATCATTTGACGAACGATAACTTCAAAATGTTTATCGTTTATTTTTACACCTTGTAAACGATATACCTCTTGAATTTCATTCACAATATACTCCTGAACTTTTGTAGGACCTTCGATGTTTAAGATATCATTCGGAGTAATGGCTCCATCAGAAAGGGGCTGACCTGCGCGAACAAAATCATTTTCTTGAACTAGAATGTGTTTAGAAAGCGGAACAAGATATTTGCGAACATCACCCGTTTTGGATGTAATTTGAATTTCTCTATTACCTCTCTTTATTTTTCCATATTCAGCGATACCATCTATTTCAGAAACAACTGCGGGATTAGATGGATTACGAGCCTCAAACAATTCCGTTACCCTAGGTAAACCTCCGGTGATATCACCTGTTTTACCCGCTACTCTTGGTATTTTAACCAAGATCTCACCTGCCTCAATTTTATCTCCTTCATTCACAGAAATATGCGCATCAACTGGTAGCGAATATTCACGCAAAATTTTCTTAGTTTTAGGATCCATCACGTGAATAGCCGGATTCTTTTTCTTGTCCCGAGATTCTGTAATAACTTTCTCAGTAAATCCGGTTTGTTCATCGACCTCCTCTCGGAAAGTAATTCCTTCAATGATACTGTCAAATACTACCGTACCGGCAACTTCAGAAATAATGACCGCATTATATGGGTCCCATTTACAGATAACTTCTCCTTTTTTCACTTTAGTTTTGGCATCAATAACCATTTCTGAACCGTAAGGAATGTTTGCAGTCATAACAATAATACCTGTTTTATCATCGGTAATTTTTAATTCTGCAGATCGACCTACTACAACAACTCGTTTAGAACCATCTGAATTTTTCATTTCAATTGTTCTCAACTCATCTATTTCCAATTTTCCATTAGCTTTCGCTTTTAAATCGGAAACATCGGCAATGTTTGACGCTGTACCACCTACGTGGAAAGTCCGTAATGTTAACTGTGTTCCCGGTTCTCCAATCGACTGAGCAGCAATCACTCCAACAGCATCACCCCTCTGAGCAAGACGATGAGTAGCCAAATTTCGCCCGTAACACTTTGAACAAACACCACGACGCATTTCACAAGTTAATACAGATCGGATTTCAACTTCTTCAATTCCTGCATTTTCAATCGCTACAGCCAAATCTTCAGTGATTAACTCACCGGCAGCAACAATCAAATTTTCGGTATCCGGCACATAAACATCATGTACAGAGGTTCTTCCCAATATTCGATCGTATAACGGCTCAACTACCTCATCATTTTTCTTGAGAGAAGTCGCCACAATTCCACGTAAAGTTCCGCAATCATCTGCGTTGATGACGACATCTTGAGCAACATCCACCAAACGACGAGTCAGATAACCGGCATCTGCAGTCTTCAAAGCCGTATCAGCCAAGCCCTTACGTGCACCGTGAGTTGAAATAAAATATTCAAGAATGGACAAGCCCTCTTTAAAGTTAGATAAAATTGGATTTTCGATAATCTCTTGACTAGAAGCACCCGATTTTTGAGGTTTAGCCATCAATCCACGCATACCGGATAACTGTCTAATTTGCTCTTTCGAACCTCGAGCACCGGAATCAAACATCATGTAAATTGAATTGAACCCTTGTTTGTCAGATTTCAACTGCTCCATCAATGTATGAGTCAAACGGGAATTAGTATGTGTCCAAATGTCAATGATTTGATTATATCGCTCATTGTTGGTAATCAATCCCATGTTGTAATTCATCATGACATCGTTTACTTCACTTTCAGCCTTGGCAACTAATTCGGTTTTCTCCTTTGGAATAATAATATCATCCAAATTAAATGAAAGACCTCCTTTGAACGCCATTTCATAACCCAGCTCTTTAATTTCATCAAGGAATTGTGCAGATCTTGACGTTCCACATACTTTTAAAACCTCACCGATGATATCCCGAAGTGCTTTTTTGGTCATTACATCATTGATGAAACCTACTTCACGTGGTACTCTTTCATTGAACAAAACGCGACCACATGTTGTTTCAATCATTTGTAGTGCAGGTTCTCCTTGTTCGTTCAAATCGTAGGTTTTAACCTTTATATGAGCATGTAAATCCAATTTCTTTTCATTGTATGCAATAATGACTTCCTCAGGAGAATAGAAAACCATACCTTCCCCGTTAACACGGTCGTTACCCATCGATTTTTTTCCCTTGGTAATGTAATACAAACCAAGTACCATGTCTTGTGATGGTACGGCAATTGGAGCGCCATTCGCAGGATTTAAAATATTATGTGAGGCTAACATCAACAATTGAGCCTCCAATATTGCTGCATTTCCAAGAGGTAAATGAACTGCCATCTGGTCACCATCAAAGTCAGCATTGAACGCTGTAGTTACTAATGGATGAAGACGAATTGCTTTTCCTTCAATTAATTTTGGTTGAAATGCCTGGATTCCTAATCTGTGAAGTGTAGGGGCGCGGTTAAGCAATACAGGATGTCCTTTCAATACATTTTCTAAGATATCCCACACAACAGGTTCTTTTCGATCTACTATTTTCTTTGCAGATTTAACTGTTTTTACAATTCCACGCTCTATCATCTTGCGAATGATAAACGGTTTGTATAGCTCAGCTGCCATGTCTTTCGGCAAACCACATTCATGTAACTTCAAATCCGGCCCTACAACGATAACAGATCGGGCTGAATAGTCAACTCGTTTCCCTAACAAGTTTTGACGAAAACGTCCTTGTTTTCCCTTCAAGGAATCTGATAATGACTTTAATGCTCTATTTGATTCCGTTTTAACTGCGCTTGATTTACGCGAATTGTCAAACAATGAATCTACAGCCTCTTGAAGCATCCTTTTTTCATTTCGAAGAATGACTTCCGGAGCCTTAATTTCAATTAATCGTTTTAAGCGATTGTTCCTTATAATTACACGGCGATACAAATCATTCAAATCCGATGTCGCAAATCTTCCGCCATCTAATGGAACTAAAGGTCTGAGCTCCGGTGGAATGACCGGTACAACTTTGATAATCATCCATTCAGGACGATTTTCAATACGTCCTTGAGAATCTCTCATGGATTCAACTACTTGTAAGCGTTTTAAAGCTTCATTTTTACGTTGAACTGATGTTTCCGTATTTGCCTGATGACGTAAACTATAGGAAGTTTCTTCCAAATTTAAGGTTCTTAACAAATCGTACAATGCCTCGGCACCCATCTTTGCAATGAACTTGTTTGGGTCTGTATCTTCTAAATATTGATTTTCTTTTGAAAGAGCATCAAAAATATCCATATACTCTTCCTCTGTCAGAAAATCCATTCTTTTAAGAGGTGAACCATCTAAATTGGTAGCTACACCAACTTGAATGACAACGTAACGCTCGTAATAGATGATCTGATCTAGTTTTTTGGTTGGCAATCCCAACAAGTAACCTATTTTATTCGGAAGTGAACGAAAATACCAAATATGGGCTACGGGAACGACAAGAGAAATGTGTCCCATACGTTCGCGTCGAACTTTCTTTTCAGTTACCTCAACTCCACAACGATCACAAACAATTCCCTTATATCGGATTCTTTTGTATTTTCCACAATGACATTCGTAATCCTTCACAGGCCCAAATATGCGTTCACAGAACAAACCATCTCTTTCTGGCTTGTAAGTACGATAATTGATTGTTTCAGGCTTTAATACTTCACCACTTGACTGTTCAAGTATTACCTCCGGTGAAGCCAGTGAAATCGTAATTTTATTGAAACTACTTTGTTTTTTTGGTGTTTCTTTTCTATAAGCCATTTTTTGCTTGTTTACTGATTCAACAAATTTTACAATTAGTCCATTGTAATATTAAGACACAAACCTCTCAACTCATGCAAAAGAACGTTGAAAGATTCAGGAATTCCCGGTTCCGGAATATTATCTCCCTTAACAATGGATTCATAAGCTTTAGCACGTCCCATGACATCATCTGATTTGACAGTCAATA
>CAZGJF010000043.1:0-7594 GCA_964526595.1 uncultured Akkermansia sp. | reverse complement strand
TCGCTGACCACCAAATTGGGCTTTTCCTCCCAATGGTTGTTGTGTAATCAATGAATATGGACCTATTGATCTGGCGTGCATTTTATCATCAACCATGTGAGACAGTTTCAACATGTAGATGACACCAACTGTAGCAGGTTGGTGGAAACGCTCACCAGTACCACCATCATACAAATATGTTTTACCTGATTTTGGAATGCCCGCTTTTTCAGTCCATTCATCAATTTCTGCAGGACTGGCACCATCAAAAATCGGAGTAGCAAATTTGACACCCAATTTTTCTCCAGCCCAACCTAACACTGTTTCATAGATTTGACCAAGGTTCATACGAGATGGTACACCTAAGGGATTCAAAACAATATCAACCGGTGTTCCATCCTCCAAGAACGGCATATCCTCTTGACGAACGATATTTGCAACAATTCCCTTATTTCCGTGACGTCCGGCCATTTTATCACCGACTTTCAACTTGCGTTTTTTAGCCACATAGACTTTCGCCATTTTAACAATACCGGCAGGTAGTTCATCACCAACAGAAATATGGAATTTCTTACGTTTATAAGTACCTAACAAATCGTTTGCCTTAATATTAAAATTATGAATAACTCTGGCTATCAATGAATTGATAGAAGCATCAGAGGTCCAATTTGAGGGATTAACAATGGAGTAATCTATGGTAGCAAGATTTTTTTGTGCGAACTTGCTTCCTTTTTTAATAATCTCTTCTTTGAAATTATTGAACACACCATTTGACTTATGATCACCAACTATGGTCATTAGTTTATCAACCAATTTATCTTTCAATGCATTGAAGTCGATTTCATAATCAGCATCCAACTGTTCGATGACAGGTTTGTCCTGCGCTTTTGATTTGCGATCTTTAATTGCTCGAGAGAATAGTTTTTTATCGATAACAACCCCTCTCAATGAAGGTCCTGCCTTCAAAGATGCATCTTTCACATCTCCGGCTTTATCTCCAAAGATTGCTCGCAACAATTTTTCTTCAGGTGAAGGATCTGTTTCTCCTTTAGGTGTGATTTTACCAATCAAAATGTCACCCTCTTTGATCTCTGCACCAATTCTTATTAAACCATTTTCATCCAAATCTTTAGTAGCTTCTTCAGAAACGTTCGGGATATCAGAAGTCAATTCTTCCATTCCTCTTTTAGTATCCCTGACTTCCAACGAATATTCATCGATATGAATGGAAGTAAAAATATCATCTCGAACTATTTTCTCAGAGATTACAATAGCATCTTCAAAATTATACCCTTTCCAAGGCATAAATGCTACCTTAAGATTTTGACCCAAGGCTAATTCACCTTGTTGCGTTGCATAACCTTCGCAAAGTACTTGACCTGAAGATACCTTGTCTCCTTTTCTGACTATTGGTTTCAGATTGATACAGGTACTTTGATTCGTCTTTGAAAATTTAGTGAGCGGATAACGCTTCACCTCACTATCAAAACTCACTAATTTATCTTCTTTAGTCCAATCATAACGAATAACGATTTCATTGGCATCAACGTATTCAACAACACCATCACCTTCCGCATTAATTAATACACGCGAATCTCTTGCTAACAATCTTTCAATTCCTGTTCCTACAATTGGAGATGTCGGCTTCAGTAATGGAACAGCTTGACGTTGCATGTTGGATCCCATCAAAGCACGGTTAGCATCATCATGCTCCAAAAACGGTATGGAAGAAGCTGCTATTGAAGCAATCTGATTTGCTCCAACATCCATCAAATGGATATCCGACGGTTTAACAACAGGAAAATCACCTTCGTACCTTGCTTTAACGAAATCAGTTAAAAATTTACCTTTATCATCCAATGATGCATTTGCCTGAGCAATCATTTTAGCATCTTCTTCTTCTGCAGAAAGATAAATTGGTTGCTCATTGAGTATCACTTTTCCGGAATCAACTTTTCGGTAAGGCGTTTCAATAAAACCAAGTTTGTTAACCTTTGCAAAAACGCAAAGTGATGAAATCAGACCGATGTTAGGCCCTTCCGGCGTTTCAATAGTACAAAGACGTCCGTAATGAGTGTAATGAACGTCCCTAACCTCGAATCCTGCTCTTTCTCTAGATAAACCACCGGGCCCAAGTGCTGATAATCTTCTTTTATGTGTAACCTCTGACAATGGATTTGTTTGATCCATGAACTGAGACAACTGGTTAGTTCCAAAAAAAGAGTTAATTACAGAAGATAACGTTTTTGCATTAATCAAATCAATTGGGGTAAAAACCTCGTTGTCTCTAACATTCATCCGCTCACGAATCGTTCTTGCCATTCTTGCGAGACCGACACCGAACTGAGCATATAATTGTTCACCAACTGTTCTTACTCTTCTATTTGATAAGTGATCAATATCATCTACATCGGCTTTGGAATTAATTAATTCGATCAAGTATTTTACAATAGAGATAATATCGTTTTTAGTTAAAACACGAGATTCTTCCGATTCCTCAATTCCTAATTTTTTATTCAAACGGAATCGACCGACCTCACCAAGATCATAACGTATGTCAGAGAAAAATAGTTTTTCGAAAACATTTTTAGCTGTTTCATAATCAGGTGGCTCAGCATTTCTCAATTGTCTATAAATATGCTCAACTGCTTCTTTTTCAGAGTTTGACGTATCTTTTTGGAGAGTATTATAAATGATTGTAAAATCAGCAGTATTAACATCTTCTTTGTGGAAAATCACATTTTTAACTCCGGAGTCAACAATCAGATCAATGTGCGCATCCTCAAGAATAGTCTCCCTATCCATCAAAACCTCATTTCGTTCAATGGAAACGACTTCTCCTGTATCCTCATCAACGAAATCTTCAATCCAAGACTTCAAAACGCGTGCCGCTAACTTTCTGCCAACCAACTTCTTTAAATTTGATTTACTGACCTTTACCTCGTCAGCCAATCCAAATATTTCTAATATATCTTTATCGCTCTCGTAACCAATTGCCCTAAATAAGGTAGTTACAGGCAACTTCTTTTTTCGGTCGATATATGCATACATTACGCTATTAATGTCCGTAGCAAATTCAATCCAAGATCCCTTAAAAGGAATGATTCGGGCAGAATATAATTTAGTTCCATTTGCGTGGCGACTTTGCCCAAAAAATACACCAGGCGAACGATGTAACTGAGATACAATAACTCTCTCTGCACCGTTAATAACAAATGAACCCTTAGATGTCATGTAGGGAATTGTACCAAGATACACATCTTGAACGATCGTTTCAAAATCCTCATGCTCAGGATCTGTACAGTATAATTTTAATTTAGCTTTTAGTGGAACACTGTAAGTCAATCCACGCTCTATACATTCTTCAATACTGTAGCGAGGGGGATCAACAAAATAATCTAAAAATTCCAAAACAAACTGATTTCGTGTATCAGTAATAGGAAAATTTTCAGAAAAAACTTTAAATAACCCTTCACTTTCTCTGTTTTCAGGAGTAGTTTCCAACTGGAAGAATTCATGAAAGGATTTTAACTGAATATCAAGGAAATCAGGATATTCAAACTGACTTTTGCTTGAAGCAAAATTAATTCTTGTCGAGGTATTGTTTGTTGTTGCCAAGGCTAAACGTTTTTGTTTATGAATATGG
Source organism: uncultured Akkermansia sp. (assembly GCA_964526595.1). Classification (GTDB taxonomy): domain Bacteria; phylum Bacteroidota; class Bacteroidia; order Flavobacteriales_D; family Crocinitomicaceae; genus M0103. The sequence goes on along the minus strand of CAZGJF010000043.1, from coordinate 3,969 downwards.
ACTTATTTTGTATAAAACACTAAAAACAGGACAAGGCACATGCTAAAAAGCAGTGCCTTCCCTGTGTATGAAGAAGATAATTACTTAATTTCAACTTCAGCTCCAGCCTCCTCAAGAGACTTTTTAAGTCCTTCAGCTTCGTCTTTAGAAACACCTTCTTTCAAAGTTGCAGGTGCACCATCAACCAAATCTTTAGACTCTTTCAAACCATTTCCGGTTAATTCTTTAACAAGTTTAACAACTGCAAGCTTGTTTGCTCCTCCTGACTTCAGGATTACATCAAACTCAGTTTTCTCAGCAGCGACTTCACCACCACCTGCTGCTGCTCCGCCACCTGCTACCATTACAGGTGCAGCTGCAGCCGGTTCAATTCCATACTCATCCTTAAGGATGCTTGCTAACTCATTAACTTCCTTAACTGTAAGGTTAACCAGCGTTTCCGCAATTTGCTTTAAATCAGCCATTTTTATTAGTTTTTAATAAAGGTTCAACAAATAATTAATTATGCTCTTTCTTCGAGCGTTTTTAAGATTCCGGCTATTTTACTACCGGCACCAGTAAGTCCAGAAACAACATTTTTAGCAGGACTTTGTAGTATTCCAATAATATCACCTATCAACTCTTCTCGGCTCTTCAATGATACCAACGTATCCAATTGAGCATCGCCAACAAATACCGCTTCATCGATGTAAGCTCCTTTTAACAAAGGCTTATCATTTTTCTTGCGAAATTCTTGAATTAATTTTGCAGGTGCATTACCTACTTCGCTAAACATGATGGATGTTGATCCAGCAAGTATATCTCTGAGGGTACCAAAATCTTTACCTTCAACGCGATCCATTGCTTTTTCAAGCAAGGTGTTTTTAACTACGCGCATCTTGATATTTGATTGGAAACACCTTCTACGAAGGTTATTAACTACTTCAACCGTCAAATCTGCTGTATCTGCCAAATAAAACACACTTGAATCCTTAAGCTCTGTTGCTAAATCATCAATGTACTTTGCTTTTTCTTCTCTTGTCATAATGTAAGTTTTTAAGCAACAACAGACTTAGTATCAACATGAATACTCGGACTCATAGTCGAACTCATGTAAATACTCTTGATGTAAGTTCCTTTTGCAGCAGATGGTTTCAATTTGATTAATTGTTGAATCAGTTCATTCGCATTATCACGAATCTTTCCTCCGTCAAAACTCACTTTGCCGATTGACGAATGGATGATACCATATTTGTCAACTTTGAAGTCAATTTTTCCGGCTTTAACTTCTTCAACCGCTTTACCAACGTCCATTGTTACGGTACCTGTTTTAGGGTTTGGCATTAAACCTCGCGGTCCAAGAATACGACCAAGAGCCCCCACTTTACCCATTACTGAAGGCATTGTAATAATGACATCAATGTCAGTCCAACCACCTTTAATTTTATCAATGTAATCATCCAATCCAACATGATCAGCACCTGCGGCTTTCGCTTCTGATTCTTTATCCGGAGTACAAAGTACTAAAACACGTACATCCTTTCCTGTTCCATGTGGCAATGCTACGGTTCCCCTCACCATTTGATTGGCTTTACGAGGATCTACACCTAATCGTACACTGATATCAACAGATGCGTCAAACTTAGTAGTTGAAATATCCTTAACCAAATTACAAGCATCTGTCAAGGAGTATGGTTTTGCTAAGTCATGCTTAGCAATCACCGCTTTTCTCTTTTTAGAAATCCTTTTCATGACAATTGATTATTTGATTTTCGGTGCTTCACCACCTTTAACTGTTACCCCCATGCTCCTTGCGGTTCCTGCCACCATTGACATAGCGGCATCGATTGTAAAACAATTCAAATCAGGAAGTTTATCCTCTGCTATTGTTCTAATTTGATCCCAAGAAATGGAACCAACTTTAGATTTATTCGGTTCAGATGAACCTTTCTTGATTTTCGTTTGCTCGACAATCTGAACTGCTGCCGGCGGGGTTTTTAATACAAAATCAAATGATTTATCACCATAAACAGTGATAACAACAGGCACAACCTTTCCAGGACGATCTTGTGTTCGCGCATTAAACTGCTTACAAAACTCCATGATGTTCACTCCCTTGGCACCGAGAGCCGGACCTACTGGAGGAGCTGGATTGGCTGCACCACCTTTGATCTGTAATTTGATCAGCGCTGCTACTTCTTTAGCCATTTGTGTTTAATTTATGTAGTCAAACATGAGTACTTACGGGAAGCTTTAATCGTGTTCCTCACTTCTACGGGTTAAAAAATTAAATTTCTTTTTCAACTTGCATGTAACTTAACTCTATTAAGTTCTTTCTGCCAAATATTTTAACCATTACTTTTAACTTCTTCTTGTCTTCGTTTATTTCATCGATTACACCACTGAAATTATTAAATGGACCATCTATAACCTTTACAGATTCTCCAACAACAAAAGGAACTTTCATTTCTTCTTCTGTTTCGGACAATTCATCAACTTTACCTAAAATTCTGTTAACTTCGGCCATTCGCATGGGAACCGGCTCTCCACCTTTCTCTGTTCCCAAAAAACCAATGACATTGGGTATTCCCTTGATAACGTGTGTCACTTCTCCTACTAATGCCGCTTCAATGAGAACATAGCCAGGTAAATAGGCCTTCTCCTTGCTAACTTTTTTTCCATTTCTTATTTGGAAAATCTTCTCAGTTGGAATCAAAACTTGATCAACATAATCGCTTAGTTTCAATCTGGAAATTTCAAGTTCAAGATATTCCTTTACTTTTTTTTCCTTTCCACTGACTGCACGAACAACGTACCAACGTTTTTTAATCTCTTCTACCATTCGCGATGTATATCAATCAAAAGAGTCCGTATATGAAGCCTAATAATCCTTTCCAAACTGACTTAGAATCACCGGTTATGCCGAATCCAAAATCCATGACAAAAATAAGGAAAGCAATCAGAACTGATGCTATGACAACAATAATAGCATTGCTTTGAAGTTCTTTCCAAGTAGGCCATGAAACATTATGAAGCATTTCGTTCACTGTTTCTGAAAAATATTCTTTTACTTTTGACACTTTTTATTTTTTTATGTTGCACGGGCGGTAGGATTCGAACCCACGACCAATGGTTTTGGAGACCACTACTCTACCAACTGAGCTACACCCGTATAAAAAGGGGAGTATAAAACTCCCCTCCTATACTTTTACTTAATTATTAAGCAATAATCTCAGTTACTTGTCCTGCGCCTACTGTTCTTCCACCTTCGCGGATTGCAAAACGAAGACCTTTATCCATTGCAACAGGCACAATCAACTTAACATTAATTGTAACATTGTCACCTGGCATTACCATCTCACGACCATCAGTCAAAAAGATCTCACCGGTAACATCTGTTGTACGGAAGTAGAATTGAGGACGATATTTGTTATGGAAAGGAGTGTGACGTCCACCTTCTTCTTTCTTCAATACGTAAATCTCAGCTTTAAAATCTGTATGAGGAGTCGTTGAACCCGGTTTACAAATAACCATTCCTCGTTTGATTTGTGTCTTTTCAATACCTCTCAACAATAAACCAACGTTATCTCCTGCTTCACCACGATCCAAAATCTTTCGGAACATCTCAACACCGGTTACGGTTGAAGTCAATTTACCTTCACCCATTCCTAGAATTTCTACAGGATCTCCACTATTGATAACTCCTGTTTCGATACGACCAGTAGCAACTGTTCCACGACCTGTAATCGTGAAGACATCCTCAACCGGCATCAAAAATGCTTTATCAACATCACGAGGAGGCAATTCAATGTATGAATCTACTGCATCCATCAATGCTTCAACTGTAGCAACCCATTTAGGCTCACCATTCAATGCACCCAAAGCGGATCCTTGAATTACAGGAGCATTATCACCGTCATACTGATAGAAAGAAAGCAATTCACGCACTTCCATTTCAACTAATTCCAATAATTCCGGATCATCTACCAT
>CAZGJF010000042.1:0-21665 GCA_964526595.1 uncultured Akkermansia sp. | reverse complement strand
AGGTGTAGGACAAAATAAAAACAACATGGTTCGGGATGAAAAAATTGAAGCAATAACAAAGGCTATCAAAAGTTTGATTGTTGAAAATAAAAAGGTAACAATTAGAAAAATTCAAGAACTATCTGGTGTAGCAAAGTCAACAGTTGAAAAGCACTACAAACAGATATTAGGTAACTTAGTAAAAATTGAATAGTATTATTATTCAAATGATAGTTCGAATAAATTACATTTATAGATGAGGAAGGAATGAATAATTCTGATTTAGATATTATACTTCTAGTTTGGTTTCAATTAAAGCATGTTATTATATTTGTGTATCAATTGTCCTTTGAAAAAGTAAAATTACCCTATACGTTACCCTACGATTTTAGATTGTTTGAAACGCTTGCTGGGATTAGGTTTCAGGGAGAGGTGTTGGAACCTCCGACTCCACTCCTTGGGAAAGCACGCCAAAATCGGTGTGCTTTTCTTTTTTTCCTCTACTCGAAGCCTTTATTTTACTGGTAATTAGAGCAACAGCAAGGTTAATTTCGATGGTTCGAACTGATTTTTTCGTAGGTTTAATTTTCCAGAAACATCGAACTTCAACTTTTAGTTATGAATCTAATGAGATTTATAATAAAAAATGACCTCATTTGAATTTAAAAATGAAAACTCCTCATTTTATAAATGAAAAAACCGATGAAGAAAGTCTCCATCGGTTCAATTAATTATTAATAAAATTAAAAGTTAAGGATACTTGACAAACTTTGCAAAATTTGGATCAGCAGCAGGAGCTGTGTTTGGATTGAAGTCGGTTTTAAGAATTCGAGCTTCTGTTCTTCTGTTATATTGATGTAGTTTTTCGTACAATTGATTATCTGTTGTTTTGAATTGTTCAATATACTTCTCAGTCAGTTGAATGCTTTCAACTCCGGTCATATCGGAAGGTTTTGAGACAAAATATTCAGTTCCTTTCTTCCAAATTGTACGGGGATCTGTTTCACCTTTACCAATTGGTACAATTCTACGAGGATCAACTCCTTTCTGCTCTACCAAGTATTTATAGCAAGCTCTGGCTCGATTTTCAGATAGTTTTTGGTTCTCAGGATCTTTACCCCTTGAATCGGTATGTGAGCTCAATTCCAAGACGATGTTTGGATAATCCTCCAATGTATTATAAACGATTAGAAGAGAATCAGGTGAGTTGATGGTTTGATCAACTAATAAAGTCCACTGATTTAGCGGATATCGAACCTCAGGTAATAAAATTGGTTTGATAGGTAACAAGTTCATCTCAATGATGAAATTTTGACCTGTCGTCAAACCTACGGTAGTGAATTTTGCACCTTTTTTATCTTCTAAATACCCCTCTTTGGATATTGATACAGAGTATGAAACATCCTTATTAATATATCTTGAACCATCTGATTTTTTAGTCCACTGAACTAATCCATCCTTCGTATAACCTTCCATAGATGAACCATCGGTTCCCTTGACTTCCACTTTAACATCTGACAATCTGATGTTTTTGTCTCCGATTTCACCCACAATAACCTTTAAATCAAAGAAATCAGGAGGTAATTCATACTTATAGATATCGGGGCTATATTGCCCACTTGGGGATTTACGTTCAGAGGTAAAATATCCTTTTGATTCTGTTAACTCATAAAGTGCATAATCATTACATTCAGAATTGAGGGGATAACCAAGATTTTTAGGATCTTCCCATTTCATTTGTTCGCCAAGCTTTGTAGCTTTGAATAAGTCTAAACCACCTAAACCAACCAAGCCATCAGAAGCAAAATAAAGGGCTCCATCTTTTCCGAACGTTGGAAACAATTCATTTCCCTTAGTATTAATTTCGGGCCCCATATTTTTAGGTGTAATCCATGAATCTGTTTTCTTATCGTAAGATGTGTACCATAAATCTTTACCACCGAAACCTCCGGGCATATCGGATGCGAACACCAAGAATTTCCCATCATCGGTCACGCATGGGTGTCCAACAGATATAGAATCATGTGTTTTCAAATTTACTTTTTTAGGTTCATTCCACTCATTTTGACCTTTCATTTCTGACATCCAAATATCACAACCAAGGTTAAATTTCTTATTGACAGGGCATCTTGTAAAAAACATTGTTTTTCCTCTACCGTCAAACGTTACTGATCCTTCATGATCAGGTGTATTAATTAAGCCTGTTTTATCGATCAATTTTGGTTCTCCCCAATTCCCCTTTTTATCGATTTCACTGACCCATATATCCATAAAATTCATGCAAGAAATTTCATCTGTTTCATCACCTGTGCTTCCCAATCTGTTTGAAACAAAAAACAATTTTGTTTCTTTTCGATCAGCAAACATAGGAGCCATGTCGTATTCTTTCTTATTTATTGATGCCTGATTAACAATGATATGCTTGGTTTTGTAAGCAACATAATTTTTATAATTTGTACAAGATTGTATTTGAGCCTCTAAATATTTGTCATTTGGATTCAACTTCTTATACAACTCGAAATTCTTTAAAGCTTTATCTATATCACCTATGCGACGTAAAACATCACCATTGTGCAGATACACTTCCGGGACTACACTTTGATAATCCAAAAGAATAGCACGATCATACCATTCATTAGCTTCCTTATATTTATCTGTAAAACGATAACATTCGGCCGTTTTGAAAGCCATTTCTCCTTTGGTCTTTTTTGCAGCATTTCCCTTTCTTGCCAATTTGGCATATGCGAGACTACACTTTTCTGCTGCTTCACAATATCGTCCTCCGATGAAAGAATTTTCTGCTTTTAAGACTGCCCTATTCTGACCATAGGACCAAATACTTACACATAAATAAGTCAATATGAAGACATGTTTGCTACCCATAATTTTAATTTTGTTAAAAAATAAAAAAGCGAATTAAATTATAATTTTTTGATTATTCATTCTAAAACTTAGAAAAGTTGCACAATATACAGATTTATTACATGAAAAACCTCATTTCGATTACTTTCGTATCAACATAAGTTATTCATTTTTTCCTGAAAAATATCTTTATAGGAACCCCACAAAAATCAAACTGTTCTCTCAAACGATTTTCTAAAAAACGTCTGTAAGAATCAGATATGTATTGGGGCAAATTACAAAAAAAGGCAAAAGAAGGAGCATGTGTTGGTAGTTGCTGTACGTATTTTATACGGATATATTTACCCTTTACTGAAGGTGGGGGCGTATTTTGAATGATTTCGAGCATTATTTCATTCAATTTCGAAGTCGGAATTTTTTTGGTTCGATTTTCATACACCATCATAGCTGCTTCCAATGCTTTATGGATACGTTGTTTCGAGATTGCTGAGGTAAAAATTATTGGAACATCATTGAATGGAGCTAGTTGGTTGCGAATGTTTTCCTCATACTTTTTCATCGTATTCTGATCTTTATCAACTAAATCCCATTTATTGACCAAAACAACAGCCCCCTTTGAATTTTTCTCAATGATGTAAAAAATGTGTAAATCTTGTTTTTGAAGACCTTCTTCGGCATCAATCATGAATATGCACACATCGGAATTTTCAATGGTTTTAACCGATCGAAGGACAGAATAGTATTCTATATCCTCCGTCACTTTGGCTTTTTTGCGAATTCCGGCAGTGTCAATTAACATAAAGTCAAAGCCAAATGCTCTGTATCTCGTATTTATTGAATCTCGTGTAGTTCCAGAAATATTAGTAACTATGTTTCGTTCTTCACCTGTCAATGCATTAACTAAGGAGGATTTTCCGACATTAGGCCTCCCAACGATTGCAATGCGAGGCAATTCGTCTTTTTCATTGACAGATTCGTCGTTTTTATCAAAATGTTTGACGACTTCATCTAACAATTCGCCTGTTCCACTTCCGTTTGTAGCAGAAAGATCAAATACGTCACCCAATCCAAATGCATAAAATTCAGCAGAAAGTCCAATTCGATCAGAGTTGTCAACCTTGTTGGCAGCAATTAAAACCGGTTTTTTTGATTTTCTTAGCAAACCTGCAACTGTTTCATCTAAATCAACAATTCCGGATGTCACATCAACCATAAACACAATTACGGTTGCTTCTTGTATAGCGATCTCAACTTGTTTGCGAATTTCCCCTTCAAAAATATCGTCTGACCCCTTCACATATCCTCCTGTATCAATCACAGAAAACTGCACCCCATTCCATTCTCCTTTACCATAAAGGCGGTCGCGGGTGACACCACTAATTTCTTTTACAATCGCATTGCGTGATTCCGTCAAACGATTGAATAAGGTTGATTTCCCTACATTCGGGCGACCTACGATTGCAACTATATTGCTCATTTTACGTATAATTAGGTTTAGTGCATTTTCAATTGATTCCTTTTTAAGAACTTTTGGTTCTCAATCAGATTCAACTCTCAAGTTTATCAATAACCGTATTTCTTTAATTTATTTTCAGTTGAACGCCAATCTTTATCCACTTTCACATACGTTTCCATAAAAACACGCTGATCAATGAATTTCTCAATTTCCAACCGTGCATCCTTTCCAATTCGTTTTAACATTTCTCCACCCTTCCCGATTATGATCCCTTTTTGAGAATCACGCTCAACAATAATCAGTGCACGTATTCTTGTTAATCCCGGTTCTTCCTTGTATTCTTCTATTTCTACCTGACAACTGTAAGGAACTTCCTTTTCACAATGCAGAAATATTTTTTCTCGGATAATTTCCGAAACAAAAAACCGCATGGGACGATCCGACAATTCTTCTTTATCAAAATATGCAGGACTTTCGGGAACCAGTTCCAAAATTTTCTTCCAGATTGATTCGATGTTAAAATCATGTAACGCTGATATCGGATAGATCAAAGCATTTGGCAAGCGTTCTTTCCAATAGGTAATACGTTCCATAACCTTGTCTTGTTCGCTCAAATCAATTTTGTTAATCAAACATATCACCGGAACGTTGATTTTTTGAATTTTCTCCAATGTTTCTTTGTGATTCATTTCATTTTCTTTCGTATCCGTAATGAAAATCAACACATCTGCATCTTTCAGGGAAGTATTGACATATTCCATCATTGCTTCATGCAACTTGTACGAGGCGTTAACGACACCAGGAGTATCGGAAAAAACAATCTGATAATTTTCATCATTGACAATACCCAAAATACGATGGCGTGTTGTTTGTGCTTTCGATGTAACAATTGACAGCTTCTCCCCTACTAAGCGATTCATCAAGGTAGATTTACCCACGTTGGGACTCCCAACAATATTTACAAAACCGGATTTATGGGTCATCTAAAAAATTTCTAATGCAAAGAAACAAAAATTAATTCGATGAAATAAGCACAGTTATAGTAAAGTAAGTTGTTGCAAAGACAATCGAGGTCTTCTATGCTTTTAAAAGTGCAATTTTAGAATCGTTATCAAGCACCAAATCTGTTTGGTAAGCATCTTTAGAAAGAACTTCAAATCTGATTTCGTTTGCTAAGACCTCATTACAAATATAAGATTGGTTAGATTTAATGGCATGTTGTATCTCCTCACCTGTATCAACTTTCAACAAAATCCTATCCGTTACTTCCAAACCGGATTCTTTACGTAAAGTCTGGACACGATTAACCAATTCTCGGGCGATTCCTTCCGCTCTTAATTGATCAGAAATAGTGATATCCAATGCAACCGTCATTCCATTTTCGGAGGCAACCAACCAGCCCGGTATATCTTGTGCAGCAATTTCAAAATCACTCAACTCCAACACAACAGATTCACCCTCAATCTCTCCTGACCATCCATTCGTTGATTCAAGTGCTATTATATCATCATTAGAAAACTGAGCGACCATCGCCGCAATTGCTTTCATGTGTTTTCCATATTTCGGTCCAATAGTTTTGAAGTTTGGTTTGATGCTTTTCACCAGCATGTCATTGTTTTCAGACAACAACTCAAGTTCTTTCACATTCACTTCTGATAAGATTAGTTCCTTTACATGTAAAATATTATCTGCAAAAGATTTATTCAAAACAGGAACCATTATTTTTTGAAGTGGTTGACGTACACGGATTTTTTCTTTTTTACGAAGACCCAAAATTAACGATGAAATTACTTGTGCGATATCCATTTGCGCCTCCAAAACATCATGAATTAGACCGACATTCACTATTGGAAAGTCTGCCAGATGAACAGAATCAAACGAATGATTTCGGGTGACGCCATTCAAATCACCAAATAAACGATCCATAAAAAACGGTGCAATCGGTGCTGCAAGAATGGAAACTGTCTCAAGACATGTATACAATGTCTGATATGCCGCTAATTTATCTTTTGCATCATCACTCTTCCAAAAACGACGGCGGCAAAGTCGCACATACCAATTTGAAAGCTGATCCGTCACAAATTCCTGGATCAAACGTCCTGCTTTGGTCGGTTCATACTCTTCGTAGGCGCTTTCAACTTCTGCAATCAACGAATTTACTTTTGACAGAACCCACCGGTCGATTTCAGGTCGTTCGTCCACAGGAACCTGTTGTGCCTTGCCGTCAAACTTGTCGATGTTGGCATACAATGCAAAAAAGGAGTACGTATTATATAAGGTTCCGAAAAACTTACGTTGCACTTCGGTAATGCCTTCCAGATCAAATTTCAGATTATCCCATGGTTGTGCATTGGTAATCATGTACCATCGTGTTGCATCCGGACCATATTTTTCCAATGTTGAAAACGGATCAATGGCATTACCAAGCCGTTTAGACATTTTTTGACCGTTTTTATCCAGCACTAAACCATTGGAAACAACCGTTTTATAAGCGACTGAATCGAATACCATAGTTGCGATGGCATGCAGGGTATAAAACCAGCCACGCGTCTGATCTACACCTTCTGCAATGAAATCAGCCGGGAATGATTTTTGAGAATCAATCAATTCCTTGTTTTCAAAAGGATAATGCCATTGAGCATAAGGCATTGATCCTGAATCAAACCAAACATCGATCAAATCAGCCTCACGCTTCATTGCCTTTCCGCTTGGAGAAATCAACACAATTGAATCAACATAATTTTTGTGTAAATCAATCCCTTGATAATTAATATTTGACATATCTCCGGGTTGAAAATCTGCCAAAGGATTGATTTTCATTAGCCCTGCCTGAACGGCTTTATTACACTCATTTTTAAGCTGTTCAATTGAAGAAACACATATGCGCTCATCACCATCTTCTGTGGACCAAATAGGAATTGGTATGCCCCAATATCTGGAACGGGATAAATTCCAATCATTCACATTTTCCAACCACTTCCCAAAACGTCCTGATCCGGTCGATTCAGGTTTCCAGTTGATTGTATTATTCAAGTCTATCATTCGTTCTTTCACATCTGTTACACGAATGAACCACGAATCGAGCGGATAATATAACACGGGCTTATCTGTTCTCCAGCAGTGGGGGTAACTATGGACGTACTTCTCAACCTTAAATGCTTTATTTTCCGTCTTTAATTTGATGGCTATTAGAACATCCACTGATCGCTCCGGAGCCTCCCCTTCGTTGTAAAATTCATTTTTAACATACATTCCGGCAAACTCTCCCAATTCAGGACGAAATTTCCCCTGTAAATCTACCAAAGGAACTAAATTCCCTTTCTCATCTTTGACTAACATCGGTGGCACACCGGCCTCAGTCGCCACGCGTGAATCATCTGCTCCAAAGGTTGGAGCAATGTGTACAATTCCCGTTCCGTCTTCAGTGGTAACATAATCTCCGCCAATCACTTGAAACGCATTTTCCGAGTTTTCTGCAGGAAGTGAATATGGTAATAACTGCTCATAGCGAAGACCAATCATGTCTTGACCTAAGAACGTTGTTTGGACACAATAAGGAATAATTTTATCACCCTGTTTAAAATCGTTTATATCTTCATGTTTTTCAACAGCTTTATATCCCTTTCCAAATTGATAGCCAACTAAATTTTTTGCCAAAATAACGTTGATTCGTTCAAACGTATATTGGTTATAGGTTTGAACCAACACATATTCAATTTTAGGTCCCACGCATAGTGCTGTATTCGACGGTAAAGTCCAGGGTGTTGTAGTCCAAGCTACAAAGTAAATATTTTCAGCATCTTCAAACAACGGTATTGTTGCGTACTTATTTTTCAATAATTCCAACGAGTCTGTCCGGATCTTAAACTGAGCTACTACTGAAGTGTCGGTAACATCTCGATAACATCCGGGCTGATTCAGTTCATGCGAGGATAGTCCTGTACCAGCTTTAGGGGAGTATGGTTGGATGGTGTATCCTTTATACAAGAGGTTTTTTTCGTACAACTGACCTAGTAACCACCAAACTGACTCCATATATTTTGAATCATAGGTAATGTATGGGGCATTCATATCTACCCAATACCCCATCTTCTGAGTCAGGTCGTTCCAAATATCAGTATAACGCATGACTGCGTCTTTACAAGCTTTATTGTAGTCTTCAACAGAGATTTTCACTCCGATATCCTCTTTTGTTATCCCTAATTCTTTCTCAACTCCCAATTCAACGGGTAAGCCATGAGTGTCCCATCCGGCTTTACGTTTGACCTGAAAACCTTTAAGTGTTTTGTATCTGCAAAAAATATCTTTGATTGTACGCCCCATGACGTGATGTATGCCGGGCAATCCATTTGCCGAAGGGGGACCCTCGAAAAAGATGAAAGGCGTTTTTCCCTCCCGCGTAGAAACTGACTTTTCAAAAATCGTTTCTTCTTTCCATTTATCGAGTACATCTGAGGCAAGGGTGACCAAGTTCAACCCTTTGTATTCGGGATATTTTTTCATCTTTTAACGGTGTAAAATAACGTGGCAAATATACGAATTTGAGGGGAATGACGACGTTTTAGAAGTGTTTTGGCATTAAAAAACTATTGCAGAAGTAGTCGTTTTAATTGATCATTTTTACACAAAAAACAAGCAATTAGTGAAACAAAATGAATGTTTTCACTGATGTTGATAGCACCTTCCTGAAGCATTGATTGTCATTCGTTTACATCGATTTCCTGCCTTTGTAGTTCCCGTACATTGAACCGTTTTATGTTGTTGGCTATCTAATTTTGAATGATTAGTACTTGTGCCATGTAAATAACACATGCCATTTGAATTCGTAGTTTTATTTCTGCAACGAACTCCTGCTTTTGTTGTCCCAAGACACTGAACACTATTTGAGTGAGAACTAGTGATTTTGGCATTGTGTTTAGCTGATGAAATAGAAGCATCCCAACTCCAGCAACTCGAACAAAATGATGCTTCAACTTTTGTTTCAATATGATCGGGCAATAATGGAAAAAAATCAATGCCGGTTATTTTCTCAACGGCATCAATTGAAACGGCATACGATTTTAAGGAAGCAGAAGACCCTTCGTTAGGCAAGATGAATCCTATCGCTTTCTTGGTGGGATAGGCATCCAAGATAACTTTGTAATAATAATAAGGAACGCTAATCTTATTTACTCCTATGGAAGACAAATTTGCTTGTAACACGGGGCCTGTAACAACGTAAATAGTATCAAGCTCATTGGCCCAAGAGCGGACTAATTCCTCTAACTTTTTCCAAATTCCTCGGTTAAAACTTGGCTTTTGAGGACTCATATTGCTATAGTAAAAAGATTCTGCCATGGAAGTTTCAGACCACCCCATATCGCCGGCGGGAGCTAAATGCCCACGATCGTATCCGGATTTTTTATAGTCTGCATCACAAGCAGTCTTTGTTTTTACACTTGGGTCAACTACAAAATGATTGGTTCTATCGTATATTTTTTGCGTTTCTTTTGCTGTCAGTTCATATCCGACCCATTTAGCTTGTTCGTGAAACTCATTGTAAACCAAGGAATATGCCAAATGATTGATTATGACTTCATCACTTTTGATGGCAGGTATCTCATATTTTATATTTCTAATTTGAGAAACAACCTGATGCGTTAGCAAGATAAAATAAAGGATGATAATTGGATGTTTATTTTTGAATATATTGGGTATTCTTTTAACCATTAATTTACCGTCTGCCTTAAAAAATTGAAAAATAATCACCCCATTTAATTAAAAAGACGATTAAAAAAACAATCGTCCATTGATCCATCCATCATCAAGTGTTGCGTCCTTTTTGAGGTAAAAATCAATTGCCAAACGATTCCAATCCAATACCTGCCAGTCCATGCGTTTAACCTTTTTGGTTTTGGCTATGTTAACAACTGCATCAAACAGAGCAGAACCCAAACCACTATGACGAAAATGAGGTAAAACAAATAAGTCCTCCAGATACAAGCACTTCCCTTTCCAAGTAGAATAACTCATGTAATACAATGCAAAACCTACGATCTCATTCCCAGATTCTGCCACAAAAGCATCACATACTTTTTCCACAAAAAGGTGCTTATGCAACTGTTCGGGTGTATTGATTACCTCATCGGGCGCTTTTTCATAAAGTGCTAAGGCCTGAATCAACGTAATGATAGCCTCTTCATCACCACTTACCGCTTTTCTTATGTTTATATTACTGAACACCTGCAAGATTAAATCGTAACCGGATACCGGTACTCATATTAGAAGTTGGAAATGAAGTTGCTATTTTAGGTGTATTAATAACGTGATCGTAATACAATTGAAGCGTCAAATTTTGGGTTATATTGTAATCTGCAGAGGATTTGATGGATATAACACGCTGTCCGGCAGTCGCCTGATTGGTATTTTCTACAATTTTTCGAATAACAGTTAAATTATCTCTGAATGAAAAATCAAATCTGATATTCAAAGCACTTGCCGGAATTTTATCAAATGGTAACTTGACTTTATTAAACTTGTAACCGGAACCTATTACCCATTCATTGCCATAAATTTCGGTAACCTGGTTATTATTAAGTGAAAGTGTGGCGTTTCTGTCTTTTTTATATTCGAATTTAGTTATCAGTCCCTGACCTTTTATATTCCATGTGGCATCGAAACCAATCAGTGGCGAGAATTTCTCAGAAATGGTGATGTTTTGAATTTGACGTGGTGCAATGAAATTATTGTTGATATCAAGAGCTGTTGGATTACCATCATTATCATACGTTGCATTCAGATTCGTTTGTAAACCAGATACACTTACAGTTGATGTATATGCATGACGTATCACAAAATTTTTGATATATTTTTTAGTAAATGCAAATTTCGTGAGACCATTGTAATTGATAGACCAATTAGGCAATGGAATATTTTTAACCGGGTTGATATTATTGCCTGTAATTGCCCTATTGGAATAGGCTGTTAGAAAAGCTCCTGTAACAACTTCTTGTTGCGTACCGCTGTAACCGGTATAATAGTTAGATGTCAACTTATCCGAATTAGGGTTATTTGTACCGAGAATTTGTGAAACTGCAACCCTGTTTGTCAATAGTTTTTCAAATGTAGAGGAACGATAATCTTTACCGATTAAGGCAAATGCTGAACCGGCTGTAATATTTGTATATGTAAGTGTACCGGTTTCCACCTTGCTTTGTCCTTCGTATTGCTGACTTGTTTCGTTCCAACGGAAAAACTGACTGGAGTTATTCCCAAAAGTACGAATCGCATTTAGCTCAACAACAACATCCTTCATTGGTTCCAAAGAGGCTCTTAAAGTCAGGTTTTGAGAATGTGTTTGGGTATATTGTTTATTCAAGCTCTCATTTTTAACCAGCCAATTTCGTGAAGATGCTTTACTGGCAATGTCATAATTTGTTTCATTGCCCCATACATCATAAGCTTGTTGACCGAAAACAAAACCACTTAAAGGAGCATTTAAAGAACCATTGAAACCTAAGACTCTGGCTTCTTGATTGTAACCCGGTAATAATGTTCCGTCGTTTAATGTATAAGTGCCGGATACGTTTCTGACCGACATGATTGCTCTGGCAACAAACCCCGTAACAGGATGGACTTTTCCTCCACGTTTTTTCTCTAGTTTAGCGAGGCGTTCTTCACGTCTTTTCTTACGTGCAGCCTTTCGTTTTTCCTTTTTAGTCATTTCAGACTCCGGCTTTTCAGGTTCAGATGGTTTTCCTCCTGCATCTGTTTTTCTTTGTCCGGTGACTCGACCTCCAACTTCTTTTCCAATAGCAGAACTACGCCCTGATTTACCATCGGTATTTACTCTTTTAAGAAATGGGACTTTATTATACAAATTAGTGAAATTCATCTGACCTGTCATATTTATCTGACGGTTGTTTTGAATGGTATTTCCAAAATCAGTTTGTCCCAAAGGCGCTCTTTGCCAATTATAAGTTCCTCCATATTTAATATTGGCAGTTATCCAATCGGTCATGGGTATTTTATCTAACGGTAAAGAATAACTTAAGTTATAATTATGTGTATAATCCATGGTCTTACCCAAGGTTGATAATTGGGAACGTATCGTATCCTTGAATGCCTGATAACCGGCAGGATCTTCTTTTTTATTTACTTTTCCGTCTCCCTCTTCGAAGATAGATCGATTGGTTGCAGTGAATGTTGCCTTTAAATTTTTAGTAATGTCATACCCCAAATTGTAGCTCCTGTTCCATGTAAAACGCTTAACATAAACCGGTTTGAACTCATATTCAGGCACCAAGTTATTTCTAACTTGTCGTTCATTGTAAGAACGCATTAAATCATTTGAAAAAGAAACATTTTTGGGTTTTAGATACAAATTCATATCCCGCACGATTGCAAACCACTTGGCATCCTTTAGGAAATTGAGATTCTTGAAGGGTTCTATTGGCTTAGCATTAAACGAATAAGCATAATTCAAACCACCCGTCCATGTTTTGGTAATATCGTAATTGGTATTAAAATCTCTGCGCAATAATTCAGCGTATGCGTAACTTACTGACCAATTTGAAACTCGCCAAAAATAAGGAGTAGATCCAGCTTTTAGCTCTTTTCTGACGTTTGTAAAATTGTATGATTTACGTTCCGAAAATTCCTGACCGTCCCGAGCTCTTTGCTTTCTGGTTGGAAAATCGTAACTCGATAATTTCACATCCGGATTAAACGGATCATATTCAGGGTTAATAAGTCCCAAAGAATATGCATAAAAGAATGGCACAGATACTCCTGCCTTTTTTCCAAAAAATTGACCTAGTTGGAAATTAGAATTCATATCAAACCCTATCTTCTGATTTCGCTGTCTTTCCTGAACTCTACTTTCTACACTGCCCCAATTAACTCCAGAATAATTACCTGACATAGAAACATTGGCAAAATCAGCAAGTTGTACCTGCATCTGAGCTACTGCAGCTGAACCACCTTCACTCACAAAATCAGTAAGTCGTAACTCATTGACCCAAACGTTGGCACATTTCGGGTTACCATCATCCTGAAAGGTTGAGTTAGCTATTTTGCTTGGATTCCTAACACCAATCATCATGGTTCGGATGCCCTGTAAATTCGGATTTCCCTTGACTTTGATTCGTTTCTTAGCATTCGATGGATCTTCCGAGGAATATTCCACATTGTATGAAATAGACGAGTTACCTGATTCTATCAAACTGTTACGTTTCTTTTTAAGGTTCAAAAAGTCATCGAACACAATTTCCATATTATTCGATTCAGGCCAGATTTCCTCTGCAACATTAGAACCCCAGGCGGTCGTATAAAGAGGTAATTCATATTCGTAATAGTTATCTGTGAAATCAGTACCCAATCTCACAAAAAGGGTCAAATCCTCATTATTTAAAGGCAATGATTTAAGCACCTCTTCAGCATGAACAAACATTTTCAATTTTTTATATGCCCGCACATCAAATTGCACATTTCTATATGCAGCACGGGCATCCCCATCTTGAAGATTGCAGACACTCAATTGTATCGACTGCTCATTTAATTGGCGCTGATAGGTTTGAGAAGGATCTATTTCACGTGTGATGCCCGGAGGGATAACATAGTTAATTGGGCTACGTTGTGCATTTTCTTCAATATTGACTGCTCCAATATTGAAAGTGGTTAAGTTGGGATCTGTTTGAATGCTTTCACCAGGTTGCGTTAAATCTTCCTTGTAACTTCTCCACTCACCACGGATAAATTCCAATCGTGCAAAACGAAGCACTACCTCTTCGTTAAATCCTTTTAAGAACATTCGCATGAATCGAATCGAACGAAAGTCTTGAATACCGTTGATTTTTTTTTCGAACTCCCTCACCGGAACTTTAAATTGAAACCATTTTTCTGTTTTAGAGCCGTTTTGATAAGTCTGAACATTTGTAATGAAGTTTTTTCCGACTTGCATATCATTAGGTCTTAAGCTCAAACGATATTGAAAATAGCTTTCAGATTCTGAAAGGTTATTATCCTGATTGATATCTTCCAAATCCGGCATATTACTTCCCTGAGTCGGATAACCTCCGGCATTAGCGGTATCTGACATACTGGTGGTTGGTGAATTGCCATCCATTCCATTGTATTTCTTATACCGTTTTAAGATATCCAGACTGGCAGCATCATAGTTATCATCTCGGTAAAAATTAAAATCATCATTAGAAGGGTCTGCTATCATTCGTGCTTTTGCCTCCGGAGAAAGAGTTGGATGATTTTCTACCCAAGTCACATAATTATCGAACGCCTGTTTTTCTTGGGAGTTATTCCAACCATCTAAACCGATGTCTTGATTTATTCTGGAGGCAGGATCGGTATCAAAAGCATTAACAACAACTTGCTGTGTTGAAACTTTGGCCCATAAAGTAGTATCTACATCATCATTCACCGTCACACCGGTTGGAGGTAATCCATTTTCAAAACTTTTTCTGGAATCAGGAATCACATCCTCCGAGATATTACCAAGATTAAAATAAAGATCCCCCCCGCTATGTTGCGAGTTGGGATTGACATTTTCGGCATCCACATTAAAAGGATCAAGAACCCAAAATTGAATAAATTCAACATTAGTTTGTTCAAAATCGTTTGTAGATAATGCACGCATGATTCCTCCCCAACGGTCTTCAGGGTTTACAAACGTACCATCCTCATTTACAGAATTAGTCGTATCATAATTGTACATACCTCTTTCAAGCGGATAATATGCCAAATCAAGAATCGGAACATTTGGAATTGAACCATATTGCTGTTGTAAATTAGGAAAGATATCGGTTTGATTCACTAAACGCATCCTACTATCTGAAAGCATTTCAGGATTATCAATGATATGTTGCGGAGTAAGCGAATTATTTTGATAAAATAAAGGGTCTATGGTGTACCAACACGTCTTAGAACGTTTAAAACCGGGTGACAAGTCATTTTTTGAGGCTTCGGGAAATAAATCCGGCTGTCCATGTGGGATTGATGCTAATCTCCATGAAGTAACTGATCGCAAATCGATTGCACTTTGTGAACCTTCAAAGTCATCAATATAAGATGTTCCTGACTTATTTATCGCTTTGGGTTGTCCCGGTATCAAATGTGCAAATTCACCACTAAAAGACAAAGTTGACTTTTGAGACGTAGAAATCACGGGCAACAGGTCAACCAATTTTGTTAGGAAAGGAACTTCTGTTCGAAACGACAAATCTAAGCCTAACATATTGTTTTTAAATGGTTCACTACCTATATCTACTTTTTGTGTAACAGGACGTTCCATCATTCTGACCCAAGTAGCACCAACCGATAGTTTATCACTGAATCTGAAACCATAGCGTCCACCAATAATGGAACGTGCTTGAAATCCAAACACAGAATTACTCTCAATGGAGATTTTAATGGGTGTATTAGATTCCAAAATTCCATTGTTGAGAATTTTAACTCTACCTAAATTGTAATCGACCGTATAATCAGTTCCCTCAACTAGTTTGATTCCTCCGGCTGTTACTGTAACAGCACCCTGGGGCACATTTAGCGCATTCAAAGGAATATCCGAAGTAACCGACGATTGATATTCCCCTTTAAAAGAAAAACGGTTTTTTCCCGGAATCTGTTGCGCAGCAGTTTTGGTTGAGTCGTATAATTCAGTATAGGCGACCTGATCAACGACTACTTGTGGAATATTTGCTGCTAACAATTTGGATTTTAATGTTTTTCCAAAAGGTTCAACCGTTGAGAAATAGATTCTTCCATTCTTTGGATTTATGGTTCCGCCATTTTCTGCTTTATTTCCATTAAATACGATTGGGACATAATCAAATACACCATCTGAAAATGGTTGATTATTCATATTCAATTTATCCATTTCTAACAGTGTAACAATTTGCTTATCGTCAACACCTGTCATTGGAAAAAAAGGAACCGGTAATGATGTTTCAGGGTTGTTGTATAATAGATCGATTTTAAATCCGGTTTGATCAACTTGATAAGCACCAATGGAATAGACATTTTTCATCATCAAATCCCAAACTTTATTATGTGGATTTGTAATGGTTGGCTTTAGTAATTTCAAGATCAAAGCCTGCTTTCCTGTTACACCATCAGTAGAAAATTCACCAACCTGATACGTCTCCCCTTTATATGTATATTCGTACGCAACAGCCAACACCTCATCATTGTTCAATGGTGTATTCAGGGATATATACCCTAAAAGGGCATTGTAAGTAAACTCTTGGTCTGTCAACTTTCTTGCATTTTCAACTTTCTCATAATGAATCGCTTGTTGAAAAGGACCGGGAGAAGTAACTTGAGAGCTCAATACTGAAACTGCATTTGAAAAACCTCTGACTAAGGGTTGATTTGACGCCCATTCATACAAGCCATTAGCCTCATTATCTGGCAATTCACCTGAAGTTAAAATACCGGGATTACCTTGACAATCTTCAGCTTTAGCCTCTCCCAAATCTGCAAAAGCAAGAATATTTCTGGTGTTTTCTGTGTTGTTAGTTCGATTTGTCAACCATACTTCCATTCTGGTAATATATGCCGAGGAATTGACGATTGGTAAAGTTGAAAGGGCTTCATCATAATGATTATGATGATACAAATTGACAAAATAATGCCTATTGACTTCGTAATTATCTGCACCCAATTCAAATTTTTGTACCTGAGATTTTCCGGTAATATTAATTTCCTGACGTTTTCCTTTAGAAGAAGCAGCAATCAAATCAATCGTAGAACGTCCAAACTTAAGCTTCGTTTTAGCGCCAAAAAGTGTTTGAGATCCCTGAATCAAGGATGTGGGTAATTGCAAAGAAACATTTCCCAATTCTATTTTCTGAATAATCTGATCTTCGTTTCCGGTATATTGGAGTTTGGTAACATTATCAAAATCAAAGGCAGCCTGTGTATTGTAACTTGCACTTAGTTTCACTTTTGTCCCTATTTGACCAACGATATTCATTTGGATTTGCTGTTGAAAATCAAAACGTGTGATGTGACGCTGTTTGACAGGTAAAACTGGGTTTTCGTATCGGGAGGAATTGATTCCGAATGAGAGTTCAACCGTTCCTTGTGGTTTAATCACAATTTGATCTGATCCAAAAAAATGTTCAAACGCCTTACTTCCAATTTTGATTGGAAACTCCATTGGTTGACTTTTGGCGGTCTGCTCCTCGATTTTCTCTTTCCAATTGGCACCTAATGACTTCTGACGTTCGTATTCTATATATTCCTCAAAGGTCATCATCGAGGGATTTCGATAATTTACGCCATTACCAATCGTTTCCCTGAAAATATAGTTTCCGGTCTTTGGGTCGTAAACAATTGTTTGTTTGACAGAAGAAGGGTCTCCCAAATCAAAACTTTGTTTTTCTGTTTGAGTGGGATCGGTCGAATTTTGTATCGGAAAATGAAGCGTAGTATCCTGTGCGTAAACTGACTGTATTTGAAGAAAAAACAGCACCAAAAGCAAGCTCCATAGGGCTACTTTCGGGTTAAAAGCAGTTTCATTTTCAATCATTTTCAATTTTATAATAATTTCAGTGCGGCTTTTATTAGCTCTTCTACAGACTCATTACCCGTAGCGATTTTGTCAATAGCCTTATCTGCCGATTTTTTATCAAAACCGAGCGAAACCAATGCTGTTAACGCATCAAATCGATTTGTATTGTTTTGACTGAAGATATTTTCTGTATCAAAATTCATCTTCGATACTTTATCTTTCAAATCCAATATAACCCGTTGTGCTGTTTTGGTTCCGATTCCCTTGATACTCTGAATAGTTCGGACATCTTCAATCAAAATGGCATTAGCAATTTCTTCAGGAACCAACGAAGAAAGCATAATCATGGCAGTATTAGGACCAATTCCCGAAACAGATATTAAATTGGAGAACATTTCGCGCTCTTCTTTTGAAGCAAAACCGTATAAAATGTGAGCATCTTCACGAATCACCAATTTCGTAAAAATATGTACAGCCTCATCAGATTTTATGACAGAGTAAGTATTTAAAGAAATTTTCACTTCATAGCCTATGCCTGCACACTCAATAATGAGTTCAGTCGGATTTTTTTCTATCAATTTACCGTTTAATTGAGCTATCATGCTTATTTGTTTTGAGCGTCAACAACTGCAACTTTTACCATATTGATAATTTCTCGCACAGTCGACCCTAGTTGTAGCACGTGAATCGATTTTTTAAGCCCAACCAATATGGGACCAATAGCTTCTGCTTCAGTCATTTCTTGCAATAACTTGTAAGCAATGTTACCCGCTGATAAATTGGGAAAAATCAGTGTATTAACTTGTTTATTAGCTAACTGAGAAAAATCAAATTTCTCCATCATCAGTTCATTATTTAAGGCAAAATTGGCTTGAACTTCACCATCTACAATCAGTGATGGATGTTTATCATGTAAAATCTCGACGGCTTTCGCCATTTTAATCGCATCATCGCCGGGTGCTGATCCGAAATTAGAATAACTAAGCAATGCGATTCGTGGAGAAACCTTGAATTTTCGAATCGTTTTAGCCACATTATTGGTTATTTCTGCAATCTCTTCTGCAGTGGGATTCAAATTAACTGTTGTATCTGCTAAAAACAATGGCCCACGCTTAGTCATCAAGATATACATGCCGGATAAAATACCAACGTCTTTCTGTAATCCGACTACTTGTATTGCAGGTCTGACAACATCCCTATAATTGCGGGTAATCCCAGATATCATTGCATCGGCCTCATTCATTTCGACCATCATTGCTCCAAAATGATTACGTTCCCGCATTAACTGAACAGCTTCAAATTCAGTCAGCCCTTTCCTTTTTCTCTTTTCAAAGAGCGTGTTTCCATAAAGTAGTCTTCGGGGTTCTTCCTCTTCGGATTTTGGATCGATGATTTGAATTTCAGGTATTTCGATGTTATATTCCAAAATTAATCGTTCAATCTTACTTCGTTTACCCAATAGTATTGGTAAAGCAACACCTTCTTCATAAGCCGTTTGTGCAGCTTTGAGTATTTTGATGTTATCTGCCTCTGCAAAAACGACCCTTTTCGGATTCGACTGCGCTTTTTCTGTTATATTTCGAATGAGCTTATTATCCAGACCCAAACGATTTTTCAGTTGCATTTCATATTCTTCCCAGTTTGTAATCAAGTTTTGGGCAACACCCGATTCTATGGCAGCCCTTGCAACTGCTGGTGCGACATAATAAATAAGTCTCGGATCTAACGGTTTGGGGATAATTTGTTCACGTCCAAACGAAATATTCTTTTCGCCATAAGCCTCAATTACCTCTTCTGGAATAGTTTCTTTCGCTAGAGATGCCAAAGCTTTTACTGCAGCTAATTTCATCTCTTCGTTGATGCATGTTGCCCGAACATCCAAAGCTCCTCTAAAAATAAAAGGAAAACCCAACACATTGTTTACCTGATTAGGATGATCTGATCTTCCGGTAGCCATAATTATGTCCTTGCGGACTGATGTGGCCTCCTTATATGAAATCTCAGGTTCCGGATTTGCTAAAGCAAAAACAATCGGATCTTTGGTCATTGAAGCAATCATTTCTTTTGAAACAATGTTTCCCTTTGAAAGACCAACAAAAACGTCTGATTTTTTAAAAGCCTCTTCCAGTGAGCAACTTTTTTGATGCGAAGAATACATGATTTTGCTTTCGTCCAAGTCATCCCTCTCTTGACAAATGAGACCTTTGGAATCGAACATCCAAATATTTTCGACTTTAGCCCCTAGAGCACAATACAACTTAACACAAGACATAGCAGCTGCGCCGGCACCTGAAACGACAATTTTAACTTTTTCAATTTTCTTTTTGGCTAATTCCAAAGCATTTAGCAATGCGGCTGAGGAAATAATCGCTGTACCATGCTGATCATCGTGCATGATGGGAATATTCAACTCTTCCTTCAGTCTTCGTTCTATTTCAAAAGCTTCAGGAGCTTTGATATCCTCTAAATTAATTCCTCCGAAAGTTGGTGCAATCGCCTTCACAGTTTGAATAAACAA
The DNA here is from genome assembly GCA_964526595.1 of uncultured Akkermansia sp. Classification (GTDB taxonomy): domain Bacteria; phylum Bacteroidota; class Bacteroidia; order Flavobacteriales_D; family Crocinitomicaceae; genus M0103. Next base: position 1,343 of record CAZGJF010000042.1, on the reverse strand, counting down.
TTCCGGATCTTTCGCATCAACTTCAATATCAAAAACATCAATGTCAGCAAATATTTTAAATAACAGCCCTTTCCCTTCCATGACAGGTTTGGAAGCCTCAGGACCGATATCACCAAGACCCAAAACAGCCGTTCCATTTGATATGACGGCAACTAAATTTGCTTTACTGGTATATTTATAAACATCATCTTTATTTTCAGCAATTTTAAGGCAAGGTTCAGCAACCCCGGGAGAATAAGCTAATGATAAATCCCTTTGAGAAGAGTATGGCTTGGTGGGAACAACCTCGATTTTCCCCGGTTTTCCGGAAGAATGATAATCCAAGGCGTCTTGTTTTCGTATTTTAGGCATAATCGCTTTTAGAAACCGCCAAATATACAAAAATGAATCCTAATTTCAGATCTAAAACACTACTAAATAGCTGTGCAAATTGCTTTTCAATAACAAAATAATTGCAATGAGCTATGCATAACAATCACTACAAAAGATTAATCAATCTCGTACTTCAAACGAATTGTAATATTTGCAGTTTTTCTTCTTGAGTTCGTATTGAAGCTACCTCCCCACTCATATTCCTCCGAAGAGTTCTCAGCAGTAATTTGAAATACTCCCATTTCTGCATTTTTGAGATTCCCTAAAGCTCCCTCTGCATTTACTGCTATTTTTTCTGCACGCTCATGAGCATCTCTTGTTGCCTCTTCAATCATCTTGAGTTTGAGCTGAGCCAATTTGGTATATTAATACTCCGGCTCAAGTGAATTTAATTCAATTCCCGCATCAATTAATTCAGATACCTCTCTGGATACTTTTTCGACTAAATCAACATTTTTTGACTGAATTTTGACTTGTTGTGTGATGTTGTAACCGGAAAAATAGGTCGCCCTTAGATTTCCATTTTCATCATACTCATTGCTGTATTCTTTTTGAATGTTTGCAGCTTGAATGATGATATCATTGGCCGAAACCCCTTTTCGATTCAGATAATTCTTTAATTTTTGAAGATCAGCATTCAACTCGGCATAGGCTGTCTTTAAATCAATATTCTTTCTACTAAATGAAGAATTCCAAACGATCAAATCAGAATCAAATGATTCTTCCCCCAAACCAATCACACTGATTGTTGGGTCGAGTTTGCCCTTGTTCAAATAGGAAGATCCGATAATTGATCCCGTTATAATTAAAGCGCATGCTATTAAAATTGTCCCAAAATTAAGTTTTAGGAAACTGACGATATTGTATTTATCCTCTACCATAACTATAGAAATTCAATACGTATTCATTATTAACATAACGTGAGTTCGGTTTAAGCGGCTAAAAATAATTGTCTATCTGAATTTTCTTGG
>CAZGJF010000041.1:0-22681 GCA_964526595.1 uncultured Akkermansia sp. | reverse complement strand
ATGTTAGAACTTGTAGCCACTTCATCAAATCAATCGTTCGAATCGTCTCGTTGAGTGAGTTAATTAATAAACTAATACTATGAACATCTCACAAACCAAATCAAAAACTGAGGAACTGATAGCACTTGAAGATAAGTATGGTGCCCATAATTATCACCCGTTGCCTGTGGTACTTGCTCGTGGTGAAGGTGTTTATGTTTGGGACGTGGAGGGGAAACGTTATTATGATTTTCTGGCTGCATACTCAGCAGTTAATCAGGGGCATTGTCATCCTAAAATCATTGCTGCACTGACAGAGCAGGCGCATAAATTGACATTGACTTCACGTGCATTTTATAATGATTCATTAGGTGTTTACGAAAAATACATCACCGAATTTTTTGGATTTGATAGGGTCCTACCCATGAATACCGGAGCAGAAGCTGTTGAAACTGCGATCAAAATTTGTAGAAAATGGGCTTATGAACAGAAAGGTATCACTGAAAATGAAGCTCAAATCATTGTTTGTGAGGGTAACTTCCATGGACGGACTACTACCATTGTTTCTTTCTCAAGTGATCCAGATGCCAACACACATTTTGGACCGTTCACGCCGGGCTTCATTCGAATACCTTACAATGATATTGACGCTTTGGAAAATGCATTACGTCAACCAAATATCGCCGGCTTTTTAGTTGAACCGATTCAGGGAGAAGCTGGTGTAGTTGTTCCTTCAGATGATTTCCTTCTGAAAGCCAGAGAATTATGCACAAAGAACAACGTGCTTTTGTTGGTCGATGAAGTGCAAACCGGAATCGCAAGAACAGGGAGCTTATTAGCTGTATGTGGAAACTGCACGTGCGAAAAAAAATGTGAAAAGCAATCTTCATACGTCAAACCCGATATCCTTATTCTTGGAAAAGCGCTTTCTGGCGGCGTTTACCCTGTATCTGCAGTACTTGCTGATGACACAGTTATGTTGGTAATAAAACCCGGTCAACACGGTTCAACATTTGGTGGTAATCCTTTGGCGGCTAAAGTTGCAGTTGCAGCACTTGAATTGGTTCAGGAGGAAGAGCTAACTCAAAATGCTCGTCGCTTGGGTAATATTTTTCGTAAGGAAATGGAACGGATTATAAAGCATACCGAATTAATCCAGTGTGTCAGAGGTAAGGGCTTATTAAATGCCATAGTTATCAATGATACTCCGGAAAGTTCTACAGCCTGGAATTTATGCGTAGCTCTAAAAAATAATGGTCTTCTGGCAAAACCGACACACGGGAACATCATTCGATTTGCTCCGCCATTGGTCATGAATGAGGAGCAGATGATGGATTGTGTTTCGATCATCGAAAAAACAATCTTGACTTTTAAACGTTGATAATAAATGCGAAAGTTTGAAATACCGGATTTTTACAAGTCACCTATTATCAGTCAGGTAAAAGCTAAGCGTAAGTTGGAGGATCCGCGTAAGGTTGATTTTACGCCAAGTGTATTAAATTTTGGAAACGTACGATTTTACATTGCACGTCATTTTGGGTTTTGTTTTGGGGTAGAAAATGCCATTGAGATTTCATATAAAGCAATTGCTGAAAACTCGAATAAACGTATTTTCCTGTTGAGTCAAATGATCCATAATCATGAAGTGAATGAAGATCTGCAAAGCCATGGAATTCGTTTCATTCAGGATACAGACGGTTCGCAGTTGATCCCCTGGTCTGAAATTGCTTCGGATGACATTGTTATTATTCCCGCTTTTGGAACTACGGTAGAAATTGAAAAAATACTTTCAATGAAAGGAGTTCAGATTGAACAATACAATACGACTTGCCCTTTTGTTGAGAAAGTTTGGAATAGATCTGAAAAATTGGGAAAAGATCAACATACGATTATCATACATGGGAAATATAATCATGAAGAAACTCGTGCTACATTCTCTCACAGTGTTCAAAATTCTAAATCACTTATCATTAAAGATATTCACGAGGCCCAATATTTGGGAGACATCATCCTTGGAAAGAAAAATTCTGAAGATTTTTATGAGTTTTTCAAGGATAAATTCTCGGTTGATTTCAATCCTGAAAAAGATTTACAAAAAATTGGAGTTGTAAACCAAACAACAATGCTTGCTACAGATACACAAGAGATTACAGATTATTTAAGGAATATAATGATCCAAAAATATGGCCTTGATGAAATTAGAAGTCACATGGCTGATACTCGTGACACATTGTGTTACGCTACGAACGACAATCAATCTGCTACAAGCGGTCTGTTGTCTGTAGAAGCTGATTTCGCTGTAGTTGTTGGAGGTTACAATAGTTCAAACACAACTCATTTGGTAGAAATTTTGGAGGAAAAATTTAAGACATACTTCATTCGATCGCAAGCAGAAATTTTGTCTTCAGAACATCTAAAGTCATTTGATATTCATCAAAAAGAAATCATTGACGTGATGGGATTTCTACCTAATGATAAAGAAACCATTAACATTGCTTTAACCTCAGGTGCTTCCTGTCCTGATTCAATGGTTGATCAGGTTATTCAGCGTCTTTTGAACTTGACAAATAGCACTGTTTCTGTAGAATCAGCAATGATTCATTTTCTTTCTTAACCAAATTACGATGAAGATTTACACAAAAAAAGGTGATAAAGGTACTACCGGGTTAATTGGAGGAAAGCGTATCTTGAAATCATCATTGCGGATAGATGCTTATGGAACGATTGATGAGCTAAATTCATACGTCGGCTTAATCAAAGATCAGCAAATTTCGGAAACGTCAAAAAACCAACTGCTTGAAATACAAGATCGATTATTTACAATTGGTTCCAGTTTAGCCGCAGATCCCGAAAAATCATCCATGAAAATTCCGGATCTTCTGGAATCTGACGTCAACTTATTAGAAACATGGATTGATCAAATGAATGAGACTTTACCTGAAATGCGTTTTTTCATACTACCTGGCGGTCATACAACCATTTCGTTCACGCATGTTGCTCGTTGCGTTTGCCGTAGGTCAGAAAGAATCATTGTGGATTTGCAACAACAAGAGTTTGTTTCAGATATTGTTTTAAAATATGTGAATCGGTTGAGTGATTACCTATTTGTATTATCAAGAAAATTTGCTTTGGATTTGAATGTTTCCGAACAGCCTTGGAGACCCAGAATCTGAGTTATTCCCAAAATGATCAATGCTTGTAAAGTAATTTTTCAATGCTGCTTTTTGAAACAAAATGATAATTCATTTTCGCTTGTTCAAATACTGATTTTGCCCATTGCAAATTTTTCTCATCATTTGTTAAAGCTGTGTAAATAGGAATTAAGTATTTCCTACGACCAATTTTAGTGAGAAACCGTTGAATATTTGGATTTATGTCATCGTACCCACTGTTGATTGCTAATACGTACCACTCCGCGGCTACCTCAGAATTACCCCAAGATTTAAAGTGAAGATTTTCATCCAATTTACGCATCAAACTCGGATTTATTTTTTCGGGAAGTCTTCTGATAAACACTTGCCATTCCTGAGCAATATATTTGTCACGAGTTAGTTGTTCAACTTGTTTTTTCTTTTTCCTTTTCCCCTTCACTTTAATCCACTTCACCTGTTTTTTAAAGATGTCTTCTCCTGAAGCAAAACGATCTGCCAATAGTTCAATTTGTTGGAACCGTGGAGATGTTATCTTCAGACAATTTTCAGGAAGTCCTTCTTTGTAAATCCATTCATTCAAATTAAAGGTCGTTTGAGTAGGTTTTAACAACTCTGTATTCAGATAAGTTATAAATTTTTCTGAACTGATGGTCTGAAATGCAAACTGATTAAAATACCTTTTCAGAAAACGGTCGAAGCGATCCCTACCTACTTTGGCCTCAATAGTTTTGAGTAAAAATGCTCCTTTGACATAGGCGATATCGGTCATTCCATCATCAGGGTTTCTACCGACCAGTTTTAACTTGAGTTTAGAATCTTCCGGGTGTTCACCCTTGGCTATTTCTTTGATCTCATCTTCTAACTCCTGAAACTCAACCAAGGCAAGCATATCTGCAATTTCCTTACCATTAAGCGATTCCATGATTCTATTCTCAAAATATACCGTAAATCCTTCATTTAACCAAAAGTCATTCCAAGAGGCATTCGTAACTAAATTACCAGACCAGGAATGAGCTAATTCATGTGCTACAACAGACACTAAGCTTCGATCTCCTGCAATAATGGTGGGATTTAAAAAGGTTAATCGAGGGTTTTCCATACCTCCAAATGGGAATGAATATGGTAGTACAATGATATCATATTGTTCCCATTGATATTTTCCATACAATTTTTCAGCAGCCACAATCATATTTGGCAAATCTTGAAATTCATAAACACATTCACTCATTAATTTAGGTTCAGCGTAAACACCGCAGTTAGAGCCTAATTGATGATAAGACAAATCCCCAACAGCTAAAGCAATCAAATAAGATGGAATAGGTTGATTCATTTGGAATTCATAAATACCGGAAATGTTTTTGTGAGTAGCATTTCGAGCACTCATGACAGCCATTAGGTTGTTCGGGACTTTTATTTTAGCTGAATAAGTGAGTCTGTTTGCGGGAGAATCTTGTATGGGAATCCAAGAACGAGTTAAAATTGCCTGACCTTGTGTGTACATGAACGGATTTTTTTTTCCGGAAGTCAATTCAGGTGTTAACCAATCAATTGCCTCGGTTTGATCAGTTGTTTTGTAATAAATATTAATATATTTTGTATGCTCTTCAATATGTACTAACAGTGGTTGACCTAAAATGGAATCCTTGTCCCACTGTCCAATCATGTAGTCAGTTTCTGTTTCTTTATCTTTACCAATAGTTACCTTTTGGATCTCAAGTCCCTTGATATCAAATATTGCAGTATCAACACCTGTATTTGCCATTTCATGTCGAGCAACCCCGTAAATGGTTTTATTTTCAAAATTAACATCCAATTCAAGATGAAGATGTTTAGTTCGGATTTTACGAATGTTGGCATAACTGTGATTGTCAAAAACTGAATCAGCAATAACTTCTGTGGGACTGACTGTTTTTCTTAGAGGTAGAATATCACAAGAGAATGTGAGAATCAAAATAAAAAATAATATTATAAAAGATACTATTCTCACTGTTTAATGCATATCAGACTTACCAGACAAAGTTAAGACAATTTTGAAATTTCGGAAGATTTGACTTTTTAGTTGATTGGATAAGAAAGTCTCTTTTAATACAATTTTTGACGTTTCAAAAGATATTGCAATAACACTTGATCATAGCCTTTTTGAATATCTGCTTGCATGAAATCAATTTGATAATTTACACAACGCATTTTCAATTCATTGAAATAGTTACTGATTGATTTTGTATAAATTTCTTTGATTGACATTGGTTGAATTTTGAGATGATCTCCTGTTTCCATATCCACTATATTATATGGCCTATTTTCCAGTTCCAATTCCACTTCGAGTTTTGTATCAATTACATGAAAAAGTATGATTTCATGCTTGTTGTGTTTAATGTGTTGTAAAGCTTGAAATAGACCATCCAACTGTTCAGGGTCGTCCAATAAATCAGAAAAAATAATGATCAAACTTCGCTGGTGACACAATTCAGCCAAGTCATGCAAGGTCTGAATTGCGTTGGTACTTTTCTTTTGCGTTTCAATGTAATTGACCATTCTGTTTTCAAGCTCACTATATAAATATCGATGGTGAGTCATCGACGATTTTGATGCAGTGTGTAGTTCCAATTTATCTGAAAAAAGGGTGAGACCAACAGCATCGCGCTGCCTTTTTAATAATTCAATCAAAGAAGCTGCAGCATATACTGAATATTCGAATTTATTAAGTTCTGCATCTTTTGGAAAGTACATTGAACTCGAACAATCAATCACAATCTGACATCTCAAATTAGTTTCCTCCTCATATTTTTTAGTAAACAATTTACCGCTTCGAGCATATAATTTCCAATCAATGTGTTTAGTTGACTCACCTTTGTTGTATAAACGATGTTCGGCAAATTCGACTGAAAATCCGTGAAATGGACTTTTATGTAGCCCCGTAATAAAACCCTCAACCACCTGCTTCGCAAGAAGTTCCAAATTACCAAATCGAGCAAGTTTCAAACGATCAATGTGCTTGTTCATGACCTAAAATTAATCAAAAAAAGAGGTTTTTAAACAGGAACCTTTCTTTCAAAGCTTTATTTTGAATGATAGTGAACAAGGGGATGAAATATCGCTGTGATTTTGTCGTAATTTTGAAGCATGCTTGAGCGTCTTGATAAATTGCTCGTACAACGTGATCTGGTCAGCACCCGGACGAGAGCTGAACAACTGATTCGAGAAGTTGGGGTTCTCGTAAATGGTAAATTAATTACCAAAACCGGTCGTAAATATGATATAGATTGTACCATTGAGCTCGTTAAAGAGGAAATACCGTGGGTTTCGCGTGGAGCATTGAAATTAATTAAAGCTATTGAACATTGGAGTCCGAAAATCGAAAATGGTATTTGGATGGATGTAGGTGCTTCAACAGGTGGATTTACAGAGGTTTTACTTCATCATAATGTCCTTAAAATTTATGCAATAGATGTCGGATCTAAACAGATGCACGAACGCATAAAAAATGATAATAGGGTCTTAAATCTTGAAAAAACACATGTTAGAGAATTGAATTTCAATGTGATTACAGATCATTTAGATGGTTGTGTAATTGATGTATCATTTATATCTCTCGATAAAGTATTTCCATTTATTCACCCATACCTTAAAAGTGGGTCCACAGTAATTGCATTGGTTAAACCTCAATTTGAAGTAGGTAAAGAGCATATTGCGAAAGGAGGTATCGTTAGAAATAAAAAGATTTATCCCGAAGTGATTGAAAAAATCATAAAACATGCTCTATTGAGTAATCTGACTTATCAAGAACATATTGAATCTCCCATTTTAGGGGGTGATGGCAATCAAGAGTTTCTGATGTTGCTACAAAAACAGTGATTTAAAGATTTATTTTTCTTCTTTAGAATAATTCAAAATAGGGCTTTTTGTATCTTTGTACCGTTCATGAAAAAATAAAAAAACATGGGGTTTAACGTACTACAAATTCGCGAACAATTTCCGGCGTTGAAACAACAGATTTACAACAAAAATCTGATATATTTTGACAATGGAGCAACTTCCCAAAAACCCCAGAATGTATTAGATGCCATTAATCGCTATTACTCCAAAGACAATGCCAATATTCACCGTGGTGTTCACTACATGAGTCAAAAAGCCACGACAGAATATGAAGACTCTCGCAGGATTATTCAACAATACATTCATGCGAACTCTTCCGATGAGATTATATTTACAAAAGGAACAACGGAAGGCATTAATTTGGTTGCTTTTTCGTTTGGTGAGCTTTTATTACCGGGCGATGAGATTTTGATTACAGCGATGGAGCATCATTCGAATATTGTTCCTTGGCAAATGTTGTGCCAACGAAAAAATCTCGTTCTACGTGTTGCACCTATTAACAAAAAAGGAGAGCTTATTTCGGATGAATTTGATAAATTACTTAATAACAAAACTCGCTTAGTAGCAATTACACATATTTCAAATACGCTGGGAACGATAAATCCCGTGAAGGAATTAATCAATAAGGCTCATTCAGTTGGTGCCAAAGTGTTAGTTGATGGGGCACAAAGTATTCAACACTTGAAGATTGATGTTCAAGATTTAGATTGTGACTTTTTTGTTTTTTCCGGTCATAAAGTTTTTGGACCGACTGGCATCGGGGTTTTGTATGGGAAAGAAGCATTATTGGAGAAAATGCCACCCTATCAAGGTGGAGGAGATATGATTTCAAAAGTAACGTTTGAACAAACAACATACAATAGTTTACCTTTCAAATTTGAAGCGGGAACACCTCATATTGCAGGTGGTATTTGTCTCGGTGAGGCATTCAAATTTTTATCTTCACTTGATTTGCAAGCCGCACAGCAATATGAAAAAGAATTAACCGAATACGCACAAGATCTCATTGACACATTTGAAGGTGTCCGTATCATTGGAGAAGCCAAAAACAAAACTTCAGTAGTTTCATTTGTAAGGGATGGAATACACCCATTTGATTTGGGGACACTTTTAGATAAACAAGGGATTGCCGTTCGGACAGGCCATCACTGTACACAACCACTGATGGATTTTTTCAGTATTCCTGGCACTGTTCGTGCTTCGTTCGCATTCTACAATACACGACAGGAAGTTGATGAATTCATTGCCGCTTTGGAAAAGAGTATTCAAATGCTTACCTAATTTGATTGTATGACCATAGAAGAAAAACAACAACAACTCATCCGTGAATTTGAAATTTTTGATGATTGGATGGATAAATATGAATACATCATAGAATTGGGGAAGGAACTTACTGTATTCGATTCATCAAAAAAAACATCTGAAAGACTTATTGATGGATGTCAGTCCAAAGTTTGGTTAGATGCGGAAATTAATAATGGGAAAATAATCTTTAGTGCGGATTCCGATGCAATCATAACAAAAGGGATTATTGGTTTGTTGATTCGAATTTTGAATCACGAAACACCTCAGGACATCGCAAAAGCTGATTTGCATTTCATCACTGACATTGGATTAGCTGAGCATTTATCACCTAATAGATCAAATGGCTTAGCGAGCATGGTAAAAAAAATGAAAATGATTGCTTTAAAAGCAATACAATCACAATAGTATATCGACAATGAACGAAACTGTAGAATTAGAAAACAAAGTTATTGACATATTAAAAACTATTTTCGAACTAGGCTTAATTTACGAAGTTCGAATTGACGAAAATAACTTTGTTGATATTGAAATGACTCTTACTTCTCCAAATTGCCCTGTAGCAGAAAGTTTACCTAAGGAAGTGGAAGACAAAGTTGCAGCTATAGAAAGTGTTACAGGATCTAAAGTAAATATCGTTTTTGATCCACCTTGGGACAAAGATATGATGAGTGAAGAAGCAAAATTAGAGCTGGGTTTTTTGTAGTTGTTTGATATTTTTGGAATTTATCATTCAATCCGATCTAATACATATTCAATCAATTCATTCATTTCGCGATCGTACCCCTTTGAAAATTGCATGGCAGGTCTATTAGCTATCCCTAAACAGATGGTTGTACATTCATGTCCCAAAGCCCTTCCCAATGCAAACAATGCAGAACTTTCCATTTCAAAATTGAGGATTTTTTCATTCTTAAGTCGTACATGAGCCATTAGCTCATTCATATTGTTTATGGCATTTGGAATCCTTAGTTGCCTTCCTTGAGGACCGTAAAAACCGGTAGCCGTTACCGTCACTCCCCCATGCGTTTTTTCAGATTTTAACTTTTTGTTTAATATCTCTGACGATGCTATCAAATAGGGTGAAATGGCATCCGGAAGTCTTAACTGATTTTTAAAATCAGTTAGTAAGCCCAACTCAGAATCTTTAAAATCAATATGATAAAAATGGGGTATATTATCTAATCCCAAGGCATATTCGGAAATAATGTACGAATGAATGGGAATGTTGGGTTGAAGAATGCCACATGTACCAATTCGAATAATATTTAATGAGGTCTTAATCGTTTTTTCAGTACGGTTTTCAAGATTAATATTGAATAAGGCATCCAATTCATTAATGGTTATATCAATGTTGTCTGTTCCAATTCCGGTTGAAACAAAACTGATTCTTTTACCTTTGAAAAAGCCGGTATGACAAACAAATTCACGATGTTGAGATTGATGTTCTAAGTCATCAAAAAATTGAGAAATTAATCCAACTCGATCTTGATCACCAACCAATATAATTGATGGTGCGATTTGTTCAGGGGATAATCCAAGGTGGTAAACCTGATTGAAATCATTCAAAACTAATTCGGAAGGTGGAAATTGAAACATGTTAATTTAAAAATAATTTGATATGGAATTTTAAAAGAAGAATAATTGGAAAATTCTAATTTCAAAGCTAATTTACGATCATTTTTTGAATTTTTGAATAGTTATTGCTCAAAGACGTCGTTGCGTAATTCAATCAAATTGAATTTCAAACATTCAATTGATTGGATAAAACTAAAACTTATAGAAGAATTAATAAAAGATTGACTTTTACTGTCGAATATCATTCCTGCATTTAAGCTAATTGAAACTTTTTACATAAAATAGTATCTAGCATTCCTATATTTTACATACATTGTAGAAATTCAGAATTGTTGGGCATGTTTGTAGAAATAAATGAGCAAAATATTGACAAAAGATTGATTGAATTGGCAGTTGCCACTTTGAAAAAGGGAGGAATTCTTATTTTTCCGACAGATACCGTTTATAGTATGGGATGTGATTTGTTTAACAAACAAGCATTACAAAAATTAGCAAACTTGAAAGATGTTAAATTAAACAAGTCACATTTTTCGATTATCTGCTCAGATTTAAGTAACCTATCTGATTATACTAAGCCAATCGATCGATCCGTTTTTAAAATGCTTAAACACTCATTACCGGGTCCATTTACCTTCATTATGAATGCTACTCAAGTGATTCCGAAATTGTTTGACAACAATCGAAAGGAAATAGGAATTCGGATTCCTGATAATAAAATTATTCTTGAAATAGTAGCGTTATTGGGGAATCCAATCGCAACAACATCTTTACACAATCATGAAGATCAGATACAAGACTATTTCGTCGACCCATACGCCATTTATGAGTTGTACGAAGATAAAGTGGATATGATTATAGATGGTGGTTTTGGGCAACTTGAAGCATCAACTGTAATTGATTGCACACAAGATGAGCCTGTAATCATTCGTCAGGGTATCGGTAATGTTCAAATATGATTCTCATTTTAAACTGTGGAAGTTCCAAAGTACCGTTGATTGAAAAGATTGTGAATGAAATGTCAGATTTTGAAACAATTTCATTTACTGATTTCAATCCTGACTTACTTTTTCGTTACAAAGGAATAATAATAAGTGGGGCACCTTTGTTAATTACGGAACAAGACATGAGCCCATTTGTCAGTAAAGTGAGTTGGCTAAAAAAAACCAATATTCCTGTCTTAGGGATTTGTTTTGGGCATCAACTGATTGGCTTGACATTTCAAGCGTACGCATCAAGGTGCAAAGAAGACCGTGATTGGCAACTGATTGAGATCGCTGAAAAGAGCATTCTTTTTAATAATTTGCCGATTGAAGTTGAAATGATGGAAGATCACTGTGAAACCATTTCTGTTCCACCAAATTTCAAGTTGATCGCTTCATCTGATTTATGTATTAATGAAGCGATGCAACATATAAAACTACCTTTGTTCGGGGTTCAATTTCATCCGGAAGTATCCGGAAAAAACGGGTATATTGTTCTTGAAAATTTCATTCAGTTGTGTAATAACTAGATCAAAACTTTAACAAGGTATTATTAAAGAAGAAAATAAGCCTCAAAATATCACTGGAACGGATTTGATCAATGGGTGTAATCCAACGTAATATGATATAGGCTACTTTTTACTTTCTAATGAATTAACGAATTTTCTTTTTATTCATTGAATTATTCAATATTCTGATTAACATAACGATAAAGAATCTTTAATTTTACGAGCACTTTAGTATGGCTAAAAACGAAATCAATATCCGCAACAAACGCGCCAAATTTGAATATCATTTATTAGACAAATTTGAGGCGGGAATTGTCTTATCAGGTACAGAAATAAAAAGTGTACGTAACAGCAAAGCCAGTATCATGGAGGCTTATTGCATTTTTCATAATGGTGAAATTTTGATTCGAAACATGCATATTTCAGAGTACGAAAAAGCTTCATTTTACAGTCACAAACCTAAAGCAGATCGAAAGTTGTTACTCAACAAAAAAGAAATAGGAAAGATTGAAAAATTTCTAAAAATAAAAGGAAATACCGTAATTCCGTTAAAAATGTTCATAGCTGAATCCGGATGGGCCAAACTGGAGATCGCCTGTGCTCAGGGAAAAAAATTACATGACAAACGACAAGACCTCAAAGAAAAAGATGATAAAAGAGCTGTAGACCGAGCCTTGAAACGTTAATAAAAACCTAAGGTAACAAAATGAAACCACCTTTGATCATAAATCAGAAAACAATACATCAGAGGACAAATTACATACAGTGTAAATAAGTAAATAAACGAATAATAAACCGTTCTACTTTTTCTGAAAATAACGAAGAATGGAATCATCAACAAAAGAATAGCTATAACACTGAATTTTAGTTGATTAAAAAAGACTAAATAAAAATGAATGCCGGAACGATCAATGGAAAACACCTGCAATGGAAAATGAAACAACCAAGATTTTTCAATAAAGACATTGTCTGAATTTTGAATGAAGTGATCATCAGTACCAGTGAACCATACGTAGCTATTGTCTCTCATTTCAAGTACTGATATCCGGTGACCACGACCTGCGGAGTACACATTTTTTCTGATATTGGTTAATTCAAGTTTTTCAGTATGACTCGTTGGGATAATCATGTCAATGACTAATGCAAGACACAGCAACAATCCCAGCAAAGTTGAAAATTTGATGAAAAACCATTTAAAACCGGTAAATAGCCCCTTGTAATAGTTCTCGTTTTCTATTTTTTCCTTCAGTTCTTGGGCAGCTTTTTGTTTCAATGCTTTTTCATACCTCTCTTCTCGGCGATTCAAATGTTGTTTTTCGATAGGGGCATCCTGTCGGTGTATCAATATCTGATAAGCCTCAGTGATCAGATTAAACCGAAAAGCCGCTTCATTCGATTTGTTTTTATCAGGATGATAGCGCAAAGCCAATTTTCGATACTGCTTTTTAATTTGCTTGAAATCAGCATCCTGCGACAACTCTAAAATGTCATAGTATTTTTTTAATGACATGTTCATCAATTAATTGCGAGGTATTAAAGCGATCAATCTTATTGCTTTTTGTTCGAATAAAACGAGGTAAGTAAATAATTTCCTTCGGTACAGCATATGTTGAAAGCATAATTTTCATTTCATCTTTTCTGATGTAAATCGGCACATCAGATTCAACAATCAAAACCACCCTTTGACCTAACTTTTCGTCCGGAAGGCTACTCACAAAAAAAGGAGTATGAATATGAGCAGATAACACATGTTCAATTGCTTCAGGATAAACTTTAACTCCACCTGTATTGATTACAAAATCTGCCCTTCCTAGCCATCGGAATGTAAACGGATCAATCAATTCCACCAAATCATTGGTTAATAAGTGATTCAACCCTACTTCGGGATATTGTATTTCTAATTTATTGTTAAAAACAGAAAAACTGATCCCATCTAATGCCCGAAAATGGGGTTGTTCTTCATATCCAATTTTTCGTAATGCTACGTGAGAAATAGTCTCTGTCATCCCAAATGTGTGATAAACCGTAACGTGCTTTTTTTTTAGCTGTTCAGTTAATTGAAAAGAAACCGGACCTCCACCTATCAGAATAGATTGAATTGCTTCGGTTTTATCGGAATTCAACTCTAATGACTTCTGAAGTTGAAGCGGAACCATTGCTATGAAATCAATTCTTTCATTGATGGAATCCAATGGATTCGAGGAAAGGTCAGAAACAATTAAATTCAACTTTCCAACGATCGAACGAACAATCATCATTTTTCCCGCAATCGTATCCGGAGAGAGGCAAAGCAGGGCATTTTGATTTTCCCTCAACTTCAAAAAATCGATTGTTTTTCGAGCAGCAATCATCATGTGCTCCTTTTTTAAAGAAATAAACTTTGGCGTACCGGTTGATCCAGATGTCTTAGTTTCAATATGGGTACTTTCAGAGTACCAATCCTTGATAAATTCACGAACTTTGTTTATTAACTCTGAATCCTTCCGTTTGAAATGTATTTGTCTTAAAAAAGTCATTTGAACTTGGTAGATCAAATGTAATGTTCTTATTGCAAATAGGTATCCATAACATGTTAATAATACACTTATGAAACTTTAAAAAATGTGAAAAATTCGATGGAATGAACGAATAATGATTTCGATATAGTCAATAAATTGGGATAATTTTAGCTAATTTTGCACAATAAATAGATCACTATGTTTGAAAATCTGACCGACAAATTTGAAAGGGCATTCAAAATCCTTAAGGGACAAGGACAAATTTCAGAAATTAACATTGCTGAAACATTAAAGGAGGTTCGTCGTGCATTGTTAGATGCAGACGTAAATTACAACACAGCTAGAGATTTCACAAACAGAGTAAAAGAAAAAGCACTTGGAAGAGATGTCTTGAAATCTATATCGCCGGGGCAATTGATGGTTAAAATTTGCCATGAAGAATTAATTGAATTAATGGGTGGTAATGAAAAGGAAATTAACATCAAAGGAAATCCAGGTATCATTCTTATGTCAGGTCTTCAAGGTTCCGGTAAAACCACATTTTCCGGTAAACTTGGCAACTATCTCAAAACAAAAAAGGGAAAAAATGTCTTGTTGGTCGCTTGTGATGTTTACCGACCGGCTGCCATTGACCAGCTTCACGTCTTGGGGGAACAATTGAATATTGAAGTTTACTCCAACAAGGAGGATAAAAATCCGGTAAACATTGCACGTTCAGCTATTCAACACGCTAAAAACAAAGGATTTAACATCGTTATTGTCGATACTGCCGGTCGATTGGCCATTGATGAACAGATGATGGATGAAATTGCAGCTGTTAAAGATGCCATACAACCTACTGAAACACTTTTTGTTGTTGACTCAATGACAGGGCAAGATGCCGTGAATACAGCTAAGGCATTCAATGATCGCATCAATTTTGATGGGGTAGTCTTAACAAAATTGGATGGAGACACTAGAGGTGGTGCGGCACTTTCAATTAAGACAGTTGTTGACAAACCCATAAAGTTTGTAGGGACGGGTGAAAAAATGGATGCTTTGGATGTGTTTTACCCGAAACGCATGGCCGATCGTATACTCGGTATGGGTGATGTTGTTTCATTGGTTGAACGGGCACAAGAACAATTTGATGAAGAAGAAGCAAGAAAACTCCAAAAGAAAATTCTTAAAGACCAATTTGATTTTAACGACTTTTTATTGCAGTTACAGCAAATCAAAAAAATGGGTAACGTTAAAGATTTAATGGGAATGATCCCCGGAATGGGCAAAGCCATAAAAGATGTTGATATACAAGATGATGCATTTAAACATACTGAAGCCATCATTTTATCCATGACACCCATTGAAAGATCTAACCCTTCAATTATTAACGGACAACGAAAAAACCGTATCGCAATTGGAAGTGGTACCAATATTCAAGAAGTCAATAAACTGATGAAACAATTTGACGAAACTAAGAAAATGATGAAACTCATGAGTAATCCCAAAAATATGATGAGTATGATGAAACAAATGAAAGGAATGGGAAGTGGCTTTTGAATGTTTAAAGACTTTTTCACCTTACTTATTTAGTAATTTCTAAAATGTCATAATTTTACCTAAATATCAGTTACGAATCATGAAATCAAACTTGTTCAATCAAATGAATATCACTCTTTCTTTCAGAGTTATTTTGTCTGCTTTATTTTTAATCTCAGCCGCAGCCAAACTTTACCCCTCCCCCTATTTCGCTTTAACTACATTTGAAATGAAGCAACTGCTTCCAATGGGTTTCAACGAAACTACAGCGGCATATTTTTCACGAACCCTGATTGGATGTGAATTGGCTTTGGGGATTTTACTGCTACAACCACATTATTACAGAAAACTTGTTTTACCTGTTTCATTTTTATTGTTACTAATCTTTTCAAGTCATTTAAGCTACGAAATTCTGACAACCGGAAACAAAGGTAATTGTGGTTGTTTTGGATCTTTAATGCCTATGACACCGTTACAAGCACTGATCAAAAACATTGTTGCAATGGGCATGATTATTTACTTGTTTAAGCTATCTTCTAAAGAAAGTGATAAAAACAATTTCAGTTTACTAATGACAGTAACATTTGCCAGCATTTTATTCATATACCTGTTAGGGCCCATCGCTCGTCAAGAAACTAAAGTTCAAGCACCTGTTACTATCAGTGATGCAGAAATTATTAGAGATAAGCCTGCCCTTAGTGATAAAAATAATGATGTGCCTAAACCATCACCAACTAACATAGAAGGAAAAACCCTTGAAAAAAATCAGATTAAGGCCCCCAAAATAGAAGAACCGGCATCTAGGAAATCAGGGTATTCGAACTATTTTTTAGACATTGACAAAGGCAAGAAAGTACTTTGCTTCTTTGCTCCGGGCTGTGATCACTGTAGAGAAACAGTCAAAGAACTGACCCAACTCAAAAAACAAATTTCTAATTTTCCTGAAATTAGAATTCTATTCATGGATGAAGAAGCCGAAAAAATACCTGATTTCTTTGCTTTTGCCGGATCAAACTACCCATACCAATTATTGGACATTATCTCGTTCTGGAAAGCTATTGGCAGTTCTAAAGACACTCCGGGAGTTGTTTATCTATGGAACGGAAATACTTTTAAATTTTACGAAGGAATCAATGAAAATAAATTCAAGAAAAATGAATTTAAATTCCTAGTTCAAAAACCCTTTAAAGAATTGATAGAAATGAAGTAAATCGTTTTTTTTGTTATTGCATAACATGGCGATTGATTCTATATACAGACCATTGTTGAAAGAATCTGACATAAAATGATGATTATGTGATTTGCTTTCCGATATTCGTAACATGGTTTTAAGCAGATTTTGGCTCTTTATTTTTATTTCATCCATCCTATTTGTTGTTGCGGGGGTTTTTACTTCTAGAAATTATTCCATTGACTACATCTTGAATGGCAAAAAAGACAATCCAATACTCATTGGAGAAAAATACCTAATTCAAGTTCCTTATTCCATTAGAGATTCTATAAAAAAAACTTCTGATGGAAGCATCGTACTAAATTTGAATGAACATGATCCTGATACGACTTTTATACTAAAAAATAACATCGTTCAACTATACAGTGGCAAACAAAAATCAGACGGTTTACTTGAAACATGCAAAGTAAGTCTATTGGATTTGGTGCTACCATTAATGGCCTACCTCGCATTTTTTTGTGGCATCATGCAATTATTAATAGATTCAGGTGCAACAGAGAAATTGGCTCGCAGACTAAGCCCATTTTTTGAAAAAATATTTCCCGAAATACCTAAAAATCATGAATCAATCACCTACATGACCCTGAATTTTTCAGCAAACTTTCTAGGCTTGGATTCCGCAGCAACACCATTCGGTTTGAAAGCAATGCAAAGCCTTCAAGAAATCAACTCTGACAAGAACAAAGCTAGTGACGCACAAATCATGTTTATGTGTTTACATGCAGCGGGGCTCACTTTAATTCCAACTTCAATAATTGGTTATCGGGCTGCACAAAATGCTTCTAATCCTGCGGATGTGATGCTACCTTGTATCATTACTTCATTCATAGGAACCATTGCAGCCTTATTCATTGTCGGCATTAGACAACGTATTAATTTCAAGAGTAAAGTAATTATTTTGAGTCTAATAACAGTTTTTTCTTTAATTATCGCTTTACTTTTTTATATCAACAGTCTGAATTTGATCGAAAAAAATTATTTTACAGGTAATTTTTCAGGCCTACTTCTCATCGGAATCATTGGAATGACATTACTTTTCTCCTTCCGTCATGAAAAAAACTTCAAATCAAAAGACACAACGATTTTCGACTCGTTTGTTCTTGGTGCCAAAAGTGGCTTAAACACCGGAGTCACTATTTTTCCTTACGTTTTGGGTATGTTAGTTGCCATTTCCTTATTCAGAAATAGTGGATTGTTTGAAATTATCAGCTATTGGTTATCTGAATTATTTCGCAATATGGGAGTAGCTAAAGAAATTACAGACTCATTACCGGTGGCACTTTTAAGACCATTCAGTTCAGGAGGTTCTCGTGGTTTTATGATTGATGCAATGAATACATACGGACCTGACTCATTAACAGGTCGATTGAGTTGTATTTTTCAATGTAGCGCTGAAACTACATTTTACGTAATTGCGGTTTACTTTGGTTCTGTTAGCATCAAGAATACGCGTTACACATTAGCTACCATGCTGTTGGTAGATTTAATTTGCGTAATTACTGCCATATTTATTGCTTTGTGGTTCTTTTAATTGATACAACAGATGTCTTGGTTTAAGAGAAAAGGTTCTTCAGAAAGAATATCAAGCAAAATTCAAAAAGTTGAACTTAAACCCATTGATTATCCATCAAAGATTATTTTAGTTTGGGCTAAAGCGATCGAAGGTAATGATGAAATGATACATTGGTTGAGGACAAATGGCTACCCGGAATTGGCAATGGCAACATTTGCTATCTATCTTAAAAAAGAAGCACGTGACTGGCTAATTACAAATGGATATGCACACATTATGGCGATGATTAACGCCTGTGAAGGAAATGAAAAGGCGCAAAAATGGTTGAAGTTAAACCATTTTAATCTGTTATATCACATGGCGATGGCTGTAGAGGACGAACAAGAAAGTTGGGATTGGCTCGGCAAAAATGCAAGCGCAGACCTGTTTATTTTGACTCAAAGCATCAAGAAAATAAAAGATCAGATTGAAGAAAGACACAATGATGTGCATTCATTTGGTAGAGATCTCTAGGTTTTTATTAAACAAGGCAAATCCTAAGCATTCTTGTTCTTATAGATACATCACGAAATTAGCAGCAATACTAAATAATGCTGTTTGCATAAAAAAATGAAATCAGGGAAACTTAGGGAATTTTTGGAAATCCGGGTCACGTTTTTCTAAAAAGGCATTTTTTCCTTCCTGAGCTTCTTCAGTCAAATAATACATCAATGTTGCATCACCTGCCAATTCCATAATTCCATGCTGCCCATCTAATTCAGCATTTAACCCTCGTTTTATCATTCGAATTGCAAGTGGACTTCGTTTCATGATGGTTTTACACCATTCTACAGTGGTATCTTCCAATTTCCGCTTCTTCAGCCGTATATTGATTGCATAAAAACCATATTTCACGTGCCTTTTTTTGCCCAACGTGCCTTGCCAAATACGAAGACCCAAAACCACCATCAAAACTTCCAACTTTAGGTCCCGTTTGACCAAATCGTGCATTTTCGGAGGCAATGGTCAAATCACAAACAACATGTAAAACATGACCACCTCCAATTGCATAGCCATTAACCATAGCTATTACCGGCTTAGGCATAGAACGAATCACTTTATGTAAGTCTAATACATTTAATCTTGGAACACCATTTTCTGAAATATATCCGCCAATTCCTTTCACATTTTGATCTCCACCTGAACAAAATGCCTTATCTCCTTCACCTGTTAAAATAATTACACTAATGTCATTCCTTTCTCTGCAAATAGCCATTGCATCAAGCATTTGCATGTTGGTTTCCGGTCGAAATGCGTTATAAACTTTGGGTCTGTTAATAGTAATTTTTGCAATGCCCTCAAAATAATCAAATTTAATATCTGAGTAATTTTTAATGTTTTGCCATTTTCTTTTCATATTTTTTGTTTTGGTGTTGATGTAATTATTGAAATAAAAAAGTGATATCAAATAATTTAGTTCTGTCTTCTTAGCATATCATTGAGAAATAAACATATAAGTAATCGTTCCACTTTGAAATTTACTTTCGCTTGAAGTATAGTTAAATCTTGACAATTTGGCATATTTCACGGCTTGTTCAATCATGCATGTACTCGCCGCAACATTTTCAATTGGAATAGCACTGACGACATCTCCGTTTTGATTGACCTTTATTTGCACTGTTACTTTTCCGGAAGCCCCATAGCCACAGGTATAACCGGGATTTCGAACAAACCAATTATTATTTTGGTGCGGTGTTCTATTAGACAAAGACCATTCAACCATTACATTGCCCCCATACATTTTGTCAACACCACTTACGGGTGTTTTAGATTGGTCTGATTTATTTTGCTGAAGGAATTGTTGTTTTTTTCGTTGTTCCATTTCCTTTAGGATTCGTTGTCTTTCAGCATTGCCTCCTGCTTGATCGAATAAATTAGTAGCATATTGTCGTACAGATTGTTCAACATTTTGATCCGATTGTCTTGCTTCGTTTTGACTCCAGCTTTCCATCGATTTTTCCCTATTATCTTTTTTATCTCTAACGACATTTTTTATTTCACCTGATTCAATATTTCTGTCAATCATGACATTTTCGGGAGTTAACTCTAATTGTTCGGGCTCTATAATTACTTGTTCTTCCTCATAGAATGGAGTCACATCAAAGTAATTTCTGTACGAATTCATTTCAAGGTAAATAAATATTCCTATATGAACAGCAATTGCGGCAATAATGCCGTATTGATAACGTTCAATGATAGTTAAGAATTTATTCACCTGCTATTTGGGGTTTGATTAGTGATTTTTGTGAGATATTGAAATAATGAACTGTTTTTTCATTTGTCATGACTAAAAAATCATCATTCACAAATCGGATTTGTTCATACTCAACCGGTATTATTAATTCCGCTTGTTTGTTATAAACACCAACTTTTGAGTCACCAGCAACTTTGAAAAAATTCGATCCGAATCGTTCAATGGTTTTGAAAGTTATTGGAATGATTGATTTACCCTTTACGTCAATCAATCCTTGAAGCCCATGTTTTTCAACTATAGCATAGCCATCCTTAAAACTTTCTGCATAATCAAATTCAGGCTGAATGACAACTCTTCCTGTTAAATCCATGAATCCCCAAGTTTTAGCCTTTCGGAACGCAATTAAACTACTTGCCTCACCCAAATCCAAATAATTCATTGGAATGATAGTTTTACCCATTAAATCTATTATTCCATACTTATTTTTCATTTTCACAATGGCTAGATCTATCGAAAATTGTCCTTTTTTGACAAAATTTGGAAATGTTTCATACTTTGGAGGGATGATTATTTTACCTGAATTATCCAAATATCCAATTTTATCATTTTGAACAATCATGGCTCTACCTCCTTTGGGCGTTGAAATCAGGCTGTAACAAATAGGTAGGGTAATATGTGCATATTTATTTATCAGACCAAAAGAATCTTTCACTGAACAAACAAGTAATGTATCATTAAACCAAGACAATGATTCGTAAACCGGTGGAATTATTGTTTCACCTTTAGTGTTAATATAAGACTGATAATCTCCTTGCTGTACTTTAGCCAAACCATTTGAAAATGAAAATGCTTCAGTATAAATCGATGATATTTTCAAGGAACAGTTTTCATCATAATACCCATAGAGACTATCTTTCAACCCATAAGCCAACCCTTCGGAGATAGTTCCCAAATCTTTGAATTGCAAGGGAAAGATCAATTCACCTTTTCGATCTATCATTCCATAAAGTGTATCGACCGAAACCAACGCCCTACCTTGATCAAAATCGGTTCCACTATCATAAATAAATGGAATAACTATACGGTTTGCCTTATCAATGTAACCATATTTATCCCCCCTCATTGCCAATGCTAATCCTTCGTTAAAAAAGCCTAATTGATTATAAAGTGCAGGGATAACCACTTGTCCCGAATAATCCATAAAACCAAAGAGTTCATCCTTTTTGTAAGGCAACAACTTTAAATTCAAATATGTTTGTTCATTCAGCAAATCATCTAAAAATGGAAAATCAGGATATTCTTTTTGGAACTGCTCTACTCTATTTTCAGAAAAATCAACCATGTAAAGGCGAAACAAATTACGCCAAGCAGATTCAATATTTGGATTTGTGGGAAACGTATGAATAAAATAGTCGTAATCACTTAATTTTTTAGATGCAGTAACTTGATCGTAAATTCGATTATGAGCATCCTTCACATAAGGGTTATCAGGATACTTTGAAATAAAATTCACATAGGAAGAAACAAGATTGTCTGAAGTGGACTCTTTGAATTGTAATAAGAACATTTGCTCTTGTGATCGTTTACAAAAAACACTGTTAGGATACGTAACTATGTATAAATTGAATGCTTGAGCGGTGTTTTTGTTTAATGTAATCTCAAAAGCAAGCGAATCTCTCTTGTAGATTGCATCATTCAACTCATTAGCCCAAGGATTCATTTTCATGAAATAATCCAAATCGCTAACAGTATTTTTTTTTAATGTCAACTGATAAAATTTCGAACTGATTAATGCTCGCAAGTTTAAAACCGCCAGGTAATTAAATCCATATTGATTTAAATAATTCTTTTCTTTATCTGCCAATACTGCAAATGTTCTTTCCGAGATTAAGATATATTTATAAGCTGAATCTAAATTGTTAAATGGATTATCGTCACGATAGAAAATAACTGAAAGACCATAAGACGCAGCAGAACTATCTTTTTTAATAGATTTTTCAAAATTTATTTTTGCTTCAAAGTAATTAAATACCTTGAGAGCCTCAAAACCTTTTTCAATGAAACCCGCTGTAGAAGAATAAGAGATAAACTGAATAATAAAAACAAGAGCGATTGAATAGAGTTTTTCCAGCATTTTAAGACCCCGTTTATTTATGTAAAGATAAACATTAACTAAAAAACATGTTTACAAATTAAGTCCTGAATTCAAACCACTAAAGGCAGTTCGTCTAAAAACCCATTTTCAGATTTCAAACATACTGTTTTTTGGATAAATATAAGCGTTTTAAGAGGTCTTTTGAACTTGTTTCACA
>CAZGJF010000040.1:9187-24023 GCA_964526595.1 uncultured Akkermansia sp. | reverse complement strand
TTCATTGAAAAAAGGGGTCCCCCCTTTCAAGGAGTAAGAATCATAATCCATGCCAATTACAAAATAAGCGTAAAATGCAAGCACAGATGTTAAATTGTCGCGAAACTGATTCGGGGCATAAATCAACACTGAATTACGCGAATAAGTAAACTGAATATCATCATCCTGAAAATTAAACAGCGTAGTATTATAAGATGAATTAAACGCAGGACGAGTAGATTGAACTTGTAATGAACCAACGTACGTTCCGGGGCTGGGTATTGATTTTATCTGAAGCTGAAAAGTACAGTTGATACGTTCTTCGATCTTGAATTTGTCTTTGGTCCATTGAGTATTATTCATCATCTCGTAGATGGTTTGTTTCAACTGATCAAAAATTTCCTTTTCAACCGTTGTAATTTCCATGCGTGCATCTGCTATGATACTGACCTGACAGTTAAGCTCTTGTGAATATCCGGAAACAACAAAAGTTGTGAAACATACAGCAAATATCCAACGTATCATTTCTTAAAGTTTATCATGTAATCAACAATATCTTTAGCAACTAATTGTTTTGACTTTAACTCAAAACTTGTTAACTTATTGTTTGTGTCTAAAATACTAATTTTATTCGAATCACTTCCAAATCCGGCCCCAGGATCTTTAGGCGAATTAACCACAATAAAATCGAGATTTTTATGCGCTAATTTTTGCTTGGCATTTTCGAACATATTTGTTGTTTCAAGTGCAAAACCAACTAAAACCTGATTTACAGATTTTACAGATCCTGCCCACGCCAATATATCCGGATTCTTGAATAATTGGAGAGTCAGTTTTTCATCATTCTTTTTAATTTTTTCATTCGCAACGTGAATTGGTCTATAATCTGCTACTGCCGCAGCAAAAATACCAATATCTATATTAGTCCAACAAGCTTGAACTTCTTGTAATAATTCAGCTGCCGAATGAATTTTTATCAATTGTAAATTAGGATGAGGAGAAAGACTCAAAGCTGTTGGCCCACTGATTAAAGTTACATTTGCCCCTTCATTCAAACAAACTTTGGCCAGTTCATACCCCATTTTTCCGGAGGAATGATTACCGATAAACCGAACAGGATCAATAGCTTCGTAAGTCGGTCCGGCTGTGATTAATACCTTTTTGCCATTCAACTTACCTTGAGTTTCGATTGAATAAAAATAATCAGACACCGACTTAAGAATAGTTTCAGGTTCGGCCATGCGTCCTTCTCCGACTAAGCCACTTGCCAATTCGCCATTCTCTGCAGGAATAATCAATACACCATCTTGTTCTAATTGCTTTAAATTGCGTATTGTAGCCGGGTGTTTGTACATATCGAGATCCATGGCAGGTACAACCATTGTTTTACATTTCATGGACAGATAGGTAGCAAGCAAAAGATTATCACTTGCTCCTGAAACTAATTTGGATAAGGTATTTGCGGTAAGAGGAGCTATAAGGAACAAATCAGCCCACAAGCCATATTCCACATGATTTTCCCAAACACCCGTTTTTTTATCCCAAAATTCGATACCAACAGGATTTTCACTCAATGTAGCAAGTACAAGGGGGCTTATAAAATCACAAGAGGCAGGAGTCATTATACATTTGACTTCTGCCCCTGATTTTTTCAACAACCTAACGAGGAATGCGATTTTATATGCCGCAATACCTCCCGTTATTCCGAGAAGGATGCGTTTTTGAAACATAATTTTATTCTTCTTCCGGAACCCTCACATAAATCTTATCGTCAAGGAGTTCCTGCATAGCAATAGCTACAGGTTTAGGCATTTTTTCGTAATACTTTGATATTTCGATTTGTTCTCGATTTTCAAAAACTTCTTCTAAATTATCGGTTGAAGAAGCAAATTCTTGAAGCTTTTGATTTAATTCTTCTTTCAACTCAACACTGATTTGATTGGATCTTTTTGATATCGCTACGATAGACTCATAAATATTACCCGTGGACTTCTCCATCTTGATTGTGTCACGTGTAACTGTCGAACGTTCAGCCTGCATGTTTTTGATACTCATGTGTTTAATTTTGTTTTGAACAATGTTGCTCTAACTCCCTATGCATTCTGTCACTAATTTTATCAACTTCACTTTTGAATGTGCTTTCAGGAAATTCGCTTACAAAGTTACGATAAGTTTCAATAGTTTGCTCGATTCTTTCGCATTTTTTACTATCAATACTGTTCATTGATAACATTCCCAGATTAGAAACCATTAGAAAACTAACTTCCTCTCTGAATTTTGATCTTGGATAATCATCCAAAAAAGATTGTGCGGCTGTTACTGTTGCACGATAGTTTTGTGTTTTTGAATACAATTTAACAGACTCAAAATCTTTACGCTCCAGTTTAAACAACAACATATCCATCACATGATTACATGAATCTATGAGATTAGATTCCGGATAACGATCAATGAATTGTTGTAAATTATCAATGGCCACTCTGGTATCATTTTGATCCAACGTGTATTCAGGAGAGTTTTGAACTGAACAAATAGCGGATAAAAATAAAGACTCCTGTGCCCTTTCACTGTATGGATAATGTTGAATGAATGATGAAAAATAATAAGCTGCCATTGGAAAATCGCTTTTTGTATAATAGGCTCTTGCGATCCTATAATAGGACAATTCTCCTTCCCCCGTTTTAGGAATCCTCTGATACACTTGCTCATATAAGGTAATGGATCTCAAGTACTCCCCTTTATCAAAGAGTTCATTTGCCAATGCAAACTTTTCTTGATAATCATCACCTTTGACCACCTTATTGTAGTTAGAACAAGAAATCAAACATAAAAAAATAGTGCAACAAAAAATTGGCAAGTGTACTTTCATTGTTGAAGCGGGAAATTATGAGATTATGGTATTTAACTTATGTTTGAACTTTTTTGACAAAATGAATGGTTTTATGCTATTCAACTAATTTAAGTAATTATTCAAGAATCAGTTTTTTAACTAATCGGCTTGTTTCATTTTCAAGAGTCAATAGATAAATCCCTTTATTATGACCCTTTAAGTCAATCACATTTTGATTGTTATACACTTGTTCTGAGAGTACCAATTGCCCCGTTAAAGTTGAAATTTTACAAGTATAATGTCCATTAAAACCATCATTAAAATCCACATTAAACTTCCCATTAAACGGATTAGGATAGATGGATACAGCAGTTTCATCCATTTGTTCTAAACCCGAAAATAATTCAGCTACGGTACAGTCAAAACCATGAACTGCTACCAATGAATTATTTCCAAGTTGATTCACATTATTAGAACCAGTGACACAAATTGAATTGCGATTTATTTTCAATCCTAAACTGTGTGTTCCGATCACAATACTGCCATTAACTGCGCCGGCTGAGGCAGCAATTTCCACCCAATCATTATCAGTTCCAATTTGTGTTAGCGAAGACTTTTGAGATATACTTCCATCCCCCAATTGTCCATCTCCATTGTAACCACAACCATATAATGTGCTATCACTTGCGATTGCAAATAAAAAGGAAGAACCGGCTTTCAACTGCTTCCAAGTTCCCGATATACCTATTTGAAGTGGTTCATGTTGATCTATTAAATTTCCACAACCTAATTGACCATTACCATTAAAACCCCATGACCACAAAGTATTATCATTTTTGATGGCGGAACTAAATTCAAAGCCTGCTGAAATTGCAGACCAATTTGTATCCACACCAACCTGAATCGGAATACTTGAATAATCAGATGTACCTACACCAAGTTGACCATTGAAATTAACACCAAAAGACCATAAGGTACCATTCGACTTTAAAGCCAAAGAGTGAGCACCTCCTGCAGAAATAGAAACCCAATCATGTGAGGCACCAATCTGAATCGGAACATTTTTATCCAAGGTATCACCTGAACCTAACTGACCATACATATTCCATCCCCAAGCCCATAATGTACTGTCGTCTTTTATTGCTAAAGAATGTCCCATTCCTGCAGAAATCTCTTTCCAATCAGAGTCGGTTCCCACTTGTATCGGAACATTATATTGAATTGAATCTCCCGTGCCGAGTTGTCCTAAAGTATTAAAACCCCATGACCACAAGGTGCCATCCGTCATTATGCCCAAGCAATGGAAGGAGCCTGTTGCAATTTTTTTCCAAAAGTGGCTTGTTCCAACTTGAACAGGAATCGCTTGTGTTGTCGTACTGTTTATTCCCAATTGTCCATTACCATTAAATCCCCATGACCACAGGGTGCTGTCAGATTTTAGAGCAAGTGAAAATTGAGACCCACATTGTAAAGATGTCCAAGTTTCTTGTGCATTGATGCTTTTCGAAAGTAGCAACATGCATACAACAATCATTTTGACGAAAGAATTCATAATCAATGCTTTTTTATAAAGTTATTACCATTTAACGTACTCTCAAGCTTTTTCCGATTTGAATGGTCGTAGTCGGACGAATCCCATTTAACTGACAAAGTTTTGAAATAGTTGTGTTGTTTCTATCTGCTATTTCTGACAGCGTATCACCCGAACGGACTTTATAATACCTGCGTTTCGGAGGGCGCACCACTTGGGCTGTAGCTTGTGCCGTTCCCTCATTCCCCTCTTCTAAATCACTTGGCTTTGCTCCCGGACGAAACAATCCCTTATGAATCAACAAATTATCATCCTTACACACTCTCTTATCGAAATCAATCACCTCTTCCGGATTGATTGATGCATCAAAAAAACGAACTTCAAAGTGTAAATGCGCACCAAAAGAATGCCCTGTATTCCCTCCTAAACCTATTACATCCCCTGCTTTTACCTCTTGATCAGGAACAACCAACAATTTACTCAAATGTGCGTAAAAGGTTTCCAAACCATTGTAATGTCTAACAATAACTAAGTTTCCAAATCCACCGTCATTGTATTTGGAATAACGTACTTTACCTGTCCAACAAGCACGAACTGTATCTCCCACATCTAAATCAAGATCGATACCGCTGTGGTGCCTGCCATTTCGAAAACCATATCGTGATGTCACAATACCTTCTACGGGAGAACGATAGACATTATGAGGATGTTCCATCAGACATAACCAAATTGTATCTTTCAGGCGATTCATATCATTTTTTCTACCGGATGTAAAACATACTTCCTTATCCCATGTCTGTGTGAAGTTGTAAGTCGTATCCTCAACCATCATTTCATACAAATCGGGATTTAAAACACCATCAAAATCAATATCTTTAAGGTAGGACCATGTACGGTTTGAAAATATAACCATAGGACCATTCTCAGTTTCGATGGTATCCAACGGTGTTTGAGCCAAAAATGAGCTTGATAAAAGGATCAAAAACGCTGTCGTTAATATTCTAAACATCTAACTGGTGATAGTAACATGAGTTGTTTTCACTCACAAATGGTAGCGAATTTAATCAAAATCAGCTATTTTTTAACTACATCCATAATAAAGATGTTGTAAAAGACACTTTCATTTGGTTTGACAAAATCCAGATAACCTTTTGAACCATAGGCATCTTCCGGAGGGACGAGCACGAATAATCGGTCTGATTTTTTAGCATTTTTTAATGCCTTTGCCAATCCGGGTACAAGCCCATGATCCCCAAATCGGTAAGAAATAGGGTTGTTTGTTCGAAACGTATTTGCAAACATAGATTTGGACGGTGAACTGGCAATGCCATGAAATATTATCTGTGTTTTATCATCAAACTTCAATTTATTACTCTTGTTTTCTTCTAAAATCCAAACTTTAGTTCCGTCAACGACTCTATTTGGCATCTTTTTATTCAAAATCCGAATATCAATATTGTTGTCCGAATTTGATGGTATCCATCCTTTAATACCCTTTTGACCTCTTGCAAGTTCACTCGGCAAATAAATACGAACAAAGTCACCTACTTTCAATTCTTTCAAAGCAATATCCCAGCCGCTTGTTTGAAGCCCAAATCCGACCAAAAAAGGAAGCATTTTCTTTTTAATCAAATGATTTCCATCAACTACTTTTCCGTTTAACAACCTCACTTTGAAATCAATCATCACTAAATCGCCAAGATCCAGTTTTTCACCCTTTCCTTTCTGAAACCATTTAATCACAATACCTGATTCTAGTTTTTTAGATGCAATGACATGGTGATTTATATCCAACATATTCATCCTCCTTTTGAACTTGTGTTTCACAGAATCATTTATAACATCTGATCTATGATCACAAGCCAAGGTAAAAAAAGTAACAAGTGTAATCAAAAACCGAATTTTCATTCCGAAAGATTTTTAAGATACAAATCAACTACAATAGGAGATAATGGAGGGATTTTATTCATATCTCCAACCAGTCCGTGTGCAAGATGACTCGGGATAATCATTTTTGCACGGTCACCAACTTTCATTCTTTTAATTCCTTCCTGAATGCCTGATTCAATATCACTTTGATCTATAAGGAATTCATTGTATTCATTTTCAGGAGTTTGATAGCAAATGGTTCCGTCCAACAAAGTAATCTTGGAAATGACCTGAGCAGTTTTTCCAGTTTTAGCGGATAAACCACTTCCTTTTTCATAAATGTAAATTTGCAAGCCACTTCCGGTTTTTTCCATCTTCCATGTTTGATGATGGGCAAGGAAGATGTTAATGTCAATCTCTTCTTCAATGGCAACTTCTCTATTAAATCGAGTTGATTTTTCCTTATTCCACTCAATTTCCTGTCTCTGAGAATTCTCTTTTTCATTGCAGGAAGAAAGCAATAACACACTGAATAATAGGACAAATTTTTTCATGAAAAATACTGAGGAATCAATGACTTGAATTTGTTAATAGTCACACTCAAGGAATCCGAACTAACCCCTCCTGAAGCATATTTATGTCCTCCACCATTAAAATGTTCCATTGCAAGAACATTCACGTGATAATCTCCTTTTGAACGAAACGATATTTTAATTTGTCCATCTTTTTCCGAAAAGAATGCGGCAACCTTTATACCGGCAATTGACAATGCAACATTTACAAGTCCGTCTGTATTTCCTTTGGCATAGTGAAATCTTTTCAATTCTTCCTCAGAAATAGACATAATAGCAACGGGGTAGTTTTCAATTAACTCAAGTCTTTCAGCGATCACATAGCCACGCAATTGCAATCGATCAACGGTATTCGTATCATACACTTTCTCATGTACCTCGTAATTTTTGACCCCTGCATTAATTAATTCAGCAAGTATTTCATGTGTTCTCGCATGAGTGGAGGGAAATCGAAAGGAACCTGTATCTGTCATAATTCCCATGTAAATAGGAGTTCCTACTGTCTCATTCAATACAATTTTATTTCCCGATTTTTCAATCAATTCATAAACAAGTTGTGAAGTGGAGCAAACAGAAGTATCTGAAATAATGATATCACAAAAATCGACGGGATGCATGTGATGATCTATGAGTATTTTTTTTGCTTTGGAAGCTTCTAAATAGGGTTGCATTTCATTCCCCACTCTATCAGGAGAATTAAAATCCAAACAGAAAATCAAATCTGCACTAGAAAGTAATTGAATTGCAAGGTCGCGTTGGGTTTCAAATACAACAATGTCATGAGATCCTGCAATCCAAGTCAAATAATGCGGAGCAGCATCCGGATGACATACGAATGATTTTTTTCCGAGCTTTTCGATAAAATGAAATAATCCGAGAGAACTACCTATGGAATCTCCATCAGGTGACTTATGTGAAACGATGACAATGTTTTCAGCAACCTGTATTGATTCGACTATTCGATTAAATTTATTTATTTCATTCATTAAAATGTCTTGTATTTATTTGGTTTGTAAAGGATAACGTATTCCTCCCGTTTGAAGTTATTGATTACAACCATTTGCTATTTAAAAATACACGGAAGTATCAAAAATCAATGAATGTGAAAAAGAATAACATTATGAATGTCTTTTGTGAATATGATTTGTAAACGTTCAAAGTTTTAAAAATTCTTCTTGTGAGAATCAAAATTACATTTATCAAAAGTCAATTAGTAAGTCTAATTGCCATAAAATGAAATTTAACAATGAAAAATAATCATGTTAATTAGCTGATTAGACCTTCAAACAACATTAAATTGTATTTGTAAATAATAATGTCAACCGTTTTGAGAGGTAATAAATGTATCTATTTGACATCGTATAAACAAGACTTATGAATAAATAGGGCATTAGCGTAATAATATTTCCCATGATAACAAGGATCATACAACGCTATAAATACAAAATTAAAATTAACCAGAAATTCTAAAATTTTATTGAAATTTGTATGATGGAGATCTTCATTAAAAAATCCAACTTCGACATATATTGCATCAATTATTCCATTCTTTAAACTCATTTCAGCACCTGTCAAAACTTCGATTTCATAATTTTCAGTATCAGATTTTAATAAATTTATTTTTTTGATATTATTCTCTTTTACAAAGGAATCAAGTGTTCTAACCTCTATTTTTTCAAATTCTTGATTAACTCTGTTATCAAAAAGATTTCCTTTAATAGAATTCAAATAGTCAAACTGTTGCAAAGGAATTTCAACAGTTTCACCTTTGTCACCAAAAGCAAAATTATAAATCTTTACACCGTTTAGATTTATTGTATTTTTTTTAAGAATTTCAAATGTTGATTTCACAGGTTCAAAACTGTAAACACAAGAGTTTTTAGTAAAAGAATTAAATTTGAGCGTAAGTGCTCCAACATTTGCACCAACATCGAATATAACAGGATTATTATCTAATCCAATTTTTTTCATCAGACCCTGATCTTCCCAAAAAGGCAGTAAGTGAAAATTAAAATACCTTTCCAGATACTCTTTTCTGATTAAATCATAGCCAAAAAGATTAATAATATGTTTTAAAATTGTTTTCATATCACACTTAAAGTAAGTTTTATTAAAATGCAAAGTTACCAATTTTATTAATCATCAATGACTATTCCTTGGTAATTTAAAATGTACATATAATCAACTACTTCAAGTTAGCAATAGTTGATTATTCAGTTTTTGAAAAAAGAATAACATCTATCAATCGCCTAATAGGAACTTTGTTTCACTTTCTATACGCGAACGAAGTCCTGCGGAAACCGGAAATAAAGGTAATCTCATGTGTTCTTCCATGACCCCTCTGATTTTTAGTGCAACTTTGACTCCTCCGGGATTCCCCTCTTCGAAAAACAATCGGGTAATCAACAATAAATCATAATGTTCCTTTCGAGCTTGTTCCAAATCTCCTTGTAAGGAGGCATGAACCATGCGAGAGAATTTTTCAGGAAACGCATTTGCTACAACGGAAATGACACCATCCGCCCCTGCTGCTATTAAAGGCATCGTTAATGCATCATCTCCTGAAAGTACTCCAAACCCTTGAGGACGCATTCGTATAATCTCCATGATTTGATCCATGTTCCCGGATGCTTCTTTCATAGCGACAATATTATTTATTTCAGCAAGCTTGAGAGTTGTCTCCGCTAATACATTTGAACCGGTTCTACCGGGTACATTGTATAAAATAATCGGTAAATCGGTACACGAAGCAAGGTATTTGTAATGTTCAAAAATCCCATTTTGAATTGGTTTATTGTAATAGGGTGACACTGAAAGAATTCCATCTACCCCTGATGGTATGTTCCCTATGGATTCTCCAACAGCACGTGTATTATTACCACCGACACCATAAACAATTTTTAATTTACTGTTATTTTCCTCCATGACAACATCGAGTACTTTTCTTTTTTCATCCTGTGAAAGCGTTGGGGATTCACCTGTTGTACCTTGTACCACCAAAAAATCAGTTCCTCCATCTAATTGAAGTTTTACCAATTTTCGCAATGCATTAAAATCGACCGAATTATCCGGATTAAAGGGAGTTACCAATGCTACTCCCGATCCTTTGAATATGTTATTCATTTGTAGCTATTTTCTCAAGTAAATTAGACGTAAAATTAACGATTTCTGCAGGTGTTTCAGCCTTTGTGTGCATCTGAATGGTAAAAAATTCTTTTGATTCGGAATTGACTGCAATTTTCCAGGTGGCATGGATTCCAGGAATTAGTTTAATCATTTTTTGATCGAATACTTCCATACAAATTAATGCATCGTAGGGTTGAGCAATGACAGTTGACACATAAGAATCTTTGATTTTTCCCCAGAAATTAATATCCTTCTTAGAAAAGTAATTGATAAAACGGTGTGCTTTAAGTGAATTTTTTTGAACGGTATCGGGCAATAATACCAATATACTTAAGTCCTTTACATTACTGTTATTCAAAGCTTTATCAAGAGATACACGATATTCTTTAAATTGCTTTTCGTCTTTCATTGGAAAAACAATCAATAGGCGATTAAATTGCGACCAAATATCCTTTTCTTTCATAGTTCAATCAGCTTAATAGCTTAACAAATTCATCTTCTGTTAAAATTTTAACTCCCAATTCATTCGCTTTTTCAAGTTTTGCCGGACCCATATTTTCACCTGCGACCACATAATCTGTTTTACCGGAAATAGAACTTGCATTTTTACCACCATTGGATTCAATCATTGATTTTATTTCATCTCTGGAAAATGAATGAAAAACACCTGAAACGACAACTATTTTTCCTTTCAGTTTGTCGGTAATTTCACTTTTTTCACTAACCTGAAATTGAAGTCCGGCTACTTTTAGACGATCTATTAAAACGATGTTGGTCGGATCAGAAAAATATTGTTGCAAAGAAATGGCTATACTTTCCCCAATTTCAGGTGTTTGCATTAATTGCTCCAAGGTGGCATGTTGCAATGTTTCAATAGTTGAAAATGCAAAAGCAAGTTTTTTAGCTATTGTTTCACCAACATATCGTATTCCAAGTGCAAACAAAACGCGTTCGAAGGGAACAGATTTTGACTTTCGGATTCCTTCAATGAGATTACCGGCAGATTTTTCTGCCATTCTTTCCAAACCAACAAGTTGTTTGTAGGTCAAATCATATAAATCAGCTACGCTCCGAACTAAACCCTTTTCATAGAGCAAATCAACTGTTTCTGCACCTAAGCCATCTATACTCATGGCTTTTCGACTAATAAAATGTTCTATTTTCCCTTTGATTTGAGTAGGACACCCACTGCTGTTTGGACAATAATGTTGAGCTTCTCCTTCTTGTCGGATCAAGGGTGATGAACATTCGGGACAATGATCTATAAATTGAATTTCAGATGTGTTCAAAGAGCGTTTTTCATAACTGACACCTACAATTTTAGGAATTATCTCACCCCCTTTTTCTATAAATACAGTATCCTGTTCATGTAAATTCAACTTAGCGATTTGATCGGCATTGTGTAACGAAGCTCTTTTTACAGTAGTACCTCCCAGTTGTACTGGCTGCAAATTGGCAACCGGGGTGATGGCTCCAGTTCGACCAACCTGATATGTTACCGAAAGTAATTTGGTTTCTGCACGTTCCGTTTTGAATTTATAGGCAATGGCCCAACGTGGAGACTTAGCTGTAAAACCGAGATTTTCTTGTAGTTTGTAGTTATTTACTTTAATGACAACCCCATCAATTTCAAAAGGCAACTGATGGCGTGCTTTGTCCCAATAATGGATAAAATCCATGATTCCTGAAATATCAGCTGATTTTTGAATGAATCGATTCGAACTCAACGGCACCTTAAAACCCCATTCTCCGGCTTTCTCAACTGCTTCATAATGCCCCTCAAAAGATAATTCGGATCCGTAAATGCCATATAAATAAGAATCAAGAGAACGCTTGGCTACCACCTTGGAATCCTGCATTTTTAACGATCCTGAAGCTGTATTTCGTGGATTTGCAAACAGCATTTCTCCCTGTTTTGATCGTTCATCATTCAATTTTTGAAATACGTTCAGCGGCATGAAGATCTCTCCGCGTATCTCAAAATCTTGGGGAAAATCACCCTTCAATGAAAGTGGAATGGTTCGAATTGTCTTCACATTGGTTGTGATGTCCTCGCCCTGTGTTCCGTCGCCTCTGGTGACTGCCCGAGTCAATTGACCTTGTTCATAACGGATACCAATGGCGACACCATCATACTTCAATTCACAGACATACTCAATAGATTGATCAGCTATTTTTTTGATGCGGTTTTCCCAATCGACAATTTCAGCTTCCGAATAAGTATTGGAAAGTGAAAGCATCGGAAAACGATGTGTAACCGTTTGAAACTTTTTGGTAATGTCCCCTCCTACTCTTTTGGTCGGACTGTTGTCAAAAGCAAACTCCGGAAACTGTGTTTCCAGCTGATTCAGCTGATTCAGCAGCAAATCGAAATCATAATCCGAAATTTCAGGCTTACTTTGTACATAATACAAGTAATTGTGTCGGTTAATTTCATCCGTAAGTTGAAGAATCTTTTCCTTTGCTTCCAACTTGTTCATGCTGTGAAGTTACACTTTTTGAGCCTTCAACATACGATTTTTTCCTTGTAAATCTTTCCTCAATTCGATGTTAACAAAACCCAATGTTTGAAGGAAATCGACTGTTTGGTTTGCATAAAATTGATTCAATTCGAAAAACAAAAGACCTTGTTTTTTTAAATATTTCAAGGCATTTGTAGCGATTGCTTTGTAGAATTGGAGCGGATCATTGTTGGAAACGAATAAAGCCATGTGGGGTTCAAACTGTAACACATTTGATGACATTCGTTTTTTTTCTTCTTCTGTGATATAGGGTGGATTGCTGATCCAACAATCAAATTCATTTTCGTTCATGCATTCAAAATGATCATCCTGTAACACATTGACCTTTTTAATTTTCAACTCTAAATGCAAAGCTTCTGCATTTTCTTGAGTTAAATCCAACGCTTCATCCGAAAAATCTACAGCGTAAACAGTTGCTTGCTGAAAGTAAGATTTCAAACTCAAAGCAATGCACCCTGAGCCACAGCAAATGTCTGCCATTTGAAGGGATTGATTTGGATCATACGATTTCGTAAGCCAAGCAACCAATTCTTCTGTTTCCGGTCTTGGTATTAGCGCCCTTCGGTCTGTCTTCAGAGTTAAGCCGTAAAATTGAGTTGCACCCAAAATGTACTGAAAAGGTTCTTGGTTTTGCAGACGCTTAACAATTGTTCTAAAATACAATAAATCGGACTCTGAAATTAGCTGTTGATCAGCCAATAACAAATCAGCAGGACTTAAACCGAGTCGTTTTAAGAGTGATTCTCGTACAATGAAATTAATTTCTCCGTTAGAAAAAACATCTTTAAGTTCCCGATGAAAATAGGACTTAAGAGCTTTAATGGTATTTTGTTGAACGAACACAGCGATTTTTAAGCTACTCTGAAAAGATAATAAAGGATGCTCAAATGCGCCCTTAAACGATTAATAAAATGATAGCACTTCGCCCCTTTCGTTTTTTTTCAAAGGGTCAAAGGGTCAAAGTGACAATAAACCTTCGCTTTGTTCAGGTTTTAATCCCTGAGACAACGAATAGCGAAACCGACATCTTTACTGTAGTAACCCTTATTGATACTTCCACTGCCATAATACAAATTCCGAAACCATGCATAACTACTTGAAACACTCGAACTCCACCAGCAACCAGCATCTCCAAAAGGGAAACCACCAAAGAGAAAGAAACCACTCGGGCGAAAATTTAAGCCACTCTCATTAGTTCCATTTCCTCCATTGTACCACCCACTCGTACTTTTCAACTTAGTACCAGCTACTGATTCACCTCCCAAGAAGTTGGTAAGTAGGGTCCATTCTTCATTGGTTGGAACGTGCCAACCCGCTGGGCAGACATTTCGGATATCATGCGCAGCATACCAATTGTACAATTTACCATAGGGGTTTTCATAGGTACTGTCGTTGTTATACCAAGACCAACCACCGGAAGTTGAGACAGCTCCATTAATATTCGGTATCGCATCGCCATTGGCATACTTGGCTGTGCGTAGATTTTCAGCAAACCATTCTTGCCCATTGCCTAAAATAACCGTTTGGTAGGTGTATCCATCAATGCTTGGTGGCGGCGGGGGTGGAATATAATGCGTAATGCTATCAATTTCATTCAAAGGAATGGAAACTACAGAGCCATCGTTTTTGTAAATACGCATGGTGTTGATTTGAGAAAAAACTGCGTTTGCAAACACAACCATGAATAAAAAGTTACTTACTATTCTTTTCATAATTTTTCGATATTAATCTCTGAGACAACGGACAGAAAAACCGGTTCCTTTATTGTAGCTATTCCTATGCGTATTGCCATTGAAGTAGCGCAAACTATGATACCAAGCGTTAGATTCATCATTCTCTGTAGAACTCCACCAATGACCATGGTATCCCAAATCAATAAATTGACCATTATCAAAATACCCACCGGGTAGCATTGAAAGACCACTTTCATTTGTTCCGTTATTACCATCACCCCATCCAGATGTACTTTTTAGTTTTGAACCTGCAACAGTTTCTCCCCCGAAAAAAAGCGATAAGGATGACCATTCTGTATCGGTTGGAACATGCCAACCCGTCGGACATACATTTCGAATGTCACTCACGGCATACCAGTTGTACAACTTGCCATTAGTGTTTTCATACGAACTATTGTTGTTATACCACGACCAAGCACCTGATGTGGAGGAAACCCCATTGATATTAGGTATAGTATCTCCATTAGCATACTCACTTGTTCTTAAATTTTCAGCAAACCAAACCTGTGTACCAATGGTTACGGTTTGATAGGTATATCCATCAATAGTCGGAGGAAAGCTGTCAGCTTCGTGTTTGATGCTATCAATTTCATTCAAAGGGATGGAAACTACAGAGCCATCTGCATTGTGTATTTGCATCTTACTAACTCGAGAGTAAACTAAATGTGCACAGG
>CAZGJF010000040.1:0-9177 GCA_964526595.1 uncultured Akkermansia sp. | reverse complement strand
AGAAAATCAAACAAACATTAAACAAGAGTTTATTCATGGGTATTCGTACTTAGATCTTTTAATTGGCTAATTTATAAAACATTGTTGAGAGTTTTATTATTTTTTGTATTTCAACTTTTAAATTGAAGGTACCCATTCAAAAAATACGAAGTGTTATCGATGATAACGACTGCAGACATCGTAATACATTTTTTCATACATCGGAAGAATTTTTTCCAAGTCAAAATCGCGAGAGCGTTTCATGGCATTCGATTTGAATTGATTGAGAACAGTTTGATCCGTCATAATTTTCAATGTGTTCAGCGCCATATCTTCCACATCTCCAACATTGGACAAGAAACCTGTTACACCGTGTATATTAACTTCCGGGATACCTCCAGTGTTTGAAGAAATTACAGGAACACCAACCGCCATGGCTTCCAAGGCCGCCAATCCAAAACTCTCTGTTTCGGAAGGCAAAAGAAATACATCCGCCAGCTCTAACACGTGAGCAGTATCTCTAATTTTACCTAAAAAAATTACATTTTCACACAAGCCCATTTCGCGAACCAAACGCTCTATGACATATCGTTCAGGGCCATCACCAACCAAAATAAGTTTTGAATCAATAAGCTTAGATACTTTTGAAAAAATGCTAACGACATCCTCCACTCGTTTTACTTTTCTAAAGTTTGAAACATGACATAAGATTCGTTGATTTGTTTTGGCATAGTTTCCCCTAACTACATCAGACATAGCATTTGCCGTAGTATCAGGAACTATGAAGTTGGGGATAACATGAATCTCACGTTGCGTATTGAAATGAGTATATGTATCGGATTTTAAACTCTCCGAAACTGCTGTAACGGCGTCAGACTCATTGATGCAAAAGGTAATTACAGGTTCAAATGAAGGGTCTTTCCCTACCAACGTAATATCAGTACCATGCAATGTTGTCACAAATGGTATATGAATACCTTGAGATTTTAAAATTTGTTTGGCCAAATAGGCCGCTGAAGCATGGGGAATAGCATAGTGCACATGCAACAAATCCAATTTTTCATACTTGACAACATCAACCATTTTACTTGTTAATTCTGTTTCATACGGTTGGTATTCAAAAAGGGGATAATCACTAACCGACACTTCATGGTAATAAATATTTTCCCTAAAACTGCCGAGTCGGACGGGTTGAGAATATGTAATGAAATGGACTTGATGCCCTTTCTTTGCAAGTGCCTTACCTAATTCTGTTCCAACAACACCACTTCCTCCAAAAGTTGGATACAATACAATTCCTATTTTCATGTTTGATTTTAATTTACAATCATGGGTGACTTTTCCATGCCCTATTGCTATGATTATTCCTTTATTGTTTTTCTGTTTAAAACGGCTTCGTAAATGACGCCCTGAATCTGAGTTCTAATATTCATATCTCGAATTTTCCAGTTATCCTGATCAGGACAGACTCGATTTGATAAGAACACATAGTTAATACCATATTTCGGATCGGCCCAAACAAACGTTCCTGTAAAACCGGAATGTCCAAAACTCAATTGTGATGCTGATTCATGACAAGGACCTCCACCATTCATAGTTGGTCTGTCAAAACCAATCCCCCTCCTATTACCGGGAAATTGTGCACAGGTAAAATGAGTAGTAACTGATTCCGAAAAATACCTGCTATTACCATAAAATCCTTTATTCAACAATAATTGCATGATACATGCTAAATCCGTTGCATTTGAAAAAAGACCAGCGTGTCCACCAACGCCACCAAGCATCGCAGCTCCCGGATCATGGACAAAACCATGTACCAATTGCTTTCTGAACATTTTATCGTCTTCGGTAGGAACAATTTTTGACAGAGGGAAATAATTCATGGGGTGATAGCGCATATATCTTAAGCCCATAGGCAAATAAAACGCTTGCATTAAAAACTCATCCATTTTTTGACTCGTTTGCTTTTCTATTATTTTCTTGATAAAGTAATAACCTAAATCCGAGTAGACATATTTTTTTTCTCCAAGTGGTGTAGCTAATATCTGTTTGTAAATCGTATCTGAATAAGCATCATGTATCCACAAATTATTTGCTACCTGATTAGTGAAACCTGCTTGTTTATGCTTAGCGTATATTTCTTCATTCAGTTCTCCATTTTTCAAAGTACGCTTATAAAAAGGAATCCAAGGACTTAATCCTGCCTGATGTGCCATCATTTCTCGAATAACAATGGTTTTATATTCAGCATGTTGAATCAGCTCTGACAAATAATCACCTAATTTTCCGGAAACATCAACAGTTCCGTCTGATTGCAACTTCATTAATCCAATGGTAGATCCTGCAATTTTTGAAACAGATGCGATATCATATACATCATCGTTTGCAACTGAATCACGGTCTTCGTATGTATGCGTTCCAAAACTTTTTCGATAAATAACGTTTCCTTCAACTGCAACCACTATT
Source organism: uncultured Akkermansia sp. (assembly GCA_964526595.1). Lineage (GTDB taxonomy): Bacteria > Bacteroidota > Bacteroidia > Flavobacteriales_D > Crocinitomicaceae > M0103. Next base: position 6,732 of record CAZGJF010000040.1, on the reverse strand, counting down.
TGGCAACCCGGAAATGCACCCTTTTTGATTCCATTTTCAACAATACGATCTATTTCAGTCAGTCTGGCTGACTCGATTCCCAGCTCTTCGGGTAATGCAAACTTCAAGATAGCTGTGGATTGTAGATTATATTCAGTACCGGCAAGAAATAGCTCATCGTTAGAAATGACCGTATGATTAATCATTCCATGCAGCGATATCGCTCCTACAAGTAACTGCGCAACTCTGTCCTGAGCTATACGATGATTTTCTAAGCCCAAAACAATGGCATCTACCTTTTGGGTATTGATTGATTTCAATACTTTTTCATCCCCAAAAACACACAAAACAACATCCAATTCATCTGAAAGTGCCGAAAATAAAGAAGTATCAAAATCATTGGTATTTGCTTGTGCATCATTAGAGTGAATTGATATGATAATTTGCCTGTGCTTTGTTTGTTCTATCCATTGTAGCATGTCATCTTTTTGGATTTCAACCACATTCTTCACTTGTGCGTTAAACGTATCAAAGGACTTGAAATTAGAGAGCATTTCAATAAAGGGTTCAGGCGATCCCTTTCCTAAATTGATAACTGAAAGCTTTGACAAAGATACCTGCAATGGCAACACTTGGTTATGGTTTTTCAATACCTTTATATGCTTTTCAAACTGCTGACATTGTTCATATTGGGGAAGCCCATTTAATTGTTTTAGATTAATCGAATGCCACGAAGTTGGCACTTTGTCGTAATATGTATCAACTCCTAAAAGATCCCATTGCTTTCTCACTAAAAAAGAAAGTGAAATCATTGCCATTAGCATGAATGAGAAAAGCAATATTACTTTTCTTTTGGTTCCTGTTTTTGATTCCGGAAGCTTCATGGATAAACCTTTTTGATGAGTTGTTTTTTGATAAATTTGGACAGAATAATGATGGGATTATTTCACTAACGCATCACCTACTAATAAATTACATTGGACTTTTCTTGATATTTAGAAATTCCATGGTACGAAAATATGCTAATTTTTCATTTTAATTTAGTGCCTCGATTGGAAATTTGATTCATTTGGATAAAGTACTTCAACCATTTTTTAGCTAAAAAATCATTTCAAGTTAATTATCTGATTATTTTTGAGAGTAAAATAACAAATCAAGAGATGAATAAAATATTAACAATCTGTATCTTACTTATTACAGGAACTATTTTTGCTCAAGCGAAAAAAACAGCTGTCGAGCGCGCTGAAATTCAGACAAACAAAATGAAAACTGAATTAAAATTGACAGATGAACAAGAAAAAAACATCTATCAAATCAACCTCGACTTCAATCAGAAAAATGATGAAATAAGAAATTCTCGCATGAATGAAGAAAGCAAAAAAAGGAGTTTTCATCAAAACAATGAAGCACGCAAGGAAAAAATATCACATTTACTGACACCTGAGCAAAACAAATTAATGGAACAAAAAATTCAAGAACGCAAAGAAGACAGGAAGCAAATCAGAAAAGAAGTAAGGAAAGAGATGTTGGAAAAAGAAAAAGAAAAAAATAATCATTGAAAACCCTATCCTAAGCTACTTTTTCTAATGTCTGTTAGTTGACTTTATTACTTATATAAAAATGAATCCAAGTTATTGACATTCCCAATATTCCAACTGTAAGACCAGCACCTAAAACATCAAAAATTATAGGCCAAACAGAAGTAAAAAAATGACTTGACGCATACCAATAGAAATCAGTCATCATTGCTATACAAATGCCTATAATCATTGAATTCTTAAATCCAATTAACAATGTTAATGGTCTTTGATAAAGTTGAATATAATTTATTAAAAAGGAATAAGAAAGGCAGGAAAGGTATAGAAAAAGCATGCTAAATTCATCTGATTTTTTTTTGAATCCTTCAAGATTTGTTGTATGTGAATTTGTAAAGTCACCCAAAATAAAATCAAAAACAAACCAACCTACAAACAAATAAATTAGACTTCCGATGATAGTTACTGAAATAAATTGGATTTTTTTCATTAGATAATGTTCAAAGGAAACAACAATGAAGGCTTTCAAACACTCTTTTAGAACTACTAAAAATAGTCTTAGCCCCGTATTTATACAAAATTGGGCTACCTTGTGGCAGCCCAATTTTGAATTTTATATTCAAACGTTCTTTCTTAATATCTGTAATGTTCAGATTTGTATGGACCTTCTACGCTCACGCCAATATATTCAGCTTGATCTGTACGTAAAGTCTCTAATTCAACTCCAATTTTAGCCAAGTGTAAACGAGCAACTTTTTCATCTAAGTGTTTTGGCAACATGTAAACATCGTTTTCATAGTTAGCACTGTTTTGCCAAAGTTCCAACTGAGCCAATGTTTGATTGGTAAATGAATTGGACATCACAAAAGATGGGTGCCCCGTAGCACATCCTAAGTTCACTAAACGTCCCTCAGCCAAAATGATGATTTCATTTCCATTTATGTTGTAAATATCAACTTGCGGCTTTACATTGTATTTTGTTGAACCATAGGTCTTATTTAACCATGACATATCAATTTCATTGTCGAAATGCCCAATATTACAAACAATGGCTTTATCTTTCATTTTTTCAAAATGACGACCAACAACAATATCTTTATTACCAGTTGTTGTCACGATGATATCACCTAAATGAACAACTGAGTCCAGACGTTTAACTTCAAATCCATCCATAGCAGCTTGCAATGCACAAATTGGATCTATTTCAGTAACAATCACACGTGAACCAGCTCCACGTAACGAAGCGGCAGAACCTTTTCCAACATCACCGTATCCACATACAACAGCGACTTTTCCGGCCATCATAACATCCGTTGCACGACGAATTGAATCTACCAATGATTCTTTACATCCGTATTTGTTATCAAACTTTGATTTCGTTACGGAATCATTCACATTAATAGCAGGCATTACCAACGTACCGTTTTTCTTGCGTTCATACAAACGATGAACACCGGTTGTTGTTTCTTCAGAAAGACCTTTGATAGCAGCAGTCAATTCGGGGTATCGATCAAAAACCATGTTCGTAAGATCTCCTCCATCATCCAAAATCATGTTCAAAGGTTGACCGTCTTTGAATGCAAACAGCGTTTGTTCAATACACCAATCAAATTCTTCTTCATTCATCCCTTTCCATGCATATACGGGAATTCCTGCTGCAGCGATTGCAGCTGCTGCATGATCTTGTGTTGAAAAAATATTACAGGATGACCAACTTACTTCTGCTCCCAAATCTACCAATGTTTCAATCAAAACAGCAGTCTGAATCGTCATGTGCAAACATCCTGCGATACGTGCACCACTCAAAGGCTTTAAAATACCGTATTCCTCACGCAAAGCCATTAGGCCGGGCATTTCAGCCTCAGCTAATTTAATTTCTTTTCTTCCCCACTCAGCCAAACTGATGTCCTTGACTTTGTAGGTTAATTTTTCTGCTGTATTACTCATAATTAATTAAAGTGTTTTCTTATTGTTTGTGTAAATGCTCTTCCAACCAAAATTGGTCGACAAAATTACGAAACTCCTTTCATATTATAAACAAAATTCAAAAATTTGTAACTATTTGACTTAAAAATCGTAAATTCGTAATTCGTTATTGATTTTAGATTGCAGATGTCATCCATTGGTAGAATCATAGGAGAATTGTTATTACGCCACAATTGCGTGATAATTCCTTCATTTGGTGGCTTTGTTGCCAAACAAACTCCTGCTGTGATTGATTATGCCTCCGGCTTTATGTCTCCACCTAAAAAATCACTGTTATTTAACCGCTTGTTAATCAATAACGATGGCTTACTGCTTAATGAAATTGCAAGGGAGCAACAGTCAACATACGATGAAGCAGTTAACCTAGTTCAATCCATCGTTTCAGAATGGCAAAGCAGACTCGCAGAGGGGGAGCGGATTACAATTGAAAATGTTGGTTTTCTCTATGCAGATAGTGAAAAGAATATTTGCTTCGAACAAGATCGCTTCTTTAATTTGTTGCTCGAATCATACGGTTTAAGCAAGGTTTATTTTATTAGTAAACAGCAAATCAAACAAGAAGAAAAGGAATCTTTAGCAATTAAGTCGATAACGACGGAGACACCTATTCAAAAGGAAGAATCTGTTTCATTTACTATCATAAAACCAGAACGGATTGAACCAATCAGGCAAGGATCTGATTCACAAATCAAGCAAAGACAACATAAACAGACAAATTCCGGTATTTGGCGTTACGTTGCTGCTGCATGTCTGATTCCGATTGCATTCTATTCTTTTTGGATTCCACTTAAAACAAATGCAATTGAATCAGGTGTTATTTCCTTTCTCGATTTCAATGTGTTCTACAAAGCAGGAAAAGGAACTTATTTTGAACGAACGTTGGATTTAAAAGAATTGGAGGATTCAGAATACATCACACTAGAAGATAAATTGGCTTATCTGCCCGATGGTGTTACACTTTATGACTATGAATATAATAAAAATATCACATTAAAGGTTGATCTAAAGAAACATAGACCACTAAATATAGAATTATCCGAAACAAATCAATCAATCAATTCGGATGAAAAACTCAAGAATGAGTCAACAACCCAAAGGTTGAATAATTCAAAGAATGATTCGAAAAATGAAAATGGATCGATAATAGACAACATTTCACCATTATCGGATCGTGCAAAAGCAACACAAAAGGATGTTAAATCAAAAGGCGAGACATCTACAGTGGAGACAAAAAAAACAACTAACAGACAGCAAACTACTATTAGCTCCATTCAACACCAATCTGATGAAATAGCGAAAAAAGGCAATTCAAACAATCAAATAAAAAACAAGAATCAATTCACGACAATTACCGCATCAACTATTAAGCCCGAAAATTCAATTACAGAAACTAAAAACGCTAATGTTGTTAATGTCAATTCGAATCAAGTCAAAGCAACAAATCAACAAAAAAACAACAAATCTCTGAATCAAACGAATGCAGGAACCAGTTCTTCTACAAGACACGGAAACTCAGCTACAGATGCGAGAAAAAATGATGCGACTACAAATTCTGTAAGTCAAAACACAAGCCAAACTCAGAAAAATTTGGCAAATAATCTAAGGGCAGCTAACAATCCTACAAACATCAACTCAACCGGAACAAACCCAAATGCTGTTAAACCAATTACCGCGAAAAATTCAGCAGCTTCTCCAATCCAAAAATCAACTGCCACTGTCGAGTTTATTGTCGGCTCATTCAGTAGTGAAGAGAATGCCAAAAACTTAGTTTCGACCTTAAAAAGCAAAGGAATACAGGCAGAAGTCTCAGGACTCAAAAATGGATTGATTCGCGTTTCTGCAGGCAAAGCAAACAGTGAAGAGGAACTGCAAAAAATCATTCAAAAGGTAAAATCACAAGGCCTTAACGGCTGGATTGCAAAGTAGGCGGTAAGACCAACATTATTTGATTATCTCACGTATTTTATTTTTGTAGCGGATTGGATGGTATTCAATTGTATTAAGCTATATATTTGCGACTCCATTAAACGTTAGGTCTATGAAAAAAATAATTTCTTCTTTTTTATTAGTTGGTTTTGCTTTTACTGTTTCAGCTCAGTTTGGCTATTCAGATCCTGTAAAAAATTCGGACAACAGCGACTATCAGTTTACTAAAATTGCCCACTTGGAAGCAACTCCGGTTCAGAGTCAAGGATTTACTGGAACTTGCTGGAGTTTTTCGGCTCTATCTTTTTTCGAATCAGAATTGATTCGTATGGGCACTAAAAATCCTGACTTACTTTCGGAAATGTTTGTTGTTCGCAAAGCGTATGAAAGTAAAGCAGAAAAATACATCCGCATGGATGGTAAAGTAAATTTTTCTGAAGGTGGTGCTTTTCACGACATTCCCTATGTTATCAGAAAATATGGCATTGTTCCTGAATCAGTGTACAAAGGATTAAATTATGGTTCTGAAACACATGATCACAGCGAATTATTCGGTGTATTAAACGGGGCAGTACAAGGCGTATTAGAACATGCTAAAAACTTGAAAGACGAAGAACTTTCTACGGCATGGAAACCAGCAATAAATGGTATATTAGATGCATATTTAGGTAAAGACATCAAAGATTTTGAATTAAACGGAAAGAAATATACACCACAATCCTATGCAAAAGCGATTGGTTTGGATATGGACCAATATGTTTCATTGACTTCGTTTACCAATCACCCAATGTATCAGCGTTGTATGTTAGAAATTCCTGACAACTGGGCATGGGGCGAAAGTTATAATGTTGCTTTGAATGATATGTTTGACGTATGCGAACATGCCTTGAAAAATGGCTATACATTAGCTTGGGGTGCCGATGTTTCTGAAAAAGGATTCAGTTTCAGAAATGGTCTCGCAATCGTCCCTCAGGATCCTTCTACAATTGAAGTAAAAGGAAAAGACAATAAGAATTTTTCCGATGCCGGAGCTGACAAAGCTTCAAATGCATTCTTATCACCGCAAAAAGAACTCGAAATCACACCTGAATTACGTCAGGAAGGATATGACAGAAAAACAACAACTGATGATCATGGAATGCACATTGTAGGATTGTATAAAGATCAAAATGGTACGCGTTACCTCTTAGTTAAAAACTCATGGGGAACCAGCAACTATCCGAAAGGATTCCTTTATGTTTCTGAGAATTACTTCAAGTACAAGACCATCAATGTTTATCTGCACAAAGATGGAATTCCAAACAAT
>CAZGJF010000039.1:5267-24058 GCA_964526595.1 uncultured Akkermansia sp. | reverse complement strand
GGAGCAAGCCTTGGAAGTAAAAAAGGTGAAGCGTTCAGAAAGCGGAATGATTCTTGACCCAGTCACGTTAACTTCTGAAGCAACGGTTACTGAAGCGCTTCAATTGATGAGAGAAAATGGCATTGGTGGAATTCCAATCGTTGATTCCAATCAAAAACTTATTGGAATCGTAACCAATCGTGAGCTTCGCTTTGAAAAGAATTATCAACGCAGAATTAGTGAAGTGATGACGAGCGAACAAATCATAACAACTGTTGACGGAACTGATTTATCAAAGGCTGAAGCTATTTTACAAGCAAATAAAATAGAAAAACTACCCGTTGTAGATTCTCAACACAAACTGATTGGACTCATCACCTATCGAGACATCATCAAGGTAAAAACTCATCCTAATTCTTGTAAAGACAAATTTGGCAGACTTCGTGTCGCAGCGGCCGTAGGTGTCACAGATGATACAATTAATCGGGTCAACGCTTTAGTGGATGCCGGGGTGGATGCTATCGTCATTGATACTGCCCACGGTCACACAAAAGGAGTCATCGAAAAATTAAAGTCAATAAAACAGCTTCATCCGAGTATAGATGTTGTTGTGGGAAATATTGCAACAGCAGAAGCAGCGAACTATTTGCTAGCAGCAGGTGCTGATGGTGTTAAAGTTGGAATTGGTCCCGGATCAATTTGTACGACTAGAGTCATTGCAGGTGTGGGAGTACCTCAGCTGACTGCAGTGAATGACGTGGCAAAAGCACTTGAAGGAAGTGGTATTCCAATCATTGCAGATGGTGGAATACGATATACAGGGGACCTTGTTAAAGCCATTGCTGCCGGTGCGGACAGTATCATGCTGGGGTCTATGTTTGCCGGCGTGGAAGAATCTCCGGGTGAAACAATTATATACGAAGGAAGAAAATTCAAGTCCTATCGTGGGATGGGTTCTTTGGAAGCAATGCAAAAAGGGTCTAAGGATCGATACTTTCAGGAAACTGAAGACGATGTAAGGAAACTGGTACCCGAAGGAATTTCAGGAAGAGTGCCTTACAAGGGGAATTTAATCGAAGTGATGTATCAGATTACCGGAGGACTCAGAGCAGGAATGGGCTATTGTGGAGCATCAACTATTTCAAATTTAAAAGGTGCTAAATTTGTACGAATAACCGCTGCCGGGGTCAGAGAATCTCACCCTCATGATGTCACAATCACTCGTGAAGCACCAAATTACAGTATCAAATAATTAACTATAAAATACACGAAAAATGAAAATAGTATCGTTTAAATGGAATCTTTATCTATTATTCTTTTTATTAATCACTTACAATTCCAATGCCCAACAAGATCCGATTCTGATGGAGATCGATGGAAATCCTGTAACTAAATCTGAATTTTTGCAGATTTACCTCAAAAACAACAACGATCCGAAATATGATAAAGCATCATTAGATGAATATATGGAACTTTTCAAAAAGTTTAAATTAAAAGTTGCTGAAGCTGAAGCTTTGGGATACGACACAATTCCAAAATTAAAAAAAGAATTGGAAGGTTACCACAAGCAACTGGCATTGCCCTACTTAGTTGATTCAGCCAAAAATCAACAATTGGTCGAGGAAGCGTATGAACATACAATAACAGAAGTAAGAGCATCACATATCCTGATACGGGTAGAATCTAACGCATCACCGGAAGATACACTGAAGGCCTTTAACAGAATGATGGAACTCAAAAAACGAATTGACAGCGGAAGTGATTTTGCAGAAACAGCAAAATCGAAAGAGGGATCAGAAGATCCTTCTGTAGCTACCAACGGAGGTGATTTGGGTTATTTCACTGCTTTTCAAATGGTTTATCCGTTTGAAGAAATGGCATATAAAACACCTGTAGGAAGTACTTCTCAACCCTTCCGTACTCGCTTTGGATATCATATTTTAAAAGTTACTGATAAACGAAAATCAAGAGGTACAATACGAACTGCGCATATAATGGTAGCTGCTTCCAAGTCCTCCAGTGAAGAAGAAAAACAGAATGCGCTAAAAAAAATCAATGAGATTTATGAAAAACTGAAAAAAGGAGAAAGCTTTGAAAGTCTTGCCAAGGAACATTCTGACGATCCAGGTTCCAGCCAAAAAGGTGGTGAGCTACCTGCATTTGGAAGTGGTACAACAACACGCATGGTACCGGCTTTTGAAGATGCCGCATTTGCTTTATTAAAGGATGGAGATTTTAGCATGCCTATTCAGACAGACTATGGTTATCACATCATTAAACGAATTGAATGGAAAGATGTGAAACCATTTGCTGACATGAAAAAGGAACTTCAGATGAGGGTAAACAAAGATGAACGCTCCAAAAAAACGCAAGATTCTTTCGTAGAAAAACTAAAGTCAACATATAGTTATCAGGATTTTAGCGAAAAAAATGCTGCTTGGTTTATCAAAAACTTAGATTCTAACTACTTCATAGGAAAATGGAATGCCAACAAATTAAAATCCGACAAAGTACTATTCAAATTAGATGGCAAGGAATTTGGTCAAAAGATGTTTGCTTCCTATTTGGAGAATAACTATCGTAACATTCGAAAAGATCGCAATGAAGAGGTTGTTAAATTACAACTTAAAAATTGGCAAAAACAAGCAATTTTAGACTATGAAGAATCGAAACTTGCCTCTAAATACCCCGAATTCAAAGCGTTAATAAACGAGTATCACGATGGTATTTTACTTTATGAAATTATGACCGATAAAGTTTGGAATAAGGCGGTTAAAGATAGTATTGGACTTAAAAATTATTTTGAAAGTAACCGTTCAAAATACATGTGGGGAAATCGATTGGATGCTATCGTTTATGAGTGTCTGAATGAAAAAATTGCTTCAGAAGTATATTTAATGGTTCAAAATGATTCGATTACCTCCAAACATGTGATTGATAAAATCAACAAAGAGAGTGAATTGAATCTCAGAGTCAAAACAAACAAATTTGATATTGAACAGACCCCTTTTTTGAAAGGAAAAGATTTATCAGTTGGTGTCAACAAACCCTATGAATTCAACTCTAAATTTTTGGTTGTAAAAGTAACTGAAAAACTTGGTCCCAAAATGAAAGAGTTAAGCGAAGCTAAAGGGGGTATTACTTCTGATTATCAAAATCACCTTGAATCGGAATGGCTCAAAGAATTGAATGAAAAACACAAGATAAAAATCAACGATTCCGTTTTATACTCACTAGGAAAATAATTTTATTTAAAATTGAACCACAAGTATTTAAACAATATCATAAAGTATGCAGTTTTGACCTGTCCCATGAAAGAAGTCATTATTATTTTTATTTTGGTATTCAATCTGTTTACTTCTTTCAGTCAACCTGAGAAGGTATTGGTAGACAAGGTTATTGCACAAATTGGCGATAACATTATCTTACTCTCAGATATTCAAGCAGAAAAAAAACAGGCTATTTCAGATGGTACAAAAGAAAGCGAAGCAGAATGCGTCGTCTTGGAACAATTAATGTTTCGCGAGTTATTAATCAATCAGGCAAAACTAGACAGTATTGAAATTTCAGATCAGCAAGTTGATTCCGAAATGGAAAACAGAATTCGAATGATTGAAAATCAAATAGGCAGCCGAGAAAAAATGGAAGCTTTTTACGGAAAAACCAGCACCCAAATCAAAGAAGAATTTCGCCCTATCATCAGAGAACGTCTGATGGCAGATGAAATGGAACGAGTCATTACCAAAGACATATCCGTAACCCCCAAAGAAGTTCAACAATTTTATAGCACCATTCCAAAAGATTCCATCCCTCTAATCAATTCTCAACTAAGCTTCCAACAAATTGTACAATACCCTGAAATAACTAAAAACGATAAAAAAGTAGCATTTGACAAACTCCAAGAAATTAGAAGTGCTATTTTAAACGGAAAAAGCTTTGAGACGCAAGCCAGAATCCATTCAATGGATCCCGGAAGCGCACCAATGGGAGGAAAAATTGAAGCATCAAGAGGAATGATGGTACCAACTTTTGAAGCAGCTGTATTTTCGTTAAATTCCGGAGAGGTTTCTGATATTTTCGAGTCTCCTTATGGTTATCACATCGTTAAACTGATAAGTCGCAAAGGAGATGACTATGTCTGTCAGCATATCTTAATCATTCCCGAATTTAATCCGGTAGCACTTGAAAAAGCTGCAACTATGATGGATTCATGCTATAATCTTCTTACCAATCATAAAATAACGTGGGAAAATGCGGTCTTACAATATTCAACGGATGAAGCGACTAAACAAAATAAAGGAATTATTACCAATCCAATAAGTGGCGAACAAACGTGGGATATGGAGGATTTAAATCAGGTTGATCAACAAATATTCTTGTTGACTGATGCCTTGGAAAAAGGTGAATTCTCCAGACCCAATCTTTACACGAATATTTTCGAAAGAAAACAAGGTATCAGAATTGTTCGTCTATTAGACAGAACAGAACCCCATAAGGCAAATCTGACACAAGATTATGCTCTGATTAAACGTGCTGCTGAAAATGATAAAAAACAAAAGATTATCAACCAATGGGTAAAATCCAAACTTAGCAATGCGTATATCAAAATTGACACAGAATACCAAAATTGCACTTTTAAACATAATTGGCTGAGAAAATAAATTTGTAATATTATATTAAAAAATTAGAATCATGTCTGATACAGAAGCAATAGATCAATTAGTTAATCACTACAACGAACTCAAAAATGAAATTCACAAAGTGATTGTCGGTCAAGATGATGTAGTGGATCAGGTTCTCATTTCCATTTTTTCAAGAGGTCATTGTCTGCTTGTAGGGGTTCCCGGATTGGCTAAAACTCTTTTGGTCAATACAATTGCTCAAACCTTAGGATTAAGTTTCAATCGAATTCAGTTCACACCGGATTTAATGCCTTCGGACATCATTGGTTCTGAGATTCTGGATGAAAACAGAACATTCAAATTTATCAAAGGTCCTCTTTTTTCAAATATCATTTTGGCAGATGAAATAAACCGAACTCCACCTAAAACACAGTCTGCCTTATTAGAAGCTATGCAAGAACGATCTGTTACTGCTGCCGGAGTGAATCACAAACTGCCGGCTCCGTTTTTTGTTTTAGCAACTCAAAACCCTATTGAACAAGAAGGAACCTATCCCCTACCCGAAGCACAGTTGGATCGCTTTATGTTCAATATTTGGGTCGACTATCCAAGCTATATTGAAGAATTAGCAATTGTAAAAGCGACAACTTCCAACATAGATATCTCTCTGAAACACATATTGGACGGTGACCAAATCATGCAATATCAAGAATTGATTCGACGAATACCGGTGGCGGATAATGTTATGGAATACGCTGTGAAGTTGGTTGGAAAAACTAGATTTTCTTCTGAATTTGCACCTCAATTAACCAAAGATTTTATTACATGGGGGGCAGGTCCACGTGCATCACAATATCTTGTCGTTGGCGCTAAATGTCACGCCGCATTGAATGGGAAATATTCTCCCGACATTGAAGATGTCAAAGCAGTGGCAAAACCAATTCTCAGACATCGATTGGTAAGAAACTATCGCGCAGAAGCTGAAGGATATAGCATGGATAGCATCATTGAAAATCTGCTATAATCTAAATCATTTAACCTATCTTAATATTATACTATGAACAGAATTGTTGTTTTGATTTTTTTTCTGTGCACAACGATTATTTTTGCTCAAAAGAAGCCGAGTAATAAAGTATTTCCTTTCGACGAAAATACTGTTTCTGCACTAAGCTTCAGGATGGTGGGACCCGCACTGACTTCAGGAAGAATATCAGATTTGGCAGTCGATCCAACAAATAAGGATCATTGGTTCATAGCTGCTGCATCAGGTGGAGTCTGGGTTACACACAATCATGGAATTACATTTGCCCCAATTTTTGACAATTATGGGTCATACTCGATTGCATGTGTAGAGATTGCACCAACAAACAGTAATACCATTTGGGTCGGTACAGGTGAAAACAACAATCAGCGTTCCGTTTCCTATGGTGACGGTGTTTACAAATCCTTGGATGGCGGAAAGTCTTTCACCAACATGGGCTTGAAATTAAGCGAACACATTGGTACTATTATTATTGATCCAAGGGATGAAAACACAGTGTGGGTAGCTGCCTATGGCCCTGTTTGGAAAAGTGGCGGTGAACGTGGTGTGTATAAAACAACAGATGGGGGTAAAACTTGGAAAAGAACATTATATATATCTGAAGAAACAGGGATTGCCGAAATAGCAATAGATCCTTCCAATCCAAACATACTATATGCATCTGCCCATCAGCGAAGGAGACACGAATGGACCTATGTTGGAGGCGGGCCTGAATCAACTCTTTACAAATCAACAGATGGTGGGGAAACATGGACTGAAATAAATAATGGACTGCCCAAAGGTGAAATGGGAAGAATTGGAATAGCAGTTTCGACAGTTGATCCCAATACGATCTATGCGATTGTGGAAGCTAAGTATGAAAAAGGGGGTGTTTATCTTTCCAATAACAAAGGTATAAACTGGACCAAGCAAGGAAATTTCAGTACAAGTGGTAATTATTACCAGGAAATTTTCTGCGATCCGGTTGACAAAAACAAAGTTTTTGCGATGGATACTTATTTGCATATGAGTAGTGATGGGGGGAAAAATTTCAAACCGGTAGGCGAAACAAATAAACATGTTGACAATCATTGCATTTGGATTGACCCCCAAAATACACAGCACTGGTTGGTGGGGTGTGATGGTGGTCTGTATGAAACATACACACATGCTTCCGAGTGGAAATTTTATGCCAATCTGCCAATTACACAATTTTACAAAGTCACTACTGACAATGACTATCCATTTTACAATATTTACGGAGGAACCCAAGATAATAATTCCATGGGTGGACCTTCTGCGACAAACAATGTTGCAGGCATTTTGAACAGTAATTGGTATATTACAAATGGCGGAGACGGTTTCGAGTCAGCAACAGACTGGTCTAATCCAAATATTACATACGCACAAGCTCAATATGGATGGTTAATTCGCTACGATAAAGTTTCCGGTGAAAAAGTACCTATTCAACCAATACCTGATAAAAATGAACCCGCTTTCCGTTGGAATTGGGATTCTCCCCTTATTGTTTCGAAACACAATGCATCGACCATTTATTTTGCTGCAAATAAATTGTTCAAATCGACCAACCGTGGTGATGAATGGAAAACAATTTCTCCTGATTTAACCAGACAAATTGACCGAAATAAATTGAAGGTAATGAATCAAGTATGGTCAATTGATGCCGTGATGAAAAATGCATCCACAACTGTATATGGTAACATTGTTGCATTAGATGAATCACCCTTAAAACAAGGACTTCTATACGTTGGTACTGATGATGGACTCATTCAAGTTTCAGAAGATGATGGTATTAACTGGACCAAATACGCTTCTTTTCCTGGTGTTCCTGAAAATACACGAGTCAACATGCTGACTGCTTCCAAGTTTGATTCTCAAGTAGTATTTGCAGTTTTTAATCCTCAGCGTCAGGGTGATTTTAAACCGTATTTATTAAAATCATCAGATAAGGGCAAAACATGGTTCTCCATCTCCGGAAATTTACCTGAGAGAGGCAATGTATATTGCATTAAGCAAGATCACATTAACCCTGATTTACTTTTTGCCGGAACTGAATTTGGTGCTTTCTTCACAAACGATGGTGGTACACATTGGATTAAACTTTCAGGTTTACCTACCATCGCTGTTTATGACCTTGATATTCAGGAACGTGAAAACGATCTAATAGCTGCGACTTTTGGTAGAGGATTCTATGTGCTTGACAATTACGCACCTCTTCGTTCTTTGAACCAAGAGGTCATGAATCAAAAAGCTCATTTGTTTCCAATCAAGGAATCATTGCTATATGTACAGGCCGATCCTTTGAGCTTGGAAGGAACAGGGTTTCAAGGACACAATATGTGGTTTGCGAAAAATCCCGCTTTTGGGACAACATTTAACCTATTGATTCGAGATGAATTCAAATCTCTCAAATCTCTCAGACAAGAAAAAGAAAAATTGCTTGAAAAAGAACATAAAGACGTTTTTTATCCAAGCTTTGATTCTTTAAGACTAGAAGAGAAAGAAAGAAATCCACAGTTGATTTGGATCATTTCGGATGCCGCAGGAAACGAAATCAGAAGAATGTTATCTAATCCTTCAAAAGGAATTAATAGCATGATATGGAATTTTAGGAAAAATAGCAATACGACATTAAATCCTCAAGCAAATGGATTTTTAGTCATACCGGGAGACTATTTCCTTTCAGTTTTCCTCTCTCAA
Source organism: uncultured Akkermansia sp. (assembly GCA_964526595.1). Lineage (GTDB taxonomy): Bacteria > Bacteroidota > Bacteroidia > Flavobacteriales_D > Crocinitomicaceae > M0103. Next base: position 15,715 of record CAZGJF010000039.1, on the reverse strand, counting down.
AATAGCGGGATTGAAAAATTGATTGATCATGAAAAGTTCACCGTCAAAGGATTAAATAACCAGACTTTAATTTCTAAAAATCAACCGGAACTGGATCAATTCAGAAATGATGTTGCTGAGCTAAAACGTAAAATTAATAACCTGAATGGGTATGTAGATGAATTATCTAAAAGTCTGAATGAAATAAATCAAGTAATAGTTAATTATCCAAATGTTGACTTGACTTTGATTACTGAGTCTCGATCAATCAACCTACTAATCGAAAATGTTGAACTGTTGCTTAATGGCGATCAATTAAAATCGAAACATGAGTTTGAAACCTTGCCGTTTCTGAATAGTCGAATTGAGCTTTTGGAATATCAATTGTATGAAAACACAGCCGGGGTTAGTTACATGCAACGCAAATATTATCAAATTGCCAATGATTTATATCTAGATGTTCGAGCAAGACTGGAGTTGATTGACAAACAATATTTAAGCTTCGTTTCTAAGTTGGCGGTGTATAAACTACCATACCAAAAACAAATCGGTAATGGCTGGAAAAACGATTAATTATTTCGTGATCAAATCAAAATAAATTGCTTTTTTCATGAAGACGCATCATTTCAATACAAAATCAAATCTTCCTGTCATGGAGCATTTTTACACAATTCAGGGTGAGGGTTTTCAGTCAGGGAGAGCTGCTTATTTCGTCAGACTGTCGGGGTGTGATGTGGGTTGTGTTTGGTGTGATGTAAAAGAAAGTTGGAATGTTCAAAATAATCAATGGATTGAAATAGATGAGTTAACAAAGCTGATTGAGCAATCTAAAACAAACTTTGTGGTCATAACGGGCGGAGAGCCGGCAATGTACAATTTGACTCATTTTGTAGCTCTGCTAAAATCAAAATCAATCGAAACAGCCATTGAAACATCAGGTACTTACCAACTCCATGGCGAAATTGACTGGTATTGTTTTTCTCCTAAAAAGTTCAAAAAACCAACTGAAGAAGCCTATATTAAAGCAAATGAACTTAAAGTCATCATTAATCACGATTCAGATTTCACATGGGCTCAAGAACATGCAAAAAAAGTTCATCCATCCTGTCATTTGTTTCTGCAACCCGAATGGTCAAAACAAGACAAGTATTTACCAAAAATCATTAACTTCGTTAAGAAACATCCTGAATGGAAAATCTCGTTACAGACTCATAAATACATGAACATTCCTTGATTAATGAACTTTAAATTTATAATTGCAGCCATACTATTTACAACAACTGTATTTTCACAAGTACACTATTCCACATCTGATAAAAAAGCAATTAAATTTTTTGAACAAGGACGACAAGCTCCAAGTCAAAGTATTGATCCGATGAGAAATATTCCGAATTACACAGAAGGAATTAGATTAATGAATAAAGCGCTTGAAAGAGATCCAAATTTCTGGGAAGCTCATATTTTTGCAGGTGAATTTTGTGAGATACTTGGAGATAATACCAATGCCATATCTCATTATGAAGCAGCAATCAAGATTAATCCCAATCACAGCTCAACGGGAAGCACATACTTTTATTTAGCAGATTTACAATTAAAAACAGGAAATTACACTCAAAGTCTTTCCAATTTCAATATTTTTCTAAGTAACAAGAATACATATCCTCAACTCATACAAAAAGCGAAACAGCTATCTCAAAGTTGTCTGTTTGCAATCAAATCAATGCAAAATCCATTGCCATTTAATCCGATGAATGTCGGTTCGGGAATCAATACAAAGGATCCTGAATATTATCCAACATTGACTATCGACAACAAAACAATGTTATTTACAAGACTTATCAACGATGAACGTGTAGAGCATTATCACAAACAGGAAGATTTTTTCATTTCGATCTATGATACAGTTAATCAAATTTGGGGTCAATCTACACCTATGCCTTCCAACATTAACAGTGCTTTCAATGAAGGGGCACCTTCTATTTCAGCTGATGGACGCTCACTAATTTTTGTAGCATGCGAAGACCAAAGTGGCAACCAAAATTATGGCGAAGGAAGAAATGGGAAAGGAAGTTGTGATTTATTTATCAGCAAAAAGCTTGGTTCACGATGGACTAATCCGATTAACTTACCCGGAAACGTAAATTCATTCAGCTGGGAATCACAACCTTCACTGTCAGCTGATGGAAAAACGCTCTATTTTATTCGAAAAGTAGCAAAGAAAGACGGTCGCCCAAATTCTGATATTTTCATGAGTGTTTTGGACGAAAAAGGGCAATGGTCAACACCGGTCAGATTACCGGACAACATCAATACACCTGAACAAGAAGAATCAGTTTTAATACATCCGGATGGAAAAACACTTTACTTTTCATCTCGGGGACACCTTGGAATGGGTGGTTTGGATATTTATGTCAGTCATAAAAATGCAAACGGTAACTGGTCAGATCCTCAAAATGCCGGTTATCCTATCAATACCTTTGCTGATGAGAATTCATTGATGGTTTCTGCTAACGGCGATATGGCATATTTTGCTTCCAATCGCGAAGGAGGTTATGGTGATTTGGATATTTATTCTTTCACAATGCCCAATGAATTGAAGCCAACAAAAACGATTTATTTTGAGGGTGTGGTCTTCGATGCAAATAGCAGTAAGCCTATACCGGGTCATTTCGAATTAATTAATTTGAATACTAATGAGCTGGTAATCATTTCTGATGCTGACAAAATTACCGGAGAATTTATGGTTTCATTGCCCTTAAACTGTGAATATGCATTGAATGTGTCTTACACAGCTTACAATTTTTATTCAAAACATTTTAATTTAATTGGAGAAATAACGAATGATCATTTTCATGTGGATATTCCATTGATTCCTATTTCAAGTGAAAAACCTGTTTTACTCGCTAATGTTTTTTTCGACTTAAATAAATCAACTTTAAGGTCAGAATCATCTGTTGAATTGGATAAATTAGCGCTGTTTCTTCAAAAGAATATGGAAGTCAAAATTGAGATATCGGGACATACAGACACACGTGGTGATGCTCCAGAAAATCTAGCGCTCTCCGAAGAACGCGCAAAAACTGTTTACAATTATTTAATTTCAAAAGGAATTGATTCGAAACGTTTGACATATAAAGGTTATGGAGAAACACAACCAATTATATCAGAAAATGTCATCTCCAAAATGAACTCAGATCAAGAGAAAGAAGCAGCACATCAATCCAATCGTAGAACAGAATATAAAATCATTCAATGATTCATTTTATAAAGTTAATACGCCCATTAAATTTAATCATCATTGGTCTGACCATGTACGGCATACGTTTTTATGTTTTGACAGTCAATTATTTTCAATTGGTCAAAGATGATCCGATTCATTTTTTACTTCTTGTATTTTCTACCATTCTGATAGCAGCAGCAGGTAACATCATCAACGACTATTTCGATGTTAAAGCTGATCGAATCAATAAACCGGATAAACTAATTATTACTAAACACATCAAAAGACGATGGGCCATACTCACACACTGGATATTTAACGGAATTGCATTTCTAATAGCTGTCTATTTAAGTGTAAAATACCAATCGCTGTGGTTTGTCTTTATACATTTATTGTCAATCAATCTGTTATGGTTCTACAGCATGCTATTCAAACGAAAAGTACTCATTGGAAACTTAATAATTGCAGCATTAACTACATCTGTACCATTATTGACAGTCGTTTACTTCAAAGTCGGTAATGCTCAACATTTGACATATTCAGAATTCGACCCGGATTCATGGGTATCAATCATTGATTTTCGCCTGATATATCTGTTAGCTTTTTTTGCATTTGTTCAGAATTTAGCGCGGGAAATTTTGAAAGACATACAAGATGTCAGAGGAGATCGCATAATTTACGTCAAATCACTCCCAATGTTAATCGGGGAAACAAAATCGTTACGAATAATTGCACTGATATTGATGATACTTCCATTAAGCTATTTTATCATTTCAATTTATCAGTTTAACGAACTTTTGGGAAGTACTCATTTTTTAGTGGCTACCTTACCATTTTTGATTTCGTCTTTGATTAATTTGATTGTTATTGCATTACTATTTGGAACAAAACACGTACGTATCAAATTATATGATAATTTGATAAAAACAGGAATGTTGATCGGGGTTTTAGCAACTTTTTACCTAGCTTATTTTCACTTATGAAATAGCTTTATTTCCCTTACTATCTCCAATTTAGGGTAGTTATCATGAGGCAATTTTGCTGATTATACGGTCGTTATTATACAACTAATCAAAATGTTCACGAAAACATAAATTACTGCTCATGAAGCTCATATTGGGATCCAAGTCTCCACGCAGAAAAGAATTACTAAACCAATTAGGATTTGATTTTGAAGTAAAAACCAAAGATACAGACGAGTCTTATCCATCCGATATCAAAGTCGAAGATGTTGCACTTTACGTTGCAAACAAAAAGGCGATGGATCTTAAAATTGACCTTTCGAACGATGAAATTTTGATTTGTGCTGATACAATTGTTATTTTGGATAACCAAATTATGGGAAAGCCTTCCTCTAGAGAAGAAGCCTTAAATATGCTCAAGCTACTGTCAGGAAGAAAACATGCTGTAATAACAGGGGTCGTATTGACTTCATTCGCACATGAAGTGATGTTCAGTTGCACGACCAACGTTTCTGTCACCCGGTTAAGTATTGATACAATCCAATATTATGTTGATCACTTTAAACCCTACGACAAAGCTGGCTCCTATGGAGTACAGGAATGGTTTGGATTAACGTGTATCGAACGAATTGAGGGCTCTTACAGCAACATAATGGGTCTACCAACGCATGAAGTCTATGAAGCACTAAAAAACTTCAACAATAATCTTTCAATCTGAATCAACTAAAAGATCACTGTTTGATGACTTTAAATGTCACTCTTCTATTTTTTGCCATTTTTAGATCCGCATCATCGTATTCTGTTATAGCCTCACTTGGAGTCAGACTACCCTGAGGCGATCCTACCAATCGTGATTCAACAATTCCATTTTCCATCAAAAAAACTGATACAGCATCCACACGCTTACTGTCCATAGATGCAAAATTTGGTTTTTCGATGCCCAATTTATCCTCATCAGGATCACTGTGTCCTTTTATTTCAAGTTTTAGGGATGGATTTGCCTTTAATAATTGAACAATGAATTCAAGGGCCTGAGTAGCGGATGGAGTCAAAGAGACACTTCCAAAAGCAAAATAGAGCTGTTGTGCTTCAATTTTCTGATTGACATTCATTTTATCACTAACCACAACCTCCTTTTGATAAACGGTAGTTGAGTATTCAACTGTTTCATCAGGAACAAGGCAATCGCAAGACTGATCTTCAGCTAAAAGTGAAACTGAAATATCATCAATGTAATAGTAAGCTGCGATGATTTGAGGTGTTTTCAAGTCTTTAGGCTTTTTGATGTTTTCAGTTTTTGTCTGGTCATTTTGGAAAAAATTACCAATAGTGAGGTACTTTTCCCCACCTTTAGCTTCATAAGTTCCACAGATTTGCTCCCAATTAAATGTTTGACTAATTACATGCAAATCATTGTTGTTTGGAAATATTAGCTCAGCATCCTCCTTGATATCATCCATTTTTATAATCTCACGACCCTCCTTAGACAGTGGCTTAGCAGTAAACAATGCAGCTAAATTGTTTGAGGCATATTTGGAAGCTTCTGCCATGGATGCGTAGAACTTAACACAATATTTCATTCCTTTTTTCAAAGGTGTATCTAATCGAACCATTAGGTAAGAACGTTGTATCTTCTTCGTTTTATCCGGTGAATATGTAATAATTCCGGCGTAATTCGACCCCTCTTTCGGTTCCTCTTTTCCATAAACATTTGTTGGAGAGTTAATTTCAGGTAATTTATTTGGACTAAATAAATCAGGAGAAACTCCCGTTGGAGATTCCCAACCAGTGGCACTTACAATACCACCTAATTTTTTGACTTTACCGTCCGTAGCTTCAAAACTACCGTTTGAAACCAAATTTTCACCACCTTGAGATCGACCATTCAAAGAAAGAAAACCACCCACAAAAAAGATGGTACAATAAATTCTCATTTTATCCATAACGTAATTCATATTCCTTAACTGTATTAATAAACGTTTTTACTTTTTCCGGGTCAATATCCGGATACACTCCATGTCCCAAATTTACAATATGCCTTTTACTTGTGAACGAATCTAACATTTTTCTGGTTAATTTCTCTACTTCATGATGTGAAGAATATAACGCACAAGGATCCAAATTACCCTGAATAGTTCGTTTTTCGCCAATTTCTTCACGTACATTTACAACGTCCATATTCCAATCCAACCCGACCGTTTGACAATCTAGCCGACTAATTGCTGGAATTGAATTTATTGCACCTTTGGAAAACAAAGTTAAAGGAACCTCATGAATTGCATTCGCAATATCATTCAGGTACTTCAATCCAAATTCGGCATATTGTTCCGTTCCCAAAATACCTGCCCAAGAATCAAATACCTGAAGCATGTGAGCCCCTGCATTAACTTGAGCTTTTAAATATTGAATGGTGACTTCTGTGATTCGTGTTAATAATTCATGAGCCAATTTCGGATTTGTATATAACAACTTACGAGATGCTGAAAAGGTTTTTGAACCTCTTCCTTCAACCATGTAACAAAAAATGGTCCAAGGAGCACCTGCAAATCCAATCTGAGGAACTCTTCCATTCAATTCTTTATTGGTCAACTTAATAGCTTCCAAAACATAAGACAAGCGGTCTTCAACATCAAAATTTGTTTCGGCAAATATTAAGTCACCCTCAGATTGAATTGTTTTTTCAAACCAAGGCCCTTTATTTTCTATCATTTGGTATGAAAGTCCCATTGCTTCCGGGACAACCAAAATATCAGAAAAAATAATGGCAGCATCAACATCCAAAATATCAACAGGCTGAATAGTTACTTCAGCAGCATACTCCGGTGTTTCTACTAATTCCTTAAATCCTGACAGTTTAGATCGTACAGCTCGATATTCGGGTAAAATTCGGCCTGCTTGTCTCATCAGCCAAACAGGATAACGTTCAATTGACTCACCTTTGGCAGCACGTAAGATTAAATCATTTTGTAAACCCATTGTGCGCAAATATAGTGAATCAATTCATTTGGTTATCTAAGGATTTTATAAATTTAACGGGCAAAAAAAGGAAAAGTCATTGAAAATGAATATAAGAAGAGTGACATTTTCTTGATTTCATTTAGTTATCCTGCTATACCATTGAGGCAAGCATCTAAACTAAATAAGTATGTCTATTAGAAGGAAATCTTGAAATATAACTTTTCCTTTCTCTGAAAACTTCAATGAGTTTTCTTCTCTTAAAGTATAGGCTTTAACAAAACGTAAAAGAAAATAATAAAAAGTAAACTCATTTATAATACAATTATTGATACTTATGGGAGCATTCATGAATTATTATTCCCTTTGATTTCACTTTTACATCCTCCAAAATGAATCAGCAGTATTTTTGAATGGAAATAAATTCATACTAAATCCGCTATTCGTCAGCTTGATTTTGTTAGCTATCTTTGTAAAAAAAACTAAGATGTCTCTAAAATGTGGAATCGTAGGGCTTCCGAATGTCGGGAAATCCACGCTTTTTAATTGTTTGTCAAACGCTAAGGCCCAATCGGCCAATTTTCCATTTTGCACCATTGAACCAAATATTGGGGTAATTTCCGTTCCGGATGTACGTTTGGAAAAGTTGGAAGCTTTAGCAAAGCCTGAACGAGTTCTCCCAACAACCATGGAAATAGTTGATATTGCCGGTTTGGTTAAAGGTGCATCCAAAGGTGAAGGTTTAGGTAACCAATTTCTGGCTAACATACGAGAAACGGATGCTATTATTCACGTTTTAAGATGTTTTGATGATGGGAACATCATTCACGTTGATGGCAGTGTGGATCCAATTCGTGATAAAGAAATAATCGATATTGAGTTACAATTGAAGGATTTGGAAACGATTGAAAAAAAGATAACTTCGTTGGCGCGTGCACTCAAATCAGGAGACAAAGAGATACTCAAAGAAAATGAATTGGCTCAGCGTATCAAAGAGGCATTACTTCAAAGTAAATCAGCGAGATCACTTTCGTTTGATGACAAAGAAATGGAAATAGTTAAGCGTTTTCAATTAATCACTTCAAAACCTGTACTTTATCTGTGTAATGTAGATGAAGCATCTGTAAAAACGGGCAATGCTTATGTTGATCAGGTGCGGGAAGCCGTTAAGGATGAAGATGCGCAAGTACTGGTAATTGGTGCAAAAATTGAGTCCGACATCACTGAACTTGAAACATACGATGAACGCAAACTTTTTTTGGATGAATTAGGTTTAGAAGAACCGGGTGTAAATCGTTTGATTATGTCAGCCTATTCCCTATTGAACCTTCAGACTTACTTTACGGTTGGTCCCAAAGAAGTCAGAGCATGGACTATATCGAAGGGAGTAACAGCACCGCAAGCTGCAGGTGTGATTCATTCCGACTTTGAGAAAGGATTTATTCGTGCTGAAGTTATGAAATTCAACGATTTTATAACACTTGGTTCAGAAAATGCTGTTAAAGATGCCGGAAAATTCAGAGTAGAAGGAAAAGAGTATGTGGTTGAAGATGGTGATATCATGCATTTTAGATTTAACGTGTAATATAAAAAAAGAAACAGATTATGATAGCAGCAAATAATCCATCCTTAAAATCGTGGGTAGATGTACCTGTCAACACTGATTTCCCGATTCAAAACTTGCCATTTGGCATTTTCAAAACAAGTCAGTTAACACCGCGTGTGGGCGTTCGCATAGGAGATTTTGTATTGGACTTGAAAACACTTTTTGTGTTGGGGTATCTTGAAAATCTTCCATTTGAAATGAATGATTTTGATACTGATTACCTTAACAACTTGATGCTAAAGGGAAAAAAAGGTTCTCGTGATTTGAGGAATCGCGTTTCAAAATTGCTATCTATCGATCAAAAAGATTTACAATACAATCAACACCATGTTGAACAAGCATTGATTCCGATTGATCAAGTTCAGATGTGTATGCCTGTCAAAATAGGTGATTATACTGATTTTTACTCTTCTAAAGAGCATGCAACAAATGTTGGCATGATGTTTAGAGACCCTGCTAATGCTCTCTTGCCCAATTGGCTGTGGATTCCGGTAGCTTATCATGGCAGAGCAAGTTCTGTTATCCTATCCGGGCAATCGATTCACCGTCCGAAAGGGCAGATTAAGCCTGATGCTGATTCAAATCCGATATATGCAGCTTGCAGAAATCTGGATTTTGAGTTAGAAACAGCATTTATCACCTTTGAAGGGAAACCGTTGGGAGATTCCATCTCGACCTCGGAAGCAGAAGACTATATTTTTGGCATGGTGCTATTTAACGATTGGTCTGCACGGGATATTCAAACATGGGAATATGTTCCGCTGGGACCCTTTTTAGCGAAAAATTTTGCGTCCTCCATGTCAGCATGGATTGTAACATTAGATGCCTTAGACCCCTTCAAAACTTCCGGACCCGAGCAAAAACCGGAAGTGCTGGATTACCTGAAATATGAGAATCATAAATCATATGATATTCAACTTGAAGTTGCCATAAAACCTGAAAATGCTACTGAAACAGTTGTGAGTAACTCCAATTTCAAATATATGTATTGGAACATGGCTCAACAACTGGCTCATCATACTGTTAATGGCTGCAATATCCGTTGTGGTGATTTGATGGGTTCGGGTACCATTTCAGGACCAACACCGAATTCTTACGGATCCATGCTTGAGCTTGCTTGGAAAGGAACGAAACCACTAAAAATGAACGATGGAACTGAGAGGAATTTTATCCTAGATTATGATACTGTCATCATGCGTGGTTATGCCGAGAAGGAAGGAGTTCGAATAGGTTTTGGTGAAGTGGTAACCAAAGTTCTTCCGGCAAAATAAAAGATGATGGTAAGTCAAAGCGCTGATTTTTCCTTCATTGACCTGGAAAAGGAGCGTAAAGAAATATTAAACGCTTTCAGGGGCTTGTTGCGCTCACTCAAAGAACGTACCCGTGATGATACCCGAATGATTCGCAAAGCTTTCGATGTTGCTGTTGAAGCACATAAAGACATGCGAAGAAAGTCGGGTGAACCTTATATTTATCACCCAATCGCTGTGGCAAGAATTTGCGCAGAAGAGATGGGGTTAGGAGCGACAGCAATTACGTGTGCTTTACTTCACGATACAGTTGAAGATACTCATATATCATTGGAAGATATTGAGGATTTGTTTGGTTCCAAAGTCCGTTTGATTATTGATGGTCTCACCAAAATTCCTGAAGTATTTGATGAAAATGCCTCCATTCAGGCAGAGAATTTCCGAAAGATGATTTTGACAATCTCTGATGATATTCG
>CAZGJF010000039.1:0-5257 GCA_964526595.1 uncultured Akkermansia sp. | reverse complement strand
TCCTTATCAAGCTGGCTGATCGTTTACACAACATGCGTACTTTGGGAAGTATGCGACCCGATAAACAATTGAAAATTGCCTCAGAAACAAAATTTTTATATGCTCCCTTAGCTCATCGACTGGGATTGTATTCGATAAAAAGTGAATTAGAAGATTTGGCTTTGATGTTCAGTGAGCCTGAAGTTTATCACAAAATTGAGTCGAGTTTAAAATCAACCAAAGATGTTCGAAATCGCTTCATTCGCAGGTTCGTCGCTCCGATAAAAGATTCGCTCTCGAAGGAAGGATATCATTTTGAAATAAAAGCCAGAACAAAATCCGTTTCTTCCATCTGGCGAAAAATGAATGTCAAAGGGATTCCATTTGAGGAAATCTATGACGTTTTTGCTATTCGAATCATTGTTGATTCACCCACCGAATCAGAGAAATCAATTTGCTGGAAGATTTACAGCATCGTGACTGACTTTTACCAACCCAGTCCGGATCGTCTACGCGATTGGATTTCAACACCCCGAGCCAATGGTTATGAGTCATTACATACAACAGTGATGTCGCCACAAGGAAAATGGGTTGAAGTACAGATACGAACCAAGCGGATGGATGAAATTGCGGAAAAAGGACTCGCTGCTCACTATAAATACAAAGAAGACAAATCGGAGGAAAGTAAATTTGATCGCTGGTTGGCGGAAGTTCGTGATTTGATGGAAAGTCCTGATGTAAATGCACTGGATTTTGTAAATGAATTCAAAGCAAATTTGTTTGCTGATGAGATCTACGTTTTTACACCAAAAGGAGAATTACGCGTGTTACCGAATGGATCTACCATTTTGGACTTTGCCTACGATATTCACACAGATATTGGGAACAAATGTATTGGTGCTAAAGTAAATAACAGATTGGTTCCATTGAGTTACCAGCTGTTGAACGGAGATCAACTCGAAATCATCACATCAACAAAACAGAAACCACATGAAGAATGGTTACGCTTCGTCGCCTCTGCTCGTGCTAAACAAAAAATCAAATCTTCCTTGAATGAAGAACGAAAGAGCATTGCTACAGACGGAAAAGAAATTCTCGAACGAAAACTGAAACAGTTCAACATCAAGTATTGTCAGGAAAACATTTCCTTTTTGGAGAAATATTTCAAAATGCCCTCTGCAACTGAGTTGTTTTTTCGCATCGCAAAAGGGAAAATAGATCTTTCGAAGTTGAGAGACATTGATAATCAACATGGTATTTTATTGTTCGAGAGGAGAACTCCCAATGGAAAAAAGGATAAGAATGAGCATGATGTATATCAGAAAGTTGATCACAAGAAAGATACTCTGATTATTGGTGAGGATTTCAAAAACATTCAGTATCAGATGGCTCGCTGCTGTAACCCCATTCCGGGTGACAATGTTTTTGGATTTATTACGATCAATGAAGGGATTAAGGTACATCGAAACAATTGTCCGAATGCGGAACATTTGATGTCTAAGATGAACTACAGATGTATCAAGGCACGATGGAAGTCTCAAGATCTGGTGGAACGTGTAGCTGCAATTCGAATTGTAGGCATCGACAATATTGGATTAGTAAACAGATTAACGGATATTATCTCCAAAGAACATCATGTCAATATGAAATCCATATCTTTTGAAACTGAAGATGGTATCTTTGAGGGTAAAATAAAGGTCTTGGTTTATGATACGGAACATTTAGAACAATTGATGCGTAAGTTTGAACAGGTTGAAGGAGTTCAACGGGTCATGCGTTGGGATAGCCAAGAAGAGTCTGTAAATTAGTTTAAGCGGAGTAAATCCTGCCAACTTTTTGGTCTGATTGAAACTTTCCACTCAAAATTTGAAATAAATTGATCTTCTTTTTTCAGTTTTTCCATCGGATAAAAAACTCCTTCCGGCTTTTCCATGTAGCTGATTCCTGATATTTCACCTTGGTTGACTGTTACACGAATACTCCCTGCATACAGTCGATTCAAACCAAGTCGTTTCAACACAATGGTACTATCTGTTTTTTCTTCCTCTTGAGGGTAAAAAATTGTTTTTGCATTGCCGTTTACGTTAGCTCGAACAAGTTCATTTTCAATAAAAAAAACATCTATTTTCCTGCCGGCAATCTGATTGTAATAAATGCCGGAGTCAAGCTCCATAATGACTGTTGCATTTTCGGAAATTTGAATCTGATCAATCAACGAATCTTTAAGCAGGATATACATCTTTTCACCTTTCAGTTCTGAATTTTTAGACCAAGCAATCGGTTGATTAAACATTTTGATGGAGTCCTGTATGAAAATTAAACTGTCACAAACAGCTTGTAAGGTCACATTGAAGAGCTTAACATGATTATAAGCTTTGGAATATAAATGTTTATCGGTACTATCTAATTGATTCAATAAGGTATCAGCGTGTATAAAAATCGTGTCATTACCTTGTATTTTTTTTGCAAGCGCATTGCCTGTGAGCAGAGTACTGTGTGTTTTTTCTGAGTTAACAGCATAATTTGCCCAAAATGCAACCTGCTCAGTAGTGTCCACATACCTAACTCGCCCCATTCCCGTTGTCAACCCCTCTTTGGGTTGATAATGCAGTGTATCTGAATGAATGATAATGTTGTTGGACGAAATGGAAGCGTTTTTTTGCAGACTCCCTTCCTCATTTAAATGGTTGTACCATCCGCTTTCACAGAATATCCGTTCATTTTTTCGTTTTATGCGTGTCGGGCCATAAAAATAGCTTGTTTGGCTTTTATAATTAAAACGAATAGTGTCTGTTTGCAAGAAAATCTCTTTGTTTCGAAAAGCTACTTTTTCACGAACAAAAAAATCCTTAGTATTGGGATGAAAATATCCAATTTTGCTTGTTAAAAGACTGTTGTCAGTGATATTTTCAATGCGTCCTCCATTTCGATAAGTAGCCTGAGTCCTTTTTGCATCGTATTCAAGTGAATCGGTTAGCAATTTGTACTGTTGATCTCGCGCACGTACATGACCCCATAATTTCGCTTTTCGTTCTTTCCCATTGTAATACAATGAGTCACAAAACAAATTGACATCATTTTTAGTGATGTGTACATTACCATAAGCCCAAACTTGAGCTGTTTTATCAGAATAATGGGCAGAATCGCAGTACATGGTATTTCCCTGATAGGTAAAATTGACGGTTCCAACCAAACGGTGTACGCCTTTTTGCTCATCAAATCCTAACAATTGAGACCCAGGTAACAGCTCGAGTACATTATTCTGAGACCATACAATTGGTATTAAACAAAACGTGCCAAGTATAAATAACACGCTTTTGAAAAATAACTTTTTAATTTTCAATGATACGTATAATTTAAAGTCTGTTTTCGATCTGGACCAACCGATATAATGGTTATGGGAACTTCCAGTTTTTCCTCTAAAAATGTGACATATTTTTTTAGATTCTCCGGAGCATCCGAAAACGATTCCAATTCAGTCAAATCCGAATTCCATCCCGGAAGCGATTGATATATCGGAATTAAATCTACCTCATTAACATCGTAAGGGAAATAGTCAATCTTTTCTCCATCTAAGATGTAATGAGTACAAAGCTGTATTTCTTTGAAGCAACTCAAAACATCTGCTTTCATCATTGCCAATTCCGTCACGCCATTCACCATAATTGCGTATTTCAATTGTGGAATATCTACCCATCCACATCGCCTGGCTCTTCCAGTTGTTGAACCGAACTCATGACCTTCTTGACGGATTAAATCACCTGTTTCATTGGTTAATTCCGTTGGAAACGGACCACTTCCTACGCGGGTACAATAGGCTTTGAAAATCCCGATGACACGCTTAATCTTCGTAGGCGCAACTCCCAGACCGGTACAAGTTCCAGCTGTAACCGTATTGGATGAAGTCACAAAAGGGTAAGTACCAAAATCTATATCTAACATGGTTCCTTGAGCTCCTTCCGCCAATACTTTTTTGCCTTGTTTCAAGGCCTCATTCATATAATGCTCACTGTCTATTGCAGTTATTGAACGGAGCCTTTCAATCGCATCAAACCAAATCGTTTCGAGTTCAGTTAACTGAAACTCAAAGTCAGGATAATGTTTTAAAATCCCTAAGTGTTTTTCTACCAACGATTTGTATTTTTGATAAAAATCAGCTCGGGAGATGTCTCCAACTCTCAATCCGTTTCTACCCGTTTTATCCATGTATGTCGGACCGATTCCTTTCAACGTTGATCCAATTTTTTGGTTTCCTTTGGAAAGTTCAGCGGAAGCGTCCAATAATCGATGCGTAGGAAGAATCAGATGCGCTTTTTTTGAAATTAGAAGCCTATTGGTGATATCGATTCCATAGGGAGCAAGTTTATCTAATTCTTGATTAAAAATGACCGGATCAATGACAACACCATTTCCAATAATATTGATAACTTGCTTATGAAAAATTCCGGATGGAATGGTATGTAAAACGTGTTTAACTCCTTCAAATTCCAAGGTGTGTCCGGCATTAGGTCCACCTTGAAAGCGTGCAATTATATCATAATGAGGAGTCAGAACATCAACGATTTTTCCCTTTCCCTCATCCCCCCATTGTAATCCTAATAATACGTCAACACTCATCGGGATGGTTTGAAATGATTGATAGCTTCAGTCTTTGAATCAAATACAGAGAAAATGGTGTCAATTTTAGCAATTTCGAAAAGTGATCGAACATTACCTGCAACATTACACAGAACCAATTCAGAATTGTTAATACGTAATTTAGTAAGAGTTCGAATCATGAAATTGATACCACTCGAATTAATATGACTCAGTGAATCAAAATCGAAAATAGTATTAGTAATTTGCTTGGAATCCAATTGATTGAAGTAAGCAGCTATTGTTTCTGTATCGCCACTTGAAATGATTTTACCATCAAAAGAAACAATGGTAATACCGTCCTCTGATTTGATATTGTAAGTTAAACTCATTTTGAAATACTCATGATTTTTTTTTTTACACCGTAAAAGTAAAGAGAATGGTGTTGAATCTGAACACCAAAAACTTCTTCAATGGTTGCTTTGATTTGTTGAATGCGTGGATCGCAAAACTCGATGACCTCACCTGTATCAGTACAAATAACGTGATCATGTTGTTTGGAACCATGTGACTTTTCAAATTGAGCAATGTTTTTTCCAAACTGATGTTTTCTAACCAAGTTGCATGCGAGGAGTAATTCGATCGTATTGTATAGCGTTGCGCGCGAAACTCGGTAATTTTGATTTTTCATTTTGATATACAT
>CAZGJF010000038.1:0-24460 GCA_964526595.1 uncultured Akkermansia sp. | reverse complement strand
CATAACCATAACCATAACCATAACCATAACCATAACCATAACCATAACCATAACCGTATCCATACCCATAAGAGGATCCTTTTGATCCACCTACTCCATTCAAAATTACATTTAAACTTTTTAGCTGTTGCATTTCAAAAAGTTCCTTCAATCTGAAAGAGAAATTTCTTTTCGAAAAATGAGATTTGAATATATAGATTGGGATATCAGCATCGGATAGGTTTTTAATTCCATCTGATACAATACCTACCGGTGGGTTATCTATGATAATCACATCATAAATTGTCTTCAATTCTGCTAAAATATTTTGAAGTTTATCACTAAGCAATAATTCAGAAGGGTTGGGAGGCGTAGGACCTGATGTGATATAATCTAGATTTTCGAGAACAGAATGTTTAATGCATTCATTTAAAGAGTATTGATTGATTATCAGTCCACTCATTCCCTGATCATTTGTAGAGTTTAAGCCTAAGTGCACTTTGGGTCTTCGCAAATCAAGATCTAGAATAATTGTTTTTTTTCCTGACATTGCAATAATACCTGCAAGATTAAGTGCAACAAAAGTTTTTCCTTCTCCAGAAACAGATGAAGAAATCGCTATCGTTTTGTAGTTTGGGTTAATGTAACTCAAATTCGTACGCACTTTTCTCAATGACTCTGTAAGTACAGACTTTGGAAATTCGTGAACAACTAACTGAGAATACTTCATTTCTCTTTTGTAAAGAGGGATACCACCGATTAAGTTTGCTTGTTCTGGTAATAATTTTTTCAGATCATCTAATAAGTTTATTTCGTTGAATGTCAGGTACTTAAACACGATAAATCCGAGACCAAAAAGTATGCCAAACATTAAAAATGTAGAGTTTATCAGTTTTCTATTTGGTGATACAGGTGTTTCATTTAGAATTGGTCTTGTCAATATTCTATTATTCGATGAATAACCGGCATCAGAAATTAAATACAATATCTTTTTTTCGGAATAAGAATTATAAAACCTATTATGCAAATCATATTTTTGTTTCAATCTTGCAAATTCTAACTCTCTTTCAGGCAAATTAAACGATAGGTTTTCAAGTGAACTAATTTTACTTACTAACTCTTTCTTTTCACTATTTAACCTATCAAGAATAAGTAAGACGCTTTTTCTGACTTCCTTTAACTTTAAATCTATTTTAAAATTTTGCTGTTTAATTAATTTATAATTCTCAGTATAATTTAAGCAAAGCTCATCTTTTCTTTCAATCAGTGTGATTAATTGATTGATATGAGTCAATAAAGACCCTTCATTTATTTTTCCCAACAACTCGGGAAGCAACGTATAATTTTCTATTTCATTAGGATTTGTGTATAAATTGGTTTTTATTTCAGACAGTATTCTAATACCTTCTTCATTGACACCCAACATTTTTTTTAGTTCTTCAACCTCTTTTGCAATCTCTGTTATTCCGGATGTTGGGTTGTTTAGTTCTGTTGTTCTTTGAAAATTGAATAAGCTGTCCTTCAAACTGACCACTATTTTCGATAGTGAATCAATTTGAAAATTGATGAATTTGAGTGCATTTTCTGATTCTACTCGTTTTGTACTATAGTAATACTTAAGATATGTTTCTGAAACAGCATTTGTGATGTCCATACACAACCTTGGATTACTTCCACTATATTTTATTTCAATTGTTTTTGCAACAGGATCCATTGGGCTCACAGAAAGAGCAGGAAGGTATTTATTAGCAAAAGACTGCAAACTATTAAACACAAAATGCAACTCATTTTCTTCCGAGTCTTTTCTGAACTCCATTGGATGTTTTGAGCTAACAATGATATCAAAATCTTGGTTAATAATGTGTGAATTGATTTTACCTGATTTGACAATCTTCTTACCTTTAGAAGTATATTGAAGCAAGACGTTATTGCCATCATAATCGATAAATACAGGAACATCAATAAGAGTAGAGTCAAACAGATGAAATGGAATCACCTCAAAATCACCGGTTTTATAACGATCTTCAGTTAAAACTTGGCCTTTCGAATAAATACTAACCTGATATGGAATTTGTTTTATGGCAGATTCAAATAAAAGTTGTGATCTCATTAATTCAACTTCACTCGAAATATCATTTTGTTGACTGTTTATGTTTTCAAACCCTACTATTTCTTTCGTTTTATCTTCATTAACCAATTGAATTATTGTAAATGATTCGAATGTAGGTATGGTATACCTCAAAATAAAATAAGCAATGCCATAAAAAAAACCCACTATTACACAAAAAGTCAACCAATACCTTTTCAGGATGGTTTTTAGAATGGTGGGATCAAATTCTTTGTTTATTATTAGATTCTTGTTGCTCAATTAGTTAAATTTATTTGTTATCGTGAAAATGAGAATAAAACTGGTAAGAATTGTTGTGACGGGCATTAAAATATCTTGTCGGAACTTAAGTATGAATTGCGGTCGGGGCTCAATATACACATAATCATTTGCTTGAATAACCATATCAACGTATTTAAGACCTTCTGTTGTTGATAAATCAATATTAAATATTTTACGCTCATTTCCTATTTTACGGATCAACATAATGGAGTTAGATTTACTTTCATTAGGGATTCCACCCCCTTGTGCTAAAAACTCCATGAGTGTTGTGTTTGGGTTTAAAAGTGGAATAACCCTGGGATCACTTCCTGATCGAAATAAAATAGCGCGCTGATTGGTAACTTTCACTTGCACAAAAGGATCTATGTAGTATTTAGAATACATTTTTTCCAAAGTATCCTCACATTGTTTAATTGTCAACCCTTCAACTTTTACATCACCTAAAATGGGCATATCAACGCTCCCGTTGTTTCTAACAACAAAATCCGTATTTGGTAAGTTAGTAACTATTCCTGAGCCATCATTGGTCATTAGAGTAAAACCAATTTTATCACTTATAGAAATGGTATAATCTTCCGTTCTTACAAATGAAATAGAATCTGAAACAGCATGTTCACCTTTCGGGGATTTAAGCATAAAATTACTGTTAATTATCCCACAACTCACAGCCAAACAACACACAAAAGCAATTAGTAATAACTTGATTAACAGTTTAAATTTCATATGGCTATTTTCGTAAATTATTATAATATGCCCTCATATTATCGGCTAAGGTAGTGTAATGGAATTTATTTTCCACAAAATTCCATCCATTTTGTGACATTTTAACTCGCAATAAAGGATCGTCTATTAGCTCCAATAATTTTTCAGAAAAAGAATCTACAGATTTTTTAGGCACAATGAATCCGGTTTTTTTGTCAAGTACAACATCTCTCACACCACCAACGTCTGTTGCTACAATTGGTATGTTGGCTGCTTGAGCTTCTATCAAACTAACCGGAGTTCCCTCATTGTCTGAAGTTAGACAAATGATATCCATTCCTGCTATAAATGTTCCTACGTCTAATATCCAAGAAGTCATTACTATGTTGAGGTTATCAAATTTAGGCATTGAACCTATTTGCCTTTCAATCCTTTCTTTTTCGGAACCATCCCCCACAATATAAACAGCAAGTTGTTTTGTTGTTTTAGAAGCCACTCGTGCAATTACATTTAAAAAGAGTTGATGATTTTTGATGGGCGCAAGTCGTCCTACAATTGCAATTGCAATTTCTTCATCACTAATTTGAAAATCAGAACGTGTGCGGTGACGCTTTTCTATTAAATTTTCATTAAACTTTTTGAGATCGAAACCAAGTGGTACTACTGTAATTTTGGATGAATCACAAATGCGATGAACTTCTGATAATTCGTTTTTTTGTATTTCAGAAATAGCGACAATTCCTGTCGTTTTTTTAGCTAATCGCCGCTCGATTGTTTTATAAATGTAGGTTCTTAATTTACCAAAATAAGAATGAAATACATGCCCGTGAAAAGTGTGAACAATGATGGGAACTTTCATCTTAATTGCGGCTCTTCTCCCAAGAGCACCAGCCTTAGAGGCATGCGTATGAACAATATCCGGTTTGAATTCCTCCATGATTTTCTTGATGCGCTTATAAGCCTTTCGATCACTAAAAAAATTTGGTTTTCGTTTCATTTCTTGTATCAGCAAAGGGCTTACTCCATAAGCATCTAGGATATGCAAGGAATCAGATTCTCCTTCATCAGGAATGCCACCTATAAGAAGCGTCTCAAATTCATCATCCAAAAAACGAGTTAAAAATGTGGCATTATAGGTTGGACCGCCTAAATTAAATCGGTTTATGATTCTGAGTACACGTGTTTTTCTTTGTGATTGCATAGTCTTTATAGCAAATAGCAGTAAAATAAGACAAATTGAATTTATCTTTTTGAATTCCTAATTGTTTTGATTGTTCAATTCATTTTGACAATTCATTTACAATGAACAATTTTGTGCTATGAAGTTACGATTTTTCTTGCTTTTAATCCTAAATTTTTGGCTTATATTGCATGCAAGCTGCCAAAATTCTGTTCAAGAAGTCATTCACACTTTTTCTGAATTGCCAGAGTTAAAAAATGCATCTATATCTTTTAAAGTTGTTAACCTTGAGTCTAATATCGTTATTGCTCATTTGAACGAGGATTTATCCATTCCTTCTGCCTCAACAGCAAAATTGTTTGCAACAGCTGCTGCAATTGAGTTGTTAGGGGGTGATTACAAACCCCAAACGAAAATATATATGGAGGGAAAATTGGATAGTTTGGGCACTTTAAATGGTAATATTTGGATCAAAGGTGAAGGAGATCTCAGTTTAGGAAGCAAGTATTTTGAAAAAAATTCATTTGAAAACATCGTTTTAAAAAAATGGCTTGACACTTTGCAAAAAATAGGTATTAAATCGATTAAAGGTTCAGTCATTGCTGACGGATCAGCCTTTGAATACCAAGGAGTTCCTAATGGTTGGAGCTGGGAAGACATGGGGAATTACTACGGAGCAGGTCCTTCCGGCATTTGTATCTATGACAATACTCTCCGTTTTTTCTTTGACTCAGGCTCTACGTCCGGTTCAAAGACAATATTTGTTGGCACAAAACCCAAAGTTCATGGTTTAACATTTCAGAATTTCATCATGGCTGAAAAAGTTACTGGGGACAAAGCATTTGTATATGGCGCGCCATATACATCTGAGCGCTTTGGAACCGGCTTCATCCCATTGAATCAAAAAAGTTTTGAAGTTAGGGGGAGTCTACCCGATCCTGAATTTCAATTGGCTTGCGATTTTACAGCATTTCTAAAATCATCTGGAATCAACATCTCAGGAGAAGCAAAATCAATAAGAAAAAACGATTTGTTTTCGGTTAAACGATATACGAGTGATTTTAAATTACTTTACGTAAACCAAGGAGCACCAATCAAAGAAATTGCAAAAATAACCAATTTGAAAAGTGTTAATATGTTTGCAGAGGGGCTGGTTTGTTTAATAGGGTATCATTTAACGGGTATAGGTTCAACACCTCAAGGGCTAAAACAAATGGAGAAGTTCTTTAATCAAAAAGAATCATTTGATGGTCTTTTTTTAGAGGATGGTAGTGGTCTTTCGAGGTCAAATGGAATTTCAGCGAGTCACTTTTGCAGCCTTTTAAAAATCATGGCAGAATCAGACAACTATAACGTTTTTAGTTCTACTTTACCGATTGCGGGAGTCAATGGAACCATATCCTCCCTATGTAAGGGTCAACCGGGTCAAGGAAGAATAATGGCAAAAAGTGGTTCTATGAATCGGATAAAATCATACGCAGGTTATGTGAATTCTAAATCCGGAAAGAAATTGGCTTTTGCATTTACAGTTGTAAATTTCATCGGCAGTAGCCACTCTCTAGTAGAGAAAATGGAAAAGGTACTAAACGTTATGGCGACTTATTAATTCTGTTTCCACGATTTGCTTCCAAAATTCATCAAGAGGTATTTCAGCAAACGCTAACATCTTCGGAACAATACTTTCACCTGAAAAGCCCGGCGTAGTGTTCACTTCAATGACAAATGGTTCATCATCTACCAACATAAAATCAATACGAGCAATAGATCTCAGTTGCAAGAGATCATAAATTTGTTTGGCTATGTGTTGAACCTTGTCACGAACATGAGTTGAAATTCTAGCCGGAGTTATTTCATTAGATTTTCCGAGATACTTAGCTTCATAATCAAAAAAATCATTCTCTGACACAATTTCTGTGAGTGGCAAAGCGACTATATTTCTCTGATTTCGGTATACCCCACATGTAACTTCTACACCATCTAAAAAAGACTCTGCTACGACCGTTTTACCTTCCTTAAAAGCCGCATTCAGAGCAGGAATAAGTTCATCAATGGTTTTGACTTTTGAAATTCCAAAGCTTGAGCCCGAATCAGATGGTTTTACGAAAAGAGGTAAGCCAAGTTTTTTTACAATCTCATTTGATCGGTATTGTTTGGCTGTTGTTAAAAGGATTGATTCCGCGACTTTAAATCCAAAATTCTTTAGAAATTGGTTACAATACCACTTGTCAAAAGAAAGTGCTGAAGCAAGGTATCCACTATTGATGTATGGAATACCTTTTATATCCAGTAATGCTTGAATTTTACCATTTTCACCGGGATCCCCATGGATGTAAATCAGTGCAGCATCGATTGAGTACATTTGATTGTCAAAGAATGACATCGTGTTCAAATCAAAAGGGATTTTATCATTTTCTGTGATTGCAAACCAATCTTTTTTATTTACGATTATTTTCACGGTATTATATTCCCTTGGAAAATGTTCTTGAATTGTTTGTACACTTTTAAGTGATATTTCCCATTCGGAAGAAAAGCCACCACAAAAAATACCTATTGTTTTCATTTTATTTACGTTTTTAGATATAGGAGAAAAACTTGAAATTAAAAACAAAGGATATTTACAACGGAATATTTCCGTGCTTTTTATAAGGAAGAACCTCCGCTTTATTTTCCAGCATTTTAAAAGCGGTAATCAAGATTTTTCTGGTTTCTTCAGGTAAAATTACATCATCAATAATTCCACGTTCTGCTGCACGGTAGGGATTTGCAAAAAGATCCGCATATTCTGCTTCTTTCTCCTTCCATTTTTCTTCGGGATTAGTTGCTTCCGAAATTTCACGTTTGAAGATAATTTCAGCTGCACCTTTGGCGCCCATTACAGCAATTTCAGCTGTTGGCCACGCATAATTCATATCAGCACCGATGTTTTTTGAGTTCATCACATCAAAAGCACCTCCATAGGCTTTACGCGTGATAACTGTAACTCTTGGAACAGTTGCTTCAGAAAAAGCATATAATAGTTTTGCGCCGTGTGTAATGATTCCACGCCATTCTTGATCAGTACCCGGTAAGAATCCTGGCACATCTTCAAATACAAGTAATGGAATGTTAAATGAATCACAAAAACGAACAAAACGTGCTCCTTTTCGTGAGGCATCAATGTCTAATACTCCTGCCAGCGAAGCCGGTTGATTGGCTACAATACCTATTGTTTTACCTTCCAAACGAGCAAAGCCAACAACGATATTTTTTGCAAAATCTTCCTGAACCTCCCTAAAACTTTTATCATCAATCACGCATTCAATGACTTTACGAATATCATAAGGCAAGTTTACATTGTCAGGCATGATGTGTTTGATTGTATCCAGTTTTACAGGATTGAATTCAAACTGTGTAGATTGAGGAGGCAATTCATTCGCATTTTGAGGGAAATAGGTAATCAAATCTCTGACTTTTTTCAGACATTCCACATCATTAGATGCTGTAAAATGATTAACTCCCGATTTCTCCGCATGAGTTTTTGCTCCTCCCAATGCTTCCGATGTTACTTCTTCATGCGTAACAGTTTTAACCACATTCGGTCCGGTAACAAACATGTATGATGTTTCCTCCACCATAAAAACAAAATCAGTCAATGCTGGTGAATATACTGCCCCTCCGGCACATGGACCCATAATAACGGAAATTTGAGGAATGACACCGGATGCTCTGGTGTTACGGAAGAAGATATCAGCATATCCTGCTAAAGAAACTACTCCTTCTTGAATACGTGCTCCACCTGAATCATTTAGCCCTATAACGGGAGCGCCATTTTTCATCGCCAAATCCATAATTCGGCATATTTTGGAAGCATGTGTTTCGGATAAAGACCCCCCAAAAACAGTAAAATCTTGCGAAAAAACGTACACTAAGCGACCATGAATTGTTCCAAAACCTGTTATAACACCATCACCCGGAAAATGTTGTTTATCCAATCCAAACGTTGTCGCACGATGTTCGACAAATTGACCGATTTCGTTGAACGAATTTTCATCTAATAGAAGAGTAACACGTTCTCTGGCGGTTAATTTACCCTGTTGATGTTGTTTGTCGATGCGCGACTGACCTCCTCCTAAATAGGAAGCTTCACGTCTGCTAATAAGGTCTTTATTCTTGTCCATTGTATTGGCTTGTACTGCTATGCAAAAGCAAACAAAGATAGTTTTAATTCCAAAAAGTGTCTCCTAAATTTGGAAATGTATTAGCTGTTGATCGCTTTTATTCCGGGCAATTCGATTCCTTCCAAGTATTCCAGCATGGCACCTCCTCCGGTAGAAACATACGAAACTTTATCTGCCAATTTGAATTTATTGATTGCGGCAACAGAATCACCCCCTCCAATCAATGAGAATGCCCCTTTTGCAGTAGCCTCAACAATTGCATTGGCTACATCTATGGTTCCTTGTTGGAAGTTCTCCATTTCAAAAACTCCCATGGGCCCGTTCCATAAAATCAATTTGGAATTCAATAAAATATCACGGCAAGCTTTAGAGGTTTCTGACCCGGTATCAAGTCCCATCCATCCGGAAGGAATTTCTCCTATTTTTACTTCTTGACGCTTTGCATCATTATCAAATTTATCGGCGATCACTGTATCTGTAGGGATGTATAAATTGACTCCTTTTGTTTTCGCATCAGTAATTATTTTACGGGCAGTTTCCAGATAATCGTCTTCCACCAATGAATTACCGACACTACCTCCCATTGCTTTCACAAAGGTATATGCCATCCCTCCTCCCACAATCAAGTTGTCAACTTTATCTAATAAACGTTCAATAATTGTAATCTTAGATGACACTTTTGCTCCTCCAACAATAGCGGTGAGTGGTTTTTCGGTTGAATTTAGAACTCTATCAACACTATTAATTTCTGCTTCTATCAAAAAACCAAACATTTTATCGTTTGGAAAATAGTTGGCGATAACGGTTGTACTTGCATGTGCGCGATGGGCTGTTCCAAAGGCATCGTTCACATACACATCACCATGTTTTGCCAATGCTTCGGCAAAACTTTCTGTTCCGGCTGTTTCCTGCTTGTAAAAACGTAAATTTTCCAATAACAAGACTTCTCCGGGCTTCAAAGAGTTGCTTTTTTCGTAAGAAGATTTACTGATGCAATCATCTGCAAATTGGACAGAAACGCCCAATACACTTGATGTATGTGCTACAATATGACGCAACGAATATTTGTCATCAGGACCTTCTTTCGGTCTCCCTAAATGGGACATTAATATAACGCTACCGCCATGTTTAAGAATATGCTGAATTGTAGGGGCCGCTGCACGAATGCGTGTATCATCGGTAATTTCCATCGTTTCTTTGTCTAATGGCACATTAAAATCTACCCTAATCAAGGCACGTTTGCCTGCAAAATCATACGTGTGAATATCTGACATTGAGATTAAAATTAGTTGAAGAACAAAAGTAGTCCAAAGTGAAATTATAACCAAAAAGCAATACAGAATATTGCTTTTTTCAAGAAGCCATCTCAATTATACAAAATAAAATTATATTCATCAGGCTGTCAATTTATTATAAATAAGATGTTAATCTGATTCAAAATTACATGCTTTGACCTGATTATTTTTTCGTTGAACACATAGAAAAAGTGAGTTCTTGTTAGACTTATTCCTTGATAGAATCGAAATCAAAGCAAGATGATTAATTTCTAGAATTATAATAAAAACAACTTCGTCAATCCTTCACTATCATTCATAAAATACTATGATTGGTGAAATTGTTTGATTGATGTGTTTTTGAAATAGAAAAATTGTTTATCCCGGCACTTGAAAATCATCTTTAATTATTTTAAACTAAAGTTGATAACTTTGTGTATGAAAATTAACCTTATTAAAGGTGTACTAAGTTGTAAATTAAGGACGAATAACCCCCAAATCATTTAAAATGCTGAGAAAATTTGAACGGATTAACAAACAAGAAGAATTCATTTTTGGTTTACATGCGGTACTTGAGGCAATCAGGGCTAATCGAACAATTAATAGAATTTTGATTCAAAAAGGAATGCAGAAAGAACTGTTTTTATCCCTAAAAACAGAGCTTCATGGTAAGGACTTTAATTTACAGTTTGTTCCTGCACAAAAATTAAACAGTATAACACTTGGTAATCACCAAGGAGTCGTAGCCTTCATAGCCCCTATAGATTATCATAAAATCGAACCATTGGTTGACGAAAAAATAGAAAAAGGAGAAAAACCTCTGATTTTAGTTCTTGACAGAATTACTGATGTTCGTAATTTCGGAGCAATTGCCAGAACGGCTGAATGTATGGGAGTCGATGCGATATTGATACCTTCAAAGGGAAGTGCATTAGTAACTGCAGATGCTATCAAAACTTCTGCCGGGGCTCTAAATCGTATTCCTGTTTGTAAAACAGACAGCCTAAAAGATGCTATTTTTTACATGCAGCAATGTGGAATTAGAGTTATTGCATCTAGCGAAAAGTCAAAATTGGCATTAAACGAAGTTAACTTGAGAGGGGCGGTAGCATTTATTATGGGCTCTGAAGAAGATGGGATTGTTTCTGATTTGCTAAACATGTCTGATGTTAAGGTAAAAATACCTATGATGGGCAATGTGGCTTCGTTAAATGTTGGAACAGCAACAGGTATTTTGTTGTATGAGAAATTCAGACAAGAGCTGAATCGTTGAAACTAAAGCAGCAATCTATCTCATTTTTTCATTATTCTGAATGAAAAACAAAATGCAAGGAGCCAAAATATAAAATATTACAATTCAAACTTTATTCCTTGAGCTAATGGCAAGCTGTCTGAATAATTGATTGTATTTGTTTGTCTGCGCATGTAAACCTTCCAAGCATCCGACCCTGATTCTCGTCCGCCACCGGTCTCTTTTTCTCCACCAAAAGCTCCACCAATTTCTGCTCCCGAAGTACCAATATTTACATTGGCAATTCCACAATCAGAACCTGCTTGTGATAAAAATGCCTCAGCTTCTTTCAGGTTATTCGTCATGATTGCAGAAGAAAGTCCCTGAGGAACATCATTTTGTAATTTGATGGCATTTATGACCTCTCCTTTATACCTCATAATGTACAAAATAGGTGCAAACGTTTCATGTTGGACAATTTGAAAGTGATTCTCTGCCTCCACAATAGCAGGTTTAACATAACATCCAGACTCGTAACCCTCTCCTGTAAGAACATCTCCTTCAACAAGGATTTTTCCACCCTCACCAACAGCTTTTTTCAAAGCCTCTTCATACATTCGGACAGCATCGGTATCAATTAACGGACCAACGTGATTGTTTTGATCCAGAGGATTTCCAATCTTAAGTTGTTTATATGCACCAACCAATGCTTCTTTTACCTTATCGTAAATATCTTCATGAACGATTAAACGTCGAGTTGATGTACACCGTTGTCCCGCTGTTCCTACGGCACCGAAAACTGCACCGGGAATAACCATTTTTAAGTCTGCTGTTGGAGTGATAATAATAGCGTTGTTTCCTCCTAACTCTAATAATGATCGTCCCAAGCGTGCTCCAACAGCTGCACCTACAGATTTCCCCATACGTGTAGATCCAGTTGCAGAAACCAAAGGAACTCTTGTATCTTCTGCTAATAACTTTCCTATTTCAGGACCACCAATTAACAAATTGGAAACTCCTTCAGGGACATTATTAGCATCAAAAACTTCCTTGGTAATTTGCTGACATGCAATAGCCGTTATAGGTGTTTTTTCGGAAGGCTTCCAAATACAAACATCACCACAAACCCATGCCAAAGCTGTATTCCAGTTCCAAACAGCAACAGGAAAATTAAATGCAGAAATTATACCTACAATTCCAAGTGGATGGTATTGTTCATACATACGGTGACCAGGTCTTTCTGAATGCATGGTGAGCCCATATAATTGTCGAGATAACCCAACTGCAAAATCGCAGATGTCAATCATTTCTTGTACTTCTCCCAGACCTTCTTGAAGAGATTTGCCCATTTCGTACGAAACGAGCTTACCAAGTGGTTCTTTATAAAAACGAATACGTTCAGCCAACTGACGAATAATTTCACCTCGCTTTGGTGCGGGAAGCATACGCCATATTTTAAATGCTTCTTGAGCTTTTAGGACTATAGCTTCATAATCCGCTTCTGTTGCAGCATTGACCGATGCAATGAGTCGACCATCAACAGGTGAAATAGAGTCGATACGCTCTCCTCTGGTTTTAAACCATTTACCCCCGGTTGAGGCTCCATTATTTTGTGTTTCAATTCCAAGTTGGGTTAATATTTCTCGAATTCCCAAATCTGTCATTAGTTCGGTCATTTATTTAATGATTTAATAAAGCAAAATTAGTTTATTTTGTTGATACGAGTGAAAGTATCATTGGATTCTTTTGAGAGGCGAAATAAATTACAAAATATAAGTGATCAAAAGTTGGAAATCATAGTTTTTCTATAAGATTGAAAAAATGTTCGCGTTTTGCATGCGAGAGTGGTACTTCCGCACCATCCTTCATTACCACAACCCCTCCGTTTGCCTTATCGTAACGGTCAATAAAATCCAAATTGACCAAATGAGATTGCTGTATTCTCAAAAAATTATGAGGTGAAAGGATTGTTTCATAATCTTTTAATGTTTTTGAAACCACTATTTTTTTCCCCCCTACCAAAAAGAAAGTTGTGTAATTTTTGTCAGCTTCACATCGGATTATTTGATCCAACTCTAAAACATATACACTCTCATGCGTTTTCAGGACCAACCTTTTTTTTGAATTAGGGGTGATGTTATTTTGAAGTGCCTCAAACTGACTTTCCTGTTTTTTCAAAGTTATAGTATTTAATGCTCTTTCTATTGCTTGTCTTAACTCTTCGACATCGACTGGCTTTAAAAGATAATCCAATGCACTAAATTTGATTGCTTTGATTGCATATTCCTCGTGAGCAGTGATAAATATCACCTCAAACTTCTTTTCTTTAATCGATTTCAGCACATCAAATCCGGTTCCATCAGGCATTTGGATATCTAAAAAAAGTAGATCAGGTTGAACTTTTTCAATAGCTTCAATAGCCGTCAATACATTTTCTCCCATTGAAGTGACTTCCAAATCTAAATCAAACGACTGAATCATTTTTGAAATCAAATCGCGGGTTCTTTTTTCATCATCAACAATTAATACTTTTTTCATGTTTTAATTCTAATTATCCAGATTATTTTCCTTAAAAGGCAACGTAATGACTACTTTAGTTCCTGTATGTGACACTTTATCAAAGTCATCGATTTCAAGAAAACCATCTGTCTTGTATTTTTTATTCAAATTATCAATGCGTTCCTTCGTAATTTCAATGGCCATACTTTTATGCAAATTACTCTTTTTTTTGAAAGACTTTTGTCGCCCCACACCATTGTCAATTATTTGAATTTCAAACATATTAGCAACTCGTTGAAATTCAATATTTATCATGCCATCCGGTATGGTATGTAGCTGTCCGTGTTCAATTGCATTTTCAATGAATGGCTGCGTAATCATCGGAGGTATAAACGTATTTTCTTTATCAATTAATGAAGAAACACTTATCTCAAAACGAAATCTTTTTTCAAACCGAAGCTGTTGTGTTACAAGATATTTTTGGATAATCTCTAATTCTATTTCTAAAGGAATAAATTCTTTGGATGAATTTTCCAAAATCAATCTCATCAATCTTGAAAAATTAACCAAAAACTTAGCCGAATTAGCAGTGTCGTTTTCATAGATGTAACTCTGAATAACCGACATTGCATTAAAAACAAAATGAGGTTTCATTTGTGTTCTCAAAAGCGTTTGAGACAGCTCTGCTTCTCTTTGTTGTTGTTTAATTTTGGTCTGATTCCAGCGATAAAACAAAACAAACAAAATCAAAATCACGATCAAAATTATGGCAATGATGATGTAAAATTGAAAGTCATTTCTAAGCTGACTATTTTCTAGTTTTGCCGTAGTTAAAATTTTATCTTGTTTTTCTCGTTCAATAGCGTCTGCTTGACTTTCAATTAATCGTTCACGTTGTTCAGACCTATAAAGCTCACTTAACTCTGCGATTTGTCTAACAGATTGTAACGAATAGTTTTTATCGATAGATGCTAAATACAACTTAATGTACTTTAAAGCTTTATGTTCATTTCCTATACTCTCATATATTTCAGCCATGATACGATAAGTAGAACTTAAGTGGCTTAATATTCGGTTGTTTTGTTGAATTCTAACAGATCTTTCTAAATAATTTAAGGCGTTAGCGTATTTTTTTTGTTTTTGAAAAACAATCCCAACGTTCCGATAAATAATAGCTATTTCCTCTTTATTCGCCAATTGTTCATACGATACCAAAGCCTTATTAAAAAAGATTCTGGCAAGATCGAATTCTTGTTTTTCAAGATAGATTAATCCCAAAGAATTATACGCTTCACCAATTCCATTAAGATCATTGGTTAATAATAATTTGCTGACTCCTTGTTGAGTTAAATTTAAGGCCTCTCCTAACTTTTTTCGTTCGTAAAAAACACCACCTAAATTACACAAGGCAAGACCCAACTGACGATTGTCTTCAATTTTTCTTGAATTTACAATGGCCAATTTAAAATAATACTCAGCATCATCTAGATTTAGAATGTTTCTTTGAGACTTTCCAATTTCAAGATTTAATTTCGTCCGTTGATAAACATCATTTATTTTTCTGCTAAACTCCAAAGCTAGGATATTCTTAGCCAAACTCAATTCAAGTTGACCAAAATGTTTGTATATCGTAGCTTGTGTTTGAATAGCTAAGGAAAGATCTTCATTTTTAATCGAACGTCTGGCATATTGAATGGAACGATTGACGTATTGCATCGCAGAATCTTTTTCGTTCTGCCTCATGAAATTTAATGCGAGCAGATTATCAGATTGTGTGATTTGATTGTAGTTTCTGTGTTGCTTTGCGAGTAATAGGGATTTTCTTAAAAAGAAATCTGCTTTATTAAAGTCTAATAAATTGCTGTATAAATTCCCAAGATGACTTAAAAGTGAAAAAGTATTTTGAGGAGAAGTAGGAACAGTCAAAAATGATTCTGCTTCTAAAACATTACTTTTATACCCCTGTAAATTTCCGGTTAATAGATTTGTTTCTGCACTAAATAACAAAGCATTTAACCGTGTTTTAAGATCAAAATGTTTACTTTTTTGAAGAATTACGGTTTTTATTGAATCTGCCTTATCAATATTTTTTGATTGGTAATAGTGCCCTAAAACCAGTATTTTTTCAAACTTTTTAAAAGCATTTCTTTCTGTGTAAATGGTATTTAGCAATTTCTTTTCAGAGGAATTTTGAGCTAAGATTGTAAATGAACTGTTCAATATAATCAAAGTCAGAAAAAATCTCATTCCTCTAAAAGCAGACATGTTGAAACTAAATTAATCAATTAGCATTAAAAATCAATACAATGAAATTTTCCTATTTATGAAAAAAATAAAAAGGAAATTTCTTGTGCAACAAATATTATATTATTTATAATAAAATGATTAGTGGTCACTAACAACAAAATCCTGCTTTGGTTTTTTGTAACGAATTAATAAAACGATAGGAATACTCAGCAACATGAAAAAACCAACAACCAAAAATCCCTGATTGTAACTAACTAGTGCCTGTTGTTTAAACACGGCTCCCTCCAAAGCACGATAAGCCATTAATTGCGCTTCATCGAAACTCCTTCCAGAATTCATAAAATTCTGAGTCATTTGTGAAATTCTTTCAGAACTTACGGTGTCGTACATGTTGATTTTTCCAATCATCTGGCTTCTAATTTGCGCATTAATAAACGTGAGGTACACATTGATTAATGCAATACCCACAGCACCACCCAGTTGTCGAATCATATTTGCTAATCCAACGGCTTGAGCCATATCTTTTCCTTTCAGATTTCCTACAGCCAGTGATAAAATCGGAGACATCATGAATGCCATTCCAAAACCCCTCAAGACAAAAGGTAAGTAAAAATTTCCTTCATTGGAATCTGGAGATGAAAACCCAAGCATCATCAAAAAAGCAAAAGTCAACATAATACCCACAATGATAATCCTCTTTGGATTGATGCCTTTTCCTAACATTTTACCCACAATTGGCATCGAAAAAGCGGAACATAAAGCCCCCGGAATCATAAAGACACCTGTTTGTGTGGCCGTCCACCCCAGTGAGATTTGGGCAAACAATGGAAAAATAAAAACAGTACCAAATAACAACATTCCCAAAATCAAGTTCATTAAGCTCCCCATCACAAGATTGTAACTGCGATATAATCGAATATTCACTGCAGGGTAATCGATACTTAATTCCCTGTAAATAAAAGCAATTAATGTAAAAACAGCTAAAATCGAACCGACAATTATTTCAGTGCTTTCGAACCAATCTTTGGATGTGCCCTCTTCCAGTACGAACTGAATTGATCCGACAGAAAGTACTAAAAAAAGTATTCCCCACCAATCAATTTTTTTGGGCTTCATTGCCCCATCCCGATTTGAAATGTAAGTCCATGACAAAATCGAGGCAATGATACCAATTGGAACATTGACAAAAAATATCCAGTTCCACGAAATATTATCCGTAATAAATCCACCCAATGTTGGTCCAAAGGTTGGTCCCAAAATAATTCCCATTCCGAAGATAGCGTTGGCTGTACTTATTTTATTTGGAGGGAAAGCTCCTATGATGATTGTTTGCGCAGTAGACAACAATCCTCCCCCACCTAATCCTTGTACAAAACGCCAAAACACCAAGACCCACAAACTATCGGATAATCCGCACATCAATGAAGAAGCTGTAAAAATTAGCACAGATACTGTAAAATAAACCTTTCTGCCAAACAAATCTGATAACATACTTGTCAAGGGGATGATTATCACATTTGAAATGGCATAGGAAGTCGTTACCCAAGCTATCTCAGTCGTTGTGGCACCAATACTGCCGCTGATTTCACGTAGTGAAACATTGACAATCGTTGCGTCGATCAACTCCAGCAACGCACATGTGATGGCTGTAATAATAATTATCCACTTGGTAAATCCGGTTGGATACGTTACTTCGGGAGCAATATGTGTTGTCGTACTCAAAATTCGTTTTATTTGGTATGCACATCTACTTCTGCACTCAGCCCGGGTAAAATCATTCCTTGCAGGGTACTTGGATAGTGTTGCAGTTGAATCCTTACAGGGACACGTTGTGTAATTTTCACAAAATTTCCAGTAGAATTATCAGGAGGCAATAACGAGAATTTAGCCCCTGTTGCCCCACCAAAGCTTTGAATTTGTCCTTTTATTTCTGTTCCCGGAAAAGCATCAAGTGTAATGTCAACTGTCTGACCTACGCGCATTTTTTCAATTTGTGTTTCTTTGAAGTTGGCACCAATCCATACTTTTTCCAAATCAACTGCCGAACAAATAGGAACACCACTCTGTAAGTATTGACCTATTTCAACAGATTTCTTTGAAATTACACAATCAAATGGTGCTTTGATGACTGTGTTTTCCAACTGTGTTCTTGCCAATGCAAGTTCAGCTAATCGTTGCTTTACCAAGGCTCTTGCCAATCCTATTTGTGCTTTTTGACCATCTATCAGAGATGCGGTTCCTTTTGCTTGAGAAGAAGAAGCATCAGCTTGTTTTTTTAGCATCATCCATTGCGCACGCGATGTCTCGAATTCCGCTTTTACTGACTCAAGTTGTTGTTGCGTTGCAGCACCATCCTTAAACATTTTCTCAACCCGCGCTAAATCCTTCTCATTTTTAGTGTACTTCGCTTGAGCCGTTGCAATATTTTCTTTAGCAGCCTGACTTGTCAATGAAGAGGCTGATGCATTCATTTCAGCAGTAAGTTCCCCTGAATTAGCCATTGTCAACTGTGCCTCGGCGCTTTCCAATGCGGCTTGAGCCTGAATCAATTTTGACCGGTAATCTTTATCATCAATAACTAAGAGCGTGTCTCCTTGTTGAACAGATTGATTGTCTTCAAAACGAATATCAACTACAAATCCTTGCACGATATTTCTAAGTGGAATAATCGTTGTTTCCACTTGGGCATTATCTGTTGTTTCATGACCGATGGATCCAATCCATACAAACAGTGAAATAAAAGTAATTAAACCTGCCACAATGCCTAGTATCAAAAATCGTTTCTTTTTGTTACCGGATTTTTTTACGTGTTGTTCTTCTTGCATAATTGATAATTAAATAGATAAATAGAATACTGAATTAGTAACCAAGGGTATTATTATAATTTTCATGTGCCATCATCAACTGAATCTCATGTAATTTTTTATTGAACAGAGCCTGATTTTCAGCATTGAGTTCAACAATGTAATCTGAAGCGGTGATTACACCATTATCCAATTGACTCGAGGCAGCAAATCGAATAGCTTGTTTCGTTTCTACTATTTTGGAGTCCATCGCAATCATTTTTTCCAGTTTTTCGATTTCTGCCATTTGCTGTACTAAAATCGATTGAAGATTGATATCAAACAATTCCCGCTGATTGGCAATCATAGCATTGTTAATCTTCAAATTCGTTCGTTCTTTTGAAGCGGTATAATAAGCGGTCAAATTCCACGATAATCCAACACCGACTAACGCATACGGTCTGAAATCGTTATTGAGAAAATTAAATCCCGGTCGACCATAATATCCTCTACCAAAAACAAATAATTTAGGCAAGTTGTTTTTGAAAATCATCCGTTCTTTCAATTGCAAAGCATTACTCTGAAGTTCGTACATTTTGAGTTCCGGACGGTTGTTGTTTTGATGCAATGACACGGCGTTTTTTTGTGAAATATCAAAACTCGTATCTAGGGCCTTATTGGTAATAATAGAAAGCGTTTGGAACCATGCATTTAAATTCGCATTCACTTCCTCCATTTTTTGTTGGGCTAGCAAATACTCAGCATCCAGCACCAAAAAATTGCTTTGCAATGCCGCTCCATTTTCGTAAGCAGATTGCATTTTAATCCGTTTAGCATTTAACTCTTCCATGCGTAAACGAATGATGTTTTTATTCTCCTGATGCAAACAAATATTACCATACAGTTGATTTATTCGGTCTTTCAGTTTCTGGTATTCAATGTCCACTTGTTGCATTTGAACAGCTGCATTGTCTCTTTCCAATTGTTTGAGCGTTTTAATGGCTCCATAATCAAAAACTTGTTGTTTCAATTCCAAACCAACGCTATACTGGTCAGGTTTTTGACTGAATCCACTCGCTCCCGGAACGGGAAAATTAAACGACGTAACTTCACTTTGATACGTTGCCTGTCCGACAACAGACATCTGTGGCATTAAATTAGTTTTAAGTTGGCCAACCTTATTATCCAATAACTCATCAATCAGTTTTTTTTGCTTTAATATCGGATAGTTTTCCATCGCCATTGACTGAAGTTGTTCTAGCGTTATTTGTTTTGTGTCTTGGGCAAATAATTGATCGTTTAACCCACAAAGCGGAAGGAGAATAACTAAGAACAACTTTACAAGCGGAAATTTCATAGCATTTATTTTTTGAGTGTTTCGATTAAAAATTTGGTTACTTTTTCGGGATAGGTTGACATAAAGTTTTTGTAAACTTCATCTTTCATGTCGGTATTCATTTTGAATAATTCAGCATTTAAAATTGGGTAAACGCACAAGGAATGAAGAAAAATAAAAATCAACTTCGGATCGATATCATTGATCTTTCCTGCTTGATGTAGCTTTTCAAAATATGCAATAAACCTATTTTTGGTAGGACCATTGTTGCGTTTGCGCTTCATTAATAACTCAGGATTCCTGTTTATCTCCTGAATGATGAATAACATTGATTTGTCCTGAAGAAATTTAAAAAAATCAATGATAAATAATTTCAATTTTTGCTCCCATGCCGTTGAGTCTTCTTCCCACGTTGAAATCAGTGGCATAAACTCAGCCATTGTTTGGTCAAAAATGAGATCGAAAAGTTTCTCCTTACTTCGAAAATAATAGTGAAGCGAAGCCTTGCTTATCCCTGCTTCGTCTGCAATTTGCTGCATGCGAGCACCGGCATATCCACGCGCTCTAAAAACTTTTTTAGCAGCTTCAATAATTTTTAACTCTGTATCTGTGGGTATAAGCACGAGTATTAATCAATCGGTTTGACCAAATGGTCAGCAAAGGTAATCGAAATTTTAATAAAATGTAATTTTTCGAAAACAGCATGTACTTGATATGAGTTCATTCATCGGAATTATTACTGAATCTACTGAATTAATATCCCCCTACTTTTTAAGTGGCAATAAGTTTGATTGTTTACAAGCAATCATTTTTTAATCACACAAAAACAAAATCACATGAAAAGGATTATTTTTTTGACCATGGCTTTTTTAACGAGTCTTTGGAATTTAGATGCGCAGACTACTGTTTGCACTGATTTGAACGGCTATGTTGATGCCAAAAATCTTGGAGCAACCGGATATTATACACTGAGGAAAGGGTATGAAGAACATGCTTCTCAAACGTATCATTTTAGTGGGGGAAGTAAAATCAGTCAGGTTGTCGTATATGGAAAGAATGTACAAAGTGGTGGTGTTCCGTTGAGGGTTTCCGTTTATAATGTTGATGTAAACGGTCGCCCAACAACGTTAAAAGCCAGTGCGGACGGTATTTTTTGGGCCTCAGATAGTCTCGTCGGTTACATTACTCTCAGTCTACCTGAAGGTGGTACCTATGTTGATGGAAACTTTGCAATTGGAGTTTCCATATTGAATGCTTGGCCGTGGGGAAATACGTTTCAACTGAAGTATACCGGAAATGGTGAAGGATTGGGTGAAGATTTGGCTTCTTTATCCGGAACTTCTACTGGAAATAACTGGTCTAGCGCATTGGTTAGTTTTGACAAAGACGGTGATTTTTATTTAGTTCCAAGAATGAAGCACTTCATTACATCTACTTTTACATCAAACTCATTATGTGTGAGTGTTGGTACACCTATTTCGTTTACAAATAACTCATCCATTACGAAGGACAGTATGTTTAATAAATTATTTCTTTCTGATTATTCAGGGTCGTATAGCTTATATACATGGGATTTTGGAGATGGTTCTACGGTTTCTCATGCAATGAACCCAACGCATAGTTATGCTGATCCTGGAACATATGAAGTCTCACTTACAACAGTATTGGTGGGTTGGGAGGGTCCATCCCAAAATGTCAAAACAATGACTATTTCTGTGGGGTTGGGAACAAATACACCTCAAATAACTCATGTCAGTTGTCACGGAGGAGATGATGGAACCATTCTACTTTCAGGAGCAGGAGGTGTGCCACCGTTGATTTATAGTTTGGATGGTACAAACTTTCAATCTGGAGAAGTCTTCGAAAATTTAAAAGCAGGAATGTATATAGCCTATGTAAAAGATGCCAATGGATGCATCAATTCCAGCAGTGTTCAAGTGAACGAACCTGAACCTATCACATTTACTGCATCAACAACTAGTGCAGGGTGCGGAAATAGCAACGGTGCCATTTTAGTTGAGGGTATTGGTGGAACAGCGCCATTTCTGTTCGCGCTTAATTCAGGCAGCTTTCAAACCAGTGGTTCTTTCGGCAACCTAACAGCGGGAGCGTATCAGGTATCTGTGAAAGATGGAAACGGATGTATTGTTCACAAAAATGTTCCCGTAAACAATTTAGGAGCTCCTATATTATCTGTTTTAAGTATGACTAACGTAAGTTGTCACGGAGGAAGTGATGCTTCTATCGTTTTATCTGGAACAGGAGGTGTTGGCACTTTAATTTACAGTATTAATGGTGGGTTTTCATACCAAACAGATGGTTCATTTGTTGGATTACCGGTTGGAAGTTATGTTGCTATGGTAAAAGATGCAGCAGGTTGTTCACAGGGAATTTCACTCTATATCTATGAACCTAATGAAATCACATTTTCAGCTAATACACAAGCAACACTTTGCAGTGGATCAAATGATGGTCAAATAACTTTTGTTAATGCGATTGGAGGAATTGGAACACTAACATACAGTGTCAATGGACTTAATTACCAATCTAACCCTCATTTTATCGGTTTAGGAGTAGGAAGTTATTCTATCTATGTGAGGGATGCTGCAGCATGTACCGTCGAAAAAACAATTATAGTGAATGAAGCTCCTGAACTGAGTGCTAATTTCAATTTAACCGCCGCATCCTGCTTTGGCCAAGACAACGGAGTCATTGAAGTAGTTGCAGTGGGTGGAAGTCAACCTTACAGTTTCGCCATCGAAAATGGTGTTGGACAACCGAGTAATCTTTTTGATAATTTGGATGCAGGAGTTTACCACGTTACCGTGTCAGATTTTGCCGGCTGTACTTATTCAGAGGACGTTACTGTTTCCGAACCAACTGATATTTCAACCAATATTACCGCAACCAATGCAACGTGTGGTAATAATAACGGTGGTCTATTAGTGGAAGCCTTCGGAGGATCGGGAAGTGCTTATCTATTCAGTATCGATGGAATGAATTATAATACCAACGGTTCGTTTGATAATTTGGGGGCCGGAAATTATTTCATCATTGTCAAAGACGGAAATGAATGTCATAGGGTGGCATCCAAGACTATTTTAGACGCAAACGGACCGGTAATAACCTCGTACAACACTACAGATATTGGTTGTCATGGTGGTAGCGATGGTAGTATCACAATCAATCAAATTGCCGGAGGTACAGGGTCAATCGCATATAGTATTGATGGCTTAAATTGGACTTCATCATCCAGTTTTAGCGGACTTACAGCCGGAACATACACCATGTACGTCAAAGACGTAAACGGTTGTTTTGGATCAGAGAGCGTTACGTTAATGCAACCAAGTGCCTTTCAAATTACGAACAACATTCAACACGTTTCGTGCCACGGAGGTAATGACGCAGCTGTTACTATCTATGCAGCCGGAGGAGCAGGAACTCTCGCTTACAGTTTAGATGAAGGGCTTAATTTTCAGTCTAGTAATGTTTTTATGGGATTGGTTTCTGGAAATTATAGCGTTACCGTCAGGGATGTAGCAGGATGTGAAGGGATTGTTTATTTTCATATAACCGAGCCGTACAATATCAGTTTTATACAAGGAACATTGGATGTGACGTGTCATGGTGACAGCAATGGCTCAATTAATGTGTATGCATTTGGAGGAACTGGATCCCGCACGTATAGTATTGATGGAGTTCTCTTTCAAAATTCAAATATATTTAGTAACTTGAGTGGTGGAGTGTATACAATTTATGTCAAAGATGAAAACAGTTGTGTAGTTCATCACAATGTAACCATCTTTGAACCAGAAGAATTGATGATTGAAGCGGTTGTTTCGGATGTTGTTTGTTTTGGGGGAAATAATGGCGCCATTGACATTACTGTAACCGGCGGTAATGGAAACAATCACTTCCTTTGGTCGAATGATGAAACAAGCGAAGACCTTTCCAATTTGGCGAATGGTAATTATTCCGTTTTGGTAGTTGATGGTGAAGGATGTCAAGCACTTGAAAGTTTTGATGTTTACGAACCTACTTCTCCGATCATTGTCAATGCCACAGTTTATGGAACCATAGATTCGTTAGGTGCCATCGATATTTCTGTAACCGGAGGTACCGATGGTTACACATATAGTTGGTCGAATGGTTCTGAAGACGAGGATTTATCAAATTTATTGCCCGGAACTTACGCAGTAACCGTTACGGATGATAATGGTTGTGTGGCATCTGATGAATTCACAGTCGACAATTCGGTTGGTCTGAAAAACATAGAAATTGAAAATTATGCATTAACAGTATTCCCTAATCCGACTCATGATTTAGTAACTATAAATTATTCTGGAGAAGTAATCAATGAAATAAAAATTATCAATATGTTAGGGCAATCTGTTTTTCATGATTCATGTAAACAATCGTTTTATCAATTCGACACAAGAAAAATAGAAGCTGGGGTTTATATTATTGAAATTTCAGTTAAAGGTCAACAATTTAGTTCTAGACTACAAATTTTGAAATAACGTTTCAAAAGTATTAAAAGTCGGAAGATTTTTCTTCCGACTTTTTGTTTTATTGTGTCCCGTCCTGAAAATGTATCGTTCGAAGCATTAATACTATTTTTACTTTAGTTAACGTGAGTTCGGTTTAAGCGGCTAAAAATAATTGCCTATCCGAATGTTCTTG
>CAZGJF010000037.1:0-25140 GCA_964526595.1 uncultured Akkermansia sp. | reverse complement strand
TTATCAATTTGTTAATAACATATTTACTAACAATCCTTATCCCGAACTCACGTTATGTTACATTTTTCTATGCTTGCGTACACAATTAATAATGTTATTAGTCACAAATTCGTCCTTTTTTCTTTCCAGCTAAATACTCATCGTTTAAACTATGCATTTCATCCAATAATTCTTTAGAAGGTTTTTGATGAAGTAACTCATTCATATTGGGCTGTCCGGCATCTACCCAAGCAGTGTACCAAACTGAACCGACTAACAAAATTGCTTCCTTCATTCTTCGTTCTACCATTCCATTCAATAGTTGGTGATAAGCTTGTGAAAATTCATACGAATAAACTGGTATTGTTACGTTTCCACGTTGTTCAAAGCTGTATTTTTTGTCAGATTCAAATGTTTTACTGACTTTTACTTCCATTTTTAGAACTGAATCAAGTGCTAAATGTGATTCCTTAACAGCTTCCCAGGCTTGATTAAGAACATTAGAAATGTACTTGCTCTTACCAACAAAGTACGAGTAATTTTCGGCATTCAATTCGACCAATCTACTTTCCCAAAGTCCATGAATTCCTTTTTGCCCTGTGAGTTGGCCATTGTAATTTTGAGTAGTATGCAAGGGTACATGAGCATCAGCAATATAGTGGCCGAGGTCTGCAGAATATTTTAATATGAGATCAATGTTTTTATCTTCGAATGCTTTTTGCAGCCGTGACTTCATGATTGGAATGAACCAAGGTACTATACCGTAGTTTTGAAGCGTATCCTCGCTATATTTCTCTACAGCATCGTTCCATTTTTTTGGTATGATTGAAAAAACATCTTGTCCTGTTTGATAATAATGATCCAAATCAATGTAATGACGTTGGGCTTCACCTTCGACAGCGTATCTTCTTTTATCAGGATCAACAGCGTGTTCTGTAAGGTATTCAATGTGTTCCTTGTAAAATCCAAATATTTCAGGAGGCAAGGTGAAAACTGCGATTCGATTGATTCGTTGGTGACCAAAGAAACCCCATTTTATTTGTTTGCTATCTCCGTAACTTGTAGCAATTAAAAATGGAAAAATGATGATAAAACAGCATTTATAGTTTAACCAATTTGCCATCTTTGAGAATTGGAATCACCGAGGTTTGATTTGGTGTCAGACAAAACTTAATATCCTCGTTCAAATTCAGATTTTTTAATCTCCGCCTGTGAGAGCTGGATTTAAGATAGCCTAGATAGTTGTCTTTTGCAGAGAGATAAAGATATTTTGCCGCAATGGAGGAATCCTCATCAGATGTAAATTGACCTGTTGACAATAAATAGTCTGAAATAGCGCCGGCACAGATTGTATCCTCCAAATTGAATTTATCTTGCCATCCTGAACAAAGACATAAGACATTTTTTTGTTGCTCACTTAGCCACTTTGAGAGTGAATTAAGATTCAGAAAAGAACCAACTACAACTATTTCGGCATCTTTGGCAACGTCAAGTGATTTTGTACCATTGGTCGTCGTTAAAACTATTTCTTTTCCTTTGAATTCTTCTTTCATGTATGAAAAAGGAGAATTTCCGAAATCAAACCCTTCAACAATTTTCCCTTTGCGTTCTGCTCCTGCGAGATAACCTTTTTGTTTGTATGCCCACGCTTCTTCAACAGTCGGAACAGGTAAAATTGCCTCTACTCCATATTCGAATGCTGTACAAATCGCGGATGTTGCTCTCAATACATCTATTACAACTACAATCTCATATTCGTCTTTGTAAGAAATGTATTCACCTGGCGTGAAACAAACCTCGATATGTTTTCTAGTATCCATAAAATATACTTAGCGAAGATAATAGTAAAAACTTTACAAATATTAAAATAAATCAATCAAATGCTATTCAGATAAAATTACAGATGTGTATTATGATTTTTTTTTGACATGAAGAGAGTTACATTTATTCTTAAGAGAATAGTGGCTATTTCAATTTTTTGAACTTTGTTCTCCCGATTGTCTGACAATATCTGTTGCTGAAAAAACATCCTAAAAAAGGGGTCATTTAATAAGCTTCCGGAATTACAGGAATGACTTCCAACACTCCTTTGAGTTGATTGAAACACACTTAAACACACCAAAAACAATCTGCCCTCAAAGTTGCTCTTTTGATCTTGTAAAATACTCTTTTAGACTATGGAAATTAGTACTTTTGTTAGCTATTGGCAACATAGTATCATACTAAACGAACAACAAATCACCATTCCGCATGAATTATTTAGACGAATTGAACCAAAGTCAGCGTGAAGCGGTCGAATGTACCGAAGGTCCAACGATGGTAATTGCAGGAGCCGGTTCCGGAAAAACACGAGTACTTACTTTTCGAATCGCACACATGATTGAAAAAGGAATTGATCCATTCAATATTCTTGCACTTACGTTTACCAATAAAGCGGCTAAAGAAATGGCACTAAGGATAGGTAAAATTGTTGGAGATAACGAGGCAAAAAATATTACTATGGGAACCTTTCATTCGGTATTTGCACGAATTTTGCGTTACAATTCTGACCGAATAGGATACCCCGCTAATTTTACGATCTATGATACTCAAGATTCGAAAAGCTTGTTAAAAGATATTATCAAAGATTTTAATTTGGACGACAAGATATACAAACCAAGTTTAGTTTTAGGTCGAATTTCATCTGCCAAAAATAACTTAATTGATACCGATGCATACGCTCAAAATACTGAGATAATCAATGAAGATCGTCAATCAAAAAGACCTGAAATGGCTCGTATCTATAAGGCTTATGCTACCCGATGTTTTAAAGCTGGGGCTATGGACTTTGATGATTTACTGTTTCAAACTAACGTTTTGTTGAGAGACTTTCCAGATGTAATGCATTATTATCAACATAAGTTCAAATATGTTTTGGTAGATGAATATCAAGATACCAATTTTGCTCAGTATTTGATTGTCAAAAAGCTAGCTGCAGTTTACGAAAACATTTGTGTTGTTGGTGATGACGCTCAAAGTATTTATTCGTTCAGGGGAGCGAATATTCAGAATATTCTGAATTTTAAAAGAGATTATCCCGATTTCAAATTATTCAAACTTGAGCAAAATTACAGAAGTACCAAGAATATCGTTGAGGCAGCTAACAGTATCATTTCAAAAAATCAGGATCAAATAAAAAAACATGTTTGGACGGAAAATGCAGATGGTTCCAAAATACATGTTATCAGAACCTTGACGGATAACGAAGAAGGTAAAGTTATTAGCCATAAAATATTTGATTATAACCACTCATCAATATCTACATTTAACGATTTTGTTATTTTGTATCGTACAAATCGTCAATCCAGATCGTTTGAGGAAGCGCTACGTAAACTAAATATACCTTACAAAATTTATGGTGGTATTTCGTTTTACCAACGCAAAGAAATCAAAGATATTCTTGCATACTTCAGACTAACTACTAATCCTAGAGATGAGGAAGCTCTGAAACGAATTATCAACTACCCTAAACGAGGGATCGGAAAAACATCTATCGAAACTATTATTATAGCTGCTACAAATTCTGATGTAAATATGTGGGATATCATCTCTGACCCTGATCGCTTTCCCGTTTCACTAAGTGCCGGAACCAAGACCAAACTTTATGAATTTACAACCATGATTAACAGTTTTTCTGCACAGCAAGAAAAATTAAATGCCTACGAGCTGGCTCAAACGATTGCTAAATCATCAGGTATTCTGAAGGAATTATATACTGAAAAGGATAAAGGACCTGAAGAGGTGGAGCGTTATCAGAATATTGAAGAATTATTGGCCGGAATCAAAGAATTTAGTGTT
This sequence comes from uncultured Akkermansia sp., assembly GCA_964526595.1. Taxonomy (GTDB): domain Bacteria; phylum Bacteroidota; class Bacteroidia; order Flavobacteriales_D; family Crocinitomicaceae; genus M0103. Next base: position 21,324 of record CAZGJF010000037.1, on the reverse strand, counting down.
TCCAGATCTGATGACGCGACTAATTCATTGGCAGAATTCATGATTGATGTTGCTTTGCTTACTGACGCTGATGATGATAAAGAAGAAGAAAAAAATCATGTCACCTTAATGACGATTCATGCAAGCAAAGGACTTGAATTCCCACATGTTTTTCTAGTAGGGATGGAAGAGAATTTGTTTCCTTCCCAAATGGTTTTAAATTCCCGTTCAGAATTGGAGGAAGAGCGACGATTATTTTATGTTGCCGTAACCCGCGCTAAGGAAACGTGCACATTATCCTATGCAACATCTCGTTTTACATTTGGTAGTTTGATCAGTTCTGAACCTAGTCGTTTTATCAATGAAATTGACCCAAAATATCTTCATTTCGAATCTTTGCAACGTGGAAATGGACGTTCGTTAATTACTGAAAAACCTTTTATTGGGGGATTAAATAGAAAAACCAACCCGCATGCAGGTTATTTAAAAGCCATGGAAACAGTCAATCCTACTACTCAAAAATCGGGAGCACTCATCGATTTAAAGGTTGGATACAATGTAATGCATGATCGATTTGGTAAAGGTAAGATTACAAAATTAGAGGGTGGGGGAGCTGATAAGAAAGCCACGATTTTTTTTCCTCACCATGGTTCAAAAACGGTTTTACTTCGTTTCGCAAACCTAAAAGTATTAGATGAATGACCTGAAAGAGTGATTTTTCTGAATCAGAAAGGATAACCGATACCAAATTGAACATGAGGTGTAAACGGTTTTGGTAAATATTGTTTATATGATATCCCAAACGCAGATTCTCCCTCATGGTAGTATTTTTGCCTTGATTGAAAAATCCAACGAGCACCATCAGGTAGAGCCGGGTTTGTAATAGGTACGCCCAAATCCAACCTGAAGATAAGGAAATTTAAATCAAATCGCAAACCAACTCCTGAAGAAAGGGCGATTTCACGATACCAATTGGAGGAAATTTTACTTCCAACCCTATTTTTATCCTCGTTTACAGTCCAAATATTTCCGGCATCAATAAAAAATGCACCTTTCAATAACGGTCCGAAAGCAAATCGAAACTCTGCCGAAGTTGCTAATCTCAAATCTCCGATTTGTGTTGCAGTTCTGTTCGTATCTAGGTAATATTTGTAAGAACCCGGACCTAATGAACGAGCTCTCCATCCTCTGTTGTCGTTTGATCCACCGCCAAAGAAACTGTAGTCATAAGGTAGTGAAGTAGTTGTATTACCGTAAGGCAATCCACCTCCAAATTGAAGTCGCGCATGAAAACTCTTGTTCTTGCCTAAGGGGTTTGAAATGATAATGTTATTATCCAAGCGGACAAACTGAGAGTATGCGACCCCATAAAATGTGAACTGACCATTGCTTAAGGTGTCTTGATAGCGTTGAAACATGGACAGAATTTTGCCCGCAGGATCAAAAGTTGAGTTTAAATAAAATGATAAATTTCTTTTTTTGACCTCTTTGTTATTGAATTCGTATGTAAATTTCCAGTCTTGCCAAACGAATTGACTACTATACGCATTCTTTAAGAATAAATCATTTAACTGGTTTATTTTTGACTGAAATTCTTGACTTTTGTTAATATTGATAAAATTGATTAAGGATAAACCAGGTAATCCCATTTGAAAAATTTGACTTTTTGAAATATAAAATTTCCACAGATAATTAAGTTGTAAAATTTTTCGTTCAAAGTCATTTCTTTTTTGATAGCTATATGAACAATACATGATTGTTCGAGGGCGGTTTCTTTTACCGACTTCAAAACCTTTGAAAGGAAATAATCCCGGTAAGTCAAATCTGATATTTGGACCAATTTCGAGAGTGTTGAAACTTCTTCCTGCATTCTTTATTTTTTTTCCTTCCAAGGTTTCTTCAAAAATTGGTGGTTGCGATTCAAAACCACCACTTACTCCGATAATCATTTTTTCCGCTCCACCAAACAAGTTACGGTTGGTATAATTAATTGATGCCGAAACTCCCAAGAATCCATTTGAATTGGTAGCCCTAGTCTCAAAACCGGGACTTTGTTTTTTGGTTGGCACAAGATAGTAGTGAACATCCAAGAGTTGTGAACCCGGAACTTCAATTAGTATTGGTTTGATAACTTGAAAAATATCTAATTGAAGCAACCTCATGTAAGTATGTTCCAAGGACGTTTCTGTGTAGTAATTATTTTTTTCAAGATAGTTTTGAGTTTCCAATATTTCGGGGTCAATTGCCAATTTTCCGTTGTATAAAAAATAGGCTGTTCTACCCGCATCAATTTGCTTAGTATGTTTGATGTAAACGTTTGCGTAAAAAAAAGTATCTAATGTTCGTATGAAGTTCTGCTCTTGTACTTTTAATCCCATGTCATCTATCGTTTTCTTAAAATTTCCTTTGAAATATGTTGTGTCACAAATATGAAAATAGACATCTCTTATTTTTGTTTCCTTATGTGGAATTAAGTATAAGGAGTCCGTATTTTCCAATGATCTTATTTGACGATCTAAAAATTGTATCCCCAAAATAACAGATTGTTTCCTTGAATTCGTATCTGCTATAAAGGTGATGTGTGAGCTGCTAAAACCGTATAGTTCATGGTCTCGCATATACTTAGCTACGCGAGTTCTGTAATTATCCAAATAATTTTTATCAAAAGGGCTATTGACCAGTTTATTTTGAGGATTTTCTTCTATAAACTCGTTGTATTTTTTTTCAACTAATTTATTATTACTAATCATATAAACTGAATCAATCATATGTTGTTTTCCGGTTATGATTGAGTATTTAACAATAGCTTTGCGATTCTTCTTATAGATGACATCGGAAATCACATTTGATTCGTAAAACCCTTTGTTTCTCATTAAAATTTCCAATTGATCATTCGTTTTATTGAATGGAATACTATCGAATATTACCGGTTTTTCTCCCAACTTATATTTCATCCATTCACGAAAAAATAACTTAGGATTGATTGTGTCTTTCAATGGTATGAATTTTTCCGTGTAAAAGTGTATGTTTTTTTTTCGAGCTTTTTCGATTCTTTTATGATTAATACGGTTTTGCTTGAGCGTTAATTCTTCGTTGATTTTTCGTAAACTCAAATTTTTCACAATCCTTTTTTCGGCAACTTTTGAAGAATCAATTTGATTGTACAAGAGGAGTTTGATTTTAAAACCTAAATTTTTGCGATTGGGTTTTTGCCTAATAAATGCAGCTATATCATCGGTGGGGATTTTACTGCCACTCACATGTATTACATTTTTTTGAAGCAGGTATTTACCATTCAAAACATATTTTGTTTGCTTACAACTGACTAAAAAAATCAAAATGATTACAGCAAAATGTGTATGTTTAAGGCTCAATTTCATACCAACAGTAACAAAAATAAGAATAAAGCTTAAGTGAACAGACTTTCTAAAAATAAGATAAAGTCGCTCAGATCTCTCCAACTCAAAAAAAACAGAGATGAGCTTGGTTTGTACGTTGTGGAAGGCGAAAAAATGGTAAAAGAGGCACTCTTGTATAAGCGAGATTCAATCGAAACGCTTTTACATACGGATGATTTTATTTTTGAAATGAATTCTAATTTTGAAATTTTAAATGTTACGAATGATGAACTGAAACAATTTTCATCGCTCAAAACCCCTAATAAAGCTTTTGCAGTACTTCGTAAAAGCAAAGCTCCCAATCTTGAAATTACGAATGAATTGGTCATTGCGATTGATGGCATTCAGGATCCGGGGAATTTAGGAACAATTTTACGGTTAGCAGATTGGTTTGGCATATCTCAAGTAGTATGTTCCTTGGATACAGTTGATTGTTATAATTCCAAGGTTATTCAATCCAGCATGGGAGCTATTTTTAGATTGAATGTAGCGTATGATAATCTTGAGAATCGACTTCGTGAAACTCTAGGAATGCCAATTTTTGGTGCTCTTATGAGTGGGGCTTCCATCTATCAAACTCAACTTAAGCGTCCGGGTATTTTGTTAGTCGGTAATGAAGGAAATGGAATATCAGATCGCTTACTTCCATTGATTACACATCCGATAACCATTCCTCGATTTGGGAGCTCCGAGTCATTAAATGTGTCTGTAGCTACAGGAATTATTGTGTCGGAATTTTACAGATCGTATTAGACGAAATAAATTGATTCAATTTATTAAATAAGGCCTCAGCACATTTCATCCCATCAACTGCAGCTGAAATAATACCTCCTGCATACCCGGCACCTTCTCCACATGGATATAAACCGGCAATTTCTGTATGTTCATATGTCTGTTCGTTTCTCGGTATGGAAATTGGTGAAGAAGTTCGAGACTCCGGGGCATGTAATACGGCATCGTTTGTTAAGAATCCCGGCATTTTGTTTCCGAAGGTTAAAAGTGCCGTTCTCAGTCTTTCGGAAATAAATGCAGGAAAAACCTCATTCAGATCAACGCTGGTAATCCCCGGCTGATAAGATGACCTTGGGAAATCAACAGATTTCTTTTTATCAATAAAATCAATCATTCGTTGGGCAGGGACAACTTGTGTTTTTCCCGACATCTCCCAACATCGATGTTCAATCTCTTTTTGAAAATCTAAACAAATAAAAGGATTATTTTCTTCATCAGATAAATCTCCCGGTTCAATCGTTACAACAATGCCTGAATTTGAATAAATATTGTTCCGTTTGGAAGGAGACCAACCGTTTGTTACAACTTCGTTTTGAGAAGTAGCACAGGGAGCAATGATTCCTCCCGGACACATGCAGAAAGAATATACACCCTTTCCATCAACTTGGGTAACGAGTGAATAAGATGCGGGAGGTAGAAAATCTCCATGTGTACTTCCATGGTACTGAATTTGATCAATTAGATTTTGAGTATGTTCTATTCTTACACCCAGAGCAAATGATTTAGCTTGTAAGTATATGTTTTTGGAATACAGTAAATGAAATATATCACGTGCAGAATGACCCGTAGCTAATATCACAGCATCAAACGTATGCCATGAATCATGATTGATTTCAATAGCTTTTATGGAGTTGTTTTCAATTTTTAAGTCTGTTAATTTTGATTCGAAATTAACTTCACCGCCATTTTTGATGATTTCTTGGCGCATGGCAATGATGATTTGAGGTAACTTGTTGGTTCCGATATGAGGATGTGCATCAATCAAAATGTCCGGATCTGCTCCAAAATGTACAAAACAATTCATAGCCTTTTCCACATCGCCTCGCTTTTTTGACCGAGTATACAATTTTCCATCGGAATAGGTTCCTGCGCCACCTTCACCAAAGCAGTAATTGGATTCAGGGTTTACAATTCCCTCTTTGTTCAGAACTGCTAAATCACGACGGCGCGAACGAACATCTTTTCCTCTCTCGAAAATAATTGGTTTAATGCCTAATTCAATGCAACGTAGTGCTGCAAATAAACCAGCAGGACCAATTCCAATGATGGCAACTGTTTTGCATTTTCGGACATCTTTTGGCTGAAATACAACTGGTTTAAATTGTTTTTCATTGAGATCAAAAACTTCAAATAAACAATTGATTTTAATTACTTTGTTTCGCGCATCAATACTTCTTTTTTTCCAAATAAATTTGAAATCGGTAGTTTTTAACTTTAATTTCTTTTGAATTAACGTGTGTAATAATGCTGTATTTGAAGCATCCTCAGGTTGTATTTGAAGTTGAACAAGTTGACTCATTTATTATCCTTCAAAAATAAAAGATAGCCACCAAACATGATTATAGAGCGCGTCCAATGGTTTCGAAACAGGGGTGAGGTCCTGTATAAAACTGTTTTGGAAGCTATGAGAGTATTTCAGCTCAATTCCAAATTTGAAGTATGGTGCAAAGAACTCTATACCTCCGCCAATTTGACCCTGCATGTCATTCTTTTTAATTTTTACAAAAGGATCTGTAAAATTTTGAGATTTATCTTCTTGAGACTGTAAGTCTATTGTAGATTGCCAACCACATAATAGGTAGGAGGTGAAATTATTGTAACGAAGAGTACGAAACTGGAGCATTATTGGAAAATCCAGATTCGTAGAACTGATACGTTCTTCGTTTAAAAGATCTTTTTTGGAAGTTGGATCAGAATTATCAATTACATATTGTAAAACTCTTTCTTGAAATGACAATGTGGGGATAAATCGTAATCGAATAACCGGTGTAAACAGTTTCATTGTGGATACAATGCCAATTTGACCACCGGGTTCCGACTTTGCAACCAATGATTTTACACCATAGTTTTCATAGATATTTAACTTTGTTTGCGCATTAAATCCGGCATTATTGACGCCCAGCATAAATCCAAAATGAATTAGTCGTTGATCATACCGTCTGTAATTCCAAGGTTTTTCTTTCTGAGCAAATGAAATTATCGCCCAAAGCATTCCAATAAAAAACAACAATGTTTTCATTGAAAATGGAACGAGTTTTACTCCTTGATATTGCATACTTTGTGGAAAAAGGAATTTACTTAACTCCACTGTAAATCGTTGCAATACCTCCAGATACGGGCTTTGCAACTACATTTTGATATCCGAGGTTTCGAAGGATTTTTACAAAATTGTCTCCTTCAGGAAAAGCCTCAACTGATTCCGGTAAGTAAGAATAAGCACTTTTGTCTTTGGAGATGGATTTTCCCAAGACTGGAATGATGTTTCTGGAATAGAATGAAAACAACTGTTTTATAGGGAATTTTTTAGGTTTTGAAAATTCCAAAATGATAATTTTACCCCCTTTTTTAACCACTCTTAACATTTCTCCCAAGCCCTTATTTAAATTTTCAAAATTTCTAACTCCAAAAGCAATGGTCACGGCATCAAAATAGTCGTCTTCAAACGGCATGTTTTCAGAATCACCATGTTGCATTTTTATGATATGATCCAACTTTAGTTTTTTCATTTTTGTTCGACCAACTGAAAGCATGCCCTCTGAAATGTCCATACCGATTATTTGATTAGGTTTCAGTTTTAAGCATGCTATTGCAAAGTCACCTGTTCCGGTAGCTAAATCGAGTATCCTACCGGGTTTTGAATCAACTAATATGTTTACAGCTTTTCTTCTCCATATTTTATCGATTCCCAATGATAACAAGTGATTCAAAAAGTCATATCTGCGTGAAATATTATCAAACATGGATGCAACTTCCTGTTTTTTGGATTGATTGCTAGTTCCATATGGTTTAACTATTTTATTTTCAATCATTTTAAGTTATTTAATGCCGTATTCTCCGATTCTTGGAAGTTTAATTTTAATGTGGGTCGTATTAGAGCACAAAATTAAGATTTTAATGTTCAAAATGGTCAAGCTTTCACTCCTATGATCATCGATCATTCCAATCATCTGTTCTAAAAGGGAATAAGGGAAGCCCACAAGTGTTTTTTACATTCCCAATTTGATAATTTTTAAAACAATACCTTACAGCAATGGGCTTTAGTACCTGTTTTGAATAAATGATTAAAGAATGCTTTTCAGAAGCAAGAATCGCTTCTGCAGGATGAAAAACGGAATCAATCGAAGCAATTTCAAAACCAAATAGAACGTTTTGTGGTACTATTTCACCTGAAAAACCCTTCAATTGGATGGTAATTGATGTATCCTTGTTGTTAATCATTTTGTTAAACTGAGGTGATTTTACACATTTATTATCAATTAAATAGGATTGATTAATAACCAAAGAGGCTAACCTATGTGCAATTGTTTTTTTATTGGATGGGTGTGATGTGTTTTGTTCATGAGGTTTTACAAGATCATTGGTGCAAACGATTCCACAATTTTTAACTGATGACGCAACCTTTAACTGCGCTTCTCTTAACTTGGCAGGTTCCACCTTTTCTTTGTATTGCAGTGGAGCTATCTCAACAATGTAAAAGGGCAAGTCTGAGTCATTCCAATCTGATCTGCAACAAGCAATCAAATCACGCAATTTAGATTCATAACTCGCATACCTTCCTACATTGGTTTCTCCTTGATACCAAATCATTCCTTTAATTTTAAATTTAACAAAAGGCGAAATCATACCGTTATACAAAACCGAAGGTCTGTCCCATATTTCTTTGTTTGGTAATGTGGGGTCAGGAGTGTAGTCTGTGTATTTTTTATTTATCTCTTCGGGTAACCAACATTCGATAGCAGATCCTCCCCAGCTTGAGTTGATAATGCCGATGGGTACATCTAATTTTTCTCGAAGTTCTAAGGCGAAGAAATACGCTAGTGCTGAAAATTCAGTAATATTTTGTGTCGTGGCAAGTTGCCATTTACCGGGGGCATACTTTTCAGGAGTGTTTTGCGCATTTCGTTTTACTTTGAACATGCGAATCCCATTGGTAGGTGATGCCATCTTAATAGCTTCTTCTGCTTCATCTATCGATTGATTATCAAATCCTTTCAATGGCATTTCCATGTTAGATTGACCTGAACAGAACCACACCTCACCAATCAGAATATTATCTGAGATTGTCTTGGTACCGTCATCAATAATAATTTGTTCACTTTGAAAACTTGCTTTAGGAGTATGGATATGAATGTGCCAAAAACCGTTCATGTCAGATTGGCAATAAAATGTTCTTTTTGCCCAAGATAGTTTAACTTTAATCAGTGAATTAGCTTTTGCTGTTCCCTCAATTTGAATGGAAGAATTTTGTTGTAGAATTGCATTTGAAGCTAAAATATCAGGTAATGTAACTTTGCTGTGAAGAACCCCAAAGAATGGAGAAAAGACGGTTATTAAAAACAGGTTGAATAATAATTTTTTCACGTCAACTTACAAGTAGTTTGTTTTTAGGATTATATGATTAAAAACGACCCCAAAAATTTATTGGAGAGCTAATTCATGAATGCATACATTAAAATATTAGCGCCCATTTGAAGTGCCTGTTTTCGTTTCTCCGGAGGATCGTTGTGTACAGGCTGATCTTCCCAGCCATCGCTAAGGTCAGTTTCATAAGTGTATAAGCACAATAAACGTCCATTGTTAATAATTCCGAATGCTTGCGGACGCTTACCATCGTGTTCATGTATCTTAGGAAGTCCATTAAAATTATATTTTTGGTGAAAAATCGGATGATTAAATGGCAGTTCAATCAAGTTATTGTTTGGAAATATTTTTTTTAATTCCACTCGGATAAATTCATCCATGCCATAGTTGTCGTCAATGTGCAGAAAACCACCTGCTAATAAGTAATTACGAAGGTTTTCAGCTTCAGTAGGAGAAAAAAGAACATTTCCATGTCCTGTCATGTGGATAAAAGGATACAAAAAAATGTCTTTGCTACCGACTTCAACATAAGGAACATCTTTCGAGATATGGGTGTCTAAATTTTGATTGCAGAAACTGATTAAATTTGGAAGAGCTGTCGGATTTGCATAATAATCACCACCTCCATTGTATTTTAAAACAGCAAGTTGATATGTTCCACTTTGACAAAAGATTAAAGTGGGATGAGCCATGAAACACATTACTATTAATACAAATCTTATCATTTTTTTAATCTTAAGTCAATATTCATTTTTGTCTGCATACAAGCTACCAAACCGGCAGTTTCGGTACGTAAACGATTTTCTCCTAAAGTTATTAATTTGTATCCATATTTTAACGCTAATGCAATCTCCTCTTTGGTGAAATCTCCTTCCGGACCTATCAATATCGGTGCATTGTGAAACGTTTCTTGTCCTATTAACAGGGATTTGTCTCCATTACCGCAATAGGCAATAAAAGCCCCCTGATGCATTGAAAGGAAATCCTTCAAATGTATCAGATTATTCAATTGCGGTAAAAAAAAACGTTTAGACTGTTTCATTGCGGCAATCAGGATTTTTTGAAAACGATCCAACTTGATTCTAGTGCGTTCATTATTTTGACACTGCAAAAAAGAAATGGTTGTTATGCCAATTTCTGTTGCTTTTTCAAGAAACCATTCAATTCTCTCATTGTTTTTAGTAGGAGCAATGGCGATGTGAATGTCATAATTCGGCTTTTTATGAGTGATAACATTCATTATGCGTATGACACATTTTTTGGAATCAGAATCAGTTATTTCACACGTAAATTCCCCTCCTTGACCATTGAGCAAAATTAATTTATCTCCATTTATTAATCTTAACACCTTGCATACGTGCCTTGATTCTTCTTCACAAAGCTCAAAATGAGTCATTTCTGACGAAATATGTTCATCGTAAAAAACGTGCATCAGTTTAATAATCGATAAATTAATTCCTTCATTAAATCTCCCTGTGAAAAATTTCCTGTACTCCCGATACCTTTTGATTTTAAATCAAATTCATGTAAAATAGCAATGTTTACCGCTATTTTTTGTGGACTGAAATTGCGTGAGGCAATTAACAATTCTCCGGCAACGTATGGGTGCAATTTGAGTGCATTGGCAACAGCTTCTTTTGTTTTATTAGACAGAAAATGAATGCGCATAAGCTGTGAAAACAACTTGAACATATTTCCGATAACCAGAGAAATTTCTGTAGCTTTAGGGTTGTTTGCAAAATAATCAATGATTTTGATAGATTTGTAAAAATCTCGAATGGACACAGCGTTCGTTAGCTCAAAGGCATTGTAATCTTTCGATATACCAATGTTTTCTTCGATATGAACATCGTTAATAATAGTTCCTTTTTCTACCAGTAGTTGAAGTTTTTCTAATTCATTAACGATTTTCCCCAGATCATTTCCCAAAAATTCTGCTAAAAGCATGCAGGCTTTTGGGGTTATATTCAGATGTATTGATTTAACATATTTTGTAATCCATTCAGCCAAATTGTATTCTTTGATTTTTTCGGATTTGAATACAAGTCCTTTTTGACTTGCCAACTTCATTATTCTTTTTCGAGAGTCGTAGTTTTTATATTTATAATTGACGATAAAAATGGTTGTTTCACAAGGGTTTTCAAAATAGCCTTCTAATTCGTCCATGCCTTTGAAATCTTGTGCCTCTTTCAAGATGACCAATTTTCTAGTAGCCATCATTGGGTAGTTGCGCAGCTCAGAAGTCAAACTTACAGGATCTGCTTCTTTACCATAAATGATAAGTTGGTTAAAATCCCTCTCATGATCTTCCAAGGCATGTTTAATAATTTCATTTGTAATTTCATCTATAAAATAGGGTTCTTCACCATGCAGTAGATAAATTGGTGAAAATTTGCCGGTTATGATGTCTTGAATAATGGATGTCTGATTCATGACCTACGATTCATGTTGTTCCCAAATTTGAACTAAAGATATCAAAGTTTTAACGGCTTTTTGCATATCTTGAACACTGACATATTCTTGTCTGGAATGAATCGCCATTTCTCCGGTAAAAATATTGGGACAGGGCATACCCATGAAAGAGAGTCTGGATCCGTCAGTTCCTCCTCTAATTATTGTGCTATTGGGTTGAATTCCTACTTTTTTCATCGCTTGAATGACATAATCAGTAACAAAAGGAACTTCCTGTAATACTTCTTTCATATTACGATACTGTTCACTGATTATGAATTCATAACTTGATCCGGGAAATTTTTCAATAGTTTGTTTCAGAATATTTTCCAATTGTTTTTCATAATCGGCTAGTTTACTCGTTTGATGATCACGTATAATGAATGATACTTTTGCTTTTTCCAAGCCACCATCAATCGAAACTGGATGAACAAAGCCTTCGCGGTTTGCTGTTGTTTCAGGCGACCAACGTTCTTTAGGCAACATTGAAATAAAATCAGCGGCAACCTTCAGGGCGTTAACCATTTTGTTTTTGGCATAGCCAGGATGTGCACTGATTCCGTTAATTAGAATAGTTACAGCATCAGCCGAAAATGTTTCATCTTCAATGTCACCCAATTGCCCTCCATCAAGTGTGTATCCGAAATCTGCTTTGAGTTTTAGCATATCCAAATGTTCTACACCACGTCCCACTTCTTCATCTGGTGTAAACAAAATACGAATAGGACCGTGCTTGATTTCAGGATGCCCCATCAGGTACTGAGCCATATCCATGATGATAGCAACTCCGGCTTTATCATCAGCACCAAGTAGGGTCAGCCCACTGGCGGTAATGATGTCATCACCGATTTTTGTACTCAAGTAAGGATGATTTTCAACTGTAATCACTTGCGAAGGATCGTCAGGTAAAATGATTGGTGATCCATTGTAATTTCTATGAATAATGGGTTTGACATTTGTTCCACTGCAATCCGGTGCTGTGTCCATGTGGGAACAGAAACAAACTGTAGGAACATTTTTTCGAATACTATTGCTAGGAATAGTAGCGAAAACATAACCCCACTCATCCATCATAGCATCAGAAATACCAAGTTCGAGTAGGTCTTTAACTAATTGGTGTGCTAAATTTTTCTGTTTATCGGATGAAGGAAAAGATGTTGAATTGGGATCGGCGGTAGTGTCTATTTGAACGTAGCGGATGAAACGATTTTCAACGGTATGTATGTATTCAGACATGTATTTTATTTAATTCAAAAATACATAAAATTAATGTTCAAAAACGAAGGACATTTTCCGGTTTGACTAATGAGTGTAATTGAATGTATAATTATTTTATCTTTACTTCTGAGAAAACAATTGAGGTATGTTAGATAAATCACATAAGCATGTTTCCTGTGCTACGTGTGGTGCTCGAAAGAGTTCACTTTTTGGGAGTTTTTGTGATCATGAAACAACTCAGATTGATGAGCATAAAACTTGCTCCTATTTTAAGAAAAATCAGCCATTATTTGTTGAGGGAAGTTTTCCGAGAGGTGTTTTTTGTTTAAATCAGGGAAAAGTGAAGATTTTTACACGGGGAGATGAGGGTAAAGAACAAATTATTCACATTGCAAAACAAGGTGAGATTATTGGCTTTAGAGCCATGTTTAGCGGTGATCCCTATAAAGTTGCCGCCACTACACTTGAAGAATGCAATATTTGTTTTATCGGCAGGGAAGATTTTTTAAATATGATTGAAACGCAGCCAACTCTTAGAAATGGAATCATGAAGGAATTATCTAAAGAGTTGGGTGAACGAGCTATGTTTATTACCAATATGGCTCAAAAGTCGGTTCGTGAAAGATTGGCATTTTCGATGTTAATTCTTGCAGATATATACGGCGATGAAGAAATCAACTTAACGCGTGAAGATATGGCTAATTTTGTTGGTACTGCTACCGAAACATTGATTCGACTACTGAAAGATTTTAAAGACGAGGGACTTATAGAGATTCATACCCGTAAAATCGAAGTTATTAATCGAGAGAAACTAAACCAGATAGCCGGAAAATAGGCTACCAAAAAGCATCGGGATATTTGTTTGATAAATAGTGCATTTCTGATAGAATGTAACATTTGTTCTGTATGCTTGCTTTTTTTTCCTACGGACAATTTGAAGTCATTTGTTGGAATGGATAGTTTTGCCATATACATAATTTCTGTTACTTTTTCGTGTCACAACTTTTTTGCTACCTAAGGGGAGCCCTGCTTTTGATTGGATGAATACCTCCCATAACTTACCCTGATTTTCTTTTAGCTCAATGACCAACACTAATAAATGGTATTAATTTTATATTCCTTTTCTCCATGAATAAATGTATCGCCGCTTTTCTTTTTGTTCATTGCAGACATAATGGGAGACGTAGCTGAGACTCCCACTATACGCTTTCCTTCAAAATCAAAAGGAATAACAGGATAGCCGACAAAAAAGCAAACATCATCTGTTTCAACTAATGCGCCTATTTCAGCAATTTTCTTTGCTGAAAAATCAATTTGTTCAAGCATTTGCATTTCTTTTTCAGCCTGTGTTAATTGTTGTTGAAAAAGTAGATTTAATGTGTTCTCTTCTGACTGATGTGACAAATCCTCGGGATCGATGGTATCACTTTCATCCAAATTGGCGGCAATCATAGTAGCGAGAATTTTCTCTTTAATTTCACCGATTATTTGCCGTTGTTTTTCAAGCAGTTGTACCTGCAATTTTTGTTTGTTCATGCCTTGATTAATTATGTTTTTTATCTGCTATAATAGCTGTTTCTCTTACCCATGCTTCTTCTTGATTTGCTCTGATATTATGCTGTAAAAGCTTCTCGTTGCATGGTTCATTTCCATCAATCGTTTACCAAAATTCCTCCCAGTCTATTTCTCCGTTGTTATAGTTTTCATCGGGTAAAAGTTCCAAATGATCATCCGATATTTTTAAATCAATTAACGTTGATTGAGGAAAGTTCTTTTTTGAATCAACAGTAGTCTTATTCATTAATGGATTGTTTGAAAGGTGTTCAAGATTAAAAAAAATCAGTACATAAAAAACTATTTTACAAAGGAAAGATGTTGAGCGACTTTGTGAAATGACTTTATGCAATTTAAAAAATGATTTACATCATTATTTCCATTAATAAAGCCTTAATAAATCCTGTTGATAGGGTTTGTGTAACTTAGTTTACGTTTAATGTACATACAAATTATAAATTTGCAAGCTAAAAAAGAGCAATGATTTTTAAGAAAGGAACTAAGTTTTACAGCATATTCACAAGTAAATGCCCACGGTGTAATGAAGGTGATTTTTTTGTTTCAGTTCCATATGATTTAAAGCGAATGGGCGATTTGCATAAAAACTGTAATAAATGTGGTTTGAAATATGCGAAAGAGCCCGGTTTTTATTATGGTGCAATGTATGTTGCTTATGCACTGGGGGTTGCTTTATTTGTAACTCTTTGGGTTAGTTTCAACCTATTTATTCCTTCTCTTTCAACGGCCTGGCAAATTGCAATTATCGTTTTTGCTACCATCGTTTTTTCACCTTATCTTTATGCTCTGTCTAAAATTATTTGGGCAAACATGTTTATAAAATACGACAAAGATGCAATCATTAACTTCCAAAAATCAATTGGTTCGTAAGGTTTTAAGCTACTTACTGGAAGATTTATTGGTTGACGAAATGATACGTGTGGGTAAAATTCGTCAATTTGGAACAGATGAGATTATTTTGAATGTGGGTGATTTCATGGAATATGTTCCTGTTGTATTGGAGGGCTCGGTAAAAATATCCAGAGAAAATTCTAGTGGAGAAGAATTGTTGCTATACTACATTGAGGGAGGGGATACTTGTGCCATGACAATGCAGTGTTGTGTCAAAAAGTCGAACAGTGAAATCAAGGCAACCAGTATGGAGCCATCTTTGATTTTAATGATTCCTGTCGAAATGATGGAATCATGGTTAGACAAATTTAAGTCATGGCGAGAGTATATTTTACAGAGCTATCACACACGTATGATGGAGCTTATGGAAACGATTGATGCGATTACGTTTATGCGTTTGGATGAACGTTTGTTAAAATATCTCACTGATCAGGCAAAATTGTTGGGAAGTTTGGAAATACATCACACTCATCAGCAGATCGCTGAAGATTTACATTCGTCTAGAGTTGTTATCTCCAGATTATTGAAACAGCTTGAAATCAAAGGAATTATTTCGCTGAACAGAAGTAAGATTATTTTGAAATCTATTTAAGGGATCCTTCTTACAGATTTACTTACTGCCTCGATAATTTTCCAGCCTTCCAATCTTGAATTAATTTTGCCCAAGAGTAGGGATTTAAAAGGTTATTTACAGGTAATTGTCCGTTAGTGTACAACATGGTATAACGTTGATTAAGTAAGTAACCTGCCGCTAGGGAGGCATCATTATCCAAACGAGCAGCGACAAAAGCTAAACTTTCGCCGGATAACTCACGTTGTGCCCGCCGCATAGCATCATCGTATGGCTGCATTTCTACAAAAGCCCTTGCAAAATCTTCTTTAGATGGCCACGGATAGATTGTGACTTCAGGCAGTTCAACGGTATCACGTTGCAACATGTGAATTATGGAATACCTGTTATCTTTCAATGTGTCAGGAACAATATATGTAGAAGTTTTATAATGATAGGCTGAAAAATAAATGGTATCACCTGGCATGACGACCATAGAGAAAAATCCGTAATAATCTGAAATAACACCTCTCCGAATTGATTTGTCATAAACGGTTGTGTATGGCAAGGGATTCAAGTCGTGCTCAGAAATGGCGACACCTGATAGTTGGATGAGTTTGGTTGAATCAATAAATCTTTGTGCGTAAGAACTTGCACTGAAATAGAAAACAAAAAAAAATAAGAATACTAAGCAGATACGCATGTCTGAAACTTTAGACAATTCTACTACTTTCTTTTGGAATGAGCGTCAATTTTAATTAAAATTAATGATAGTCGGATGACTAAAATTCGCCAAAAGCAAACGGAAGCAAATCAATTGCCTTATCAAAAATGATTGTTTTATCGCTTTGACTCACTAATATAATTCTTATTTTATTTTTCTGACGCATTTCGGTTTCAATCATTACCTGTCTGCAAGCTCCGCAAGGAGTTAAGTAGCGTTCACTGTCTAAGAATTTTCCTTTCGCTACAACGCAAAGAGTATTTACGAGTTCGTTGGGGTAGTTGGAGCCGGCATGAAATAAAGCAACACGCTCGGCACACAGACCTGATGGAAAAGCAATATTCTCCTGATTTGATCCCAGTACTATTTTACCATCGTTCAGTCGAAGAGCAGTGCCAACTTGAAAATTACTGTAAGGAGCATACGCATTTTCAGAAACTGAAAATGCTTGTCTTACTAATTCTTGGTCTGAAGAATTTAATTCTTTCCATGAATCAAGATGAAGGTATGAAATGTGTAAATTTCTTTTATTTTCCATTGTTTTACGAAAAAATAATCAATAACAATAATTGAATCAATGAGATTTCAAAAAAAGGGAAGCGAATTTATGAAAAAAAACAACTTAAACTCTCATAATAATTTTTCTTAAGCATCTTCCTTTATTTTTTCAATTGCTTTCTTAATTTCGCGACCACTATAATCGTTACAATATCTGAATGCGCTTTTTTAGAAGCTATTGGTTTAAAGTTCCTGCATACATCATGTTGGGCTCATTTGCATTAATTGGTTTTTTTCTATCTGCATCCTACTTTGCAATTACGATGAAATGGACGAATGAATCCGGCATTATTGATGTTAATAATCGTTACTTCTATGAGATCAAAGACAAGTATAATCAGTCTTTCCGTAAGGTAAACAGTAAGCTTCAATTTGATCAATATGAAGCTCTTCAACGAATCATACTGTTAAATAAATTTTTTCCTAAGAATGCCCAGTACGTTTTAAATGCTTATCAAAAAAATGACAATCAGAATGAAGTCTTAAGAATGTTAGATGCTGCTGATCTTATGTTGAAAAATAACCGTTTATATCAAAGAGAGCGTTCAAAACTGCAGTTTTCGTTAAAGAATCATCAGAATAGCTATAAAAATGAAAGTATTTATGAGTGGATGAACATCTCGGAATGGGAGACTTTTAAGACAGCTGTTTGTAAAGATAAGAGACTGATTGATTCGGTAGCAAACCAGACCGGTGTTGAAGCCAGACTTATTGTATCTTGTTTGGTAGGTGAACAAATAAGGCTCTTCAACTCCAACCGTGAGGCATATAAAAAATGGATAGGTCCACTTAAAATTTTATCAGTTGAGTCCCAGTTTTCTTTTGGTGTGACCGGCATCAAAGAACCAACCGCCATACGTATTGAAAACTTACTGAAAGACTCGGTCAGTGTTTATTATTTGGGACGTAAATACGAACATTTATTAGATTTCAAAACAGCAGATGTTGCAAAGGAGCGGATGGATCGCTTAACTTCTTATCGTAACCATTATTATTCTTATTTGTATGCCGCATTGTTTCTCAAGCAAGTCAATTTACAATGGCAGCGTGCCGGTTTTTCGATAGCTGATCGACCTGAAATATTGGCAACTTTATTTAATGTCGGTTTTCCGCAATCCTTACCCAAAAAGAATCCAAAAGTTGGAGGTTCATTGATAACAATTAATGAAAAATCATATTCATTTGGTGCCATCGCGTTCCAATTTTATTATTCGGGAGAATTATATAATCAGTTTCCTTTTGAAGTGAGGAAATTTGACTGGAATGAGATTCATGTTTAACGCTCAGAATGCATTATATTTATAAAAATGACCAACTGCAATTTAGGGTGGTTTATAAAGCATCTGCCCTTATTAAACCCGTATTTTTATGATCGTTTTTTTCGACTTCTGAATTACTGTTGTCTTGCGTTGTTTGTGCCTTTTTACGCTAAAACTCAGTTTTCCGTTGATTCAGGATTGAATTGGATGCAATTAGCCTCAGGAGTTTCAATGCTTGAAATATGTGCTCCTCATAAGTCAGTTACAGGTGATTCCATCATTTTCATGTTGAGGCTTGATCCTCATTTTCTTCAGAGCGAATTGCTTTGTGCCTCCGAGCATGGAAATATCTCCAGAACAGTAAAAGAGTGGGCTGATACTTTTGGATTTGATATTGTTGTTAATGCAGGAATGTATGATCTCAGTAATGGATTGATTAATAAAGGATATATGAGAAATAGATACCATGTCAATAATCCCACCTTACAGTCCTCTTACAATTGTATGATAGCTCTAAACCCGATTGATACGTCCGACATGGACTTTAAAATCGTAGATCTAACATGTAATGAATGGACATCTCTAGAATGGCGGTATGCAAGTTTTTCACAAGGGATGCGCATGTTGGATTGTCGAGGTAATCCCTTGTCGTGGAATAAAAAAAATCAGTTGTGCAGTATGTTGATTGCGGCTACTGATTCAAGCGGATTGATTTACTTCATTTTCTCACGTGCACCATATTCTCACAATGATATGATTGCTTTTTTACGTTCCCTAAGATTGGGGCTTTGTAATGCAGTTTATCTTGAAGGAGGTCCTGAAACAAGCCTTTACTTGAAAGTAGGAGATACGTTAATCGAAAAAATCGGAAGTTATGTTTCAGAAACTTATCCAACGGATGAAAACGATTATTTTTGGAAATTGCCAAATGTAATAGGTTTTAAATTGAAATGAATGGTTAAAGTGGTTCGGTTTAGACTTAGACAGGAGATGGCCGTCATGAAATAAGTTGGTAATATTTGGATTTAATGTTAAATTTAATGTTAAATAGAATCAAGACAAAATCAGCATTTCTCAAATATTTCTCCTCCAATTTTTGTCTCGATCCTAAATGTGGCTCCAACAGGACTCGAACCTGTATCTAAAGTTTAGGAAACTTCTATTCTATCCCTTGAACTATGGAACCAGTGGCGCAAAAATAATGAATTGCATCATTTGAAACAGTTTGAAGTCTGGAGGTAGGATTACTGTTTTAGTCCAGAACCTTCTCGTAAGCTCTTCTTGGAGTTCCGCGAAAAGTGACCTCTCCGCAGTAGCGGTACTGAAATTTATCAAAGAGGTAAAGCATTGCTTTATTATCAAAATTGGTATCTGCCTTGATGCTTTTAATTTCATGTTCGCGAGCAAATTCCTCGATGCGCAGAAACAGTTCCTTAGCCACACCTTGACCCAGATGCGTTTCAGCCACGGCCACGCGATGAAACACTACAAAATCATCGTTGGTAAGCCATTCGCCCTTCAGACGAGCATATTCCGGTTCGTCATTGATCATAATGGCGACATATCCAATGATCAACCCTTCTTGTATCAAAACATACCCGGCACCTTTGCTGATGTCGTTGGCCACTACTTCCGGATTCGGATAGCCGTCCTGCCATTGATTGCTGCCGTCTGCTTTTCTTCTGGCAATGGCTCCTTGGAGGATCTTCCAGATGGCAGATGAATCAACAGTTGTAGCTCTCCGGAATTGAAAATGATTTGTTGACATGGCAGGTCTTAGCTTATTTTGTTGCCAATGGAGATACCCATCGCACAAATGTCATCCACTTGTTCTTGTTCCCCTTTCCAGTTATCGTGTTCATTTTCAAGAAGTGTCAGCTGGACCTCTAATGACTCCTCATAAATATCCAGGAGGAATTTCTTAAAAGTAGCACTCTTATATTTTTTACCCAATGGTCCACCAAATTGATCAGCATAGCCATCGGAATAAAGGTAAATTTTGTCTCCCAATTGTAATTGAGTGGTTTGTGAATGGAAAGGATCCGTATTTACGGTGTAACCGACGGGCATTTTCTGAGCTAAAAGTTCATAAAGTGTTTTGCTGTCCTTCTGAATAATTCTCACATTTTGGGGAGCAATTCCAACAATTGTTCTGTCGTCGCACAAGAGGTATAAACCGTTATTTGCTCCGCTCCAATCCATTTGTAGTGTTTTAGAATGAATTCGGATCACAGAGGCATCCATTCCGTCTTTCGATGCATTGATGTCGTCTGATTGGGATAGTTCGTTGGATATTTTGTCTCTCAACTGATTAAGTATCTCATGTGGCATTGGAGCTTCATTTCTAGACATGATCTCTTGAAGGAAAGATAATCCCAACACACTCATGAACGCACCTGGAATACCGTGACCTGTGCAATCCGCCACGCAGAAATAGAAATAATCGCCTTGCTGGAATTTCCAGTAAAAATCCCCCGACACGATATCTTTTGGACGATACAGAATAACATCCGGAAATAATGAGTTATCGACTCGGTCCACTTTTTTCTGAAGTGCAGTCTGTATTCTTCGTCCATAGTTGATCGAATCCGTAATCTCCTGATTTTTACGTTCGATCTCAATTGTTTTTGTTTGAATTCGCTCTTGCTGTAAATTGAGGTAGCTATGTGCACGGGAAAATAACACTGTAAATGCTGATAAAACAAACACCACCAGTAGCGCATCCTCCCAGCGTGCACCCATAATTAACAAGAAAATACCTGACAGAATTCCAAAAAATCCAACCATTACTTGTCCAATCAGAGGTTTCTTGAACATGAAAGAAGCACCAACGATCACGTTGATCATCAGGCACCATACAGGCGAGTGAATTCCCGAAACATACTGGAGTATGAAATAGATGGTACCATTGATCAGAATGACAAAGTATCCTGGATTTTCGTACTTTAACTTGTCTGTAATGTAGAAAATGGATGAGGCAATTATTGGAAATAATGGAAGCAAGCAAAGTGTGAGTACCCAGTTTTGAGAAAGAATGACACAAAGCAATCCAAAGGCAATATCAATAACAGGAAAAATGCCAAATAAGTATTTCCATTGCTCGCTTTGAAAAACATTTTGTTCTGTCTGTTCAGCCATAATTACATCAATAGATTTTGTTTAAAGTTAGTCAGAATAAGATTTTAGCTTAAAGATATCTTCGTTTTAAATGTGGTTTGCTCAATTTTCACAGGAATTACTTGCATTTGCCGAAAGAGTCCTTATCTTTGTACTGCAATCATTGATTAGTTCGTTTGATTGAATAGAGTGCGGGGTGGAGCAGTTGGTAGCTCGTCGGGCTCATAACCCGAA
>CAZGJF010000036.1:25607-26309 GCA_964526595.1 uncultured Akkermansia sp. | reverse complement strand
TGTGGTCATTCGTACCCTACGCTACAATCAAAGAAGACGGTATTTATCTTGTTCCGTGGGAAGCGCCATAACAATCCTATCTGATCCTGAAAAGGAATACGAGGAATGTATGGTCAAAATAGGCAGATTAATGACCGGAATGAATGCATAAATTAGAACAACATATCCGTGCCTTTTTTTCGAACTATCCGAACAACTTCATTGTTGCCTGTAGTGGTGGAGTAGATTCGATGGTACTGTTAAATTTAGTTTATCAACATAAACCAAATTTAGGCGTAGCCCATGTTAACTATGGATTAAGGGGTGAAGAATCCGATAAAGACGAACATTTAATAGCTTCGTTTTGCCATCAGAATGGTATTCCATTGCATCTGAAACGCATCGACCTGAAATCTATTTTGCAGACAAAGGGAGGCAATCTGCAACAAACAGCACGAATCATTCGATATGATTTTTTTCATGAATTATCAATCACATACAAAGCAACTATTTTGCTTGCCCATCATGCTAATGATCAGATTGAAACCTTTTTTTTAAACTTATCCCGAAATTCAGGGATCATGGGTTTATCATGTATGAAAATCAAACAAGATTTTTTAATGAGGCCTTTTCTTGAGATTGCAAAAGCGGAGTTGGTGAACTATGCTTTGCAAAAGAAAATTACTTGGCGAGAAGATCAATCGAACAAAATGAGTTACTATA
>CAZGJF010000036.1:0-25597 GCA_964526595.1 uncultured Akkermansia sp. | reverse complement strand
CTTAAATGATAGTGTTTTGACCTTGATTAAAGCATTTCAGCATACACGCGATTCCATGGACGAAAAGCTTCTTAAATTGGTTCATTCAATTCAACAAGAAGGTACTTTGACATTTGAGCAATTTGATCTGCTAAATGATTTTGAACAAAGGGAATTACTGAACTTATTAAAAGTTTCTCAAACGTATTTCGATGAAATTGTCAAACTTCGAAAAAGTTCAAAAAGTAAAAAAATAATATTGAATAATCATTGTCATTATTCTGCTATAATCAATCAGGGAAGCCATTTTTTATTCATTAAGATGGATGAGCCACCACAATTACCGGAGATCTGTGTGGAAGACACAAATTATTTACCTGATTTTTTTGATAAACAAGTCGTTTATTTAAATCCCGATAAAATCAAAGGCCCCCTAAAAATTCGATTTTGGGAGTCCGGTGATCGGATGAAAACGATCGGTTTGAAAGGTTCTAAGCTAATTTCAGATATCCTCAAAGATGCCCATGTTCCTGAATACAAACGAAAGGCTGTTTGTATTGTTGAAGATGATGAAAAAATTGTTTGGTGTGTCGGTTTCGCAGTCGGAAAGGAAGCCATTGCTGAAAGCACAACACTAATTTTACGTGTTTCTGTCAAAAATGATAACTCAATCGAACAAAAAGGATCAAATGTATAATCCCTTTCCTCTGAAATTTGAAGAACGAGTAAATCAAGATTCCTTTTTAGGGCAATCGTTACTCGATTCATTGAATACAGAAGCACCTGTTTCAGTTCGCCTAAACCCACAAAAAAAAGTTGAACTACCAAACGTATCACATGCCGTACCATGGTGTGGTGATGGATTGTATCTGACAAAACGACCACAATTTACCTTAGATCCGGCTTTTCATGCAGGCGCTTATTATCCTCAAGAAGCCGGTTCGATGATATTGAGTTACCTCTTATCTGAATTACCAATACCCGAAGCACCGAATGTATTAGATTTGTGTGCTGCTCCCGGAGGAAAAAGCACCCTAATTGCCTCATTTCTGAGAAACCGTGGCTTACTCGTAGCCAATGAAGTGATTCACCAACGTGCAAAAATACTAACGGAGAATCTATCTAAATGGGGATTTTCGAATACAATTGTTACTTCTAATGACCCCTCAGATTTTCGAAGACTACACGATTTTTTTGATTTAGTCGTCGTTGATGCACCTTGTTCCGGAGAAGGTATGTTTCGAAAGGATCCCAAAACACGGAGTGAATGGTCTGAAGAAAATGTCAAAATTTGTGCAGCAAGACAACGAAGAATATTGAAAGATGCATGGAAAACACTTCAACCGGGAGGTTTACTCATTTATTCAACATGTACCTTCAATGCCACAGAGAATGAAGAAAATGTAGATTGGTTTCTTAACGAAACAGAATCTGAATTAATACGCATGAATATCACTTATGGAGTGACTAAGGGAAGAAATGGCATTGGAAATTATTGTATACCCGGAAAAAATGAAACAGAAGGATTTTACTTCGTCGTTATTCAAAAAAGAAACGACAGCATTACTAAAATCAGATTGAATAAAAACAAAGATTTTAGGACTTACCAAGTAAATCATGAATTAGCTCAATACATGAATCAGGAAGAACACGAATTGTTCAATTGGAGAGATTCCATTTTTGCACTTCCTTATGAGCAAGCTGAGAGAATGCTACATATTCAAGCACAATTGCGGCTTTTAAAAATGGGAACAATGATTGGAAAGCAAAACAGGAAGGACTTTGTGCCCGGTGAAGAACTGGCGATGAATCCTTCATTAATCCGAAATGATATCTCAATAAATCTTTCCAAAACGGAAGCCTTACATTACCTGCGCGGTGAAACATTTAAGATTTCATGCGACAAAGGATTTCAACTTTTAAGTTACCAAAACCTTAATTTAGGTTGGGTTAAAAATTTGGGATCGCGCTTCAACAATTCATACCCTAAAGATTGGCGAATCAGAATGAGCTTAAATTAAAAGGAAATTATAGAAATTAGAAACTACCCAACTTCTGCTTTTTGAATAATTTGCGATACGTGTTGTAAACAAAATTAAGCCACTTCTCGTCATTCGGATAATCCCAATAATACTTAGGCGGATAATTGAGAATAGTTTCCAATTCTTCTAATTTGACATTCAATTTTTTAGCAATATATTTTTTCTCCTGATCTATTTTAAATTCATCAAAAGGTTTTTCTTTCAAAATTTCTATTGCACTGTTTCTGTCTATCTGACCCAGACAAATTTGAGAAGAATAGGTAGCTTTTCGATAATCTATCCCAAATTTTTGAAACAGATAATAGGACTGTATGAACTTCGTGTAAATAGATTCATAGTGTTTACCGGCATACTTTTTCCAATTGCACTCTTCAGAGAGAATTTTCAATGCATTATCTTTATTGTAATCAATATAGTTCAGGAGATAAACCATGTTGATACCATGAACAAATTTGCAGAAAAACTCTCGAAAGAAACCAAAGGTAGGAAACCTCTTCAATTTTAGATTACCAAATTTATTGTGAATGGCCTTAAAAAACGTAAGATCTTTTGCATTGTAATGCCAACTCTTAGGCAAAATACCTTCAGTTGCAAAATTTCCACCACTGATAATGTACTTAACGCGATATTTTGCCGCTACTAAATGTAAAGCTGACAGAATAGCAATATCTGTTGGGGTTTCAGCTTCGGGGACCGATGCTTTTAAAAAGGCCAGTTGTAAATCTCTTATTTCTTCCCAATCTAAAACAAAACTCTCATAGTCTACATCCAATGATTTTGCAATATTCTCTATGTTGTGAACAGCTTCTTCCGAATTCCAACCATTGTCCATGTGAACTGCTAAAACCCTCAACCCCTGACTTTTGGCAATGTAAGCAGCATAACAACTATCCATTCCGCCACTTAATCCAACAATACAATCATATTTCTTGCCCTTTCCGTCATTTTTGATTTTTGAAATCAGTTTTTGGAGAGCTTTGTCACTTTTGTTTCCAAGATATGTATGCTTAGATCTATTATTTATAAAATCAGTACAATGATTACAAACACCATTACTGTCAAAAGTGATTAATGGATCCGAAGTATCCATTAAACAACGTGTACATTGTTGGTATGCAATTTCTTTCACAGTGTAAAAATAATCTTGAAACTCATACAAAGTTTAATTACGGTAAAAATATTTTTGATAAGCTTAAACTTACTATGCCATACTCATTCCTCTCTTTTCAAAACATTCAATACTGACTATTAAAGAGACTAGTTCTCAATAGGATTTCAAAAAAATAATCACCTTTCTATACTAATACATTCAATGGAAAGTGAAAAACAATTGATTTTTTAGTATTTTTTTATTCAACATACCCGACGATTAAACCATTGAAAGTAAAGTTAAAATTAGGATTGAAATGGAAATAGCAGGTCGAACAATTCAATCTGTTTCTTTGTTTGTAGAATTAAGTCTTGTTTATCAGTCATGAAAATATACCAACTTAAAAGAAATCAACTCGTAAATTCTGATATTGAAACTTGTTGGAGCTTTTTTTGTGCTCCCCAAAATCTCAAGGAAATTACACCTGAATTCATGGGCTTTGATATCGTGTCAAACCTACAAGAATCAATGTATGAAGGAATGGTCATTGAGTATATTGTTCGTCCTGTACTAAATATACCTATGAGGTGGTTGACTGAAATAACTCATGTCAAAGAATTAGATTTTTTTGTGGATGAACAACGCGTAGGTCCTTATCGTTTATGGCACCATGAACATCATTTTAAGAAGGTTTCAGGAGGTGTAGAAATGACAGATATTGTCACTTATGCTCTTCCGTTTGGTTTTCTGGGATCTCTTTTCCATCCGGTGATCTCAAAAAAGCTAAATCAAATTTTCGATTACAGATATAAGGCTATTGAGAAGAAATTCAATTAATCAACTTTAAACTTCAATCAAATTCTGAATGATTTTCATTTCTAAATGATGCTTACAAGTCATTCGCTAACTCCTTTTTATTAATTACATTTGTCCTTCAAGCTTAAAAGTGTAGGTCAACTATGTGGAATAAATTAGCCAATTTTATTCTGAAGTTCAGATTCTTAATTTTGGGTGCTATCACCCTGATTACTGTCTATTTTGGCTATTTTGCCGTCACTAGCTTAAAAATGGAGAACAAGTATGGTATTCTACTACCTAAGGATTCTCCAACAACTAGAAATTATAATCTGTTCAAAGAACGCTTTGGTGAGGATGGGGGGACCTTTGTTTTGGCGATTCAAACCGACTCACTGTACACGAAAAGAAATCTGCTTAAATGGAAAGAATTAGGGGATTCTATTCTGCAAATGGATGGAGTCGAATCCATTATATCTGAAGCCACCTTGTTTACGCTTCATAACAATAAGGAGGCTAGCATGTTTGAAATTCAACGGATATTTGATCCGAAAGAGCGTGACTTCGATAAAAAATCGATAGACTCCATACGACTGAAAATAAAAGACAATCCACTTTATGACAACATGCTTTACAACGATTCATCGCATGTTTCACTGATGTTGGTAGGTATCGATGAGCGCTATTTGGCCGATAAAAAGAAATCAAAAGTTGTCTTGAATATTCAAGAGTTGTCTAAAACGTATGAAAAGTATTTTGGTTCTTTTCATTATGCAGGACTTCCCTACTTACGAGTCATTCTTGCAAAAAGAATCAATGCCGAAATGTACATTTTCATTGGATTATCCATGCTGGTATCATCTTTACTAATGTACTTCTTCTTTCGATCATTTAGAGCCGTGTTGATTTGCATGACCGTGGTGGGGGTTTCTGTGATTTGGGCATTGGGATCGATTGCAACATTTGGTTATCATGTTTCAATTCTAATGGCTCTGATTCCTCCATTAATGATTGTGATTGGCATACCCAATTGTATATACCTATACAATAAATTTCATCAAGAATTCAGAGCTCACGGAAACAGAATGAAGGCATTGCATCGAGTTGTCTCCAAAACAGGGATAGCTATGTTTTTGACAAATGTTACCACAGCTCTTGGATTTATCACTTTCCTATTTACCAACTCTGATAAATTTTATGAGTTTGGAATGATTTCTTCCATCAATTTCATGTTTTGTTATGTCGTATCACTTTGTTTAGTACCAATACTCGCATCTTTCGTTAAAAACACACCTGAACGTCACTTGAAACATCTCGATCGAAAACTGGCTGTAGGATTACTTGAAAAATTAGTCTATATCACAGCGAATAAACGTAAGTGGGTTTATTTTATAACGACATTAATCACCTTGGTATCTGTGATTGGAATATTTAAAATGAAGGTGACAGGAAATTTAACCGGTGATTTACCCAAAAATGATCCGATACTTAAAGATATCCACTTCATGGAGGATAACTTCAAAGGTGCCATTCCATTCGAGGTGATGATCGATTACAAAGAAAAGGGACGTCTTTTTGGTAAATCTACGCTCACCAAAGTGGAGAACGTACAACAGCTTATTGCCAGAGATACCATTTTCTCCAAGAGTTTATCAATTGTGGACTTTCTAAAGGTTATTAATATGGCTTATTATGGGAACGACACGAATCAGTTCAAAATACCATCTAAAAGAGATTTTGCAAGACTGAATAAATACTATGACAATCTGAACCTTTCGAACAACAATTCAGCAATTTCCATCAAGGAACTCGTTGACACCAACAATCTGGTATTGAGAGTACGTACCCAAATGAGAGATATTGGCTCTTATGAAGTGGCTGATAAAGTTGCCAACATCAAAAGTCAAATTGACAGCATCATGAATCCCGACAGAAAGGATATTGAACGTTTGTATCACAAAATTGAAACAGGTAAAAGGCAATACATTGATAGTCTTTTGTTAACCTACTCAAACATCTATAATGGTCTTACAGCTGAACTTTCCAAGGGAAATTCTGACCTGCAATATCAATTTGACACCAATCCGGATTTAGTTAGGGCATACTACAACAAACCCAGATTTCATGAACAACTGCGCAAAGCCATAGACCATGAATACTATGACGTAACTCTGACCGGAACATCGGTAGTTGTATCAGAAGGCACACAATACCTTGTTTGGAATTTAATATCCAGTATTTTCTTTGCGATTATTTCAATTGCTGCTCTGATGAGTTTGTTGTTCACTTCAATCAGAATGGTTGTGGTTTCCATGATCCCAAATATTGTACCTATGATAGTAACCGCAGGGATTATGGGTTGGTTTGATATCCCATTAAAACCTTCAACCCTTTTGATTTTTTCCATCGCTTTAGGAATTACTGTGGATAATACCATTCATTTCTTAGCTCGTTACCGTCAGGAGTTGAAATACAAAAAATGGGATTTAAAAGAATGTGTTGAGATTTCAATTAAAGAAACTGGCCTAAGTATTATTTATACTTCCATTATTTTATTTTTTGGATTTATCGTATTTATTTTTTCAGACTTTGGAGGAACACAGGCATTGGGCTATCTATCAGCTATAACATACATAGTTGCTCTGTTTACTAATTTGGTTCTGCTTCCATGTTTGTTGATGAGTATGGAACGTCGTTTAACAACGAAATCATTTGAAGAACCTTTGTTTGAATTGTACGATGAGGAAATTGACTTTGAGTTATTTGATTTAGAGGTTCAAGCATCCGCAGCAATTGACCAAAAGAAAACTGATACTGAGCCTAATCAATCCTAATTTGTTATTCACTAATCATATAAACTGAAATGAAAGGAATTATTTTGGCCGGAGGATCCGGGACTCGCCTTCACCCCCTCACATTAGCTGTTTCAAAACAATTAATGCCAATCTACGATAAGCCGATGATTTACTATCCGCTTTCCATTTTGATGAGTGCAGGTATTAAAGAAATTTTAATAATATCTACCCCACACGACTTACCCCATTTTGAAAAATTATTGGGATCGGGAGAAAGTTTGGGATGTAAATTCTCATACGCCATACAAGAAATTCCGAACGGTCTTGCTCAAGCTTTTGTTATTGGTGAAGCGTTTATCGGCAATGATAAAGTTGCTCTGATTCTTGGAGACAACATTTTTTATGGTGTGGGCATGGATGAACTATTAAAGCAGAACAATGATCCTGAGGGAGGTGTTGTTTATGCGTATCATGTGAGCGATCCGGAGCGCTATGGGGTCGTTGAATTTGATTCGAACATGAAGGCTGTCTCAATCGAAGAAAAACCAAAGAATCCAAAATCAAATTACGCTGTTCCCGGACTCTATTTTTATGACAATTCAGTTGTTCAAATAGCTAAAAATCTCAAACCATCCTTACGAGGTGAGTACGAAATAACTGATGTAAATGCGGCATATTTAGCTCAAGGTAAATTAAAGGTTGCCGTGCTTGATCGCGGTACAGCTTGGCTTGACACAGGAACGTTTCCCTCCTTGATGCAGGCAGGTCAATTTGTGCAAGTTATCGAAGAGCGACAAGGTCTAAAAATTGGTTGCATTGAGGAGGTGGCTTACCACAATGGATTCATTACAGCGGATCAACTAAAGAAAATAGCAAAACCTTTAGTCAAAAGTGGATATGGGACTTACTTGATGAATTTGATTAAGTAGCACATGAAAGGACTTAATTCTTACATTTCCTTTATAGAAAAAGAACTTTCCCTATTCAACGTTCCAAATTCACCCCATAATCTGTATGACCCCATTCGCTATTTTCTTAATTTAGGAGGAAAGCGAATCAGACCAATACTGACTCTGTTGGGTACTGAACTATTCAACTATTCAAAAGAAGATGCGGTTTCTGCGGCACTTTCAGTAGAGGTTTTTCACAACTTTTCATTGATTCACGACGACATCATGGATCAGGCACCACTGCGAAGAAATCAGGCAACCGTACATGTAAAATGGAATGTAAACAATGCTATTTTGTCCGGCGATGTAATGCTTGTTAAAGCATATGAATTACTTTCAAAACAAAAAAAGGAACATGTTCCACAGTTATTAATGGCTTTTAACCAAATGGCTATTGAGGTGTGTGAGGGACAACAAATGGACATGGATTTTGAGCTTCGAAATGATGTTTCTATAACGGAATACATTGAGATGATTCGCTTAAAAACTGCCGTATTACTTGGCTGTGCACTGAAGATGGGCGCTATTATTGCAAATGCTTCAATAACAGACGTTGAATACTTGGATGCCTTTGGTCAACACATCGGAATCGCATTTCAAATTCAGGACGACATTCTTGATTTATATGCCGACCCACTCAAATTTGGCAAACAAGTTGGTGGAGATGTTATTGCAAATAAAAAAACTCTGCTGAATCTGAAAGCTCATGAAATAGCTAATGCGTCTCAAATTCGTGAACTCAATGCATTAAGTATTGAAACAGATGTAACTTACAAAATAAATCGTTCAAAAGAACTGTTCGATTCAATTGGTGCAAGACAAGCTTGTGAAGCCGTTATGTCCGAACATTTTGAAATGGCAATGTGCGCATTTAATAAAATAGCTGCAGCAAGCGAACAAAAACAGTCGCTAATTGACTTAGTGGACTTTTTAATGGTTCGAAATCAGTAGGAAAAAAACACTCTTTTTCGACTTTTACTTCAGGATAAACTCAACACAATCAGTTTTATGATATCTGAGTTCTGCTTGATGCCACAAAATAATATTCGAGACTAGGATTATAACTATTTATAAAATCAATAAGACCGATGGCATTTTCGTTCTTCATAAAAGCATCAAGGGTATAAATATTCAATCCAACTTCTTTGGTAAGATAATCATACAATTCGACAGGATCAGTCCCATAGAAATCACTTGCACCCTTTCCAAATTCAAATAAAACAAGTGGTTTGTTATTCTTCAGCAGGTTTTGAGCTCCTTTTAATACAGCAAACTCACCTCCTTCAACATCAATTTTGATAAAATCAATTTTTTCGTTGGAAGGAATTAGATCATCCAACGTTCTCATCGGAACTTTCAGTTTCTCTAATCTAGGATTTTTGATTGCGTATTCTCTTTTTTTAATTCCACTGTAAGCAGGTGCATTCCTGACATATTGAAAATCTGTTTCGCCATTTGTGTCAGACAATGCAAAGGGTAGAATATTGACTTTTTCATCGAAACGTTGCTTCAATAATTGAAAAAAATCCGGAATGGGCTCAAAAGCAAAGTGTTTTCCTTTGGGAGAATACTTCAACATCAAATTCAGAATTTCACCTTTATGACAACCGACATCAATACAATTAAAGTCATGTCCGAGGTGTTTTTTCAAGATTTTCTTTGTAATTCTGTCATACTTTAGATTTTGGGTCAAATCCAAATGAAAAAAAATCAACACTTCTCGAACCAATTGTTTTAGTGTCTGCACGCGGAACTGTTTTATATGACTGTTTTTTAAAGGTGGCAAAAGTACTTAGAAATTCAATCTTAATTTTCTTCAAACGCAAATAGTTATCTGACCAATTGAACAAATCCTTGACCTTTAATCAATTCATCTTGTAAACCAATGGCTTCGTACATGTAAAAGTAAACTCCTGAAATGGCATCCTGACCATTAGCAGATGTTCCATTCCACTTAAAATTCACATCCGTTGATTCAAACATGACATTTCCCCAACGGTTCAATACTGTCATTTTGATTGCTTTAATATGGTCCAAACTGAAGTTAAAAACATCATTCACACCATCATTATTCGGGGAAAAAACATTCACGGTTTCGACCGATGGAGGAAGAATAATTGGAGGCTCAATCACCGTAATTTGTAAAAATGCTGTATCCGTACAAGTTCCATTTTGGGCAATAAGCATGACCGGATATACGCCAGTTGTGTCATAGGTATGTGCTGTTCCTACCAAGGAAGTTGTATCCCAAAATAGACCATCTCCATAATCCCAAGTATACTGATGAGCTGAGCTGCTGTTATTATTAAACATTACGTTGAGCGGAGCATAACCCTCACTTGGTGTGGCCGTAAAGGAGGCAATCGGTTGATTTTCTTGAAGGACTTTGATAGAATCAAATCTGGCACACCCGGCAACATTCACCTCAACATAATACCAGCCCGGTGAAAGTGCAGACCAAGTCATCCCCTGATGTTGATTTTGGCTGTTCGACCCCGGACCTGACCAAACATAACTTGGCGGTACTACAAAATTTCCGAATACTTGTGCTGTTACACTTCCATCGTTGATACCACATTGAGTTGTTGTTGCCAAGACATTGTCAATTTGCCAATTCATCGAATCAATAATTACATTAACCGTATCAGAAGCAGTACAATTATTTTCGTTCAATGCTGTTACAACATATTCTCCTGATTGTGTTGGTGTGATTTGATCGCTTGTCTCCTGTGTATTCCAAAGCCATGAAGAAACGGGCATATTTGCCATTACTATTATCGATTGAGGATCATTGATGCAAGCAAGAATATCCGAACCGGCATCAACCTCTAAGGTGTCAAATTCAACAATGATTGTGTCAGAAGATAAACAAACAGGTGAGAAAAAAATGTCATCGAGTGCAAAATCATTTCCTGCTTCTAAAAGTGTAATATTGATGATTCGAAGCGTTGCGGTCGTATTTGAGCCCGAATTCCAGGTTCCACTGATTTGAGTCCACAAACATCCTAATGTGTCGCATAATTGCAGTTCTGAAACTGTATCATTATTTATGAATAATCGCAATTGTGAAGGTGCAGTGGTATTTTCAACGCTAGATTGCCACATGGAAAACAAATAATCAGTGTTGGGCATAACTGTAACGGTTTGCTCCCATACGATGGTGTTTCCGGTCGAAGCACCATTTGCTATCAACATGTTTCCACTACCGGTCGTATGATCTCCACAAAAAATAAAATTATTGTGAACCAATGAAGGAGAAGTTGAAATAGCATACTGCCCGGGATTCGAGAGCAGCCCCCAGGAGCCTCCGTTACCGGGAATGTAATCAGTATAAAAATTATTTGAGGCAGCATTCGTTCCGCCTTCAAAATCGCCATTAAGAACGAAATTTGTATCAATAATTGACCCATTCACATAGTATATACCGGGATCTTGAATGGTAATATTTGTCGTTGTAGAATCATTTGACCAATGATAGTTTATATATCCCTGAGCTTGTAATTGAAGCGTTTGGTCGGCACAGATAATCGTATCATTACCAAGATTAATTGAAGGAAATTGATTAACACACTGACTTAAAGCAGATTGATAGCACACAAAAACCATCAGCACTTCCACAAGAAACTTATTTGATAATCGATCGTTTATTCTTTGACGTTTGAGCATTGGTTCGTTGACTTTTTTAATTTATACGAATAAATCTCTAATCATTCTGATTCAGTTTTTTAACCATGGTCAAAATGGTAGCAAGTGCAACTGTTTCACCTGTTTCATCGTACACATCGACTAAGAATTTCACAATTCCTTTTGCGATATCCTCATCGTTCTTCTTTTCCTGATCAATTTTTTCTTTTACGGTAAATCGCACACCCAATGTTGCTCCCGGATAAACCGGTTTGGTAAATCGTGCTTCAACTATTCCATAATTCAGTAAAACAGGCCCTTTCTTAGGATCAACAAACAATCCAGCTGCTTTGGACAATACGAAATAACCATGCGCAACTCGCCTTTCAAAAATGGTTCCTTCCAAAGAAGTGGCGTCCATGTGTGCATAAAAGTTATCTCCGGAAACATTTGCAAAATTGACAATATCAGCATCAGTAACCGTATGCTTATGTGTAAACACAGTTTCTCCGATGACCAATTCTTCAAAGTGTTTTCTGAAAACATGAGGATTTGCCTCAGGCATTGCTGCACCAACTTGAAATTGATGTGTAATCGCCGTGATTGTTGTTGGATGCCCCTGAATGGCGGTTCGTTGCATGTAATGTAAAACGCCACGTTTACCACCCATTTCTTCACCACCTCCGGCTCTTCCCGGTCCACCATGTGTTAGCAGTGGCATCGGTGAGCCATGCCCGGTACTTTCTTTGGCACAATCTTTATTTAATACCAAAATTCGACCATGCATGCTTGCGGCGTTCACAACAAATTCTGTAGCTTCTTTATCAGAAGGCGTGACAATGGAAGAAACCAAAGAACCTTTACCCATTTTTGCCAGTTCAATTGCTTCATCAAGGTTTTTGTAAGGCATAATCGTTGCGACCGGTCCAAAAGCTTCGATTTCGTGTACATCAATTCTGTTAAATGGGTCGTTATTTCTAAATAAGATGGGAGAGAAAAAAGCTCCTACATTTCGATCTGCACCCAACACTTCAAAATGATCCATATCACCAAATACGATTTCCTGTGATTTAGAAAGCGACTCAACACTGGCGCGCACCCGATCAACTTGTAAGCGTGTCGCTAAAGCACCCATACGAACACCTTCAACGGATGGATCGCCGATGGTCGTTGAAGCCAAACGAACCTTGAGAGCTTTTTCTACCTCATCGATGCAATTTTCAGGAACTATGATTCTGCGAACAGCTGTACATTTCTGGCCGGCTTTAATGGTCATTTCTTTGACTGTTTCTTTGATGAACAAATCAAATTCTTCAGTACCCAATTCGGCTTTTTGACCTAAAACAGTAGCATTTAATGAGTCTGCTTCAAGATTAAAAGCTACACTTTCGGACGCTATTCTGGGATGTGCCTTTAATAGCTTTCCTGTGGAAGCACTTCCCGTAAAAGTCACCACATCTTCTGTTGAAACATGATCTATGATCCCTCTTCCCAGTCCGCAAACCAGCTGAATGGAACCTTCAGGTAATAGATTTGATTCGATAATATCCCTCACCATGACTTCTGTCAGAAAACAGGTGTACTCAGAAGGTTTAATAATAGCTGGCACACCCGCCATGAGATTAACCGCGATTTTCTCCAACATTCCCCAAATCGGAAAATTAAAAGCATTGATGTGTATGGCAACGCCTTCTTTCGGAACCATGATGTGATGTCCGATAAACGTTCCATTTTTTGACAAAGGGGCTGCAACACCATCCACGTAGTAAGGCAAATCCGGAAATTGTCTTCTCAAGGACGCATTGGCAAAAAGATTCCCAATTCCTCCTTCAATATCAATCCACGAGTCGATTTTGGTTGCTCCGGTCCATGAACTGACTCGATAATAGTTTTCCTTCTTTGTTAATAGGTGAAGTGCAAGAGCTTTCAGCATTCTGCCTCGTTCCTGAAAGGTCATTTTACGAAGGGCACGACCACCGGTTTTTCTACCGTATTCAATCATTGCAGCATAATCCAACCCAAGACTGGAGACTGAACCCAACTGTTCACCGGTGATGGCGTGATACAAGTTTGTTTCTATTCCCTCTCCATCAACCCACTTACCAAGCGCATAATTCTGATATCGTTGCATACAAATTCTGTTTAACTTTTTGATTAAAATTTAAGGAGTTCTGCCTTCACCAAATTTGGGGCAAATATAAGTGTTTGAAGAACTTTTATCAAAAAAACATTCGTCTCACAACGGTAACTAAAAATTCAAAATCAATTTTAAACTAATGTTTCTGCCCATGTTATAAATCCCACGATTTCCGCTGACTGGATTTATCGGGGCATATTTGAGTCTGCTCAAATGATTCTGATAGGCGATATCTGCCAGATTCTCTACACTTGCATAAATTGTGAGAAAATTTGCCAAATTCTTTGTTTTTAAAACACCTCCAATTCCTGCATTCATCAACAGGTATGAGGGAGTTGCAGTCTCAGTATTATATGCACGGAAGTATTTATTTTGCTCAAAAAAATAATCAATTCCAAATTTAACATAACATTCAGGCAGCAAATATGTAACGTTTTTAAATTGTGCTTTAATAATTGCTCTGTATCGAGGAGCAGGAATAAATGGCAAGTATTTTAAACTGTCTGCTTGATTATTTTGAGTTGCTTGTACACAAGAAAAAGACTGCTCAATAATAAGCCAATCATAAGGATGAGGATGAATTTCCAAATAGACCTCACCCCCGGCGAGGGTAGCATTTGAAAATGCATATTTGAAGGCAGGAGATGAATCACTTAAATCAGGTATGGAATCTCCACCATTTTCACTTGAAAGTTTTTTCAGATAAATGTAATTAGAGATGAGATTAACAAATGGAGTGAATTCAAACACAACATGATTCGAATTAAAAAAATAAGCAAGATCCAATTGATGACTTATTTCACATTTTAAATTGGATTCACCATACTCATACCTAAATGCGCCCTCATGTCTTCCGTTTGATGCTATTTCGGCAATATTGGGAGCTCTATATCCCCTTGATAAATTGCACTTTATAGTTGATTTGTCACTCATTGGACGAGAAACTCCAATGCTACCTGAAATATTGTTGTAATTGCGCTTTATTGACGAAAATTTGAGTTTGGAGGTAGTGTCATTTGGAGCTGAAGGCTGTTTATTCGGATTCAAGAATAATTCATCAGAATGACAGGATCTGTTTTCAACCCTTATTCCACATGCAAAAGTAGTTTTACCCATTGTCTTTTGTGTACTTACATAAACACCTGCATCCCACAACAAATATTCGGGAATAATAAACTCCAACCCTTTATTTTTATTCTGTTGAATCATCCCACTAACACCTATGGAAGTCTCCCATTTTTTTATTGCATTCAAATTATATCTTGAACTGTAAGTTATGGTGTTCAGATCGAACAATAAGGCAGCTTCAGATGGTTTTTTAACATTACCAAATTCAGCGCGATTGTTATTCTGAAAACCAAAATCAAAAACTAGCACACCCTTTTTAAGCATAATCAACGTATTACTCATCACTCTTTTGTGTTTAATCATTTGATGAGGAAATCCGACTTCGTAACCTTTCAAATCATATTGGGTAGCACTTACGACCGAACTAGTGCCATTTTTATCGGTTTTTTCTAACACAAATTGCCCTAAACTGTCACGCTCACCTTCAGGCATGTTGATCACCGCATTATAAGAGCTTAAATTTAAATTAGTGTATCCCCATTTCTTTTGAATTCTCAGAAAAACGGTTCCGTTTAATTCACTAAAACCGGAATTGTAAACTTTTCCATCGAGTTTGTTCTGATAGTTTGATGCGATTTTATGACTTAATCGGACAGACCAATTTATTCCCTTTTTATTCCCGTAGTTAGCAAAAGAATGCCCAAACAAATTGTTGTTGGATTGATAATTTGACAAGACTTGTGAACGAACAGTACCGTTTGGGAGTGAATGTCCCGAAAAAAAGCTGATGACGCCCGCAATACCATCCGATCCATACATTAAGCTACCCGGACCTTTTACTATTAGCACATGATCAATGGCATATTCATCAATCTCAACTCCATGTTCATCTCCCCATTGTTGCCCCTCTTGTCTAATGCCATTATAGAGTGAAATAATCCGATTGTATCCCAATCCGCGAATGATGGGTTTTGAAATGCCAGGACCACTTGTGACCTGATTCACACCGGGCACGTTTTTTAAAGCATCAATAAGATTGGTTGAAGCATCTTGATTTAGTTGCTTTATTTCGAGTGACTTGATGATGATTGGACTACGTGATCTTGAATCAATTTTTTTAATGATCACATCATTAATTTCTTTAACTGATGGGCTTAAAACAAAATCAATAACTGAATCTCCAGCTACCTTAATCTTAAGCAAGTTCGTTTTGTAGCCTGAAATAAAGACTTCAAAATAATAGGTTCCAGACATAATACCATTGAGTTCATAATTTCCATTTTCATCTGTCTTTACAATCCTTCTTAGTTCCGATAACGCAATAGAAACTCCAACGATTTTTTCTTTTGTAACTTCATCTGTTACTGATCCTTTAATTGTATTATGTGAAGAAATTTGAGCAAAATAAAAGTGTGATATACTGACCAAAACTCCTATTATTCCTCTTCGAATGATGTTCATTTTCTTCAAATCATTGATAAATGATAATTAAAAATCAATTCTACCTTAAATCTGTTCATCAATCACAAAGTTAACTATTGAAGAATTTAAGCCATTGCAAAAATAACATATCAAATACTGAAAATATCAATCCACTTCTAAGGTGAAAGAAATCAACCTTTTTAACGTTTGAAACGTTTTTAAAACTAATTTCGTCAATGTATATTAATTGCTCAACAATGCGTCAACAATCAAATAAACACTGCATTTTCTTTATCCTGTTTTTAGTTTCTATAACGGTTGAATGTTTCGCCCAAACCATCGATGCGGGGAAACCACTGACCGTGAGTGGAAAAATTAAAAAAACAACTGTATTTTACGAAACACCTTTCGTTGACAACAACGAGGAAATTTTAACGGATGGTGGCAATGGTGAAAAAATGCTTCGTTTCGGTAAAGAATTTGATGTTGATTTAGATTTGACGCAACTCGCAATACAACAGCAATTACCAAACGGCTCAACTCATTATCAATTTGGTATCGCTTGTCCGAATGCAGTATCCGTCAACCTGATATTTACAAAATTTTACCTTGCGACAGGAACACATTTGTTTGTCTCAGATGCCATAAATGATGTATTCATTGGGGCCTATTCCAGTTTCAACAACAATGAAGCAATGGTGTTAGGTACGGAATTGGTCAAAAGCGCTAAAATCATTGTTGAATGGGTCGAGGAAGCTACTCACATTGGATCGACTAAGCTAACTCTTGGGACCATTGTTCACGGTTATAGAGACCTCAATTCACTGGCCAAAGCATTGAATTCATCCGGAAATTGCCATTACGATGTCAACTGTCCGATTGGTATCAACTGGAGCAATGAACGAAACGCTGTGGCAATGATGGTGAATGGGGGCGGATTCTGTACAGGAACATTGGTGAACAACACGTCGGGTAACGTTATCCCCTATTTCTTAACGGCGAATCATTGCGGTACAAATCCAACGGGATGGGTTTTCCGTTTTCGGTGGGAACGCCCTGAAGGTCAAACAGTATGTGGTTCAGGCAGCAGTAGTGTTAATGGCCCGGAGTTTATGAACGTCAATGGTGGTGTATTACGTGCTTCTTGGTCAGGTTCAGACTTTACCTTGGTGGAACTTAACAGTACTCCAGATCCTGCTTGGGGAATTTATTATGCCGGTTGGGACAATACAGGTTCAGCCGTTTCTGCTGCTACAGGCATTCATCATCCTGCAGGAGATATTAAAAAAATATCCATCGAAAATGACCCTCTAACCAATGGAACGTGGACAGGAACCCCTCAAAACAGTCATTGGCATGTTCCCGGTTGGGATTTTGGTGTCACTGAAGGAGGTTCTTCCGGTTCTCCCCTGTTCGATCAAAATCATCATTTGATTGGTCAATTGCATGGAGGATCCTCCAGTTGTGGCGGAAGTGATTTATCCGATGAATACGGAAAATTTTCACTGTCGTGGACGGGCAACAACACGGTTGACTCTCGATTGAAAGACTGGCTTGACCCGAACAATAGCGGTGCTCTTGTTGTAGAAGGTTTTAACCCCATTGCACCGGCAGACACAATCGATGCTTCCTTGAGTTTGCTTCAAGGTGTTTCAGGCGTCATCTGCAATGCACCCATTTCGGCGTCAATAACACTAACTAATTCGGGTCTCGATACCCTCTACAGTGCTTTGATCAGTTATGGCTTCGATGGAAATACGAATCAATCCATAAACTGGACAGGTTCCTTAGCTCAATGGGAAAGCGCCGTGATTAACATTCCGGATGCCATGTTAGGCAACGGTAATCACTCATTTCTTGCAGTAGTTAATTTACCGAATGGTGCGTCAGATCAAAACATGAACAATGATTCACTTACCTCCTCTTTTGTGATGGTGATGAACGGGCAAACTGTTGATTTAAGTTTGCAATTGGATTGTTGGGCTTCTGAAACATCTTGGGAACTATTGGACAGCAACAATCAAGTGCTGTATTCCGGCTCCGGCTATGCAGATAACAACCCAACAATCATTCAGGAATCATTTTGTCTGCCTGAAGGCTGTTACACATTCACACTGATGGATCAATTCGGTGATGGCATGACAGGGTGTACCGGACCAAATGCGATCAATGGAAGCTATGTGATCAGCATCGATTCAATAACATTATGCCAACTTCTTCCTGAACAAGCAAATTTCGGACCAAGTAACATCCAAAATTTCTGCATTCAGAAATCCGCTTTAGCTGAAAAAAACATGATTTCGGTATTGATGTTTCCAAATCCGACAAGTGATTTGTTGACCATTTTTGCGGATGGTACAACCATCGAGCATGTAGAAATCATGACTTTATCAGGACAAATTATTAAAGATAAAGTCGTGGATGAAAAACAGCTAACGATAGACGTATCCGATGTATCGCAAGGAATTTACTTGGTTCATGTTTCAAGCTCTAAGGGCGATACCGTTAAAAAATTAGTCTTAAAATAAGAGTCAATACTTTACAAACACGTTTTTTGGTTCCGTGAAAAAACGAAGAGCTTCCAATCCACCTTCACGACCTACGCCGGAAGCTTTAACGCCTCCAAACGGTGTTCGTAAGTCCCTGACTAACCATGAATTAATCCACACGATACCCGCATGTATTCTGTCAGCCATGCGATGAGCTCTTTGCAAGTCGTTTGTCCATAAAGTAGCAGAAAGACCATACATGGTTGAATTTGCCATCATCAGTACCTCTTCCTCGGTATCGAAAGGAGTAATTGTTACCACCGGACCAAATATTTCCTCTTGATTGGTTCTGCAATTGTATGCCAATCCTTCAATGATGGTCGGACGTAGGTAGTAGCCATCACGGTATTCGCCTTCGAGTACAACTCGTTCTCCACCGGTAAGCACAGTGCCTCCCTCCTCTTTTGCCAATTCGATGTATGACAGGATTTTTTCCAAATGAGGTTTTGAAACAACGGCTCCCAAAATGGCCTTCGGATCACTTGGATACGAAACAACTGTACGTGATACTTTCGCCACAAAAGCTTCTTTGAATTTCTCATACATTGGTCGTTCAACAAAAATGCGTGAACCACAAAGGCATATTTGCCCCTGATTCGCAAAAGAAGACCTCAATGTCGTACTTAACATCTCATCAAAATTGCAATCAGCAAAAATGATATTCGGATTTTTACCACCCAATTCCAAAGATAATTTTTTGAACATCGGCGCAGCAGTTCGTGCGATGTATTCCCCTGTTTTGGTGCCACCTGTAAAAGAAATTGCTTTTATCTTGGGATGTTGGACGATTGCATCTCCGGCAGTTGACCCCAAGCCATGCACAATGTTTAACACACCGGCAGGCATTCCTGCTTCTTTGACCACCTCACCCAACAAATAAGCCGTGTAGGGCGTAATTTCGGACGGTTTGGCAATCACACAATTTCCGGCAGCCAAAGCAGGTGCAATTTTCCATGAAAAAAGGTATAAAGGCAAATTCCATGGCGAAATACACCCCACGATTCCCAAGGGTTTTCGAAGCGTGTAATTGACACCCATGCCTTCCATGTAATGAGATTCAGAAGCAAAATGAACGATGGCAGTGGCAAAAAAATGAAAATTAGAAATGGCTCTTGGAATATCAACGTGAGCTGCCAGTGTAAGTGGTTTACCGTTGTCGCGTGATTCCGCTTCCACAAATGCAGTCATTCTACGCTGAATCCCCTCCGATATACGCACCAAAATGGCACTTCGTTCTTCTGCCGGCATCGTGGACCATAGCGGAAATGCACGTTCAGCAGCTTCCACAGCATGGGCAATGTCCTCACTGTCAGAGTTTGGAATCAGACTGTAAACATTCCCCGTAGCCGGTTCAACATTGTCAATGTAGTTTCCGTTCAAGGGAGCACAATACGCTCCATCAATGAAATTAGCCAGCTTTTCCATACGCAACTATTGAGCAACGAAATTACAGTTTTTTGAGCTCTCAACGACACAAAAAAAATGACAAGCCGCACATTACAGCATATTGGGATCATCGTACACTTTGGGAGAACGCCTATTTAATCATAGTGAAAAAAAGTGTCTTAATCATTCCGCTTACTCATACAAACTGAAACGCTTCTATTTAGTGACCATTGAAAAGGAAATTCGTGCTGATCCTATCATTTCTTGTATCTTCGCTTCAAAAAAAATGACTGTCCTAGCTATTATCTTGCTTAGTATTGCTGCACTTTTGCTGCTGCTTCTGTTGATTGGATTCATGATGCCGAAAATTGTTCGCGTTGAAGAACAAATAAGCATCCAACTCCCCCCTGAAAAGGTGTTTGAGTACGTATCCGTATTTGAACATTTTGTAAAGTGGAGTCCGTGGTCAGAAAAAGACCCCGGCATGAAACACTTTTTTACGGGAGAAAAACAAAGCGTAGGTTCGCGATACTCGTGGGAAGGAAACAGCAAAGTCGGCAAAGGATACATGGAAATCACACAGATCATTCCGAATGAAAGGGTGGAAATGGATTTGAATTTTGGCCCCCAAGGGTTGGCAAAATGTGGTTTTTTACTCACACCAACAGCAAACGAAATACAACTAATCTGGTACTTTTCGTCTGATTTAGGAAAAAAGCCCTTATTTAGGATAATGGCAAAAATGATGGATAAATTTGTAAGAAAGGATTTTCGAAAAGGCTTGACAAATCTTGCTTCACAGTTAAATCCAACGTAACAGTTGCTTTTGCTTCGAGCCATGCACAATATTGAAATTAGACCAATGAGCCTTGCGGATCTTTCCCTACTTCGGGACATCAGCATACAAACCTTTTCTGAAACGTTTTCGGCAGCAAATACCGCGGAGAATATGCAAAACTATCTGGAACAACATTTTAGCTTGGAGCAGTTAAACGCTGAACTCAGTAACCCTAATTCATTATTTTATGTTGCAAACTGTGAAGATCAAACAGCAGCTTATTTGAAAATCAATGTGGGTGATGCACAAACAGAACTGAACGGAGATCACACGCTTGAAATCGAACGCATTTATGTATTGAAGCATTATCAAGGAAGAAAAGTAGGGCAACTCTTACTCAACCATGCCATACAAATCGCTCAACAGAAGAACAAAACACAGATTTGGCTTGGGGTGTGGGAACAAAACCACAAGGCCATCCAATTTTACCAACACATTGGATTTGTTGAGTTTGATAAGCACGTGTTTAAGCTGGGCGAAGACATCCAAACCGACCTCATGATGCAGTTGCAACTCAACTAAACAAAACGATGCATTGACACATACTGCGTGCCCTGCTTCAAAGCACACATCGAAAATGCCTGATTTAGTTTAAGAATTCATACGAAAGCATTAAAAAAACAAAAATATTTTTTGATGTTTTCAAAGAAATAATATAAATTTGATGAAATTAATAAACTGATTACTTATAGACTGAAAAACAAATTATTGTAACATATTAGCGTTCGTTTAATCCTGCTTCGGAAAACTGGTACTTTAAAAAAGCAATGGAGAATTAAACTTAAACGCTTACGTCAAGGCGTGGGCTTTAGTTTATTCCGTTGCATGGGTATACCAGTACCTCCGAGGCAGAGTGGCTGAATGACCCACGCTGATTTTTATAAAAACCCATTTGAAATGAAAAAACTATTCCTTTTTACCTTGCTTGTTACTAATATAAGCATCGTTGTTGCC
The DNA here is from genome assembly GCA_964526595.1 of uncultured Akkermansia sp. Classification (GTDB taxonomy): domain Bacteria; phylum Bacteroidota; class Bacteroidia; order Flavobacteriales_D; family Crocinitomicaceae; genus M0103. Next base: position 3,968 of record CAZGJF010000036.1, on the reverse strand, counting down.
CAAAACACTACTGCAACATTCTTTGCAGATTCACTCGGACACATTAAATGTACCAACTGCCAAGCAGGGGATACAGGAACAGTGAGTGGCGTAACCTATGAAGCAGTGGATAGAACCCTCTTGAACCAACGCAGAGACCAAGGTGCCGACCTTACCAGAGTATGTACTTCGTTGGTGACAGAGATGTCGTATTTATTTTACAATAGACAAAACTTCAACCAAGCAATCGAGAATTGGGATGTAAGTCATGTGACTAAAATGTCAAGTATGTTTGATAATGCTCCATTGTTTAATCAACCCATTGGAAATTGGGATGTGAGTAATGTAACCAATATGGAAAGAATGTTTGTAGGTACTTTTTTCAATCAACCACTAAACAATTGGGATGTAAGCAGTGTAACAAATATGGCTAGTATGTTTCTATCTTCTAAATATAATCAACCTCTTAATAACTGGGATGTGAGTAATGTGACTGAAATGTCAAGTATGTTTCAAAATGCTCCATTGTTTAATCAATCCATTGGAAACTGGGATGTTAGTAATGTTACTAATATGTCTTATATGTTTAGTGGGGCTTATTATTTTAATCAACCACTAAACTATTGGGATGTGAGTAATGTGACTGAAATGTCAAGTATGTTTCAAAATGCTCCATTGTTTAATCAACCCATTGGAAATTGGGGTGTGAGTAATGTGACAAATATGAGTGGTATGTTTTCTGGTTCATCATCTTTTAATCAACCCATTGGAAATTGGGATGTGAGTCATGTTAAATATTTGGGACAAATGTTTTCATATGCAACATCTTTTAATCAAGATATAGGAAATTGGGATGTAAGCAATATAACAAATATGTCATATATGTTTTTACATGCAACATCTTTTAATCAACCCATTGGTAATTGGGATGTGAGTAATGTAGAAAGTATGCAAAATATGTTTTCTGGTGCATCATCTTTCAGCCAATCCATTGTAAATTGGTGTGTTTTATTAATTTCTAGTTTACCCGAGTCTTTTAATGATAACTGCCCATTAAACGAGCTGCCTAATTGGGGAACATGTTTTAATCCCAATTCAGAAAACAAATTATTTTATCAAGATTCTCAAGGCCATATTAAATGTTCAAACTGTGTTGTAGGTGATACTGGGATTGTAAATGGAATTACTTATAAAGCAGTGAATAATTCACTTTTAAGAAGAGAATTAAACCCCTTTTTTGGCAACAATTCTGATAATTATTGTACAACTTTAGTTAGTGATATGTCAAATTTATTTCTATACAAACCATACTTCAACCAACCCATAGGTAATTGGGATGTGAGTAATGTGACCAATATGGAAAGTATGTTTAAAAATGCTCCGTTTAATCAACCCATTGGTAATTGGGATGTGAGTAATGTTACTAATATGTCATACATGTTTTCATATGCAACATCTTTTAATCAAGATATAGGAAATTGGGATGTAAGCAATATAACAAATATGTCATATATGTTTTTACATGCAACATCTTTTAATCAACCCATTGGTAATTGGGATGTAAGCAATGTAAATAATATGACATGTATGTTTGATTATGCATCATCATTTAATAAACCCGTAAATGCTTGGTGTGTAAAAAATAATCCTAAAGCTACTAATTTTAGTATTAATTGTCCTTTATTTGATAAAAATAAACCTATTTTTAATAGTTCAAATAATGTAAATTCAGGAATTTTATCAGGCAATCAGAATTTATGTTTGCCAATAAATTCTCAAACATTAGTTTTAAATGGCTCCAACGGAGCTTTAACGTGGCAAAAATCAACAAACTATTCTTCTGCCACTCCAACATGGGTAACCATTACAGGAGCAACAGATACTTCGTATAATACGGGAGCACTAACAGCCCCTACAGCTTATCGTGTTATTGCAAACAAAAGTTGTTTGAGTAAATACGATACATCAGCAGTTGTTATTATAAACGTATCTCCAAAAGCGGTTGCCGGTACAGCAGCCTTAAACGGTACAACCGATGCCAATGTATGTAGCGGTGGTAGTAAATCATTGAAACTAACAGGTTCAACAGGTAGCATCCAATGGCAAGCATCCACTACATCTGCTACAACTGGATTTAATGATGTTAGTTCGGCTACATCAAGTACAAATACATTTAATAACATTCAAGCAAATACATGGTATCGTGCAAAACTATCAAGCGGAGCATGCCCAATTGTGTATTCCAATGTGTTGGCTGTAACCAAAAAAGATTCCACCAAAGCGGGTGCTATTGCTGCATCTGCAATGGCTGTCTGTTCCGGTAGCGGAGCAACACTCACATTGAGTGGTTCATCGGGTACTATCCTGTGGCAAAAATCAACGAATTATACCGCTGCTACACCAACATGGGCAACAGCCACAGGAACAACGGCTACGTTATCCACTGGGGCATTAACAGCTTCAACTGCATACAGAGCTGTATTGAGTAATGCTCCTTGTCCAAGCTCAACTGCAACGATGGTTAATGTTACGGTTAGTCCAAAAGCAGTGGCAGGAACTGCTGCGGTAAACAATACCTCAGGTTTAACACTTTGTAAAGGAAGCGATAAACCTCTTAAACTAACAGGTTCAATAGGTTCACTGCAATGGCAAGCATCTACTACATCAGCTTCTACCGGTTTTACTGATGTAAGTGGAGCAACAACACAACCTTATTCTTTCACAAATATTCAATCCAATACATGGTACAGAGCCAAATTGAGTAGTGGAGTGTGTCCAACAGTCTATTCCAATGTACTGGCAATCACAGCCAAGACACCAACCGCTGCCGGAATAATTAGTGGAAATACTGCAAATATTTGTTCAGGAACCGCTAAAACACTTACCTTGAGTGGTCAATCCGGAACCATCGCTTGGCAGAAATCAACCAATTACACTGCTACCACACCAACGTGGGCAGCGTTTACAGGAACGGCTGCAACCCTTTCATCAGGAGCATTGACAGTATCTACCGCCTTTAGAGCAGTTCTGAGCAATGCTCCATGTCCGAGTTCAACCACAGACCCATTTGTGGTCAATGTGGACCCGAAAGTGGTCGTTAAAACGATTACAGCCAATGTAACTTCACCAACAGGGGCAACCTTAGCAACAGCGATATGTGCAAGCACTGAGAAGATACTAACCTTGGGTGCTGGTTATGTTGGAACCATCCAATGGCAACGAGCAACAAGCGCCACAGGTCCTTGGACAGATCTTGATGGGGCAACATCATCAACGTATACTGTTTCAAATCCAAGTGTTGGAGCAAACTACTTCCGAGTGAAGCTATCCAGTGGGGTTTGTGCTGTGGGTTATACTACGGCAGTTCCTGTATTTTATAAGACATGTGTCAGCACAATGACGGTATTGAACAACAACGTACTTTCAGAAACAACAGAATCACTTAATAATACTATTCTGAATAATACTGATGCAATTCAACAAAAATCAAACGAACAAATCTCAACAGATGCCAATTCATTTGATGCCATCACGTATCCAAATCCGTATGAGAATTACTTCCATATTCAATTGTCATCATCAAGTGATGAACAAGTAGCTATCAAGGTGTATGATGTACTTGGTAAGGTGGTTGAAGACCATGCTGTTCAGCCATCGGATTTGGAAACATTGCAATTGGGTAAAGACCTCAGCAATGGCGAGTACAGTGTTGTGATCATGCAAGCGGGCGATGTGGTGAGAAAGCGCTTAGTTCGGCAAGCTCACTAAGCGTTTCACTTCGAATGCTGAGCATAGCAGAAGCACCGAAAAACGTTGATTGTACTAAATATGGTTGGTTCGACAAGCTCTCCAACCTAATACTTCGGATGCTGAGCATAGTCGAAGCACCGAAAAACGTTGATTGTACTAAGTATGGTTGGTTCGACAGGCTCTCCAACCTAATACTTCGGATGCTGAGCATAGTCGAAGTACCGAAAAACGTTGATTGT